>DASYAV010000022.1:0-89299 GCA_036501145.1 Streptosporangiaceae bacterium | reverse complement strand
CCGGCGTGCACGTAGTCGTTGATCGCCACCAGCGCCGCCGCCCCGCCGCCGACCGCGTTGAACACGCTGACCAGCTGCGGCATCGCCGTCATGGCTATCGTGCGCGCCGCGTACAGGCCCGCGCCGCCGCCGAGCAGCGCGCCGATCAGCATCACCGTCCAGCCGGTGGCGCTGATCACGTCGTTGTGGATGATCAACGCGAAGGTGACCACCACGGCCAGCACCATGCCGCCGGTGGACAGCTGGTTGCCGCGCCGCGCGGTCGCCGGGGTGTTCATCAGGTGCAGTCCCAGCACGAAGCAGCTGGCGGCCACCACGTAGAGCAGCTGAGTCACCCAGGTGAACGCTGGCTCGTTCATGATTCCGCGCCCCCGGTGCCGTCGGGCGAGGGAGGGCGGCGCCGGAACATCTTCAGCATCCGCCCGGTCACCACGTACCCGCCGACCACGTTCATCGCCGCGAAGAAGGCCGCGATGAAGGCAAGCACGTAGCCGAGCGCGTTGTCCGCGGCGGCGGCGATCAGCATGGCGCCGACCAGCACGATCCCGTGGATGGAGTTGGCCGCCGACATCAGCGGCGTGTGCAGCGTCGCCGGCACCTTGCTGATCACCTCGAACCCGACCAGCAGGGCCAGCACGAAGATGGCGATGTCGGTCAGCAGGGCCGACGTCACTGGGCACCTCCCTGTTCGCCGGGGGACAGCAGCGCGGCGGTCGAGCCGTGCACCACCGTGCCGTCGTGCGTGATGACCACGCCCGCCTGGATCTCGTCGTCAAGGTCGATGGCCAGGGCGCCGTCGCTGGCCATGTGCAGCAGCAGCGCGGACATGTTGCGGGAGAACGCGGACGAGGCCGCGGCGGGCACCGTGGACGGCAGCCGTCCCGCGCCGATGATCGTGACCCCGTTCTCGGTGACGATCTGCTCGTCCGGCACCGACCCGGCCACGTTGCCGCCCAGCGCGCTGGCCGCCATGTCCACGATGACCGAGCCGGCCGCCATCGCCTTCACCGTGTCCTCGGTGACCAGCACCGGCGGCCGCCGGCCCGGCACCTGCGCGGTGGTGATGACCACGTCGTGCGCGGCGATGTGCCCGCTCAGCTCGGCCTGCTGGGCGCGGCGCTCGGAGTCGGTGAGCTCGCGGGCGTAGCCGCCCTCGCCGGCCGCCGAGGTCACCGACGTCAGCTCGACGAAGGTGGCGCCGAGCGACTCGACCTCGCCCTTGGAACTGGGCCGCACGTCGTACCCGCTGACCACCGCGCCGAGCCGCCGCGCGGTGCCGATCGCCTGCAGCCCGGCCACCCCGGCGCCCAGCACCAGCACCTTGGCCGGCCGGGCGGTGCCCGCCGCGGTGATCAGCAGCGGGAAGAACCGGCCGTACGCGCCCGCCGCGACCAGCGCCGCCTTGTAGCCGGCCACGTTCGCCTGCGAGCTGAGCGCGTCCATCTGCTGCGCCCGCGACAGCGTCCTGGGCAGCCCGTCCAGGCTGACCGCGGTCACCCCGGCCCGGCCCAGCGTGGCGGCCAGTTCCGGGTCGGTCAGCGGGGCCAGCATGCCGAACACCGCCTGCCCGGCCCGCAGCCCGGCCACCAGCGCGGCGTCCGGCTTGCCCACGGTGACGATGGCGTCCGCGGCGGCCATCAGCTCATCCCGGGACAGCACCGCCGCGCCGGCCTCGGCGTAGCCGCTGTCGCTGAACCAGGCGGCCTCGCCCGCCCCGGCCTCGGCCAGCACCTCCAGCCCGGCCGCGGTCAGCTTGCCGACGGCGTCCGGGGTCAGCGCCACCCGCCGTTCCGGGGGAAGCTCCTTGACGACGGCGACCTTCACCGGCGCCACCTCGCGCAGTCAGCGGCCGGCTGCGGGCAGCGTTCCTTCATCGGCGCCACCCCGCGCGGTCACGACCTGGTTGTGGACAGCGCTCCCTCATCGGCGGACCTCACAGCAGGCAGTTTCTCCCGGGTGCCATGTCTATCACGGCGCCCGGCGTGTGGTACCGGCGCGCCCCTTTCCCCGCCCGGCCGGGCCGGTTGGCCGCAGGCGACCTGCCCGAATAACCAGTGGCGCCGGCGGGCGTGCCCGGCTTTGCTGGTCAGGTGCGCATCGAGGACTTTGACCCGGACACCGAACCTGGTGTCACACCGGCCCTGTACGAGATGTACCTGGCCGGCCTGCCCGAGGACGACCCGGACGGCCCGCCCACCAGCGAACGGGTATTCACCAACTGGATACGCAAAGGCTGGAACAGCGACCCCCGGGAACGGGCGCTGGCCATTGACGGCACCGGCGGCACCGGCGGCGCCGGCCGGACCGTGGCCGGGGCCTACCTGCTCGCGCTGCCGCACCGGAAGAACAAGCACATCGGCGAGCTCACCATCATGGTGGCGCCGGCCGCGCGGCGCGGCGGCGTGGGCACCGCCCTGCTGCGGCACGCGGCGGCCAGGGCCGCCGGGCATGGCCGCACGCTGCTGGCCGGCGAGACCCGGTGCGGTTCCCCGGGCGCGGCGTTCTGCGCCGCGGTGGGCGCCCGGGCCGGGCTGCTTGACATCCGCCGGGTGCTCGACGTGGCCGCGATCCCGGCCGGCAAGCTGGCCGCGCTCCGCGGCCGGGCCGAGGCGGCGGCCCAGGGCTACTCGCTGGTCAGCTGGACCGGGCCCACCCCCGAGGAGGACCTGGAGGGGGTGGCGATCGTGTCATCGGCCATGGCCGACGCGCCGCGCAACCCGGGGTACGAAGCGCACCGGCCCGACGTCGAGCGGGTGCGCGAAGGCGAGCGCCATTCGGCGGCGGTCGGCATCCGCCGCTACAGCGTGGCGGCCCGCTGCGACCGCACCGGTGAGCTGGCCGGGCTGACCGAGATCTATGTGGAGCCATGGGACACCGAATGGGGCTACCAGGGCGTCACCGCGGTCAGCCGCGAGCATCGCGGCCACCGGCTCGGCCTGCTGGTCAAGGTGGCCATGCTGCAGATGCTGGCCGGCGCCGAGCCGGCCATGGCGCACATCCTGACCGGCAACGCGGACGGCAACAAGCACATGATCGCCATCAACGACGAGCTCGGCTTCCGCATCCTCGACGAATGGCGCTCCTGGCAGCTCGACACCGCCGCCGTCACCGGCTGAGCGAAGGTCAAACGCGCGGCCGCACAGCCTGTACCGCCGCGCGATCGTGTCGTCGGCTGCGTGCGCGCGCCCCGCTGGTACCTCTTTGGGGATCCTCCCGCCATAGCTCCAGGAACGGCGCGGCAGCGGTACGCCCCGGCAGCAACTGCTCCGCAGCGTTCCGCTGCGCCGTCGGATGGAATGAGAAGAGTAAACAGCGTCCCGGAGACCTGGCGGAATGGCTCCTACCTGGGCAAAATGGCCTTGGCCAGGTGATCTACGGCAAGGGAGCCCGCAGTGCCATCGCCGTCAGCGACCAGACGCAGTGGCACCGGGCCGGCCACGGGCCCGTCAGCTGGCGGAGGCGACCGGCCCCGGCTGCCGGCCCGGGCGCCGGTCGCGACGCCGAGGTTCACGGGCCGGGACGCTGAGCTGGCCGGGCTGGCCGGGGCGCTGGCGCTGCCGGGCGCGGTGGTGCTGGTCGAGGGCGAGCTGGGGATCGGCAAGTCGCGGCTGGTCAGCGAGTACCTGGCTGGCGCGGCGGGGCGTGCGGCCCGGCCGGTGGTGGCGTTCTGCCCGCCGTTCCGCCAGCCGCAGACCCTCGGCCCGGTGGCTGATGCGCTGCGCCCGGCCGTAGCCGACATAGGGAGCCTGGGGCTGAGCGGGCTGGCGGGGGCGCTGCGCCCGCTGTTCCCGGAATGGGCAAACGTGCTGCCTGCTCCGCCGGAGCCGGCTGAGGACGCGTCCGCTGCGCGGAGCCGGCTGTTCCGGGCGCTGGCTGAGTTGCTGGCTGGCCTGGGTACTGGGCTGCTGGTGGTGGAGGATTCGCACTGGGCTGATGAGGCGACGCTGGAGTTCCTGCTGTTCCTGGCCTCCCGTTCGCCCGCAGGGACCCCGGCGCCGGGGTTGCTGGTGACGGTCAGGCCGGAGGATGTTCCGGCTGGGTCGCTGTTGCCGCGGCTGGCCCGGCTGGCTGCTGGCGGGCGCGGGCTGCGGCTGGCGCTGGGCCCGCTCGGCAAGGACGGCACCGCCGGGCTGGTGGCATCGATGCTGGGCGAGCAGGTGACGGAACGCTTCACGGCGTTCTTGCACGAGCAGGCCGGCGGGGTGCCGCTGGCGGTGGAGGAGTCGGTGCGGCTGCTCGCCGCGCGAGCTGACCTGACCCGCCGTGATGGCCGGTGGGTGCGTCGGCGCCTGCAACGGCTCGCAGTCCCGCCGACGATCCGCGACGCGGTACTGGAACGCTCGGCCCGGCTCAGCCGGGGCGCGCAGGAGGTGCTGTCCGCTGCGGCGGTGCTGGCCGAGCCGGCCCGCGAGGACGTGATCGCCGTGGTCGCGGGGATGGACACGGACCAGGCGCGGTCTGGCATCTCCGAGGCGCTGGGATGCGCGCTGCTGGCCGAAGGGGAGCGGGGTCTGGTGTCCTTCCGCCACGCTCTGGCCTGCCGTGCGGTGTATGAGGCGGTGCCCGGCCCGGCCCAGCGGCTGCTGCACCAGCGCGCGGGCGAGGCGCTGACACAACTGGGCGCGCCCGCGGGCACGCTGGCCCGGCATTTCCGCCAGGCCGGGGACACGCAGCGGTGGCTGCAGCATGCAGAGCTGGCCGCTGATCTGGCCCTGTCCGTCGGCGACCAGGCGACCTGCGCCAGCCTGCTGGCCGGCCTCATTTCCCATGGTCGGCTAGCTGCGGGCGAAACGGCCCGGCTGATGGACAAGGTCGTGCTGCTGGCGCTGCCAGAAGAGTCGCAGCTGACCGCTCTTGCCGTGGCGCTGCGCGACATGCTTAGTCTCCCCGGCCTGGCATCGGGCGAGGAAGCCGGTCTGCGGTTCCATCTCGGCCGCCTGCTGGTGACGATGAACGAGGTGGAGTCGTCCCGGACCGAACTGGAGCGGGCAATTGATGGCCTGCCGCAGGGCTCGCTGCGAGCGGCGCGGGCAATGATGCTGCTGGGTGTGCCGGAGGGTGGTGATTGCTCGGCGCGCGAGCACCTGCGGTGGCTTCGGCGGGCCGAGGTATCTGCTGGTGGCGCGCCGCCGGTCGAGCGGCTGCGGCTGGCGATCGACCGGGCCAGTTCGCTGCTGCTGCTGGGCGAGGAGGCTGGATGGGAACAGGCAGCGCAGATCCCGTGGGAGCCAAGCACGCCGGGCGACAGCCTGCAGGTCACTCGCGCCCGCGCGATTTTTGGCCGGGCGGCGATGTTGTGGGGCCGGTACGCCGAGGCGCGGCGCAGCCTGGAGCATGCGGCCGAGCTAGCGGACCGCTGCGAGCACCTGCAGTTGCAGGAACATCTCGCCGGGATGCTGACGCACCTGGACTGGCTCACCGGAGCCTGGCCGGGACTGGCCGAGCGTGCGGCGGCGCTGGCTGCCGATGACGCGGTGCGAGCCGCGGCCCGGCTGGAGGGGATGCTGGTCGGCGGCCTGCTCGCCGCCGCGTCCGGTGACACCCAGCACGCGGTGGAACTCCTGGAGCGGTTTGCCGCTGGGGTCCGGCAGCGCGGCGACTTCCAGTACCTGATGGAACCGTGTGCGTCGCTGGCCCGCATGCACCTGGCGGCGGGTGAGACGGCCGACGCGCTGCGGGTCACCGACGAGCCAATCGCGCTGGTGGCTCGCAAGGAGACCTGGCTGTGGGCGGCCGACCTCGTGCCGGTGCGGATGGCGGCCTTGGCCGGAGCCGGGCGGGCCGGCGAAGCCGCGTCGCTGGCACAAGCGTTCCGCCGCGGCGTGCGCGGGCGGGCAGCACCAGCGGCCAAGGCCAGCCTGATCCTGTGCCGGGCGATCCTGGCTGAGTCCCGCGGCCAGCACGCCAGCGCAGGCGCTCAGTTCGGACGCGCCGCAACGGCCTGGCGGGAGCTGCCAAGGCCCTACGACGCGCTGCTGGCCGGCGAGTTGCAAGCCCGGTCGCTGCTGGCCGACGGTCAGCGGGAGACGGGCCTGCGGCTGCTGTCGGAGGCGGCTGACGGCCTGCGCCGGCTGGGAGCGCCCGGGGACGCCGTCCGCGCTGACGAGACGCTCGCCGAGTTCGGGACCGGCCCCCGCGCACGGCCGGCCCGCGGCAGGCCGGGCTACGGGGACCAGTTGTCGCCACGGGAGCGTGAGGTGGTCCGCCTGGTCGCCAAGGGCCAGACCAACCAGGAGATTGCGGTGCTCTTGGTGCTTTCCGTGCGGACCGTCGACAACCACCTGGCGTCGGCTATGCGCAAGCTGCGTGTTACCTCCCGCACTGCACTGGCGGTCACTGCCGTCGAAGCGCGGATCATCTAGGCGCAACCCAGCGGCCCTGGGAAGCCCCGCCAGTACTCAGGAAAATCGCGCCAGTACTCAGGAAAATCGCGCCCGGGCCGCCAGGAAATAAATGAGTGATCTGCACGATGCCTCTTCGTGCCTGGCCAGCCCACACTGCTGAGCGACGCTGATGTCACCGAAAGGCGCGTTCATTGACTGATCAGGTCAGCACGGCAAGCGAGCCGGAAGGCAGGCAGCACCGCTCGCAGGCCGAAGCCCGCGAACCGGAGCGCCCGGCAGCAGGTCCCGGCGGACCATCGGCCAACTCTGGTGGACGACAGTCCGGCCAGCCAAGTCCGGCTGGGCCCTCCTATCCACCCGAGGAGGAGCAGGACGGTGACGACGAGTTCGTGCCCGTGTAGGGCTCATGGCCGATGCGGCAAACGGCCGCCCCCGGCGGCGGGAAGGCTCAGCAGAAGGGACTTCACATGATCCAGCTATCCGGCGGCTTGCTGTCCGGCCTGGCCCGGCTGATGCGCAAGCCGCTGACGGCATGCGTCGCGATCGTGCTGCCGCTGGCGGTGGCCAGCGGTGCGCTGGCCGCGACCTCGCCATTCAGCCAGACCAGCCAGAGTGTGTCAGCTGCGCCAGATCTCACCACGAACACCAACGCCGGGTGCAACTCCCGCCAGCCCGCCGGATTTATGCGTTGCTTCGCGGTCATCCGCACTCCCTCCAGCCATCGGATAACGCCAGATGCAGCAGGGCCGCCATCCTCCGCGGTCACCCCGGCTGACCTGCAGTCCGCGTATAACCTGCCGTCAGCCACAGCGGGAGGAGGCCAGACCGTCGCGATCGTGGACGCCGGCGACGACCCGACCGCCGAGTCCGACCTGGCGGTGTTCCGCTCCCAGTACGGCCTGCCGGCGTGCACCACCGCGAACGCCTGCTTCACCAAGGTCAACCAGGAAGGCCAGCAAAGCAACTACCCGGTGGTTGACGGCGACTGGCCGACCGAGGAGTCACTCGACCTGGACGCCGTGTCGTCCCTCTGCCCCAAGTGCAACATCCTGCTGGTTGAGGCCAACAGCGATGCCACTTCGGACATGTATAGCGCTGAGGCGAGGGCGCTACTGATGGGGGGGAAGTTCATCTCCAACTCCTGGGGCGGTTCCGAGGTGGCGGGGCAAGATGAAAATTGGCCCCGGCTGGCCGGGGTGGCCGAAGTGGCCTCGGCCGGGGACTCCGGGTACGGGGTGAACTTCCCGTCCGCTGATCCGTATGTAACCGCGGTCGGCGGCACCACGCTCACCAAGGACTCGTCGGTGCCGCGCGGCTGGGACGAGACCGTCTGGGATCACTCCGGGAACGGCACCGGGTCAGGCTGCTCAGCGTATGAGCCGCAGCCATCCTTCCAGCAGGGCATCCCGGCGCTGGATGCAGTGTGCTCGAACCGGGCCACCGCGGACGTGTCCGCCGACGCCGACCCCACGTCCGGCCTGGCGGTCTACGACACCACCGGGGAGGCCGGCTGGCTGCAGGTCGGCGGGACCAGCCTGGCCTCCCCGCTGATCGCCGCCACCTACGCGCTGGCCGGCACCCCGGCCGCCGGTACCTACCCGAACACCTACCCCTACCACGACCCGAACGAGTCATCGGACCTGAACGACGTCACCTCCGGCTCCAATGGAGACTGCGGGAACGTGCTGTGCACCGCGGGCGCCGGCTGGGACGGGCCCACCGGGCTGGGCACCCCGGACGGGACCGCGGCGTTCCAGTCCGGCCCGCAGGGCACGATCAGCGGCCAGGTCACCGACTCCGCCACCGGCCAGCCCATCGCCGGCGCCACCGTCACCGCCCAGCCCGGCAACTACGTCACCCGCACCGATGCCAGCGGCAACTACGAACTGAGCCTGGAAGCCGGCACCTACACCAGCCTGACCGCCAGCGACTACGGCTACCAGAGCGCCACCGACAGCAACGTGACGGTGACCGCGAACCAGACCACCACGGAGAACCTCGCGCTGACCGCCGAGCCGTCCGGCACCCTGACCGGCAGGGTCACCGACGGGTCCGGGGAAGGGTGGCCGCTGCACGCCGAGATCACCGTCCCCGGCGACCCCGACAGCCCGTTCTGGACCAGCCCGCACACAGGGAAATACAGCATCCCCCTGCCGCAGGGCAGCTACAACCTGACCGTGTCCACCGACTACCCCGGATATAAGGACAAGACCGTCCCGGTCACCGTCGGCGCGAGGACCACCCGGAAGTTCACCCTGAAGGCCGACCTCACCACCTGCACCGCACCTGGGTACGGTCCGGACGGCCTCACCCAGTCCTTCACCGGGTGGACCGGCGGCACCGCGCAGGACGGCTGGACGGCAGCCAGCGCGGGCGGGGCGGGCTGGCGGTTCGACGACCCGGGCAGCCGGCCGCCGCCGCCGTCCGCGTCGATCGCCGACCTGGCCGGCACCAGCGACCGCGAGTTCGATCACTTCGACGGCGATGACTTCGCGGTGGCTGACGCGGGGTACTACGCGCCGCGCCCGCTGCGCACCACGCTGACCTCGGCCCCGGCGGACCTGGCCGGGCAGGCCGCGCCGCAGATCAGCTTCGACTCCGCCTACTACCCGGCCGGCGGCCGCGACTCCGCCAGCGTGCAGCTGTCCACCGACGGCGGCCAGCACTGGTCCACCGTGTGGCAGCAGTCCGCCAGCAACGCGCTCGGCCCGATCACGGTCGCGATCCCGCAGGCGGCCGGGGACACGAACGTGCGGGCCCGGTGGAGCTTCACCGGCGGCGGGCTCGGCTACTGGGCGGTCGGCAGCGTGCTCATCGGCACCGCCACCTGCGCCCCGCAGCCCGGCGGCCTGATCACCGGCACGGTCACCGATAATTCCAGCGGCAGCACGGTCAACGGCGCCACCGTGACCAGCGCCGCCAGCCCGGCACCGTATCCATGGCCGGAGGGCACTTCCCTGGCCAGCAGCGACCCGGCGCTGCCGGGCGGGTTCTACTGGCTGTTCGCCCCGGCTGGCAGCCAGCGGCTGTCGGTCACCGCGGCTGGGTACACCGCCGGTACCGCCACCGTGACCGTGACCAAGGGCCAGGTATCCCAGAAGAACTGGGCGCTGTCCCCGGCCGCAGGGGGCTGACGATCAGCCTCCCGCCCCGCTCCCGCTACCGGCTGAGCCATCAAGGTGAAAGTGAGCGTCCCGTGAAATCAACCCGTCGTTTGTTCCGCCGGCCTGGCCGCCCGCCCGCGTGGCCGCGGCTGCTGGCCGCGGTCACCGCGCCGGTCGCGCTGGCCGGCATCGCCCTGGTCCCTTCCGCCGCGTCAGCCACCGCCCGGCCGGCAGCCCGCACAGCCGTTCAGGCGGTCAGCACCCACGCCAGCACGGCGGCAGCCACCACCGGGCAGGGACAGCAGCGGCTGTCCCTGCCCGGCATGGACCACTCCTCCTACACGGTCACGCTGATCACCGGCGACCAGGTGCGTCTCACTCAGGTGGGTTCCGGGCAGTACACCGCCAGCGGGATCCCGCGCACCGGCCCGGCCACCCAGATCGACTTCCAGGCCCAGAGCAACGGGGACAGCCTGACCAGCCTGCAGGCCATACCCGATGAGGCCGCCGGGCTGATCAGCGGCGGCCAGGTCGACCCGGGCCTGTTCGACCTGCACTGGCTCGTCAAGCACGGCGACACCAGCCGCGACGCGCGGATCCCGGTCACCCTCCAGTACGCGGCAGGTCAGAGCGACGCGACGCTGCGCAGAGACGCCGGAAAGCTGCCCGGTGCCACCGTCACCGCCGCCGCACCAGCCAGCAGCACAGTCACCATGACCGTCGCCGCCAGCAAGGCCGCCTCGTTCTGGACCGCCCTCACCGGCCAGTCCGCCACCACCGCGGGCGCGCCGCCGCCGGCGCATCCTGCGGCACTGGCCGGCGGTGCCAGCAGGGTCTGGCTCACCGGCCACCAGCTCTCCGCGGCCGCGAGCGCGCAGCCGCGGTCCGCCCAGGCCCAGGACACACCGCCGCTGTACACGGTGACCGAAACCATCACCGGCAGCCCCGCAGGCAGCCCCGTGTACGACTACTGCCTGGGTCAAGATACGCAGGGAAACCTGGTCGAAGGACGGTTCTGCCTTCTCGGGTTCATCCCGCATCTGTGGGGTGTGGCCGGCGCCGGCCAGGACCAAAGCTACCCGGCCAGCCTGGGGTACGATGGTCTGGGAACGTGCATCACCGAGACGTCGGCCAGCCCGTACCCGGTGTGCAAGACCTGGCAGTTCACCTACAGCGTCCCCGCCGGCGTTTATGCCGAGCAGGGTTACGGGACCTCTCTCACCACGGACGACCCGGAAGGCACGCTGGTGAACACGCACGTCGAGATGGACGTGCCCCAGTTCACCGTCACCAGCAACACGTCGATCACCTTCAACGCCGCCAAGGCCCAGCCATTGACGGTTACCACTCCGGAGCCTGGCTGGGACAACGGCCTGGACAGCATGGCGGTCGCCCGCACTACCGCCAGCGGTGCAGACTTCACCCTGACGCTGGAGAACCTGCTTGGCGAGCTCGGTGACAGCTGGTGGGCCATCCCCACGCCGGCGGCCGAGCGGGCCACCATCGGGGCCTACCACTTCTCTCCCGAGATCTCGCTGACAGCTCCGATGGTCACCGTGGCGGTGACCGCGCCGAAGCGGCTCACCTTGCATCCCGTCTACCCCTGCGACAACCAGGTGTCCCAGGAGTCCTTCTGCGCGCGGTTCTCCGGCCGGCACACCCTGCCGGTCGTCTACGCCGGGCAGGGCACCAAGGCCGACTTCGCCAAGATCGACGCTAAGGGCAAGCTGGTCCTGCTCCGCAAGTGCATCCCGGTCGGGGTGCCTGGGGCCTTCCCCAAGCATGCGGGCGTAAGCCCGTGCAACAATTTCAACGTCTTCTCCTGGCAGCAGTTGGTCAATGCTCAGGACGCGGGCGCGGCCGGGGTGCTGCTCGACGCCGGCACGGACGGCGCCACCCAGGATTCGCCGGCCACCGGCTACCTGACCCCCCTGGAGCTAATCCATATCGCTTTCTCGACTGCGGGCATCCCGGCGGCGCTGGAGGATTTCCCGTTCGCGGTGATCGACGCGTCGGAGGCTAATGCGCTGCGCGGCCTGCTGGCCGCCAGCCCGGCCTCGGTGACCATCAGCGACAGCGGGCAGACGCCCTACGCCTACAACCTGTGGTTCGACCAGGAGACACAGGTCAGCGCATCGCAGCACTACACAGTCACCAGCAAGGATCTCGCGCAGGTCAGCGAGACCTACAACTACCCCTGCGCCGCCTGCGGCGGCAGCCAGGACACCGCCGCGCCGGTGGGCGTCATCCAGGACATCGACGCCTTCCGTCCCGACGACATTCTCTCCAGCGGCATCCAGACGCACCTGGACGGGCCACGCGCCATCCGCGAATACTACGGGCCGCTCTCCCCCGACCTGATGTGGGACCTCGGGAAGGACTACACCGAGTCCAACACCACCTCGGCCGGCAGCCTCTATGAGGTCTTCGATCAGACCCAGGCCGCGCCGATCAGCTGGAACGAGCCGCCGGTCGCCCCGGGCGCACCGCTGGACCCGCCCGGCCCGGGTGTCCAGCAGGCGCAGCCGGACCGCTACTTCAAGGTTTGCTCCGGCTGCCGCCAGGGTGACACGTTCTGGCCCACCTTCTACGACACCAGCGGCGCCAGCCCAGCCAGCATCGTTGCTGGCCCCAACGGGTACGCGCCGGCGGACGTCCAGATGTACGGCCCCGACGGCCAGGCGATCTCGCCTACCCCGGTGCAGAACATCACCTCGTTCCAGCTGCCCGCACAGCAGGGCCGGTACAAGCTGGTCACCCCGTCAACCACATGGGACTTCACGTCCGCAAAACCGACCACCGATGACACCCTCCCCGGCACCGGCTGCGCCGGCACCGCCCTGGGCATCTCCACCGCGCACTGCCAGGCCGACCCGCTGGTGTTCCTGGACTACAACGCCGGCCTCAGCGTCGCTAACACCATCACCCCCGGCACCCGGCAGATTCAGGTCCTCGGCTACCACCAGGACCCCTCCGCCCCGCCGGTCACGTCCCTGAAGCTGTGGACCTCCACCGACGGCGGGACCACCTGGCAGCCCGCCAAGGTCACCGCCGGCAAAGACGGCCACTTCACCGCCACTTACACGATCCCGGCCGGCGCCACCAGCGTCAGCATCAAGGCTCAGGCCAGCGACGCCGCGGGCAACGACATCAGCCAGGTAATCGACGACGCCTACACTGTCGCCGCGCCCCCTGCCTCAGGCGCGCGGTCAGGCTAACGCACCAACTCTCCATCACTAATGCTGCGGCGAATCTGGTCAGTTCGTATGGCTGACCGGATTCGCCGCAACGACACCCGAAAGCACGGGCGAGTGCACCATGGGCTGGCGACTCCCCGCCTGCTGTGCTGGCAGCGGGGCAGCGCCGGGATCGGTTCATTTACGCCTGCGCCGGGTGGTCCCCGCTTCACCAAGCGTTGAGTCGGCTCGGGTGGCTAGCTGGGAGTTGCGCGGTCCACTCGATGGCGAGCCGGGGTGCCGGAGGGGACATTTCGGCACTTGGCGGACCGCCCTAGAGCGTGGGCAATGCCACACCCGCCACATTGGACAGGCGGGGCGTGCCTGCTGACGCCGCCCGCCTGCCGACGACGCCCGCCGGCGTCAGCCTGCCCGGCGGAGGAGTTCGGTGATCTTCTCGCCGGCCCGGCACACCACGGGGGCGTGCAGCCGGCCGGGGGAGCGGGTCAGCCGCTCGATCGGCCCGGACACCGACACCGCGGCGGCCACCCGGCCGCCCGGCCCGCGTACCGGCGCGGACACCGACGCCACGCCGGCCTCGCGCTCGGCCACGCTGGCCGCCCAGCCCCGCCGCCGCACCTGCGACAGCGTGGCCGAGCTGAACTTGGCCACCTGCAGCCCGCTCCGCACCCGGTCGGGCTCGTCCCAGGCCAGCAGCACCTGCGCCGCCGACCCGGCGGTCATCGGCAGCGCCGCTCCCACCGGCACCGTGTCGCGCAGCCCGGTGGCCCGCTCGGCCGCGGCGACGCAGATCCGGGTGTCGGCCTGCCTCCGGTACAGCTGCGCGCTCTCCCCGGTGGCGTCCCGCAGCTGGTTCAGGATGGGCTGTGCCACCGCCAGCAGCCGGTCCTCGCCGGCCGCGGCCGCCAGCTCGGCCAGCCGCGGGCCGAGCACGAACCGGCCGCGGGCGTCCCGGCCGACCAGCCGGTGCCGCTCGAGCGCGACGGCGATCCGGTGCGCCGTCGGCCGGGCCAGCCCGGTGCCCGCCACCAGCTGCGCCAGCGAGGCCGGGCCCGACTCCAGGGCGTTCAGCACCGAAACCGTCTTGTCCAGAACCCCGACTCCGCTAGAGTTGTCCATACACCGATATTGGCGTCTCGCAATGCGAGACGCAAGCTGACACGGTAGAAGCGGTGAAAGGGGCTTTCGACGATGAGCCGCACGCTGGCCGAGAAGATATGGGACGCCCACGTGGTGCACCAGGCCGCGGGGGAGCCTGACGTCCTCTACATCGACCTGCACCTGGTGCACGAGGTGACCAGCCCGCAGGCATTCGACGGCCTCCGGCTGGCGCAGCGCCAGGTACGGCGGCCCGACCTGACCATCGCCACCGAGGACCACAACGTGCCGACCACCGGCATCACCGGCCCCGGCGTGCCGCTGTCCGGCCCGGACAGCCCGGTCACCGACCCGGTGTCCCGCACCCAGGTCGAGGCGCTGCGGAAGAACTGCGCCGAGTTCGGCATCCGGCTGCACCCGATGGGCGCCGCCGGGCAGGGCATCGTGCACGTCATCGGCCCGCAGCTGGGCCTGACCCAGCCGGGCATGACGATCGTCTGCGGCGACTCGCACACCAGCACGCACGGCGCGCTCGGCGCGCTGGCCTTCGGCATCGGCACCAGCGAGGTCGAGCACGTGCTGGCTACCCAGACGCTGCCGCAGCAGCGGCCCAGGACGATGGCCGTGACGGTGCGCGGCGCGCTGCCCGGTGGCGTCACCGCCAAGGACCTCATCCTCGCCATCGTGGCCAAGGTAGGCACCGGCGGCGGCCAGGGGTATGTGCTGGAGTACCGAGGCGAAGCCGTCCAGGCCCTATCGATGGAGGGGCGGCTGACCGTGTGCAACATGTCGATCGAGGCCGGCGCGCGGGCCGGCCTGGTCGCCCCGGATGACACCACGTTCGGCTACCTGGAGGGGCGCGAGCACGCCCCGCGCGGTGCCGCGTGGGAGGCCGCGCTGGACCACTGGCGGTCGCTGCGCACCGACGACGACGCGGTGTTCGACCACGAGGTGGTGCTCGACGCCGGCACCCTCAGCCCGTTCGTCACCTGGGGCACCAATCCCGGCCAGGCGCTGCCGCTGGCCGCCAGCGTGCCCGACCCCGGGTCGCTGGACGACCCGGCGGAACGGTCGGCCGCCGAGCGGGCGCTGGCCTACATGGACCTGAAGCCGGGCACGGCGCTGCGCGACATCGCGGTGGACACCGTGTTCGTCGGCTCCTGCACGAACGGCCGGATGGAGGACCTGCGGGCGGCGGCCGGGGTGCTGCGCGGCCGGAAGGTCGCCGACGGGGTGCGGATGCTCGTGGTCCCCGGCTCGATGGCGGTCCGGGCCCAGGCCGAGCAGGAGGGCCTCGACGCCGTGTTCACCGCGGCCGGCGCGCAGTGGCGGTCGGCGGGCTGCTCCATGTGCCTGGGCATGAACCCGGACACGCTCTCGCCCGGCGAGCGCAGCGCGTCCACCTCCAACCGCAACTTCGAGGGCCGTCAGGGCAAGGGCGGCCGCACCCACCTGGTCTCCCCGCAGGTGGCCGCGGCCACCGCCGTCACCGGCCGCCTGACCGCGCCCGCCGACCTCTAGGAGCAACCCAGCCATGGAACCGTTCACCAGCCACACCGGCCGCGCCGTGCCGCTGCGGCGCAGCAACGTGGACACCGACCAGATCATCCCGGCGGTGTTCCTCAAGCGGGTCAGCCGCGATGGGTTCGGCGACGGGCTGTTCGCCGCCTGGCGGGAGGACCCGGACTTCGTGCTGAACCAGCCGGCCTACGCCGGCGCCACCGTCCTGGTGGCCGGCACCGACTTCGGCATCGGCTCGTCCCGCGAGCACGCCGTGTGGGCGCTGGCCGACTACGGCTTCCGGGTGGTGATCGCGTCCCGGTTCGGCGACATCTTCCGCAACAACGCCACCAAGGCGGGGCTGCTGCCGGTCCGGCTGCCCGAGGATGCGGTGGCCGCGCTGCAGGACGCGGCCGAGGCCGACCCGGCGGCGGAGATCACCGTGGACCTGGACGGCCGCGAGGTGCGCTGCCCGGCGGCTACGGCGCCCGGCGGCGGCCCGGGGCTGACCGTGCCGTTCGAGATCGACGACTACACCCGGTGGCGGCTGATGGAAGGCCTCGACGACATCGGCCTGACGCTACGGCACGCCGACGAGATCGCCGGGTTCGAACAGCACCGGCCATCGTGGCTGCCAGTAACCGCGTGACTATATCTGCGCCTAGTTTTAGCCCGTTCAACCTTTTTGTCGTCACACAGTGACTCCGACACGGCGGTTTTCTCGCCAATATCGTTGTGCTGCATGGCGAGATCGCCTACGTTCGGGCACGTTACGAGGTCGCGACGCTCATGATTAGCCCGCGCGGCCTCCCGTGGGGGAAGTGCAGGAGTGATTCATGAACAAGCGTGACCTGATCGACGAGATCTCGGGCCGGGTGGGGAACAAGAAGGCCGCGACCGAGGCCGTCAACGCGATGGTGGACGCCATCCAGGCGGCAGTGGCCAAGGGCGACAAGGTCGCCATCACCGGGTTCGGCGTCTTTGAGAAGTCCGAGCGCCCGGCGCGCACGGCCCGTAACCCCGCCACCGGGGCGACCATCAAGGTGCCGGCGTCGTCGGTGCCCAAGTTCCGGGCCGGCGCCGAGTTCAAGGCCGCCGTCAACGGCGACAAGAAGGCCGCGGCCAAGAAGAAGTAACGCGAGCCTCGTAAACGGGCGGCACCGGGATACCCCGGTGCCGCCCGTTTGTGCTGTGCGCCCCGGCCGTGGGCGGCCGCGGCTTACCCAGCCTCCTGGCTCAGCGCAGCCCGGGCCGCTTGCGCAGCGCGGTCTGGATGATCCGGTCCACCAGCTGCGGCAGCGGCAGCCCGGTCGCCTCCCACATGACCGGGAACGCGGAGGCCGGCGTCATGCCCGGCATCGTGTTGATCTCGTTCAGCACGATCCGTCCGTCCGGGGTGTAGAAGAAGTCCACCCGGGCCAGCCCCTCGCAGGAGATCGCGTCGAACGCCGTGCAGGCCAGCTGCCGGATCCGCTCGACGTGCCCGGCCGGGATCGGCGGCGGGATCGTCACCCCGGTGTCCGCCTCCAGGTACTTGGCCTGGAAGTCGTAGAACTCCGCGTCCCCGCCGACCAGCACCTGCGCGGGCAGGCTCGCCTCCGGCGGCCCGCCGTCGACGCCCTCCAGCACCGCGCACTCGATCTCCATGCCCTCGATGGCCGCCTCGACCAGCACCTTCGGGTCGTGCTGGCGGGCGAGCTCGATGGCCGACTCCAGCGAGGCCTCGTCGGTGGCCCGGGAGGTGCCGATGCTGGAGCCGCCCCTGGCCGGCTTGACGAACACCGGCCAGCCGAGCTCGGCGATATCGTCCAGCACCCGCTTGCGCTCCGCGGCCGCGGGATGCGCCGCTGTCTCCGCCGCTGTCCCCGACGCCGCGGCGGCCCAGTCACGGTCCCGCACGACCACGTGCCTGCCCACCGGCAGGCCGCGCGCCGCGAAGATCAGCTTCATGTACTCCTTGTCCATGCCGGCCGCGCTGGCCAGCACTCCGGCGCCCGCGTAGCTGGTGCCGGTCATCTCCAGGAGTCCCTGCAGCGTGCCGTCCTCCCCGTACGGGCCGTGCAGCACCGGCAGCACCACGTCCACCTCGCCGAGGCTGCGCGGCACCTCACCGGCGCCGGTGACGGCCAGGCCGCGCCCGCCGCGGTCCAGCCGCGCGGCGACCTCGGTGCCGGGCTCGGCCACCGCCTCGACCGAGGGCAGCTCACTGCCCTGGATGGCCAGCCGGGCCGGGTCGTCGGCGGCCAGCGCCCAGCGGCCGTCGGCGGCGATCCCGATCGGGACCACCTCGTAGCGGTCCCGGTCGATCGCGCCGAGTATCAGCCCGGCGCCCAGGCACGACACCGCGTGCTCGGTGCTGCGGCCGCCGAACACCACGGCCACCCTGATCTTGCGCTGTCCGGTCACGCTTCCTCCGTGTGCGCGAGTCGTTCAGTATCTGCTAGGCCGGCGACCCCGCCGGCAGCGAGTCGAGCGCCAGCCGTGCGTCCTCGATCAGGTCCTCGGCGTCCTCCAGGCCGATCGAGAACCGTACCGCGCCGGGATCGATGCCCGCAGCCGCCAGCGCAACCTCGTCGAGCTGGCGGTGCGTGGTGGACGCGACGTGGCTGACCTTGCTGTGCGTGCCGCCCAGCGACGTGGCCACCTGCGCCAGCCGCAGCTGGTCGGCGAACGCCATGCCCGCCGCCCGGCCGCCGTGCGGCGTGATGGTCACGATAGCGCCGAACCTGGTCCCCTCCGGCCCGGCGTCGAACAGCCGCCTGGCTACCTGGTGGCCCGGATGCCCGGTCAGCCCGGGATAGGCGACCTGGGCCACCGCGGGGTGCTTGGCCAGCGTGGCCGCGAACACCGCCGCGGTGTCGCACTGCCTGCGCATCCGCACCGGCAGCGTCTCCAGGCCGCGCCGCAGCAGGAACGCCTCGTCCGGCGACAGCGAGCCGCCGGTGTCGATGCGCAGATCCCGGACCTTGCCGATCAGGCCGGGCGCCCCGGTCACCACACCGCCGGTGGCGTCGGAGTGCCCGCCGATGTACTTGGTCGCCGAGTGCACCACCAGGTCCGCCCCGTGCTCGAGCGGGCGGCAGACCACCGGCGGGGCCATCGTGGAGTCCACCACCAGCAGCGCGTCCGCCTCGTGCGCCAGCCGGGCCAGCGCGGGCAGGTCGGCGATCGCGGTGGTCGGGTTGGCGAGCGTCTCCGCGTACACGATCCTGGTGGCCGGCCGCAGCGCGGCGCGGACCTGGTCCAGGTCGTTGATGTCGACGAAGTCGGTGGTCACCCCGAACCGCGACGCCACGTTGGCCAGGAACCCGAAGGTGCCGCCGTACACCGCCGAGGAGGCGACCACGTGCGCCCCGGCCGCGGTGAAGGTGAGGAACACCCCGCTGATCGCGGCCATGCCGGAGGCGAACGCCTGCGCCACGGCCGGCCGGGGCAGGTTCACGCTCTCCAGCGCGGCCACCGCCGCGGCGAACGCGTCCACTGTGGGGTTGTCGATCCGGCTGTAGCTGTAGCCCGGCTCGCGGTCGCCCAGCACCGCCTCGTACTCGGCCGACGAGCCGAACGCGAAGGCGGCGGTGCGGTACACCGGCGTGCCCAGCGGCTGCTGGCCCGGCACCGGCGGGGCGGGCAGGTGCACCGCCCGGGTGTTCTCACCCAGCCGCCGCACCGCGCCGTCCGGCCCGGCGCCGCCTGGCCTGCTGCCGTTCGGGCCGCTGTCTGGCCCGTCGTTTTGTGGCCCGTTGCTTTGTGGCCAGCTGCTGCGTGGCCCGTTGCCGTCTGTCATCTGCCTCACACCCCGAACTCGGGCTTGGCCGCCCGTGACGTCAGCAGCTCCGCGGCGCGCGCCACCGGGAAGCCCTCGTGCAGCACCGCCGCCACCACCTGAGTGATCGGCATCTCCACCCCGTGCCTGCGGGCCAGTTCGAGCACCGACAACGACGACTTCACCCCCTCCGCGGTCTGCGTGGTACTGGCCATGACCTCGCTGAGCGTGGCGCCCCGGCCGAGCTTCTCGCCGAACGTCCGGTTCCGCGACAGCGGCGACGTGCAGGTGGCCACCAGATCCCCCATCCCGGCCAGGCCCGCGAAGCTCTGCGGGTCCGCGCCCGATGCGACGCCGAGCCGCGCCGTCTCGGCCAGGCCCCGGGTGATCAGCGTGGCCCTGGTGTTGTCACCCATGCCCATGCCCACGGCCATGCCCACCGCCAGCGCGATGATGTTCTTCACCGCGCCGCCCAGCTCGCAGCCAATCACGTCCGGGTTGGTGTAAGGGCGGAAATAAGGCGTGTGGCACGCGCCCTGCAGCTGCCGGGCCGCGGTCTCGTCGGGGCAGGCCACCACCGAGGCGGCGTGCTGGCGATCGACGATCTCGTGCGACAGGTTGGGCCCGGACACCACGGCGATGCGCTCACCGGCCGCACCCAGCGTGTCGGAGATCACCTCGCTCATCCGGGCGCAGCTGCCCAGCTCGATGCCCTTCAGCAGGCTGACCAGCAGCGCGCTGGGCGGGATCAGCGGCGCCCAGCCGGCCAGGTTCTGCCGCAGCGACTGCGCGGGCACCGCGAACACCACCAGGTCCACCCCGGCCAGCGCTTCGGCCGGGTCACAGGTCGCGCCCAGCACCGGCGGCAGCGACACGCCGGGCAGGTAGTCAGGGTTCTGGTGCCGGTCGCGGATGGCGTCGGTGAGCGCCTGCCTGCGGCCGCACACGGTCACGTCGGTGCCGGCGTCGCACAGCACCTGCGCGAACGTGGTGCCCCACGAACCCGCCCCCATGACGGCGGCCTTCACCCGCGTTGCGCCTTTGGTGTGGTGCCGGCCGCGCCGCCATCCTGGCCCGTCTCGCCGGTGCTCGCTTCGCCGGTGCTCGCTTCGCCGGTGTCCGCTGGCGCTGCGTCCGTCTCACTGGTGTCCGGTTGCACCGAGTCCGCTTCGCCGGTGCTCGTTTCGCCGCTGACGGCCCGCTTGGCCCGGGGGTCGTAGGGGGCCGCCGGCGGCTCCTCGCCGCGCAGCCGGGCCAGCAGCTTGGTGATGTCGGCCATGATCGCTTCGGTCGCGCCGCGCAGCGTCTGCGCGGTCAGCGGCTGATCCCTGAACGCCGACAGGTCGACCGGCGGCCCGGCGGTGACCTTTACGGTCTTGCGCGGGAACAGTTTGGGCCGCTTGTCCCCGTAGGGCAGGATGACCTGCGCCCCCCAGCAGGCGACCGGGACCACCGGGACGCCGGTGGTCAGCGCGAGCCTGGCCACGCCGGTGCGGGCCACCATCGGCCACTGCTCCGGATCCCGCGACGCGGTGCCCTCCGGGTAGAAGATCACGCATGCGCCCCGGCCGAGCCGCCGCTCGGCGTCCTTGAGCAGCAGCGCCGCGTCCGACCGGCCGCGGTAGACCGGCAGCTGGCCGAGCGTGCGCAGCAGCGGCCCTATGATTTTCACATCGAACACTGGGGACTTGATCGTAAAGACCGGGTAATGCCCGCCCTCGTAGCTGAAGATCGCCATGGCCGCCCAGTCCGCGTAGGACAGGTGGTTGCCGGCCAGGATCATCCCGCCGTCGCCGGCGAGGTTCTCCTTGCCGGAGAAATCGCACTTCATCGCCGAGTGGATCAGCGGCGGCAAGATGATCTTGGTGAACAGCCGCCAGCCCGGCGAGTAGTCCCGTTCCTGCTTACTCATGGTGCTGCCTGGTCATCGGCTCAAACCCCTCCGAAGTTCTTCCGGTCAGTCTTGCCGTTCGCCGCGCACCCTGTCGAGGCAGGAGCGTGGTCGTGAGCGCCGGCACCCCGCTCGCCTGGTCACTGGTGATCCCCGTCAAGGTACTTGCCCGGGCCAAATCGCGGCTCACCGAACTGGCCGGATCGCGCCGTCCTGAGCTGGCACTCGCCCTGGCCGCCGACACCGTGGCGGCCGCCACGGGCTGCCCGGAGGTGGCCGCGGTGATCGTGGTGAGCGACGACCCGGCGGCGGCCGCCGAGCTGACCGGGCTGGGCGCGCTGGTGATCCCCGACGACCCGGACGACGGGCTGAACCCGGCGCTCCGGCACGGCGCCGCGACGGCCGCCGGGCTCCGCCCGGACGCCGGCACCGCCGCGCTCGCCGCCGACCTGCCGGCCCTGCGGCCAGCCGAACTGGGCCGGGCGCTGCGCGCCGCGGCCAATTGGCCGCAGGCGTTCGTCCCTGACGCGGCCGGATCCGGGACCACGCTGTACACCGCGGCCCCGGGCAGCAGGTTCCAGCCGCGGTTCGGGCCGGGATCGAGGCTGGCCCACCTGGGTGCCGGCGCGGCCGAACTCGACATCAGCGGCATCCCCACCGTGCGCCGGGACGTGGACACCCCCGGCGACCTGGGTTCGGCGGCCCGGCTCGGGCTGGGCCGCCGAACCGCGCCGATCGCCGCCGACCTGCTGCGCCCGGCCAACGGGCGCGGCTGAGTCCGGCCGCGCGCTGCCGCTGGCCCTCCTGCCGCCCGGGCCTGGACCGCCCGCCGGGCGGCGCCGCCTACAGGCGCACGACCGGGCAGGTCAGGGTGCGCGTGATGCCGTCGACCGACTGGATCTGGGCGACGACGAGCCGGCCGAGGTCATCGACGTTGTCGGCCTGGGCGCGCACGATGACGTCGTAGGGGCCGGTCACGTCCTCCGCCTGGGTCACTCCGGTGATCGTGGAGATCCGGGAGGCCACCTCGGCGGCCTTGCCGACCTCGGTCTGGACGAGGATGTATGCGTGGACCACGACGTCCTCCCGGATGGGCTGGATCCGCCCCGAGTGGTATCAGGAATGGACACGGTATCGCACGGGCCAGTCATCAGGCGATCAAAGGAGGCTGCAATAGACACCACGGAGCCCGGCACCATCGGTGAACTGGGCGAGTTCGGCCTCATCGCCGCCGTCGCGGCCCGGATGCCGCAGCCGCCCAGCGCGATCGTCGGCATCGGGGACGACGCGGCCGTGCTGCGCCTGCCCGACCCCCTGGTCGCCGCCACCACCGACCTCATCCTGGAGGGCGTGCACTTCCGGCGCGAATGGTCCGCACCCGCCGACGTCGGCGTCAAGGCCGCGGCGCGCAACCTCGCGGACCTGGCTGCGATGGGCGCGGTGCCGCAGACCCTGCTCGTCGGGCTGGCCGCGCCTCCCGATCTTCCCGTGGCCTGGGCGCTGGACTTCGCCTCCGGGCTGGCGGGCGAGGCTGACCGGGCCGGTGCCTCTGTCACCGGCGGGGACATGGCGGGCGCCGGGCAGATCTTCATCTCGGTGACGGCCATCGGCAGCATGGCCGGGCGCGATCCGGTCACCAGGGCCCGCGCACGGCCCTCGGACACGGTGGCGGTCACCGGCCGGCTGGGGCAGTCCGCCGCCGGGCTCGCCCTGCTGGAGGCCGGCCACACCAGCCCGGCCGCACCAGTCGATGCCTACCGGCGGCCCGCGCCGCCCTACCAGGCCGGTCTCGAGGCGGCCGGGCTCGGCGCCACCGCCATGATCGACGTCAGCGACGGGCTCGTCGCCGACCTCGGGCACATCGCGGCCGCGAGCGGAGTGCTCATCGACATCGAGACCGCCCGTTTGCCGGTGCCGCCCGCGCTCGCCGACGCGGCGGCGGCGCTGGGCCTCGACCCGGCCGCGCCCGCCGGGTCACCGGGAGCGCTGTCCTGGCTGCTGACCGGCGGGGAGGATCACGCGCTGGCGGCCACGTTCCCGCCCGGCACCCAGATTCCCACTGATTGGGTCGTTATTGGGCGCGTGAGCGCTGGCCGGGGGGTGCGCGTCGACGGAATGAATTATCCGGGGGTGATTGGCTGGCAGCACTTCCGCTGACCAGTATCGAATTACATTAAGTAATTGGATAGCTACAATTCGATATCTAGTGTCGGGGCCTTTTGCTTGATATAAATCGCCCCTGATGCCAGAACGTGAGCGCGAGAGTGCGAGCGGGCCCGGGGGGATGGAGCCAGCCGGCCAGCGTGACACGTCATCTCCTGGATCCCGGCCGTCACCAGGCAGAAAGGGCCATGCCCTGAGCCGGCTGATGCTGACCCCGACATTTCTCGCCGGATTCTGCACGGTGCTGGCCTCAATCCTGGCCTACGGCACCACGCAGACGCACCTGCTCTACAGCAGTGGCCTGCCGCCGGCCTGCGTCGAGGCCAGTTGCACGAGCATCGGCCCGCATCCCGGAAATGGCGGCACGCTGGGCAAATCGGCAAATCCGGAAAATCACGCCAGCCATGGTGGCGGGTCCAGCCAGCTCTCGCAGGCTCCCCAGCAGCCGGTCACCGGTGGCGGCGCGGATAACGACGGCGGTGGCGGCTCGCAGCCGGGCCAGGCGCCGGGCACGCACGCCGGGCACCCGACCGCGCCGCGGCAGCATGCAGGAGGCCGGGGCGGCGGTTCGCCAGGGCCGCGGGTGACGGTGGTGTACCGGACCCAGAAGCGCTCGTCCGGGCAGTTCCTCGCGGCGGTGACGATCACCAACCGCGGCAAGACCGCGCTCTCCGGCTGGCAACTGCAGATGAACTACCGGCGGGCCGAGATCAGCCACATGTGGGGCGCCCGCTGGTTCCCTGCCGACCCGCGCAGCCAGGCCGGCCTGGCTGCCGCCCCCGCCGGGCAGCGGCCGCTGCGGCCGGGGATGACCGTGCGGTTCGTCTTCCTGGCCAGCGGCACCGCCGGACCGCCGGGCGGCTGCGCCATCAACGGCTACCAGTGCTCGTTCCGGGCCCGCGGCCCGCGGAACCCGCGTAAGCCGCACACCCCCGGGCCGGGCCGGGGCCAGGGCCACGCGCACAACCCGGGCACATCCCACGCGCACAACCCCGGCTCTTCCCAGGCCGGCCAACCGGGCTCGCTCAGCCTCCAGCTCACCGCCTCGGTCCGCCCCGGCGCCACAGGCCCAGGCCACGCCAAGGGCCACGCCAAGGGGCACGCGAAGGGCCACGCCAAGGGGCACGCGAAGGGCCACACCCGCACCAAAGGCGACGTCGGCGCCAAGGGCAGCCACACGCACGCCGGGAAGCACACACGCACGAAAGCGTGGCCGGTGCTAGTCGCTGACGGCTGGGTGACTGCCGGAATGGCCGGGCCCGGCCTGGCACCGGCAGGTCAGCGTGGTGCGAATTGACGCAGGGACCACCTGCATCGAGGTGACCGGCCCGTCCGGGAAAGCCAGCCGGACGACCGTCGCGCCGTCCGTGGACAGGACGAGGAGTTCCAGGCCGTAGCGGTCCAGGCCACGCGGGATGACCCAGTCGGCGGTGGCCATGCCGTGCGCGCGGACGCATCCGACAAGGTCGGCCATGTGCGCCTGCTCGAGATGGCGCAGCACCCCGGGTGCCGTCCGCCACAGCGGGTCGGGGGTGGCCGCACGATAGTCCGCCATCGCCACCGGGGCGCCGCCGCCGCCGGTGAACTCGACCGACCGCAGGTCCACCGTGTACGCGCTGATCCCGGCGGCCATGTCGCGCGCCACCGGCCGGGCCGCCCCGGTCAGCCGCAGCCCGCGGAACGGCGCGCTCGCGGGCACGGTCACGATCACCGTGTCCGGGCCGGCGGCGAGCTGCTGGGCCAGCGGTGACCCGGACGCGGGCAGCAGCATCGGGCTGCCGTCCCGCCCGGCGCGGACCGGCGCCTGCCCCGGCGCGCTCCGGCTGCCTGCCGGGCCGCCCTCGCCCACCGTGGCCGCGGGGGCCCGGCCCAGCGCGGTCCTGGCCAGTTCGGGCAGCGACGGCCCGGGCAGTACGTCGAAGTCCATGACCCCCACTAAATTAGGTTAGCCTTACCTAAATCAAGAGCTGGAGCAAGAGTAACCTGGCTTCTGCCCCGAGCCGGACGGCGGCCTAGGCTGAACGCCATGCCGCCCGCCCCGCCCGCCGTGCTCACCGTGGCCGGATCGGATTCCGGCGGCGGCGCCGGAATCCAGGCCGACCTGAAGACGATGCTCGCCCTGGGCGTGCACGGGATGAGCGTGATATGCGCGGTCACCGCGCAGAACTCCACCGGCGTGCAGGGCGTCTGGGAGCTTCCCGAAGAGGCGGTGCGGGCCCAGATGCGGTCGGTGCTGTCCGACATCGGGGCGCAGGCGGTGAAGACCGGGATGCTGGCCTCGGCCCGCACCGTCACCGTGGTCGCCGACGAACTGGCCGGGGTGACCGCCCCGCTCGTGGTGGACCCGGTCGCGGCGTCCACACACGGCGACCGGCTACTGGACCGGGACGCCGCCGGCGCGCTGACCGGCCGCCTGTTCCCGCTGGCCACCGTGGTCACGCCCAACATCGACGAAGCCGAACTGCTCACCGGTGTCCGCGTCACCGGCGAGCGGGGCCTGCTCGCCGCCGCCCGCGCGCTGAAGGACATGGGCCCACGGTGGGTCCTGGTGACCGGCGGCCACCTGCCCGGCGACCCGGTGGACCTGCTCTACGACGGCCGTCAGGCACACACGTTCACCGGCCCCCGGCTGCCGGGCGGGCACGACCACGGGACCGGGTGCACACTGGCCTCGGCGATCGCCGCCCTGCTGGCGCTGGGCGCCGACGTGCCGGCCGCGGTGGCCGGGGCCCGGGAGTACCTGACCGGCGCGATACGGGCCGGCTTCCCGCTCGGCGCGGGAACCGGCCCGGTGGATCACGGGTGGCGGCTGCGCGCCAGTCAGCAGCGCGGCAGCCAGCCGGGCGTCAGCGCGTGACCTTGCGCGCCTTGATGCACGAGGTGCACACCTTGAGCCGCTTCGGCGTCCCGCCGACGACGGTACGAACCGACTGGATGTTGGGGTTCCAGCGGCGTCGGGTGCGGCGGTGCGAGCGCGAGATCTTGTTGCCGAAACCCGGCTCCTTGCCGCAGACGTCGCAGACGGAAGCCACGGTTCGCTCCATTGGGTGCGTGGGATGGTTTGGTACCCGGGCATGCCACATGGCTGACCGGGGCAGTCGTCGAAGAATATCCGACACCGCTGCCAGACGCGAACCGGCGTCGCAGGCGGCCCATATTCTGCCCCTATGGTGACCACGCAGGAGCCGCTCGTCCGGATACTCGGCCCGGCAGGGGCCAAGAAGTTCGGCGACGCGTTCGGCTACCAGACCGTCGGCGACGTGCTGCGCCACTACCCGCGCCGGTATCAGCCGCGCGGCGAGCTGACCGACCTGGCCGGGCTGCGCGAGGGCGAGCACGTGACCGTGCTGGCCCAGGTGGTCAAGACCGAGAAGTTCCGGATGAAGCAGCGCAAGGGCGAGGTCATCAAGATCACCGTCACCGACGGAACCAGCACCCTGCTGCTGACGTTCTTCGCGGCGACCAGCCGGGCGGCGCATTACGGGCCGCACTCACGGCTGACCAACGGCACCACCGGACTGTTCTCCGGCGAGGTGTCCACGTTCCGCAACCAGCGCCAGCTCGTCCACCCCGACTTCGAGCCGGTCGCCACCGAGCAGGACGGCACCGGCCTGGTCGGCGCCGAACTGGCCGCCGAGTACACCCCGGCGCCCATCCCCGTCTACCCGGCCACCGCGAAGCTGCAGTCCTGGCGGATCGCCAAGGCGGTGCAGACGCTGCTGGACGTGCTGGACCTGGGCGAGGACCCGCTGCCGCCCGGCCTGCGCGAACGGCACGGTCTGATGGGCCTGGCCGAGGCGGTCCGGGCCGTGCACGTGCCGCTGGACGACGAGGACTGGCGGCGCGCCAGGGACCGGCTGAAGTGGGACGAGGCGTTCGTCATCCAGGCCGCGCTGGCCCAGCGGCGGCGCGCGTCCGCGGCGCTGCCGGCCACCCCCCGCCCGGCCGTCCCCGACGGCCTGGCCGCCGCCTTCGACGACGGGCTGCCGTTCACCCTCACCGACGGCCAGCGCGACGCCGGCCAGACGATAGGGAACGACCTGGCCTGCGCCCACCCGATGCACCGGCTGCTACAGGGCGAGGTCGGCTCCGGCAAGACCGTCATCGCCGTGCGGGCCATGCTCCAGGTGGTGGACGCCGGCGGGCAGGCGGTGCTGCTCGCCCCCACCGAGGTGCTTGCCCAGCAGCACTACCGGTCGATCACCGGCCTGCTCGGCCCGATGAGCCGGGCCGGCATGCTGGACGCCGCGGCGAACGCCACCAGGGTGGCCCTGCTCACCGGCGCGCTCGGCGCCGCCGCCCGGCGCGAGGCGCTGCTCGACGCCGCGTCAGGCGCGGCCGG
Organism: Streptosporangiaceae bacterium; assembly: GCA_036501145.1. GTDB lineage: Bacteria > Actinomycetota > Actinomycetes > Streptosporangiales > Streptosporangiaceae > PALSA-505. Next base: position 61,897 of record DASYAV010000022.1, on the reverse strand, counting down.
GATCGTGATCGGCACGCACGCGCTGCTCGAAGAGCACGTGCAGTTCGCCGACCTCGGCCTGGTCGTCGTGGACGAGCAGCACAGGTTCGGCGTCGAGCAGCGGGACGCGCTGCGCGAGAAGGCCCAGGACGGCCGCCCGCACGTGCTCGTGATGACCGCGACGCCGATCCCGCGCACGGTGGCCATGACCGTGTACGGGGACCTGGATGTGAGCACGCTCAGCGAGCTGCCGGCCGGCCGGTCGCCGATCGCCAGCCACGTGGTCCCGGCCGCGGACAAGCCGCACTACCTGGAGCGCGCCTGGCAGCGGGTGCGCGAGGAGGTGGAGCGCGGGCAGCAGGCCTACGTGGTCTGCCCGCGCATCGGCGACGACGGCCCGGGCGACGACGGGCCCGGCGAGGAGTTCCCCGACGACGACGAGCCGGCCCTCACCCTCAACCGCCCGCCGAAGGGCGTGCTGGACGTGGCCCCGGAGCTCGAGCAGGGGCCGCTGAAGGGCCTGCGCATCGGCGTGCTGCACGGCAGGCTCCGCCCGGAGGACAAGGACCGGCTGATGCGGGACTTCGCCGGCGGGGCGGTCGGCGTGCTGGTCGCCACCACGGTCATCGAGGTCGGGGTGGACGTGCCGAACGCCACCGTCATGGTGGTGCTGGACGCGGAGCGGTTCGGCGTCTCCCAGCTGCACCAGCTGCGCGGCCGGGTCGGCCGTGGCGCCAAGGCCGGCCTGTGCCTGCTGGTGACCGAGGCCGCCGAGGCCAGCAGCTCGCGGGAACGCCTGGCGGCGGTCGCCGCCACCCTGGATGGCTTCCGGCTCTCCCGGCTCGACCTGGAGCAGCGCCGCGAAGGTGACGTGCTCGGCGCCACCCAGGCCGGCCGCCGGTCCACCCTCAAGCTGCTCAGCGTGCTGCGCGACGAGGAGCTCATCGGCCTGGCCCGCGGCGAGGCGGCCACCGTGGTCGACGCCGACCCGGAACTCGGGCAGCACCCGGGGCTGGCCGCCGCGATCAGCGATCTGCTCGGCCCTGACCAGGCCGGGTTCCTGGAAAAGACCTGACCACCACCCCCAAGCGATTCATACTTAACGGCTTTCGCACCCCGCACCCGCTCACCCGCCACCCCTGGCGGTCTCAGCACGGAACCCCGGCGCTTCCCCGCCGTGCCAGCTCGCCGGCCCGACCCCGTGCACCGAGTACGACGTGCGCGCCCTGCTCAGCCACATGGTCGGCGGGGTGAACCGGGCCGCCATGTTCGGCGAGGGTGCCGACGGGCTCGCCGTCCCGGCTCGCGCCGACGGGATGCCGGACGACGGCTGGCCGCACCCCCAACCAGCCACCGCCCCTGGGCGGTAAGGGAAGTGCGCGGCAGGGGACTGGGCGCGCGGCGGCGCTCGTGGGCGGCGCTAGCCTCGGAAGCATGACGCGGGTGATCGCGGGGACCGCGGGGGGACGCCGGCTGTCCGTGCCGGCCGGGCGGGACACCCGGCCGACCAGCGACCGGGCCCGCGAGGGCCTGTTCGGCACGGTGCAGGCGGTGCACGGGCCGCTGGCCGGGGCGAGCCTGCTGGACCTGTACGCGGGCTCCGGCGCGGTCGGCCTGGAGGCGCTGTCCCGCGGCGCGGCCAGGGCCGCGCTGGTGGAGAGCGACCCGCGGGCGCTGCGGGTGATCCGGGCCAACGTCGCGGCGCTCGCCCTGCCCGGCGCGCAGGTCATCCCGGGCCGGGTGGAGACGGTGCTGGCCCGCGGCCCGGCCGGCCTCGGCGGCGGGCCGTTCGGCGTGGTCTTCGCCGACCCGCCCTACCCGCTGCCCGGCGAGGCGGTTACCGCGATGCTCGCCACGCTGGCCGGCGCGGGCTGGCTGGCCCCGGGTGCGCTCGTCGCCGTCGAGCGGAGCACCAGGTCAGGGCCGGTCGACTGGCCGGACGGGTACACCGCGGACAGGGCGCGGAAATACGGTGAGGGGACCTTCTGGTACGGTCTCGCCACCGGCACACTGCAGGCATGACCGCTGGCCAGAAGGGTGGGACCTCGTGAGTCGGGTCGTCTGTCCCGGTTCGTTCGATCCCGTCACCAACGGGCATCTCGACATCATTGAGCGGGCTGCCCGCCTCCACGACGAGGTCGTGGTGGCGGTGCTGATCAACATCTCCAAGCACACGCTGTTCACCACCGACGAGCGGGTGGAGATGCTGCGGGAGGTCACCGCCGGCTACCGCAACGTGCGGGTGGCCAGGTTCCACGGCCTGATCGTCGACTTCTGCAAGGAGCACGACATCTCGGCCATCGTCAAGGGCCTGCGCGCGGTCAGCGACTTCGAGTACGAGCAGATGATGTCCCAGATGAACTACCGTCTGGCCGGCGTCGAGACGCTGTTCATGACGACCAACCCGCTGTATGCGTTCCTGCGCTCCAGCCTGGTCAAAGAGGTGGTCGGCTACGGCGGCGACGTGTCCGGGCTGGTGCCCGACCTGGTGCTGGCCAGGCTGCGCGAGCGGATGGCCGCGCAGCACGACGGGTCCGGGCTCAGCCAGCCTTGAGGAAGCCTCCAGCGGCCGCAAGATCCCAGAAATCGAAGCCTGAGTTGGGTTTCACTCAAGACCGCAGGTAGGCTTGCGCTTCGGCCCAGCCCACACCGGTAATCCCTGATGTCATACGTACCCAGCATGCCTACTCCGCGTACCAATCCCCGCAGCCCCCTGGTATTCGATACCCGGATACTGGGGCGCCAGCATGGATCGGAATACCGCGAGACCCGCGTCGTCCCGGCGCCCGCAGACCTGCATGTCGCGCTCGCGCGCGTGCCGGCCGGCACGGACGTCGAGCTGACTGTCATGCTCGAGGCGATGCCCGACGGCGTGCTGGTCACCGCGGAGGCGTCGGCGCCGGTGACGGGTGAGTGTGCCCGCTGCCTGGAGCCGGTGACCAGCTCGGTGCGGGTGAGCTTCCGTGAGCTCTACGAGCGCGACGGGGGCACCACGGGCCAGCAGGACACCGAGGACGACCGCCGTTTCCTGGACGGGGACCTGCTCGACCTCGAGCCGGCGCTGCGCGACGCCACGGTGCTCGCGCTGCCGCTAGCCCCACTGTGCGGGGACGATTGTGCCGGGCTCTGCCCGGAGTGCGGGGCCCGCCTCGCCGACGCCGGGCCCGCGCACGAGCACGACGCCGCACTGGATCCGCGCTGGGCCCGGCTGCGCGAACTGAAGAGCGAGACTCATTCAAGCGGCGCTAGCGCCGCGGATCGACAGGAGGGCTGAGGTGGCTGTACCGAAGCGGAGGACGTCCCGTAGCAACACCAGGTCCCGGCGTGCGCAGTGGAAGACCACCGCGCCCACGCTGGTGCGCTGCCCGCAGTGCCGCGAGCCGAAGCTGCCGCATGTGGCCTGCCCGACCTGCGGGACCTACAAGCGACGTCAGGTGATCACTCCGTCGTCCTGACCTCTCCGGGTGACCGAGAGGAGGAGCCGTGGGCCCAGGGAATGCGTCACCAGTCGAAGGCGGAGCCGGCCACAGCCCGGACGATCTGCAGCGCGCCCTCGGTGTGCCGCTCGACCCCGATCTGCTTGAGCGTGCCCTGACACACAGGTCTTACGCCTATGAGAACGGCGGCCTGCCCACCAACGAGCGGCTGGAGTTCCTGGGCGATTCCGTGCTGGGCCTGATCGTCACCGACACGCTGTTCCGCGAGCATCCCGACCTGCCCGAGGGGCAGCTGGCCAAGCTCCGCGCCGCCGTGGTGCAGATGCGCGCGCTGGCCGGCGTGGCCCGCGGCCTGAGACTTGGCACCTACATCCGGCTCGGCCGCGGCGAGGAGGGCACCGGCGGGCGGGACAAGCCGTCCATCCTCGCCGACACCCTCGAGGCGGTCATCGGCGCGGTCTACACCGACCGCGGCCTGGGAGCGGCCGGTGACCTGGTGCACCGGCTGTTCGACCCGGTCATCGCCAACTCAGCCCGGCTCGGCGCCGGGCTGGACTGGAAGACCTCGCTGCAGGAGCTCACCGCCGCCCAGTTCCTCGGCGTCCCGGAGTACCGGGTCGAGGAGAGCGGGCCCGACCACCAGAAGTCGTTCCGTGCCGCCGTGCGGGTGGCCGGGCGCACCTACGGGTCCGGCGAGGGCAGGTCGAAGAAGGAAGCCGAGCAGCAGGCGGCCGAGGCCGCCTACACGGCGATCAGCAAGGAATCCGGTTCCGCCCCGGACGAGGCGGCCGAGGACTTAGCCGCCAGCGCGATGACCTGACGGATCCACACGTGCCTGAGCTTCCCGAAGTCGAGACGGTGCGGCGTGGCCTGGAACGGCACGTCGTGGGCCGGACGGTCGCGGCCGCGACCGTGCTGCATCCCCGCGCGGCGCGCCGTCACCTGGCCGGATCCAGCGACTTCGAGGCGGCCATGGCCCGGCGCCTGATCACCTCGGCCCGGCGCCGTGGCAAATACCTGTGGCTGTCGGCCGGCGAGGACGCCCTGCTCGCCCACCTGGGCATGAGCGGCCAGTTCCTGGTCGGCGACCCGGACCGGCCGGTGGGCCCGCACGTCAGGGCGCGGTTCACCTTCACCGACGGCGGGCCGGACCTGCGGTTCACCGATCAGCGCACGTTCGGCCACGTGATGTTCGTGCCCGGCGGGGCCGTGCTGCCCGCCCCGATCGCGCACATCGCCCCGGATCCGCTGGAGCAGGCCTTCGAGCCCGCGGTGTTCGCCACCCGGCTCCGGCTCCGGCACACCGGGATCAAGCGGGCGCTGCTGGATCAGTCACTGATCAGCGGGGTGGGCAACATCTACGCCGACGAGGCGCTGTGGCGCGCCCGGCTGCACTGGGCGCGCCCGACCCAGACGCTGACCAGGCCGGCCATCGAGCGGCTGCTGGAGGCGGTGCGGGAGGTGCTGCTCGAGGCCCTGCGGGCCGGCGGCACCTCGTTCGACGCGCTCTACATCAACGTCAACGGCGAGAGCGGCTACTTCGACCGCTCGCTGGCCGTCTACGGCCGTGAGGACCGCCCCTGCCCGCGCTGCGGGACGCCGGTGCGCCGTGACCCGTTCATGAACCGGTCCGCCTACAGTTGCCCCAAGTGCCAGCCGCGGCCCCGGCGCAGCGCCGGAGCCGGCAGCCCGCGTGCCCTCCGTGCTCGGTGACGCGGGCCAGCCGCGGGTGCGGCTGACCGCCTGGGTCGAGGGGCTGGTGCAGGGCGTCGGCTTCCGCTGGTGGGTACGCTCCAGGGCGCGCAGGCTCGGCCTGGCCGGCACCGCCACCAACCTGCCCGACGGGCGGGTCGAAGTGGTTGCGGAGGGTAGCGGCCAGGCCTGCCGCGAACTGCTCGCCCTGCTCGGCGGGCCGGAGACTCCCGGGCGGGTTACCGGGGTACGTGAGCAGTGGGGTGACGCCCGTGGTGAATTCGCCGGATTTACCGCACAATAAGGGTCCCACCGCGCTGACCACCTGGTGCGATGGACCACGATCAACTTGACCAAGCCCCCGCTCAGTGGGACCATAGTTGCTGTTACCCGCGCGTGCCTATGCCCATAATTCTGTGCGCGCCCACTCTGGTCACTCAGTGTGGAGGACCTTTTACAATGGCGAAGGCTCTATATGGCCACGTCGGCGGACCCGATCTCCGTATGGTCAGCGAGATGCGCCGCCTCCAGCAGCGCGTTCGTGATCTTGAGGCCGAACTTGTCCGGCTTCAGGACGAAAAGGACGCGCTCGCCGCGGAGGTCGGCCGTGACCTGCTAGTTCGGCCCCGTGAGCCGGTACTCGCCTGACGAGTACCCGCATGACCTGGCGGAAACGCCGAATAGGGACGCTGAATTCAGCGTCCCTATTCGTTTGCGCGTGATCTTCGCTTAGCCACGGCGTTCGCCACCAGCACCGGCGCCATCCTGCCGGAATCCCGGGAACTGACGGTGCCGCGCGGTACAGTGCGGACTAGGCCATACCCCATGGATCTTGACGCCGCCAGCGGTGTACGGGAGATGGCCGGGCAGCGACGGAGGAGGAGATCCCGGGGGTGCATCTAAAGACGCTCACCCTGCGCGGGTTCAAGTCCTTCGCCTCCTCGTCCACGCTGCGCTTCGAGCTGGGGATCACCTGCGTGGTCGGCCCGAACGGGTCCGGCAAGTCCAACATCGTCGACGCGCTCTCCTGGGTGATGGGCGAGCAGGGCGTCAAGTCGCTGCGCGGCGGCAAGATGGAGGACGTCGTCTTCGCCGGGACCACCTCCCGCCCGCCGCTCGGCCGGGCCGAGGTCACCCTCACCATTGACAACAGCGACGGCGCGCTGCCCATCGACTACGCCGAGGTCACGATCAGCCGCCTGCTGTTCAGGTCCGGGCAGAGCGAGTACTCCATCAACGGCGACCACTGCCGGCTGCTCGACGTCCAGGAGCTGCTGTCGGACTCCGGGCTGGGCCGGGAAATGCACGTGATCGTCGGCCAGGGCCAGCTCGACGAGGTGCTGCACGCCGGCCCGGACGCCAGGCGCGCGCTGATCGAGGAGGCCGCCGGGGTACTCAAGCACCGCAAGCGCAAGGAAAAGGCGCTGCGCAAGCTGGAGGCCATGCAGGCCAACCTGACCCGCCTCGTCGACCTCACCTCCGAGCTTGGCCGCAGGCTCAAGCCGCTCGGCCGCCAGGCCGAGATCGCCAGGAAGGCCGTGGTCATCCAGGCCGACCTGCGCGACTCCAGGCTCCGGCTGCTCGCCGACGACTACGTCACGCTGGCCGCCGAACTCGAGGCCGAGCGGGCGGGTGAGGCCGTGGTGGCCGCCCGCCGCACCGACCTCGAGTCCGGGCTCACCGCGGCCCGGGCCAAGGAGGCCGAGCTCGAGGCGGCGGCACGCGAGCACGCACCCCGGCTGGGCCAGGCGCAGGAGACCTGGTTCGCACTGTCCTCGCTGGCCGAGCGGCTGCGCGGGGTGGCCAGCCTGGCCACCGAGCGGCACCGCCACCTGTCCGCCGACCCCGAGCCGGACCGTCCCAGCCGCGACCCCGATGCGCTGGAGGCCCAAGCGGCCGGCTTCCGTGAGGAGGAGGCCGCGCTCGCCGAGCGGCTGGACACCTGCCGTGAGCGGCTGTCCACCGCCGTGGCCGGGCGCAAGACCGCCGAGGACGCACTGGCCGAGGTGGAGCGCCAGATCGCCAGCCAGGCCCGCGACGCGGCCGCCCGGGCCGACCGGCTGGCCAAGCTGCGCGGCCAGGTCGGCGCCTCCCGCAGCCGCGGCATGGCCGCCGAGGAAGAGATCACCCGGCTCACCGACGCGCTCGAGCAGGCCGCCGAGCGAGCCGTGCAGGCCGAGCAGGAGCACGCCAAGGCGGGCGAGGCCGAGTCCGGCAACGAGGAAGGCCGGGCTGAGCTGCTCGCCGCCCAGCAGCGGGCGGTCGCTGCCGTCAGCGAGGCCGCCGAGCAGGTGGCCGGGCTGCGTCAGGCGGAGCATCAGGCCAGCGGCGAGCGGGCCGCACTGCGGGCCCGCAAGGAGACCCTTGAGGAGTCGCTGCGCCGCGGCGGCGACGCCTCGGAGCTGCTGCTGGGCCAGCCTGGCCGGTTCGGCGGCGTGCTCGGCTCGTTCGCCGGCATGCTCACCGTGGCCGACGGATGGCAGCAGGCCATCGCCACCGCGCTAGGCGCGGCCGCGGACGCGGTCGCCGTGGCCGGTCTTGACGAGGCCGTGGCCATCCTGTCCGCGCTGCGCGCCGACGGCTCGGGCAGCGCCGGGCTGGTCATCACCGCCGGGCCGGACGCGGCGCCAGGCCCGGTGACCCAGAACGGGGCCGGCGCACCCGGCCGGGCCGTGCCGCCCGGCGCCCGGCCCGCGCTCGACCTGGTGCAGGCGCCCCCGGCCGCGGCCCCGGTGCTGCGCGAACTGCTCGGCGGCGTGCTGGCCGCCGACGACCTCGGCCAGGCCGCCGAGCTGATCCGGGCCGACGGCACGCTGCGCGTGGTCACCAGGGACGGCGACCTGCTCGGTGCGCACTGGGCGCACGGCGGCTCGGTCAAGGCCCCCAGCCTGCTGGAGATCGGCGCCGCCGCCGACGCGGCCGCCACCGCGCTGGCCGCCGCCGAGCGGCGCTGCGCGGCGGCCGAGCAGGACCTGGCCGGTGCCACCCAGGACGAGGAACAGGCCCGCCAGGTGCTCGCCCAGGCGCAGGCCGCGCTGCGTGACGCCGACCGGGCGGCGGCCGGCGTCTCCGGCCGGATCGGCATGCTGGCCGGGGCCGCCCGTGGCGCCCGTGGCGAGGCCGACCGGCTGGCCAAGGCGCTGCAGGCCGCCCAGCGGGCCAGGGAATCCGGCATCGCCCACATCGAGGACCTGGAGCGCCGGCTGGCCAAGGCCGAAGCGGAGGCAGAAGGGGCCGACCAGGCGCAGGACCGGCCCGACGCGGGGGCCAGGGATCTGCTCGCGCACAAGTGCGACCTCGCCCGCACCGCCGAGATGGAGGCCAGGCTCGAGGTGCGCACCGCCGAGGAGCGCAGCCGGGCCATCGCCGGCCGGGCTGACTCGCTGGCCGCCGCGGCCATCGCCGAGCGCCGCGCCCGCGACCGCGCCGCGGCCCGGCTCGCCCAGCGGCGGCAGCACGCGGCCATCACCCGCGCGGTCGCCGACGCCGCGCGGATCGCGATCACCCGGATCGAGCGGTCCGTGGAACTGGCCCAGGGCGAGCGGATGGCCGCCGAGCGGGCCACCGCGGGCCGCGCCGAGGAGCTGACCAGGCTGCGGGCCAGGGCCAAGGAGCTGTCCGGCGAGCTGGACGCCCTGGTGGACCAGGCGCACAGCGCCGAGATCGTCGCCGCCGAGCACCGGATGCGGCTGGAGCAGATCAGCGGGCGTGCCGCGGAAGAGTTCGGCATCGAGCCCAGCTCCCTGGTCGACGAGTACGGGCCGGAAGTGCCGCTGCCGGTGCCCGAGGGCGAGGACGTCCCTCTCGAGCCGCGCCGCTACGTGCGGGCCGAGCAGGAGCGCCGCGCCCACGTCGCCGAGCGGCAGCTGGCCCAGCTGGGCAAGGTGAACCCGCTGGCGCTGGAGGAGTTCGAGGCGCTGCAGGAACGGCACGCGTTCCTCGGCACCCAGCTCGAGGACCTGAAGAAGACCCGGCGCGACCTGCTCATCGTGGTCAAAGAGGTGGACGACCGGGTGCAGCAGGTGTTCGCGTCCGCCTACGAGGACACCGCCCGCGAGTTCGAGGCGATCTTCTCCCGGCTGTTCCCCGGCGGCGACGGCCGGCTGGTGCTGACCGAGCCGGATGACATGCTCGCCACCGGCATCGAGGTCGAGGCGCGGCCGCCGGGCAAGAAGGTCAAGCGGCTGTCCCTGCTGTCCGGCGGCGAGCGGTCGCTGACCGCGATCGCCTTCCTGCTGGCTATCTTCAAGGCCCGGCCGTCCCCGTTCTACGTGCTGGACGAGGTCGAGGCGGCACTCGACGACACCAACCTGCAGCGGCTGCTCGGCATCCTCGAGGAGCTGCGCGCGGTGTCGCAGCTGATCGTGGTGACCCACCAGAAGCGGACCATGGAGGTCGCCGACTCGCTGTACGGCATCAGCATGCGCGGCGACGGCGTCTCCGCGGTGGTGAGCCAGCGGATCCGCGAGCACGAGCGGGTCTGATCCCGGCCGGGACGGGTGACCCTGTTCGCTGGCCTGCGGCCAGCTTCCCGGTGGTCCGCAATGTTTCCCGGGGGCCTGAGCCCCCCGGACCCCCACAGACGGGTGACCCTGTTCGCTGGCCTGCGGCCAGCTTCCCGGTGGTCCGCAATGTTTCCCGGGGGCCTGAGCCCCCGGACCCCCACGGACCGGTTGCCGCCGGTGACTCATCTTCTGTTATCGCGGCTGCCTATCCCGGTAGTCGTGGTCACCCGCCTCCGTCTGCGACACTGGGGGCGCCATGGCTTATGTGATTCTGATCATCGTTATCGCCGTGCTGGCCGCCGCGTCGGCCGGCTATCTCCTGCTGGTCCGGCCGCGCCAGCGCGGTGCCGTCGGTCATCAGGCGCGACCCCCGGTAGCGGGCGACGCCCGGCCGTCCGGTGCCGGTGCGAGCAGCGGCACGGCGGTGCTGGACCAGCCCGAGGCGCCCGCCGCGCCCAGCCCGCAGGCCCCGGCGCCCGAGCTCGAGAAGCCGCCGCCCTCGGCCGGCCGGCTCGCCGCGCTCCGTGGCCGGCTCGCCCGGTCTCAGTCCGGCCTCGGCTCGGTGCTGCTCAGCCTGCTGTCCCGCGGCACCCTTGATGAGCAGACCTGGGAAGAGATCGAGGACACGCTGATCACCGCGGACGTGGGCGTCGCCCCGGCCCGGCAGATGGTGGACGAGCTGCAGACCAAGATGAAGGTGGCCGGCAGCCGCGACCTCGGCGAGGCCAGGACGCTGCTGCGCGCCGAGCTGCTCGCCCAGCTCGGCCCGAACCTCGACCGGACGCTGCACACCGCGCCGCACGCCGGCCACCCGGCGGTGGTGCTGGTGGCCGGGGTCAACGGCACCGGCAAGACCACCACCGCGGGCAAGCTGGCCCGTGCGCTGGTCGGCGACGGCCGCACCGTGCTGCTCGGCGCGGCCGACACGTTCCGCGCCGCCGCCGCGGACCAGCTGCAGACCTGGGGTGAGCGGGTGGGTGCCCGCACCGTGCGCTCCGACCGGGAGGGTGCCGACCCGGCCAGCGTGGCCTTCGAGGCCGTCCGTGAGGGTATCGACGAGCACGTGGACACGGTCATCGTCGACACCGCGGGCCGGCTGCACACCAAGACCGGGCTGATGGACGAGCTCGGCAAGGTCAAGCGGGTCATCGAGAAGAGCACCACGGTGGACGAGGTGCTGCTCGTGCTCGACGCGACCACCGGGCAGAACGGCCTGCGCCAGGCCCGGGTGTTCGCCGAGGTGGTGGACGTCACCGGGATCGTGCTGACCAAGCTCGACGGCACCGCCAAGGGTGGCATCGTCATCGCCGTGCAGCGTGAGCTGGGCGTCCCGGTCAAGCTGGTCGGCCTCGGCGAGGGCCCCGACGACCTGGCCCCGTTCGAGCCGGAGGCATTCGTCGACGCCATCATCGGCACCCCCGCTGACTGATCCGCCCAGCTGACCCCGCGAAACATCCCCTTAACACGGGAGCCCGGCGTTTCACAGCGGCGAAACACGGCGGAGGGCCGCGCGAAACGCCCGTGACCGAGGGTCGGACCTGGAGCACCAGTCCAGGCGCGGGAGGTGTGGTCGCGTGAAGCTCATTACCGCCGTCATCAAGCCGTTCAAGCTCGACGACGTCAAGGCGGCGCTGCAGGCGTTCGGCGTGCACGGCATGACGGTGACCGAGGCGACCGGGTACGGCAGGCAGCGCGGGCACACCGAGGTCTACCGAGGCGCCGAGTACCAGGTGGACCTGGTGCCCAAGGTCCAGGTCGAAGTGCTCTGCGACGACGAGGACGCCGACGACCTGATCGGCGTGGTGGTCAAGGCGGCGCAGACCGGCCGGATCGGCGACGGCAAGGTCTGGTGCGTCCCGGTCGACACCGTCGTCCGGGTGCGCACCGGCGAACGCGGCCCCGACGCGCTCTAGCGCCCGGAACTGCAGCCGTGAGCACGGTCACCTCGTTCGCCGCCGACCGGGCCCGCCGCAGCGCCGATGCCGACCGGTGGCTGGCCGGCCTGCTCGGCGCCGAGCCCGGCGTCGCGCTCGTCGCGGTGGGCGGGTACGGCCGCCGTGAGCTGCTGCCCGGCAGCGACCTCGACGTGCTGCTGCTGCACGACGACACCGACGGCATCGCCGCCATCGCGGACCGCATCTGGTACCCGGTGTGGGATTCCGGCGCCCACCTCGACCACGCCGTGCGCACCGTGGCCGAAGCCCGGCAGGCCGCGGCCGGCGACCTCAAGGTCGCGCTCGGCCTGCTGCACGCCCGGCACGTGGCCGGCGACACCATGCTGTCCCGCCGGATGCGCGAGAGCACGCTGGCCGACTGGCGGGCCGCCGCCGCCACCCGGCTGGCCGAACTGCGCGACCTGCACGCCCAGCGCTGGGCCCGCTCCGGCGAGCTTGCCTTCCTGCTCGAACCGGACCTGAAGGAGGCCAAGGGCGGGCTGCGTGACGCGCACGCCATCGCGGCCGCCGCGGCCGCCTGGGTGGCGCCGGCCGCCGGCCCCCGGGTGCGGGCCGCTTACGAGACCATCCTCGACGTCCGGCACGCGCTGCACGAGGTCACCGGCCGCCGCTCGGACCGGCTGGTGTTCCAGGAACAGGACGAGGTGGCCAAGGTGGCCGGCCTGCTCGACGGCGACACCCTGCTGCGGGTGCTGGCCGGCGCGGCGCGCACCGTCGCCTACGCGGTGGAGCACACCTTCCGGCAGGCCGACCGCGGCCTGGCCTCGGCCGCGGGCGGCCGGGCCTCGGCCTCGGGCGGCCGGGCCACCGAGCGCAGGCGGCGCACCGAGCGCAGGCCGCTCGCCGACGGCGTGGTGGAGCAGGACGGCGAGGTCGTGCTGGCCAGGACGGCCGATCCGCGGGCCGACCCGGTGCTGGTGCTGCGGGCCGCGGCCGCCGCCGCGCAGGCCGGGCTGCCGCTCGCGCCGCGCACCCTGGACCGGCTGGCCGGCTGCCCGCCGCTGCCGGTGCCCTGGCCCGCCCCGGCCAGGGACGCCCTGCTCACCCTGCTCGGCGCCGGCCACGCCGCGGTCGGCGTCTGGGAGGCCCTCGACCAGGAAGGCCTGGTCACCGCCCTGCTGCCGGACTGGGAGCGGGTGCGCAACCGGCCGCAGCGCAACCCGCTGCACCGCTACACCGTGGACCGGCACCTGGTCGAGACGGCGGCCGGGGCCGCCGCGCTCACCCGTGAGGTGTCCCGGCCCGACCTGCTGCTGATCGCCGCGTTCGTGCACGACATGGGCAAGGGCTGGCCCGGCGACCACAGCGAGTCCGGCGCCGTCATAGCGCGCGATATCGCGGTGCGCATCGGCTTCGGTGCGCAGGACGCCGAACTTGTTGCGGCAGCCGTTCAGATGCATCTCCTGCTGCCACAGACGGCGACCCGGCGAGATCTCGGGGACCCGGCGACGGTGCGCCGGGTGGCCGCCGCGGTGCGCGGCCGCGCCCTGCTGGAGTTGCTGCACGCGCTGGCCGTGGCCGACGGCCAGGCCACCGGGCCGGCCGCGTGGAGCGACTGGAAGGCCGGCCTGGTCGCCGAGCTGGTGCGCCGGGTCTCGGCCGAACTGGCCGGCGAGCCGCCGCCGCAGCCGGCCTCGCCGCGGGCCGAGCAGCTCGCCCTGGTAACCGGCGGCGGCCCGGCCGCGCTGGTCCGCGACGGCGAGGTCACCCTGGTCGCGCCGGACCGGCCGGGGCTGCTCTGGCAGGCGGCGGGCGTGCTGGCCTCGCACCGGCTGATGGTCAGGTCGGCCAACGTGTCCACCCACGAAGGCACCGCGCTGACCGTCCTGCAGGTCGCACCCGAATACGGGGACCCGCCGGACCCCGCCCTGGTCACCGGCGACCTGCAGCGGATGCTGGACGGCCGTCTCGACGTGGCCGCCCGGCTGCGCCGCCGCGCCCAGGCCCCAGCCGCCCGGACTGCCGTAGGGTGTCTTTCCGGCCCCAAGAGTCCGGCCTCGCCGCCGAAGATCACCCTGTACGACGACGCGTCCGCCGCCGCGACCGTGGTCGAGATCCGGGCCCACGACGAGCCCGGCCTGCTGTGGCGGATGGGCCACGCCCTCGGCGAATGCGGCCTGGATGTGCGGGCCGCCCGGGTGGAAACGCTCGGCGCCGAGGTGGTGGACGTGTTCTACGTGGTAGACGGCACCGGCCAGCCGGTGCGGGATCTGCGGCTGCGCGGCGAGATCGCCGCCCACGTACTGGAAGCCCTGACCGGGTAGCCGCCCGCCACCCGCCCGGGCGGCGCTACCCCGGACCGGCGCTGGGCCCGGGCGGCCCGTTCCCGGTCAGCGCGGCCAGCACGGCCGGGAAGACGGCGTCGGCCCGCGCGGCCAGGTCCGCGGACGACAATAGCTGCACCGGATGCGGGATATACGCCACCTGGCAGCCCGGCATCCCGAGCAGGCGCGCCTGCTCGATCGCCTCGTCGGTGAACGGCGCGGTCGCGATGCCGACCGCGGGAATGCCCCTGCGCTCAAAGCGCACCAAGTCGCACAAACTGCACGACGTGCACGAGCCTCAATCGGCGAGGGCCTCCACGACCAGGCCGGCCCGCGCCGCGACCTCGTCGATCACCTCGGCCGAGGCCGGTTTGGAGAAGATCTCTTTCGCGCTCCGTGAGGTCGTCGCGCCCGCGGCCGTCAGCAGCGTCTCCAGCCGGTCGAGGAACTCCGCTCCGCGGTTCTTGCGGATGTCGAGCAGCACCACGTGCTGCCCGGCGACGTCGCCCGGACGAGCGGCCAGCGGCTCGGCTGGCCGCACCCGCTGGTCGAAGGGACTCACGTAGTCGCGGGGCATCAGGCCACCTCCCGGGAGACGATGCGCGACCCCATGCCGGTGCAGGGGCCAAGAACCGCAGAGTAGCGTCCCGCCTCGCCGCCCGCCACCAGCAGCACGATGCTGTCCGGGGACTCCCATTTGGGTATCTGTGCCGCCGGGTCGGCCGCGTGCACGGCCGGTGTGGTCTCACCGCGGCGCAGTTCCCCGGCGGCCTTGTGCATGACCCCGAACATGAACTCGCGCAGCCGCTGCTTGCTCCATCCGGCCGCCCGGAACATCTCGGCGTGCTCCGGGCAGATCACGAACACCGACGGGTCCGTCAGCGGCCACCAGTTCGTGCTCCAGGAGCTGGCCGCCGCCCAGGCGAGGATCCAGGCGAGGTCCTCCGGTGTGCGGCTGCGGTGATCGGAGATGGACAGCGGGGCGTCGCTGCCGATGAGGGTGACCACGGACTGGCCCGGGGCGAAGCCGCGCTCGGCGTGCAGCGGTTCCCAGGGGCTGACTTCCTCGTTCTCGGCGACGCAGAAGCCGATCTTCCCGGGATGGCCGAGCGTCGACCGGTCCAGTGTGCCGGGCCTGCCGCCACCGGTCAGCGTGATCAGCAGCCGCAGCGCCCGGCCGATGGTCAGGTTCGCGCGGAACCCGGGCCCCAGCGCGCCCATCCCGCTGTTCAGCCCGATCGCCTCGCGGACCGGCCCGTTCACCACGATGAGCTGGCCGGCCGGCTGGGTGGTCACGGCCTGGCCGTGCAGATTGAAGGCGGGGTCGAGGGCCGCCTCCGCGGCCGCCAGCACCACCGGGAAGTAGGCCGGGCGGCAGCCGGCCAGTACCGCGCAGGCGGCCACCCGCTCGAGCGTCGCCTCGCCCATCGCCGGCGGGACCTCGCCGAGCGAGCGCGACCCGTCCCGATCGCCCAGCATCGCCTCGACCCGCTCCCTAGTGGGCGGGATCACCGGCAGGCCGTCGGTCCAGCCGAGCTCGAACATCTCCTCCTGCTCGTCCAGGCCGCCCGACGCCAGCATCGCATCGGCCAGCGCGGGGTCGATGGCGGCCTTCGACGAGCAGCCCGGCTTCCGCAGCGGCTCAGCCGGCGGGGGGTTGGCAATCTCGGCTCCCAGCAACGCCTCAGCCTGGCCGATCAGCTCCACGACCGCGGGGTGATCCCACCCGGTGAGCGTGCCAGCCACCTGGCCGCCCGCGTCCACGAGCACGAGCGTGGGCACCGAGGTCAGCTGGTAGGCCCGCGACGTGTCATACGGCGGGTCCTCCGCCAGCACCTGGCCCGTCCAGCCCAGCCGCCTGGCCAGCCGGACGGCCACCTCGAGCGGATCCTCGAACACCGCGCTGGCCGCCAGCCCGGCCCGCTGCCAGTAGGCGCAGAGCGGGCCGAGGCTGCGCAGCGCATGCGCGGAGGTTGGGCACTCCTCGGCCACGAACACCAGCAGGCCGGCCCCGCCCGAGACCAGCCCTGCGACGGTGGGCGACTCGCCGCCGATTCCGTGAGCCGACAGCGGCGGTGCCGCGCGGTGCAGCAGGCCGGTGGGCACGGTTACTTCTCCTGACTGGCGTTGACTGCGTCCAAACAGGCCTATTCAAACGGAGTGAGCCCCGGTCCCGAAGTCTCGTGGCCGTTTTGAACAGGTCTCCGGATAGCCTAGGCAACGTGTTTGAGACTCTCTCTGACCGGCTGACGCAGGCGTTCTCGTCGCTGCGCAGCCGGGGCCGGCTGTCCGACGCCGACATCGATGCCACCTGCCGTGAGATCCGCATCGCCTTGCTCGAGGCGGACGTCGCCCTGCCCGTGGTCAGGGAGTTCATCGCCAAGGTGCGCGAGCGTGCCAAGGGCGAAGAGGTGTCCGGCGCGCTCAACCCGGCGCAGCAGGTCATCAAGATCGTGCACGACGAGCTGGTCACGATCCTCGGCGGCGAGGAGCGCAGCCTCCAGTTCGCCAAGACCCCGCCCACCGTCATCCTGCTGGCCGGCCTGCAGGGCTCCGGCAAGACGACGCTGGCCGCCAAGCTGGCGCTCTGGCTGCGCGAGCGCGGCAACACCCCGATGCTCGTCGCCGCCGACCTGCAGCGGCCGAATGCGGTGCAGCAGCTGCAGGTGGTCGGCGAACGGGCCGGGGTGCCGGTGTATGCGCCCGAGCCGGGCAACGGCGTCGGCGACCCGGTGGACGTGGCGCGGCGCTCGATCGACGAGGCCCGGCACCGCCAGCAGAGCGTGGTCATCATCGACACGGCCGGCCGTCTCGGCGTGGACGAGGAGATGATGCAGCAGGCCGCGGCGATCAGGGACGCCACCCAGCCGGACGAGATCCTGTTCGTGGTGGACGCCATGATCGGCCAGGACGCCGTGGCCACCGCGCAGGCGTTCCTCGACGGCGTCGGCTACGACGGCGTGGTGCTGACCAAGCTCGACGGTGACGCCCGCGGTGGTGCGGCGCTGTCCATCGCCCAGCTCACCGGGCGGCCGGTGATGTTCGCCTCGGCGGGGGAGAAGCTCGAGGACTTCGACCTGTTCCACCCGGACCGGATGGCGTCCCGGATCCTCGACATGGGCGACATGCTCACCCTGATCGAGCAGGCCGAGCGGGCCTTCGACCAGGACCAGGCCCAGGAGATGGCCGGCAAGCTGGTCACCGGGGACGGCTTCACCCTGGAGGACTTCGTCCAGCAGCTGAACATGGTGCGCAAGCTCGGCCCGATCGGCAACCTGCTCGGCATGCTGCCCGGCGCCGCGCAGAACCGCGAGATGCTCAGCCAGGTCTCCGACAAGGACCTCGACCGCGCCGAGGCCATCGTCAACTCGATGACCCCGGCCGAACGGCGCACCCCGAAGATGATCAACGGCTCCCGCCGGGCGCGCATCGCGGCCGGGTCCGGCGTCACCGTCAGCGAGGTCAACAACCTGGTGACCAGGTTCTTCGAGGGCCAGAAGATGATGCGCCAGGTGCTCGGTGGTGGCGGCATCCCCGGCATGCCGCCGATCCCGGGCATGCGCCGTTCGGCGACCAAGTCCGCCAAGAACAAGAAGAACAAGAAGAAGCCCAAGGGTGGCCGCCCCGGCGGCAGTCCGGCCAAGTCCGCGGCCGGCAGCGGCCCAGGTGGCGCCGGTGGCCCGGGACAGGGCGCCGGGGGACAGGGCGCCGGGGGACAGGCCGGCGCGATGCCCGGCCTGCCCGGCGGCATGCCCGACTTCGGCAACATGTCCGCCGAGGACCTGATGCGCGGGCTCAAGCTCCCGCAGGGCGACGGCGGCTCCGGCGACTCCGGCGGCGGCCAGCCAGGCAACGTCCCGCCCGCCTTCAAGCGCCAGCAGCCCAAAAACAAGCGCGGCCGCAAGCGCTAAACCCGCCCGCCGCGCCCAGCCCGCCGCCGCGCCCACCGCCGCCGCGCCCACTACCCCAGGCTCAGCCACCCGCCGCGCTCAGCCACCCGCCCCGCACCCACCCGGCGCGCTCATCGAAGCCGCGCCCCAAGCGCCCCCCAAACCCCCACCAGTCACACCAGCACCGCGTTTCGGCGGCCGATCCCTCCGCGTGGTCACTTTTTGGTACGGCCGCGCTAAAAGTTGACCGTGATCATGGCTGGCCTGGGTGGGGGCGAGGCTGGCGTTGGTGATCATGGGTTGGGCGGACGATTACGTGTCCGGTCCGGGCGTCTGGCACAATGTCTAGGCGACTGTTCGGCTTCGCGGGGCCCTCTCTCCCCCGCTGGCCGCCCAGCGAGCGGCCAGGCCGGCCCCTACCCGGCCCCAGGCCCGCCGCCCGTACCGACGTTATCTGGGAGAAGACCACACCTGTGGCTGTCAAGATCAAACTGAAGCGCATGGGCAAGATCCGTGCGCCGTACTACCGCATCATCGTCGCGGACTCCCGCACCAAGCGGGACGGCCGGGCGATCGAGGAGATCGGCAAGTACCACCCCAAGGACGAGCCGTCGCTCATCCAGGTCGAGTCCGAGCGCGCGCAGTACTGGCTCTCGGTAGGCGCGCAGCCGACCGACCCGGTGCGCCGCATCCTCGAGATCACCGGCGACTGGCAGCGCTTCCGTGGCGAGGACGGTGCCGAGGGCACCCTGCGCACCGCCGAGCCCAAGAAGACCAGGGCCGAGCGCTTCGCCGAGGTGGCAGGGGCGCGCCCGGCCGGCGGCGAGACCACGCCCAGGGGCGGCGGCAAGGGCAAGAAGTCCGACGCCGACTCGGCCAAGCAGGACAGGCCCGCCGGCGGCTCCCGGCGCAAGCCCGACGGTAAGGCCAAGGCCGCCGACGCCAAGGCGAGCGACACCAAGGCCGCCGACACCAAGGGCAAGGCGGAGAAGGCCGAGAGCACCGCCGACGCCACCGCCACGAAGGCCACCGAGGCCAAGGCCGACACGAAGGCCGCGGACGCCAAGGCCACCGAGGCCAAGCCAGCCGACGCCAAGGACGCCAAGGCGACCGAGACCAAGGCGACCGAGACCAAGGCCACCGAGGCCAAGGACGCCAAGGCGACCGAGGCCAAGGCCACCGACGCCAAGGCCACCGAGGCCAAGGCTGACGACAAGAAGGTCGCCAAGGCCGAGGACAAGAAGGCCGAGGACAAGGCCAGCGACGACGCGGCGGCCACCGCCGAGTCGGGGAGCGAGGCCTGAGGTGCTCGAGGAAGCCCTCGAGCACCTGGTGAAGGGGATCGTCGAGCACCCGGACGACGTCCTGGTCAACAGCCGCGGCCTGCGCCGTGGCCGGGTCCTGGAGGTCCGGGTGCACCCCGACGACCTGGGCAAGGTGATCGGCCGCGGCGGCCGGACCGCCCGGGCGCTGCGCACGGTCATCGGTTCGCTGGCCGGCCGTGAGTACGTCCGGGTCGATCTGGTGGACGCGACCGGCGCCCGCTAGCCCAGCGGCTCAAGCCATGCAGCTTGTCGTGGGCCGGATCCGGCGGCCGCACGGGGTTCGCGGCGACGTGGCCGTCGAGGTGCACACCGACGACCCCGGCGACCGGTTCGCCGTGGGCACCTCGCTGGCCACCGACCCGGCCGAACGAGGCCCGCTCACCCCGACCGCGGTCCGCTGGCACTCCGGCCAGCTGCTCGTCACGTTCGCCGAGATCCCGGACCGGACCGCGGCCGAGCAGATGCGCGGCACCTGGCTGACCATCGACTCCGCCGACATCGCCCCGACCGGTGACCCCGACGAGTTCCACGACGCCGAGCTGATCGGGCTTGACGTGGTCACGACCGGCGGCGACCGGGTGGGCGCGGTGACCGACGTGCGCCATCATGGCCAGGATTTGCTGGTCGTGCAGACGCCGGCGGTGCCCGAGCTGCTCGTCCCGTTCGTCGCGGCCATCGTGCCCGAGGTCGACGTGGCTGCCGGGCGCCTGGTCATCGACCCACCCGCCGGGCTTCTGGACCCCTGAACCGTGCGCATCGACATCATCACGATCTTCCCGGGGTACTTCGCCCCGCTGCAGATGTCGCTCATCGGCAAGGCCGCCGAGCGGGGCGACATCGAGTTCGCCGTGCACGACCTGCGGTCCTGGACACGTGACGTTCACCACACCGTGGACGACACCGCCTACGGTGGCGGGCCGGGCATGGTGATGAAGCCCGAGCCGTGGGGTGCGGCGCTCGACGCCGTGCTGCCGGGCGGCTCCGGCGAGGCGAAGCCGTCAAGGAAACAATCGCGGCTGGTCGTGCCCTCGCCGAGCGGCACCCTGTTCACCCAGCACACCGCGGCCGCCTACGCCCGGGCCAGCCACCTGGTCTTCGCCTGCGGCCGCTACGAGGGCATCGACTCCCGGGTGATCGCCGAGGCGCGCTCCCGCGCGGAGGTGGACGAGGTCAGCATCGGCGATTACGTGCTGGCAGGCGGCGAGTCGGCGGCGCTGGTGATGATCGAGGCGGTGTGCCGGCTGCTGCCCGGCGTGCTCGGCAACGAACGGTCGGTGGCCGACGACTCGTTCGGCGCCGGCGGGGGCGACATGGCCGGCCTGCTCGAGGGGCCGGTGTACACCCGGCCCCGGGTCTGGCGCGGGCACGAGGTTCCGCCGGTGCTGCTGTCCGGCGACCACGGGGCCATCGCCCGGTGGCGGCGGGACGCCGCGCTGCGCCGCACCGCGCAGAACCGGCCGGACCTCGCGGCGGGGCTCGGCCCGCTCGACGAACGGGACAAAGCGGTCCTATCCGAGACTCATTTTCCGGTTGACGGCGAGGATATGGCACACTGAAACGTCGCCCCCTGGCCTGATAGCCGTGCCGGGGTGCATTCCGGGGTGCCAGGCCCCAGACCTGACACGACCGCCGCCGCACGCGGAAATGCCCGTGCACGCAGAGCTAGCAGCGAGGAACCACAGCCATGCACACCGCGATCGCCGACCTCGAGCAGGCCCAGGCCCGCACGGACATTCCGGACTTCCGCCCCGGTGACACCCTCAAGGTGCACGTCCGGGTCAAGGAGGGCAGCCGGTCCCGGATCCAGGTCTTCCAGGGCGTGGTGATCCGGCGCCAGGGCGGTGGCATCCGCGAGACGTTTACCGTCCGCAAGATCAGCTACGGCGTCGGCGTGGAGCGGACCTTCCCGGTGCACAGCCCGTCGATCGACCACATCGAGGTCGTCACGCACGGCCGCGTCCGCCGCGCCAAGCTCTACTACCTGCGCGATCTGCGCGGCAAGGCCGCCCGGATCAAGGAACGTCGCGTCGGCACCAGGTAGGGCGGCGCGCGGTGGGGGCACCGCCTGGGGTTAACGACAATAATTTGCCGAGACGGCTGCGCCTGTCTTGCCAGTCATTCGGATGGACCCGGACGCTAGGCTCACAACAGTGATGGACGAAGAGCAGCGCGCCCTCGATCCCGCCCTCCCCGAGGGCGGTGCCGACGTGCCGGGCATGCCCGGCAACGGCCAGGCCCAGCCCGGGGCGGCCCAGCCCGGGGCAGCACGGCCGGGGGCAGCCCAGCCGGGGGCTGAGGGCGGCGAGGAGCAGAAGCCCAGGCACGCCGCCACCGGCGGCGACGGTCCCGGCGGCAGCGGCGGCAAGAAGAAGAAGAAGGGCGAGAAGCCGAAGAAGCGCGGCTCGTTCTTCAAAGAGATGCCGATCCTCATCCTGATCGCGCTGGTCCTCGCGCTCATCATCAAGACCTACGCGTTCCAGGCGTACTTCATCCCGTCCGGCTCGATGGAGAACACCCTGGAGATCGGCGACAAGGTCCTGGTCAACAAGATCGTCTATCACCTGCGGCCGATCCACCGCGGCGACGTCATCGTGTTCAACGGCCAGGGGTCGTGGGACCCGGGGCCGACGCCGCCGACGCCGAACATCTTCGACCGCCTCTACCGCGCGGTCATCGGGCTGTTCGGCGCCGCGCCGGGGCAGACCGACTACATCAAGCGGGTCATCGGCGTCCCCGGTGATCACGTGCGGTGCTGCAACCCCAAGGGCCAGATCACCGTCAACGGCATCGCGCTCAGCGAGAAGTCCTATCTCTTCCCGGGTAACGCGCCGTCCACGATCCCGTTCAGCATCACCGTGCCGCCCGGGCGGCTGTGGGTGATGGGCGACCACCGGGCGGTGTCCGACGACTCCCGCGACCACCGCGGCTACCCCGGCGGCGGCTCGATCCCGGAGAACATGGTCGTCGGCCGGGCGTTCTGGGTGGTCTGGCCGCCCAGCCGGTGGCACGTGCTGAACATCCCGCCGACCTTCGAGCAGTCCACCCTGAACGCGAGCCATGGCTCGTCCGCCGCCGGTGCGGCGCGGCCGGCCACCGCGGATACGTTCACCATCCCCGTCACGCCCGCCGGGTCATCGCTGCCGCTCGCGGCGGGATTCATCGGCGCCGTCCCGCTGACCTGGGGGCAGCGGCGGCTGCGCCGGCGGCTTGCCCGCGGATGGCGTCGCCGCCGCCAGTGAGTGAGAGCCTGCGGGGGCGTGCACGCCGGGCGGGGGGCGCCCGGAAACGTTCTGCCGTAGGGCGTCTTTCCCGCCAGGAACGTAAGGCTCCCCGCGCCGGCCTGGCCGCCGCGACCGGCTGGCCGTGGCGGCCGCACGGCCGCAATCCCGGGTACACGCCGCGCACGTCTTCCGGGCTGGCCGCCTACGAGCGGGTGCTGGACCGGGCCGGGTTCGGCCCGGTGGCCGGCATCGACGAGGCCGGCCGGGGCGCCTGCGCCGGCCCGCTGGTGGTGGCGGCCGTCGTGCTCCGGCCCGGCGGCCGGGTCGCGGTGCCCGGCCTGGCCGACTCGAAGGAACTGACCCCGCTCGCCCGCGAAGAGGTGTACCGGCACCTGGTCAGGGCGGCGTTCGACTGGCACGTGGTGGTCATCCCGTCCACCGACATCGACCGGCTCGGCCTGCACGTCTGCAACGTCGCCGGGATGCGCCGGGCCATGGCCGGGCTGGCATGCAAGCCGGGGTTCGTGCTCACCGACGGCTTCCCGGTGCGTGGCCTGGGCACGCCGTCGCTGGCCATGTGGAAGGGCGACCAGGTGGCCGGGTGCGTGGCCGCCGCGTCGATCCTGGCCAAGGTGACCAGGGACCGGATCATGACCGACCTGGATGAGCGGCACCCGCAGTACGGGTTCGCCCAGCACAAGGGCTATTGCACCACCGACCACCGGGATGCGCTGATGGCGCACGGCCCGTGTGTCTCGCACCGGTTCTCCTACGTCAACGTGATCGAGGCGGCCCGGGCGCACGGCCTGGCCCGGGTGCTGCCGGCCCAGCTGGTGCCCGCCCAGGAGGGCCCGGCGGAGGTGGCCGGGCTGCCCGGCAGCGACGACGCGGCGGTGCTGAGCACCGATGCGCTGCACGTAGGTTGACCCGGGGGGACAATGGTGCTCGGAGGGGAATCATGAGCCAAGAGGATCTCGAGAAGTACGAGACCGAGATGGAGCTTCAGCTCTACCGCGAGTACCGCGACGTGGTGGGGTTGTTCAGCCACGTGGTCGAGACCGAGCGCCGGTTCTAC
The DNA here is from genome assembly GCA_036501145.1 of Streptosporangiaceae bacterium. GTDB lineage: Bacteria > Actinomycetota > Actinomycetes > Streptosporangiales > Streptosporangiaceae > PALSA-505. Next base: position 38,554 of record DASYAV010000022.1, on the reverse strand, counting down.
CTCACCAACTCCGTCGAGCTGAACGTGCGCACGGCCGAGAACGGCGAGGTTTTCTTCGAGGTCACCATGCAGGACGCGTGGGTCTGGGACATGTACCGGCCCGCCCGCTTCGTGAAGAACGTCAGGGTCGTCACGTTCAAGGACGTCAACATCGAGGAGCTGGCCAAGAGCGACCTCGACCTCCCCGACACGAAGTCAGGCTTCGGCTCCTGACCGACGGCCGATGAGCCGCCGGGCGGCCTAGCCTTCCTGGCGGGCTGCCTCGCTGGCCAGCTCGTCCGGTACCGGGCCGATGCTGTCCAGGTCCGCCAGGTCCAGGAGCTGGATCTTGTCGTGGTCGGGGGGTGCCCGCCTCGGCCATGTAGACCGTGGCCCGCAGGCCGCTGGTCCCGTTGATCCGCAGCACCTCGTGGGCGAGCGTCAGCGTGCCGACCACCGGGTGCCGGAACGTCTTCTGCCCGAAGCCCACGGTCCGCACGTCGTAGCGCTCCCACAGCCGGGTGAAGTCGGCGCTCTTCACGATCAGCTCGCCGATCAGCGCGGCCAGATCCGGGGCGTCCGGGTCGGTCCCGGCCACCGCGCGCAGGTGGGCCACGCACGCCTTGGCCTTCTGCTCCCAGTCGGGCCACAGGTCGCGGGCGGCCGGATGCAGGAACGTGTAGCGGATCGTGTTGCGCTGCCGCGGCGGCCAGTCGAGCATGCCCAGACACGGCCCGTGCTGCCGCGACCGGCCCTGCCGGCATCCGCGCGGGCCGGGACGGTCGCCGGGTCGGGGGTCGGGGACGCCTGCCCCGCCGGGGTCGGCCGCCGTGCTGCCCAGGAGCCGTCATGGCCAGTGCCAGGTGCCAGCCACGATTTTCTGCCTATCCGACTTTCGTCCGCTATCGCAACGTGCGCTCCGGCATGCATCGCCGGCTACCTCACCTGGGCATACATTCATCCGTGCGCCGAGGCACAGGCGTCTGACAGTGCGGTCCTGATATGCACAGCATGCGTGCCTGGCTCTGCTGCCCTGCACAGGCGCGCAAGCAGCTATCCCGGGCTGCTGCCGTCCCCGGCAGGTTTGGTGCCGGAGGTGGTGTCCATGCACCCCAAGGATGTGCTGGGCCGGGACGGCGAGCAGGCCGCTGCCGAGTACCTGGAGCGCGGCGGCCTGCGCGTGCTGGCCCGTAACTGGCGCTGCTCGGTGGGCGAGATCGACATCGTCGCCGTGGAGCGGCGGGTGCTCGTCGTATGCGAGGTCAAGACCCGGTCCAGCACCCGCTACGGCACGCCGCTGGAGGCGGTAACCCGCCGCAAGTACCGCAGGCTGCGTCAGCTGGCCTACCGCTGGCTGACCGCCAACGGCGTGCTGTTCGACGACATCCGGATCGACGTCATCGGGGTCACCAGGGACGGCTCCGGCGGCTTTACCATCGAGCACATCCGCGGGGTCAGCTGATGACGCTGGCCCGCACGCACTCGGTGGCGCTCGTCGGCGTAGAAGGGCACCTTGTCGAGATCGAGGCCGACATCGAAAACGGGCTGGTCGCGCTGCTCCTCGTTGGCCTGCCGGACACGGCGCTTCGCGAGGCCAGAGATCGGATCCGCGCCGCGATCGTGAATAGCAGCGAGGACTGGCCGAACCGCAGAATCACGGTCGGTTTGTCCCCGGCCAGCCTGCCCAAGCGCGGCAGCGGCTTTGATCTCGGCATCGCATTGGCCATCCTGGCTGCCTCCGGAGCAACGCCAACAGCAGCACTGGACAAAATCGTCTTCCTCGGCGAGCTCGGGCTGGACGGTCGGCTGCGCCCGGTATGCGGTGTCCTGCCTGCGGTTGCTGCGGCAGCTACTGCAGGCTTCGGTGAGGTCATGGTGCCGGAAGCCAATGCGCCGGAGGCTGCTCTCGTACCAGGGATGCGGGTGATCAGTGCATCAAACTTGGCGGCCGCAGTGCGATGGATCCGCGGGGATGCATCCGGTGATGGGCCAGACGCGGCGCGTTATTTCGATGCCTCTCACGACGTCGCAGCATGGGGTGCATGTCGTAGCCCCGATGGGCCTAACCTCGCCGATGTGCTCGGTCAACCCCTGGCCCGGCGTGCCGCCGAAATATCCGCAGCAGGAGGTCATCATCTCTTGCTACTCGGCCCTCCAGGTGCCGGCAAGACGATGTTGGCCGAGCGCATCCCCACCATTTTGCCGAGCTTGGAGCCTGGCGCAGCTCTTGAAGTGACGTCAATCCACTCGGTTGCAGGGACGTTGCCACCAGGCAGCCCATTGATATGCGAGCCGCCGTTCTGTGCCCCACATCACACAGCAAGCAAGGCGGCGATTGTCGGCGGCGGCAGCGGGACCATACACCCAGGCGTGGCTTCCCTGGCCCACATGGGAGTGCTGTTCCTCGATGAAGCGCCCGAATTCGCCTCCGACGTGCTGGATGCACTGCGCCAACCGCTGGAGTCCGGTGAGGTGGTGGTCGCCCGTTCGGGGCAGACGGCTCGTTTCCCTGCGAGGTTCAGCCTGGTTCTTGCGGCCAATCCATGTCCATGCGCACGAGGTGGGGGCACGCGCTCCAAGTGCACGTGCACGCCGAATGTGAGGCGCCGCTACCTCGGACGCCTATCAGGGCCGTTGCTCGACCGAGTGGACGTGAAGGTCGAGTTGCTCCCAGTTGGGCGGGCGGAACTGCTCAGCGATGGCCGGTCCGCAGAGACCAGTTCCGTCGTGGCCGAGCGGGTGGCGTCCGCACGAGAGCGGATGGCCCGTCGCCTGGCGGGAACTCCTTGGCGGCTGAATGCGCAAGTACCAGGTAGTGAGATGCGGCGTCGATTCACGCCCGCTCAGGGTGCATTGGTGCCGTTGGAGCGGGCGATGGATCTCGGCGAGATCAGTGCCCGTGGTGTGGACCGCGTACTGCGGGTCTCCTGGACCCTCGCCGACCTGGCCGGCAAGCCGCGGCCAGGCCCGGACGAGACCTGCTACGCGCTCGGCCTCTGGCTGGGAGTCGGCTCATGACCCCCGGCGAGCGGCGGCAGCGTGCGGCCCGTGCCAGGCTCACCTGCCTGGCCGAGCCCGGCGACCAGCTGCTCGGTGAGCTGCTGCGCGGCAACGAGCCGGCCGCCGTCGTCGCGGCCATCGCCGCCGGCCGGCTCCCGGCCAGCATGAACCACCCGGACCGCGACCCCGGGGCGGTCACCCGCGGGCTGCGCCGCTGGGCCGCCCGCGCCGCGGCCGCCCCGGCCTGGCCGGACCTCGGCGACTGGCAGCGTCGCGGGGTCCGGCTGGCCTGCCCGGGTGACCCGGAGTGGCCAACCCAGCTGGACGTGCTCGGCGACGCCGGCCCGTACGCCCTGTGGCTGCGTGGGTCGGGCGACCTGCGCTTCGGCTGCCTGCGCTCGGTGTCCGTCGTGGGCTCGCGGGCGGCGACCGGCTACGGCATCCACGTGGCCACCGAGATGGCGGCCGCGCTCGGTGATCACGGCTGGACGGTGGTCTCCGGCGGCGCGTACGGCATCGACGGCGCCGCGCACCGCGGTGCGCTCGCCACCGGCGGCCTGACGTTCGCGGTGCTCGCCTGCGGCGTCGACCGCCCGTACCCCGCGGGCCATGTTGGCCTGTTCGCCGACGCCACCGTGCACGGCGCCCTGATCAGCGAGTGGCCGCCGGGCCGCGCGCCGAGCAGGCACGGGTTCCTGGTGCGGAACCGGGTGATCGCGGCGCTCACCCGCGGCACCGTGGTCGTCGAGGCCGGGCTGCGCAGCGGCGCGCTCAGCACCGCCCGGCACGCCCGGGACCTGTGCCGCCCGCTCATGGCGGTGCCCGGCCCGGTGACCTCGGCCGCCTCGGCTGGCTGCCACGAGATCATCAGGAACTGGGACGCGGTCTGCGTCACCGGCGCGGCCGACGTGCTCGACTGCGTCGCCCCGGCAGGGGAGCACATGTCCGTGCCGCGCCGCGGCCCCGCTCTGCCCCACGACGCCCTGGCCCCGCAGGAGGCGCTGGTGCTCGACGCGGTCCCGGCCCGCGGCGGGGCCGGCCCGGTCACCATCGCGGCGTCGGCGGGCGTGGATACCGACACTGTTATCCGCTGCCTCGGCGCGCTGGCCGCGGCCGGCTTCGTGGCCCGCGGGGACCAGGGCTGGACGGCCCGCACCACGCTGGCCAGACCCGGGGGGCGCTGAGCGAGACACGCCGCGGCTGCCCGGCCGTGCAGAAAATTCACAGTTCAGGCGAGGCTGCGGAGATACCAGGCCGGTTGAGAGGCGTGGCAATGTGTCTTTACGGCAGCCCGAAATAGCGGCTTTCTGCCCACGGTCACACGCACCGCTGAGCGTATTGTCAGCGCCGGTTGCCGGAACGGTGGCCGCCCGACCGTGGCCGCCCATGGCAAGGCTAGAAAGACTTGTTCCTAAACACTTCTTCCGAAAGAAGTGTTTCTGGCTTATGGTTGGGCGCATGGACAACGAGGCACCAGATTCCGGGCAGGAGCCGATCGGGCCGTCCCCGGAGACTGCCTCACGGACCGGGGTGCGCAACCTGACCGATCCGCTGGAACTGCGCGCGCTGGCTCATCCCATCCGGATCAAGCTGCTGGCCGCGGTGGGGCTGCGCGGGACCTTGACTGCGACGGAGGCGGCGGAGCTCATGGGTGGCTCCCCGGCTTCGTGTGCCTACCATCTGCGGACGTTGGCGAAGTACGGCTACCTCGAGGATGCCGGGGGAGAGGACCGGCGGGAGCGGCCCTGGCGGCTGACCCAGATCGGGCTGAGCTGGAATGAGCAGGCCGACGATACCGAGCAGCGGGCCGTCGCCCGCGCCCTCGGCGATGTCATTCACGGTCAGTGGATGGAGAACATCCGCCGGTACCGGGCGGCAAGCGATCTCTATCCAGCCGAGATCCGCCAGGTGAGCGGCGGCAGCGAGATGGTGCTGTTTGCCACGCCCGATGAGGTCGCTGATGTGCAGAGGCAGATCGCCGCGGTACTGGCCCCGTTCCGGAAGCGGAATGCCGACCCTGCGCTGCGCCCCCCGGGCCACACGCCGGTGGAAATGATCGTGTTCACCCATCCGGTGCTGCCGCCCGCGCCCCGGGCTACCTGAGGGGGCGCCGTGAGCGCACTGCTGGCAAATCGGCGGGTCCGGCTCTTCTATGCGGCCAGCGCCGTGTCCGCGCTCGGCGATGACGCCCTGTACATAGCTCTGGCCGTCTGGGTCAAGGAACTGACCGGCTCGACCAGCCTGGCCGCCCTGGACATGTGCGCGGTCGCCGCGGGCATGCTGTTCGCGCCGGTGACTGGCGTTCTGGTGGACCGGTGCAGGCGGCGGCCGTTGCTGATCCGCAGCTATCTGCTCAGCGCGGGACTGGCCCTGATGCTGCTTCTGGTGACCGGCCCTGGCCAGGTCTGGCTGATCGTCAGCGTGACCTTCCTGTATGGGCTGACCGGCACGATGAGCACCGGGCTGTTGCCGCTCTGGTCAAGGAGATCGTGCCAGATGACCAGCTCGCCGAGGCCAATGGCATCGAGCAGACACTCCTGCAGGGGATGCGGCTGTTCACTCCCGCGCTCGGGGTTGGCCTGCTGGTCTGGCTGGGCGGCCACGTGGTGGCTGTCATGGACGCCGGCACCTTCATCGTCGCGATCGCCTTGCTGGCCTGCCTCCGTGTCGCGGAGCACCCATCCGGGCCGGCCGGCCGTGAGCACTGGACCCGGGAGCTTGCCAACGGCCTGACGCATACCGTCCGCACCCCGGCCCTCCGGCAGATCACCGTCGCTTACGCGGCAGCATTCCTCGTGTTCGGGATTTACGTCCCACTGGGCCTGCAGGTCATCACCCAAGGCCTGCACCGCCCGGCCTCCTGGCTGGGTGTGCTGACCACGGTGGAAGGCGTCGGCGGCGCGATCGGCGGGGTTGTCGCGGCCCGGGCAGCCAGGCGCATCGGGGACCGCGGGCTGATGGCCTGCGGTCTGAGCGCCATGGCACTGCTCACCGCCGCCATCGCCGTGCCCGCCGTCGTCGTGGTCGCGGGGGTCATGGCCGCGTTCGGTTTCTTCATCGCATGGTTCTTCGTCGGGGGCAGCACGACGCGCCAGAAACACACGCCCAACGAGCTGATGGGCCGCGTGTACGGGGCCATATCGCTGGTCATGCAGGCCTCTCAGGCCGCCGGGAACGCCCTCGGCGCCGTACTGGTCGTGCTGCTGTCCTACCGGAACCTGGCGTTCGGCTGTGCCGCGGTTCTCGCCCTGACCGCGCTCTACCTCGCGGGGGTCAGCCCGGGCTCAGCTGGCGGGCTGGCTTCCGCTGATCTGGGTGACAAACTTCTTGACGGCGGGGAAAGCGAGGTCCGGGCGGTCGCGGAAGATAGTGTGACGCGCTCCGGGTAGGCGGATCAGGCGGGTGGTTCCGGCCGGCAGCTGGCTGGCTAGCTCCTCGACCACGGGCAGCGGGCACACCGGGTCGTCCTCGCCGGCCAGGATCAGGATGGGGCACCGGACGGTGGCGAGCAGGCTCCACGGGTCGAAGCTTTCGGCCTCGTGGCGGTGATAGTGCAAGGCGACGTCCGGGTTCCTGATCATCCGGGCCAGGAACTGGCGGGACTCCTCGGCCCAGCCCGGCGTGGCGCTGTAGAGCGGGTAGCAGACGCGGTTGAACTCAGCCTGGAGGTCTCCGGTCTGATCAGCGTAGGTGCGCTGGATGATGGCGCCCGCCTCGGGGCCGCCGACGCGGCCGAACGCCTCGATGACGCGCTGCTTGTCCCGGTGGCCGCCGGTCGTGTTGGCCAGGATGATGCCGCCAGGATGATCGGGGAACAGGGCCGCGTAGGTGACTGCGACGTCCCCGCCGAAGCTGCTGCCGAGAACCACCGGCTTGCGCAGCCCGAGCGCGTCGCACAGCCGCCGCAGGTCGTCAGCCCAGGTCCGCATGTTCCAGAACTCAGCGCTGCTGCGATCACTGCGGCCGTGGCCGCGCAGGTCGAAGTAGAGGACCTGGTAGTCCTCGGCCAGCGGCCCCAGGGCGGGCTTCACCGTCATGTGATCCAGGCCGGGGCCGCCGTGCACAGCCACCAGGACCGGGCGCTCCACCGTTGTGTCTCCCTGCGGGACGACCGACGGCCCGGATACGTCGAACCAGAGGGACACATCACCGACGTTGATACGCATGCAACCTCCGGGCGACTGCGAGCGGCCGGCCAGTGCTGGCTGGCCCGCTGCCGGGCATGGTCAGGGCCCCACAGTAATCTCGCGACGCCACCGAGGCAGCGTCCCTGGCTGGGCGCCGGGCCGGGTTCTGGTGGACACGCCGGGAAACCGCACAATACGTACACCAAGCCAGCAGACGGACACGCAAACACAAAACAAGACGCACATCTCCGCCACGACACGGCACGCACAAACGTCAGACCGAAACGTGGAAATAGGCCCAACTGAAACGTGAAGACCGCTGCGGAGATCCCTTACGGAATCGAACCGCCGGCCTTCTCTTGTCAAGGCGGCCATCCGGTTGGCGCGGCCACGGCAAATGGCGTGAGCAGCAGGAACGCTGGCCCAGGCAAGCTGTGACTAGCCGCAGCCAGCCTTCGCATGCGCGATTCTGCCGCAGAGTGATCCTCGTATTGCTTGCGCCAGTTTTTCGTACGCCCTGTCGGCAGCGCCCGCTGCTGTCCCGCTGGCGCGGCCGCCACCTGTTCCGGGACGCCGCGGGCCGGACCACGGCTTTACAGCCCGTCGTGCCTACCCGAGGCGGATGCCGCTGACCAGTGCGGACGCCGTCCGAGGCGGCGGGCCAGGTCACCGCCGCCAGCTACGACTCCGTCCAGCACACCTCAGGGCACCGCGACGCGCTGCCCTGGCCGCCCCGCCCGCGAGGCAACCTCCGCCAGCCCGGTCCCCACGTCCCGCCCTGGCCACCAGGGTCAGCTAGCCTCCGCCCCGCCAACTTCACTATTGGGAACAGCAGCCCCCTGACCAATGCAAAACTTACATTTCGGATTATCAATGCGAAACATGCCAGATGATCGCACGCCGGCCAGGTCCGGGACAACGGGCCGGATCCCTTGCGGGTGCATACAAACTCCGATAGACAGAAGAGCGCTAATGTGGCGCGATACGTTGACATGTCCAGCACGATGATTCGTCAAGACCCTGGCTCGACCTTAATCAGACGGTGGTCAACATGGAGAGTGCGCATTCATGACTGGCGATCTCCGGGCAAGTCCCCGGCGGCGGATGTGGCGCAGACGCAGGAAGCCGAGCATCCGGAACCGGGTGCTCACGATCGCGTTGATCCCAAGCTCGGTCATGCTCATCACCGGTGCCTCCGTCGCTGGTTACCTCGTCAACGAAGGTCTCTCGGCACGCCAGTTCGCCGCCTACTTCGGGCAGAGCAGCGGGACGATGCTTCAGATCACGTCCGACATTCAGCATGAGCGGACTATCAGCCTGCAGGCCCTCGCGGGGAACCGGCAGGCGAAGGCGGGCCTTCAGGCGCAGTGGAACACGACGAACAAGACGATCGGCAAGCTCATCACGCTGGGCAATACGGTGACAGCCCTCAACCCAGGGGCAGCGCTCGGCAGCAACACCGAACTCCACAAGCTAGCTGCCGCACTGGCGGAAGTGCGTCAGGGCGTACGGTCAGGGCGGGCGAACCCCAGCCAGGTTGACGGCTTCTACTCCAGCTTTGATGTCAACGGCTCACCGTTCTACCTGGGGGTCGCGTACTCGGCTCCCGATAGTGCGTCTGCCGTGGACCAGATGCTGGCGCTGGACGTGAACGCGCTCCCCGACGTGCAGTCGCATGCGCTCGCCCTAGCGACGAGCTGGCTGGTGCACGGCCCGCTGTCCCCGGCTGACCGGCTGGAACTGGCACAGCTGGCAGGCGCGTACCGAACCCAGTTCCAGACGCTGATGCCGAGGCTGTCCCCGGACGGGCGGGCGGCCGCCACCCGGCTCGAGGCCAGCCCCGCGTGGCGGACTGCCTCGGCAGGCGAGGACAACCTCGTCCGGACCGGCATGCCCCGGATGCCCCTCAAGTCCTGGGTTTCCGCGGAGGACTCGGTGTCCACCGTGCTGCTCGGGCTATGGGGAGATGAGCTCAAGGCCGCTCAGTTCGCCGCCGTGGACTCGGCGAACCGGTCGCTGGAAAGGGCGGCTGTCATCGGGTCGATCGTGCTTGGGCTGTCCATCGCCGCGTTCATCGCCGCCATCCTGCTGGCGAACGTGCTGGTACGCCGATTGCGCCGGCTGCGTTCGGACACCCTCGAGCTGTCCGACGTGACGTTGCCGTCCGTGGTGTCGCGCATCGGGAACGGCGAACAGGTTGACGTGGAGTCGGAGGTGACGTTGTCCCGCTATGGCGACGACGAGATCGGCCAGGTTGCCGATGCGTTCAACACTGCGCAGCAGACGGCGGTCACGGCAGCCGCCTCCGAGGCCAGGACCCGGGCCGGGGTCAGCAAGGTGTTCCTGGACATCGCGCACCGCAGCCAGCTAGTGGTGCACCGGCAATTGGACGTGCTGGACGTCGCGGAGAGGAAGCAAAGCGAACCGGAGCACCTGGAACTGCTGTTCCAGCTGGACCACCTGGCCACCAGGGCACGTCGCAATGCTGAGAACCTGCTGATCCTGGGAGGTGGGCAGCCTGGCCGGAAGTGGCGTAAGTCGGCGGGCCTGGAGGACATCGTGCGCAGCGCGGTGTCGGAGACCGAGCATTTCGCGAGGGTGAACACGGTCCGGCTGCCCGACGTGCAGATTGAGGGAAGTGTCGTGGGTGACCTCATTCACCTGCTGGCGGAGCTGGTGGATAACGCGACCGTGTTCTCGCCGCCGAAGGCACCGGTGCGGGTGAGCGGGAACGTGGTGGGCAAGGGCGTGGTCGTGGAGATCGAGGACCAGGGCCTCGGCATCGAGCACGAGGAGCGCGAACGGCTCAATGAGACACTGCGCAACCCGCCCGACTTCCAGGTCATGGCCCTGTCTGGGCAACGGCATCTGGGCCTGTTCGTGGTGGGCCAGCTGGCGCAGCGGCACGGCATCAAGATCACCTTGCTGGAGTCCGCCTATGGGGGCATCAGAGCGATCACGCTGATTCCGTCCAGGGCCATGGAAGACGACGGTCCGGCCGACGTCGATTCATCCGCAGTGAGCCACCGCGGATTGCACGAGCAGCCGCAGCCGGTCCTGGCCGGGACGGCCTCGATTTCGGTGCCCGAGCCGCGGCGGGGGACAGACGCGAACCCGCTGGCCGAGCCCCCGCCTGCCGAACCCCCGCTGGCCGAGCCACTGCAACCCGCAGAACCCGACTGGATGTCTGCGACCCTGCCGGAACTTGGGGTCTCGGCTGCCCCTCCAGCGGTGTGGGAAGCCCCTCCTGGTGCCCCGGATCCAGCGCCACAGCCCGCCAGAGGAGGCCGTGCACCACTACCGCACCGCGAGCGGATGGCGAACCTGGCACCTGAGCTGCGGGCGGACGTGGAGACGTCAGAAAGCACGCAGACTGCAGACATCATCAGGTCGAGACGACCACAAAGCCCGGAGGAGGCTCGTGGCTCCATGTCAGCATTTCAGCGAGGAACGCGCCTGGGGCGTGAGGCCATGGGTCAGGACAACCGATGAACGAGAATGCCCGGGCAAACGACGAAGACATGACGGTCACATCCGGCAGGGACCAGCGGAACTGGCTGCTGGACGGCCTGGTCCAGCGGGTGACGGGAGCCGAGCAGGCGATCGCGCTGTCCGGCGACGGGCTACTGCTGGCACGTTCCACCGTCATGAACCGAGACGATGCCGAGCACCTGGCCGCGATGGCTTCGGCGTTCCAGAGCCTGTCGCGCGCCGTGGGCTCAGAGTTCGGCAAGGGGGCAGTGCGGCAGTCGGTCGTCGAGTTGGAGTCCGGGTACCTCGTGGTGACCGAAGCCGGTGAGGGTGCCTGCCTGGCGCTGCTCGCCTCGGTGAACGCTGATCTCGGCATGGTGGCCTACGAGATGAACGTGACCGTCCAGCAGGTAGGCAGCAGCCTGTCGGTCAACCCGCGCTCGCTACCCGCGGAATTGCCCCGCCGCACACCATGAGAGCCGACCTTCCCTTCGAAGGAGATCCCGGGCCCCTCGTCCGCCCGTTTGCGGTGACCCGGGGCCGGGCGGGGAGGGACCTGCACAGACTCGACATCCTTACCTTGGTCTTGGCCGCCCGCTCCGAGACTGACGTCACAGGCCTGGACCGGGAGTACCGGGAGATCCTGCGGCTGTGCCAGCACCGGGCGCTGTCCATCGCTGAGATCGCCGCGCACATGAACCTGCTGCTGGCGGCGGTCAAGGTGCTCATCAGCGACCTGATCGACGCCGGACTTCTCATCCACCGCCCGCCGCGACCTGCTGCGGCGGTGCCCGACATTGAACTGCTACAGGCGGTGCTTGACGGTGTTCGCAAACTCTGACACAGCCGACCCCGCGGATCTTGCCGGCGCGCGGGCCGTGAAGCTGCTGATCGCGGGCGGATTCGGTGTCGGCAAGACGACCATGGTCTCGGCAGTGAGCGAGATCAAGCCACTGCGGACAGAGGAACAGCTGTCCGAGGTGGGCGCACGCGTCGATGACCTCGGCGGAGTGGGTGGCAAGACCACGACCACAGTGGCACTGGACTTCGGCCGGATCACCATCAACCCCGAAGTGGTGCTGTATCTGTTCGGAACCCCCGGGCAGGATCGGTTCTGGTTCATGTGGAAAGAACTGTCGTTCGGTGCCCTCGGCGCGGTTGTCCTCGCCGACACCCGGCGACTCGGGGACTGCTTCGGTGCAATCGATTTCTTCGAGTCCCGGAATATTCCGTTCATCGTTGCGGTGAATTGCTTCGACGGCGCGGACGTCTACGAAGAAGATGAAGTACGGCAGGCTCTTGACATCGACGCTCATATCCCAGTTCGGTACTGCGACGCCCGGGACCGGAGCTCCAGCAAGGAAGTATTGGTACATCTGCTGGAATGCCTGATGGCCACCGCGATAACAGCTCAGCCAAACCGCATCCGCTAGCCCCGCGGCCGATCAGGCTTCCGGCGGCGGCCAGCCGAACGCGGCCAAGTCCAGCGGCGCGGCCATTGTCCCACACTTGCCGCAGGTCCGGGCGGCCTCGTCCGAGGAGAACCGGGCGCACGCCGCGGCGTAGTACTGGACCGCAGGCGTGTCGTGGTCGTGCTCCCACTCATACCGCCGCAGCTCGCTGTCGCAGCTGTCGCAGTACCATGCGGCTCCCTGCAGCCCGGCCTCCTGCGGCTGGAACCGAAGCATGACGCCCTCGGTGACCGGCACGACGCGGTGCGGCGTGCCTGCCGGGATGTAGACGTGGTCGCCGATGCCCATCCGGAAACGGTTGACCGAGCTGTCACGCAGGTGGACGTGGGCGGACCCAGACAGCAGGCTGAGCACGTTGTCCTTGGAGCAGATCAGGTGGAACGGCTGCGGCTGCCTGTTGCGGGACAGGTACAGCTGCGGGTCGGTCTCGACCGGAAGCACGGCGGCGTCCTCGTACTCGCCCACCTCGGTCTTGAAGGTGTGCAGCATCCGCCGCCGGCTCATGACCCAGCCTCCTCCAGGGCGTGGTAGGCAGCATTGACCGCCCGGGTCTGCTGCACTGTCCGCTCCCATCCCCACCGCTCGGCGGGGAACCTGTCGTTGACGTGCCCACACTGGGCGCAGGTACGCCCGTCGTCGCTGTTGCGAGCGGCGACGAAGTCGACGGAGCCCGCGAGCGTGGCGAACTGCCGAACCGGGTCGTTCTCCGCGCCGTAACGATCCGCGTCGTAGCCGGGCAGGCCGTGCGGGGTGGCGTCGTAGTCGATCCGCACCAGCTCCGCCTTGCACTTGGTGCATCGCGCGAGTATGGCCTCCTTTTGGTCCCCGGAGGACGACTGGTGCTGGGTGATGACCATGATGATGAACGCTTCGGGGTCCTTCTGGTCCCGCAGGAACGAGTTCACCCCGTGCAGTGGCTGGGTCACGAAGATCTGCCCGGCGGCCAGCATCGCCTTGTTTGCGCCGTAGGTGACGGCCACCTCGTTGATGGTGTTCCAGTGGAAGAAGTGCCCGTATTCCATGTCCGGGCCCCCTGCCAGCACCGCGCCGGCCGGGACGATCGCGCCCGCCGAGTCGTAGGGGAACAGGGGCGTCAGCTGCGCGGCCGCCTTGGACATCTTCTCGTAGACGTTGACCTTGAGCGGCTCACGATCGGGGTCGGGTGGCGGAATCCGCCGGGTGTCCTCCAGGTTCACGCTCGCCTCATTATTTAGCGTCACATGGAACAGAGGCCACCATTACAGTACAAGGCGAAGGGAGGCCGCAAGTCCCCCATTCAGCCCACAGCGCAACCATTTAGACAAAGCACCCTATTTCGAAAGAGAATGCCATGCCTCTATTCCTGAGCCTCCATCAAGCCCCCGGCCTGTCACCGGAGGAAATCGCAGGATACGCCCCTGACGTCGCCAAAAACGTCCACGCGACCTTCCGGCAGCTCTACGTCAACACCGGCACCGGCTTCATCGCATCGCTCTACGAGGCTGACAGCGCCACCGCGGTCGAGCAAGAGTTCGAGCGGGTCGGCTTCCCGTTCGACTCCATCAACGAACTCGACTACACGCTGAGCGCCGCCGAACTCTCGGGGCTGCTATCCCCTGGCTGACGGACTGCGGCTGCATGACCCCGGTCACCCCGGCGTGTTTGGGGTGACCGGGGGCATGCAGACATACAGCGGATCTACCCGATCGCCAACACGCTCACCTGGAGCTGACTATCCATGGCGTACGTGATCACTGCCGAGTGCATCGACGAGCTTGACGGCTCCTGCGTCGACTGCTGCCCCGTGGACTGCATCTACGAGGGCGAGCGGAAGCGCTACATCAGCGCTGAAGAGTGCATCGACTGCGGCGCCTGCCTGCCGGAGTGCCCGGTCGACGCGATCCTCGGCCCGGACGACACACCGGATCCTGTCTGGGCGGCGGACAACATCGCGTTCTTCACCGAAACCCTCCCGGGCCAGGATGCCCCGCTGGGCTCGCCCGGCGGCGCCGGGCCCCTCGGCCGGGTCGGCACTGACACGCCCCTCGCCGCGGGCTGGTCCACTAAGTCGCAGTGAGCGGGAGACACCGCCTGAGAGCTGATGTCCCCGATCGCGAAGCCCCGTCATGGTCAGCCGGGTCAGTCTCCCGGCTGTTGCGCGGCGGTCTTCGCTACGCCTGCTGTGGGGCGCGCTCCTGGGCGCGCACCCGCCCGGCCGACAGCAGCGCATAGCCGATGTAGCCGATCGCGAGCGACACGACCACGCCGAGCCCCGCGTAGGCCCAGGCTCCGCCCTTGCCGCCGAGGCCGAATGGGGAGAGCAGATAGCCCTGCCAGGACAGCCAGCCCGCGAGCGTGTTGGTGACCAGGCCCCAGCCGATGCCGGTGCCGGCCACGATCAGGCCGACCGCCACCCAGTTGACGGTGCCGTAGCGGCTGCGCGGGTCATACAGGCTGCTCTCGGCGTAGGGGGCGCGGCGCAGCGTGAGGTCGGCGAGGAAGATGCCGCACCAGGCGGCGATCGGCACCCCGAGCGTGATCAGGAAGCCCTGGAACGGTCCGATGAAGTTGCTGGCGAACCAGACCACGTAGATCGTGCCCGCGGTGCAGAGGACGCCGTCGATCCCGGCCGCAGCCCAGCGGGGGGCGGGGAGCCCGAGGGTGAGCAGGGCGAGGCCGGAGGAGTAGATGTCGAGGACTGCCCCGCCTACGATGCCGAGGATCGCCACGATGGCGAACAGCACCAGGTACCAGGTGGGCAGGATCGTGGTCAGCGCGCCGATCGGGTCGGCGCCGATGGCGCTGCTGAGCGCGTGGCTGGAGCCGGCCAGCAGAACCCCGGAGACGATGAGGACGATCGGCGCGACGCTGGAGCCGAACGTGCTCCACCCGACCACGCCGCGGCCGGAGGACCCCCGCGGCAGGTACCTGGAGTAGTCGGCGGCGGAGTTGGCCCAGCTCAGGCCGAATCCGGTGATGGCGAATACGGTGGCCCCGATGACCGCCTGCGCCGAGCCGGACGGCAGCCCGTTGACGATATGCCAGGAGACGTGGTCGGCGGTCAGCGCGATGTAGCCGATGGTCAGCACCACGGTCAGTATCGTGATGGCCGTCTGCACCTTCATGATCACGTCGAATCCGAGCATCCCGCTGGCCACGATGATCGCGATCACCACGATGAACGCGATCACCTTGACCGCGTTGCCGCCGCCCCACCCCAGGCGGCCGAAGACGGTCGCGGTGGCGAGCGTGGCCAGCGCCACGAGAACGATCTCCCAGCCAACCAGCAGCAGGTAGCTGACGAAAGCGGGCAGTGCGTTGCCGCGCACCCCGAACGCGGCCCGGCTGAGGATCATCGTCGGCGCCGAGCCGCGCTTGCCGGCCAGCGAGACGAACCCGACCAGCAGGAAGGACAGCACGATCCCGATGATTCCGGCCACGACGGCCTGCCAGAACGAGATGACGAAGCCGAGCAGGAACGCCCCGTAGCTCAGGCCGAGCACGGAGACATTGGCCGCGAACCAGGGCCAGAACAGCGAGCGCGGGCTGCCCTTGCGCTCATCCTCGCCGATGACGTTGGTGCCGTTGAGTTCCAGCGGGATACCCGGGGCTGCCTGCCCGGTACCGGTCTGGCGCTTGCGCCGCAGAGTGACCATGCTTACTGCTCCTGACGGGACCGTCTGCCCTCGTAAGCGGCCGGGCCACGGCTATGGCCGGCGGTGGCCGCCTGCGATCATCCTGTTATCGTGTCGGACATGTCTGTACAGGTCAAGCACGCGCATGTCTCATCGCGGCTGGCGCAGGAGATCATCGGCGGCACGCTCGCGCCGGGCAGCCGGCTGCCCGGCGAGCACGAGCTGGCCGCCCGGTTCGAGGTGTCGCGGGGCACCGTCCGACAGGCGCTGGCCCGGCTCGAGGCCGACGGGCTGATCGAGAAGCACCCGGGCGCGGGGTCGTTTGTCGCCTTCGACGGGCACCGGCTGGATGAGCGGCTCGGCTGGTCGCGCGCGCTGGCCCGGCACGGGGTGCAGACCACCGCCGAGATTCTCCGGCTTGACCGGCTGGTGCTGCCTGACCTGGCCGCTGAGCTGGGCCTGCCCGGCCCGGGCTTCCTCGCCCTGGACCGCCGGCGTGGGCTGCCCACCGGCGAGCTGGTCAGCCTGGAGCGCAGCAGGCTGCCCTGGCGGGCCGAGTTCGCGGACGTGCTCCGCACCGGCCTGTGCCGGAACTCGCTGACCGCCACGCTCACCGCCTTCGGGCTGCGCCCGGTGGGCGGCCGGGAACGGGTCGCGCTGGTCCACCTCGGCGCGGCGGACGCGGACGCGCTGGATGCCACGCCCGGTGCCGCGTTCCTCGCCTGCACCTGCACGACCTACGGGCAGGACGGTGCCCCGATCGAACGGGTAACCACGTTGCTCGACCCTGGGCACTTCAGCCTGGAGACCAGCTACGGGTACCTGCTGTGACCGCCCCCCGTGCCGATCGTGCCCGGGGGGCGCTGGTAGGCCTCGCGATCGGCGACGCGCTCGGCATGCCGACGCAGATGATGTCCCGCCGGCGCATCCGCGAGCTGGTTGGCACGCTGGCCGGTTTCGTGCCCGCGCCGGCCGAGAACGAGATCAGCTCGGGTACCGCCGCCGGGCGAGTCACCGACGACACCGACCAGGCGCTCATCGTCGGCCGGCTGCTGGTCGACGGCGGCGGGCGGGTGGACCACCAGAAGCTGGCCAGGGAGTTGCTGGCCTGGCAGGAAACCATGAAGCAGATCGGTTCGGCCGACCTGCTGGGGCCGTCCACCCGGCGGGCCCTCGAGGCCTTCCGCCGCGGCGTGCCGGCCGATCAGGCCGGCCGCTGGGGAGACACGAACGGCGCGGCCATGCGGGTCGCTCCCATCGGCGTCGCGGTGCCGCCTGACCCGCTGGACCGGCTGGCGGACGTGGTGGCCGACGTCGGCCGGGTCACCCACGACACCACGGTGGCCAACGCCGGGGCGGCAGCCGTGGCGGCGACGGTCAGCGCGGGCATCGACGGAGCCGGTCCTGAGCAGGCGGCGCAGACAGGCGTCGCCGCGGCCAGGCTGGGCGCGCGCCGCGGCCACTACGTCGCCGGCGCCGACGTGGCCGAGCGCATCGTGTGGGCTCGCGACCTGGTGCGGGCCGGATCGGCGGACCCGCTCGACCGGGTCTACCGGCTCGTGGGCACCGGCGTGGCGACACAGGAGGCGGTACCCGCCGCGTTCGCCCTGGCCCGGCTGTATCCCGGTGACCCCTGGCAGGCATGCCTGGCTGCCGCGGGGCTCGGTGGTGACACCGACACGGTGGCCGCGATGACCGGTGCCATGCTCGGCGCCTGCCACGGCCTGTCCGCCTTCCCCGGCGCCGCCGTCGAAACGGTGCTGACCGCCAACCCGGACGCGGCCCTGCTGGAGCTCGCCGGTGAGCTGCTGTCGCTGCGCGATCAGATATCCGAACGTGGCTCTGCCTTCCTGGCCGCGGAGACACCCGACGGCAACGCCGGCCCCGGTCCCCGATGACGGCCGGCACCGCTGCGGGTGCCTGGCGGCCAGCGCGGCTGACTCTGGTCGGCAGCGTCATCGCCGACGTGATGATGCGCGTGCCCGGGCTACCCGACCGCGGTGGCGACGTGCTGGCCTCGGCCGCGGTGCTGCAGGCCGGCGGCGGGTTCAACGTCCTGGCCGCGGCGGCCCGGCTGGGGATGCCGTGCGCCCTGGCCGGCCACGTCGGCACCGGGCCGTTCGGGTCCGTCATCGCCGCCGCGCTAGCCGCGGAGGGTATCGGGATTCTCCTGCCCCAGCCGGCCGGCGACAGCGGGTTCACCCTCGGGCTCGTCGAGCCGGACGGCGAACGCACGTTCGTCACCAGCCCCGGCGCTGAAGCCGGGCTCAGCCTGGCCGAGCTGAGCCGCGTGAACCCGGGACCCGGTGAGGCGGTCTACCTGTCCGGCTACGACCTGTGCTACCCGGGCGGGCCCGGCATCGCCGCCTGGTGCGGGCAGCTCGGCGACGTGCTGCTGGTCCTCGACCCGGGACCGCTCGCCGGGGAGATCCCGGGCGCCGTGCTGGAGCCGGTGCTGCGCCGCACCTCGCTGCTGACCCTCAACGCACGTGAAGCCGGGCTGCTGTTCGGCACGACCCGGCCGGAGCCAAGCAGGGGGCGGCTCGCTCCCGGGGCGGTCATCCTGGTCAGGGACGGCCCGCGGGGGTGCACCCTGTTCGGTGCCGGATTCACCGGCCGGCATGTGCCCGCGCCCGCGGTTACCGCCGTCGACAGCACTGGAGCCGGCGACGCGCACACCGGTGCGCTGCTCGCCGAGCTGCGGCGGACCGGTGACCTGGTGGCCGCCGCCCGCACCGCCAACCTCGCCGCCGCCTTCGCCGTCACTCAGGCCGGCTCGGCGACCGCGCCGGACCGGGCGCGCCTCGACGCGTTCGCCGCCCGGCTGGACAGGACCTGCCCGCAATAGCCGGCGCCGCCTTATCCCCGGTCGCCGGCCTGGTCGGGGGCCGGCCGGAACTGCTGCCCTGCCGGCCGCGACGCGGCGTGGTGATCGCGCAGCCACACCGCCATCACCACGCCGGCGGCCAGGTACGCGGCTCCCTGCACCGAGATGACCGCGATGATCCCGAGTGGGCGGGCGAGCAGCCCGCCGGCCAGAGTTCCCGCCAGCACGGCGAAGCCCTGGGTGGCGCCGTATGCGCCGAACACCCGGCCGCGGAAACTGTCCGCTGTGCCCTGCTGGAAGAGCGTCATCATGCCCGCCACCATGAGCGCGACAGGCAGCCCGGCGAGGGCGCCGCCGGCCAGCGCCGGCCACACCGCGACGTAACCGAGCGGGTAGAGGAAGGTGGCCAGGTCGACCAGGCCGAGCGCCACAGCCCCGTAACTGAATAGCAGCGCGGGCCGAACCCGCTGCCCGAGCGAAACGGCCAGGACGCCGCCGGCGATGCCGCCGATCGCCTGGGCGGCGAGCAGCAGGCCGAACGCCTGGCTGCCTCCTCCGAGAACATGCCGGACGAAAGGTGCGACCAGCGTGGCCACGATCCCCTCGCCCACGCCGGTGACCAGGGCGAAGATCATCAGTGCCCGGAGCAGCCCGTCGTGGGCGGCCAGCCGCAGTCCATCACCCAGGTCCCGCCCGATGGCCGCGAGACGGCCCGACCGCTTTGGCGGCCCCTGCCCCGGCGATACCGCGCCGCTGGTACGGGTGAGCGTCAGCAAGCCCGCCGATGCGAGGAAACTGGCCGCGTCCGCCAGAGCCACGCCGGTGATCCCGCCGGTCGCCACGATGATCCCGCCCAGTGCCGAGCCGGCCAGCCGGGAGAGGTCGCCCACCTGGCCGCTGAGCGCGTTCGCCGTCACCAGCTGCTCATCTGGGACCAGCCGCGGGATCATCGCCCGCTGCGCCGGGGAGAAGAACTGCTGGATCGCGCCCTCCCAGATCAGCACGGCGAACACGATCCAGATCTGGCCCCGGCCACCGACGGCCAGCAGCGGCAGCAGCCCGGCCGCGAGCAGCACGTCGGCGGCGATCATCGTCAGCTTCCGGTTCCACCGGTCGGCGAAGACGCCCGCGACCGGGCCGAGCAGCATCTGCGGGAGGAACGACGACAGCATGGTGAGCCCGGACGCGGCGGTCGAGCCGGTCAGCGCGTAGACGTGGTACAGCAGGCCGGTCAGCAGGATCCAGTCCCCGGCCTGCGAGACCAGCGCGGCCGACAGCACGAGCCGCAGGTCACGATGACCCGCCACCAGGCGCCAGGCGGTCCGCACGTCAGCTCCGCGCGGGTGGCTCTTTGGCGGCCGGAGTGGCGATGATCGTGAAGTCGATGGCAGCGGCACCCGCGGGCCGGGAGGCGAGATCGTCGAGCGGCCTGTCCTCGGCATACCGCCGGAGCAGCGCGTCGATGGCCGCGATGATCTCGGTGAACTCCGCCTCGGTCAGGTAGAAGGTCGACTGCCTGAGGCCGGCATCCGCACGCCAGGGAGCGGGCCAGCCGGCCCGGTGCTGCTGCCAGTCCAGGAACTCCGACAGTGCGCGCTCGGCGAGGACCTGTTCCAGGATGTCGGTGGCCGCCGTGCCCTCGGGCGTGGACAGGCCGTCGCCCCACCGGTAGGACGTGGCCACAAGCCGCCACGGGCGTTCCCGGTTGTCCTTGCCGGCGATCTGCTCGACGAAACCGTACTTTGCCAGCTGGCGCAGGTGGTGAGAGGCGAGGCCGTGACTGACGCCGACCTCGCGGGCGGCCTCCGCGGTCGTCGCCCGGCCCAGGCGGTGCATGACCGCCATGAGATCCATCCGCAGCGGGTGCGCCAGCGCGCGGATCGCCACCGGGTCATCCAGGACCCGCCAGCGCCGGACAGGCGTGGCCCCCTCGGGCGGCCGCGGGGACTGGCCAGGTGATTCCAAGGACATGCTTGGGATAATCCGCGCGTCGGCGACAGGATGTCAAGCAATTCTTTGGAATAACGGCTGCGCCGACCCGCCCGCGCAGCGCCAGCCAGCCGGCGTTCGCCCCGTCAAGCCTCAGTAGGGTTGCCGGGTGGGTATCGCCGCATGACCGAGTACCGTGCCTCCTTCGATGCTGTCATCACCTTCAGCAACGGTGGTGACCTGGCCGTTCACGGGTTCCGCGTCGACGTTCCCGGACCCGACATCCGCGAGGCCGAGATAGCCGCGCTGTTCGTCGCCTCGCTCGGCCTGCTGATGACCGACACGGCCGAACTCAGCAACGTCGAGGTTTTCGCCGAACCGCACAAGGGGACCCGGGGCGGGCCGTCGGATCACCCAGCCGGCCCAACGGCCACAGGCGGACGGTTCTTCGAACTCGGCCACGTGATCCGGGCCGGCATGGTCACCTACCCGGGACTCCCCGGCCCGCGGATCAGCCCCTATCTGACCAGGGAAGCGTCGCGTGAGCACTACGCCCCCGGCACCGAGTTCGCCATCGACCAGCTCACGCTGATCGGCAACACCGGGACCTACCTCGATGCGCCCTACCACCGCTACCCGGACGGGGGCGACCTGAGCGCGGTCCCGCTGGCCCGCACCGTCGACCTCCCCGCCGTGGTCGTCCGGGTCACCGGCTCCCACCAGCACGGAATCGACGTGGGCGCGCTGGCCGCACACGACGTCCGGGGCCGGGCCGTGCTGCTGCACACCGGCGACGACACCCGGTTCGGGACACCGGCCTACGCCACGGAGCGGCACTTCCTCACCCGGGCCGGCGCCGCCTGGCTCGCCGGCCACGGAGCCGCGCTCGTCGGCATCGACGCGCTCAACATCGACGACACCGACGACGGCGAACGGCCCGCGCACACGCTGCTGCTCGCCGCCGGCATTCCCGTCGTCGAGCACCTGACCGGCCTCGACCAGCTACCCCCGACGGGCGTCCGGTTCACCGCAGTGCCGCTGCGTATCGAAGGATTCGGCACCATCCCGGTCCGTGCCTTCGCCCGGGAGCCGTAGGCCGCAGCCCAGCGGAACGGCGCTACGCGTCCCTGCGGCGGACGATGGCGAACGTGACCGCGATCAGTGCCGCCGCCAGCAGGACATAGATCCCTGTCTCGATGCCCTGGAACGGCCAGTAGCGGCTGCCGGGCTGGTAGGTGGCGAACCCGCGCCAGCCGTGCGCTTGCATGCAGGAGAACACGGCATTCAATGACGGGGACTTTCCCTGGCCCGCCGGAAGCAGCCGCTGGCAGGAGGCGGGCAGCGCGGGATACAGCGAGCCCCACCCCGCCGGCACGATCTGCCCGGTCCTGCTCACCGCGCCCTGCGACATCACCCAGGCCGTCCCTGGCGGTGTGAAGGAACCGGTCAGGTTGTAGTAGGTGGTGACCGCGGCCATGTAGTGCGGCCGGGCGAAATTGCTGATCACCAGGCGCAGCGCGATGAACCCGCCGAGCGCGACGGCTACCGCGGGCAGGGTCCGGCGGGCCACGGTGCCCGCGGTGATGCCGAGCGCCATCGCGAATACCGCGTATCCGATGGGGACGATGCCCTGGGTGTCGAACTGGCCGGGCACGAACGCGCTGCCCCCCTGCGCGTTTATCGGCCCGGACCACCAGGTGGTCAGGGCCGTGACCACACCGCCGCAGGCCGCGGCGGCGAGCAGCAGCCAGCCTGCCTTGACGGTCAGCCAGCGCATCCGGGTGACACTCTGCGACCAGGCGAAGTCGCTGGTGCGGGCCTCGAACTCGTGCGCCACCAGCGGCGCGCCCCACAGCATGCCGAGCACCACCGGCACGATCAGGCTCAGGTAAGGCAGGTCGCTCAGCACGCCGTTGACCAGCGGGCCGGCCTGTTGCAGGCACGCGCTGTTCCCCGAGCAGCTGACAAGAACGGCGTGCCAGTGCGACGCGACCTGAGAGCCGTCGGCGAGTATCACCGCGGCGAACACGGCGAGCAGCGCGGCCGTGATCGCGCCCTGCGCGCGGTACTGGCGCCAGACGAGCCAGCTCATGAGCTTTCTCCAACCGTGGTGAGGACCTGACCTGTGGCGTCTCCGGCGCCCATGTACCCCAGCACCAGCTCTTCGAGGGTTACCTCCCCGGCCCGGTAGGCGGGATCGATGACCGGGCCGTTGAGGCGGACCAGCAAGGTGGACTGACGGCCGGTCGCCGCCGCCTGCACGACCTTGTGGGTGAGCCCGGCCGGCCCCGTGCCGTGGGGCGGCCCGACCAGGATCTTGTGCTCGGCCAGCAGCGCGCCGATGTCACCGCAGAGCTGCACCCGCGACCCGGCGAGCAGGATGATGTGGTCGCACACCCGTCCCAGGTCGGTGACCAGGTGCGATGACAGCACGACGGTCAGCCGGCCCGCGGCGTCGGCCACGGCCGCGGTCAGCGTGCTGAGGAAGTTCTGCCGCGCCAGCGGGTCCAGCGCCGCGACCGGTTCGTC
This sequence comes from Streptosporangiaceae bacterium, assembly GCA_036501145.1. GTDB lineage: Bacteria > Actinomycetota > Actinomycetes > Streptosporangiales > Streptosporangiaceae > PALSA-505. The sequence goes on along the minus strand of DASYAV010000022.1, from coordinate 15,606 downwards.
GAGCAGCAGCAGCCGCGGCCGCTTGGCCAGCGTCAGCGCCAGCGCCACCTGGGCACGCTGGCCCCCGGACAGCGTGCCCACGCGCTGGCGCAGTGGAATGCGCAGCTCGGTCAGCCGGGTGCGGGCCAGCGCGGCGTCCCAGCGCGGGTTCATGTGCTGCCCGATCCGGATGTGATCCTCGGTGCTGAACCGCCGGTACAGCGGAATCTCCTGGGCGAGGAACGCGATGTCGGCGAGGAATGCCGGGTCCTGCCGCGGGGCGCCGTGCAGCACCGAAACCGTGCCGCTGGTCGGGCCGGCCAGCCCGGCGAGCATCCGCAGCAGCGTGGTCTTGCCCGCGCCGTTCGGCCCGACCAGCGCGCAGATCCGCCCCTCGGGCACGCTGACCGTGCAGTCGGTCAGCGCGCTGACCCGCCGGTACCGTTTCGATAGTCGCTCTGTCTCGATTGCCGTGTTCATGCGGCCAGCGTTCCGGGTGCAGCCGCCCGGCACATCACGCCCCGGGGTTAGCGCGGGTCCCTCGCTGGAGGGATAGCCCGGGATAGGCCGGGATACCCCGCAACGGTGGCCGGGTCAGCGGATCGTGGACCGGCGCAGCCGTCTCCACCGGCGCCAGACGTGCACCACCAGGTACACGACGAGCACGGCCGAGGACAGCAGGTGCCACCGGGCGAAAGGTGCCGGGAGGAAGGGCAGCTGCAGCGGGGCTCCCCGGTTCCAGTCCAGGATCCCGGAGACCACGACGTTGACCGTGACGAAGGCGAGGATCGCATCCGAGGCCAGCAGCCGCAGCTCGCGCAGCACCCGCCGGCGAAAGCCCCACAGCCGCGCGAACATCCCGGCGATCCGGTGGCGCCGCTGAGTCAGGTGGGCGATGACCAGGACGGCGAAGGCCAGCCCAACGTCGGCATGGATCGCGTTGCGGATGTGCAGCAGCTGCAGCGTGCCGAGGGCCGCCGCGGCGCAGGCCAGCAGGCCGAGGTGGACGAGCCAGCGGGACCTGGTCAGCCACCCGGGCCGCGGCCGCGGACGCGGGCCGGCCGTGCTGCCCGGCGCGATTCCCCGGTCCGCCTCATCCACGGGGGTCACCGCGCCCTGGGAGGCTCACGTAGCCGGCGAGAGCGGCGCCGTGCTGACCAGCGTCGGCCCGTACCTGGTCGGTGCCGGTCTCGACGACGGAGAAGCCGGTCCTGTCGCCGTCCCCGTTTACCACGTCGGGCCCGCGCTGCCGGAGGCTGAGCCCGGCCAGCGTGGACTGGCCCGGCGCCGGGAAGGACGTGGCGTTCCCGGACCCGTGCAGGGTCACCACCAGGATGATCACCAGTGCCACCGCCCCCGCGACGAGCCCGAACCTGCGCAGGTTCATGACAGTCAGTGTGCCGGCCAGCTGTGCCGGGCGCATCACGCCACAGGAGGATTGCGGGTCACTCGCTGGAGGGATACGCCAGGACATGCCGCGGAGGTAGCGTGCAGGTGTGCTGGACCGGGTGCGGCGCAGGGTGTGGGGGCTGTCGGGCCGGCTGACCGCCTCCTACATCCTCGTCACGCTCGCCGTCGTGGCGCTGGTCGAGGCGCTCGCCCTCGGATTCCAGGTCCCCGAGCTGGTGAACGGCGCCCGGGTGCAGGGCCAGCTGCAGGCCCAGGTGGACGCGACCGCGAAGAGCTACGCCCAGCAGCTCTCCCGGCAGTATCCGCGCGGCGTGCCGGCCGGCACGGTGCTCGGCGTCGCGCGGCTGCCGCCGGCGCCGGGCCAGGCCCGGCCGGGAGCCAACGGCACACTGGCCGTCCCGGCGATCCCCGGCCCGTTCCGCAGCCGCCAGGCGGTCACCACGGTCGTGGCGGTCGCCGCCAACGGCACGGTCGCCGCGTCCTCCATGCCGTCCCGGTACCCGCGCGGGCGGGCGGCGGACAGCGAACTGCCCGTCCAGGCGACCGCGTCCTTCACGCCCCCGCACATCATGAAGGCCGGCAGCGTGCCCACGCGGTACGGCACGGTGCTCTGGATGGCCTCGTGGACGGGCCGCGCCGGCACCCGCGAGCCGGGCAGCGGGCCGGGGCCGGTCGCCTACGTCTACGTCCAGGCGCCGTGGTCGCCGCCCGGGTTCATCAGCCCGCTCCGGGCGTGGAGCGAACTGCGCCAGCTCGGCGAGGACCGCGCGCTGCTGTCGGGTCCCTCCGCGCTGCTGCTCGCCATCGCGCCGGTCGGCGTGCTGTTCGGGCTGCTTGCCTCCCGCCGCCTGGTCCGCCGGATCCGCCGACTGGAGCGCGCCACCCTCGCGGTCGCCGACGGCGACTACACCGTCGCCCTGCCCGCTTCCGGCCGTGATGAGGTTGGCCGGCTGGAGGACCATTTCACCACCATGACCCGGCAGCTCGGTTCCGCAATGGCTGCTGAACGGCTGCGCGCTGGAGGGGATGCCCGAACCGCTGAACGGGCGCGAATCGCCAGGGAGATCCACGATTCGATCTCCCAGCACCTGTTCGGCCTGCGGATGATCGCGGCCGGAATGCGCCGCGCCGACCCGGCCAACCAGCAGGCCCGCGCGATCGAGCGGATCAGCGAGGAGGCGCTGCGCGACATGCAGACGCTGCTGATCGAGCTGCGCCCGGCCCGCCTGGACGGCGCCGGGCTCACCCCGGCCCTACACGAGATCTGCGCGGCCTACCAGCACCGGCTCGGCGTCGCCGTGGACGCCAGCCTGGCCGACGTCACCGTCCCCGCGCCGGTCGAGCACGCCCTGCTGCGCATCACCCAGGAGGCGTGCGCCAACGCCGTCCGGCACGGCAACACCCGCACGCTCGCCGTGTCGCTGGCCCGCCAGGACGGGCACGTCGAGCTGGCCGTCCGGGACAGCGGCACCGGCTTCGACCCGGCCGCGCCGCGGGCCGGCTCCGGGCTGGCCCACATCCGGGAGCGGGTCACCGAACTCGGCGGCACCGTGCACATCGACGCCGCGCCCGGCCGCGGCGCGTCACTCACCGTCCGGGTGCCCGTGCCTGGACAGCCCGTGCCATGACCATCCGGGTGGTGATCGCCGACGACCACCGTGTCGTCCGGGACGGGCTGCGCTACCTGCTCAGCCAGGAGCCGGACGTCGACGTCGTCGGCGAAGCCGGGGACGGCCGCCAGGCGCTGGACGTCACCGCCGCCACCCGGCCCGACGTGCTGCTGCTCGACCTGTACATGCCCGGGCGGGACGGGCACGCGGTGCTGGCCGCGCTGCACGACACGCCGGGCCGGCCGGCCGTCGTCGTGCTCACCTCCGCCACCGACGACGAGCATCTCGTCCGCGCCATGCAGGCCGGCGCGACCTCCTACCTGCTGAAGACCGCCCCGGCCGAGCACGTCATCGCCGCCGTCCGGGACGCCGCCACCGGCACCGCCAGCCTCAGCCCCGAGCTGCTCACCCGGCTCACCCATGCGCTGCGCCGGCCACCGCCGCCGGACCCGCTGGGGCCGCTGTCACCGCGCGAACGCGACGTGCTCGCGCTGATCGCCCGCGGTTACAGCAACCGGCAGATCGCCCGGGATCTGGCCATCGGCGAGCAGACCGTCAAGACCCACGTGCGCGGCATCCTCACCAAGCTCGGCCTGCAGGACCGCGTGCAGGCAGCGATCTTCGCCCTCGGCCACCCGGCCGGAAGCTGAGACCGCCGCCCGCCACCGCGTGCGGCCGGCCCGGCGGCCTGGGTCAGCCGGTCACCGTCAAGGCATGAGAGGCCGTTATGCCTCCGCAGGTCACCGAGATGGATACCTGGCCGGGGTGGTGTGCCGTGACCACGCCGGTGACCGGGTTGACCGTGGCCACCCGGGTGCTGCTGGACGCCCACACGTGCGAGGCGGGATCGGCGACCGGCATCGTGATGGCCGGGTAGTTGTCGCCGCCGACGGTGCTGCCGGTGGCGGTCATGGTCTCCGACCGGCCGGTGCCGAGCGGCTGCGGCGCGGCGACGCTGACCGAGGCCAGCACCGGCTCCACGGTGAACTGCAGGCCGCCGCCGGTGACGTGCAGCAGCGCGAAGTGGTAGAAGCCGCCTTCGCCGGGCGGGGCGCCGGCCGGCGTGCCCAGGTCGGCCACGGTCAGCTGCGGGATGCCGCCGGACGGGCTGGACGGCTGGCCCTGCGGGTCGAGGATCTGCTCGGCGAACCCGCCCGCCCCGCCGGCCAGCATGACCACGTGCATGCCCGGATGCGTCTGCTGGTACCGCTGCACCAGCTCGACGTACATCTGCGCCTCCCACCGGTCGGTGAACTCATCTGTGCCGCGCGGGTGCGGGTCGTAGGCCGGGTCGTTGCTGGCCACGATGACCAGCGGGGAGCGGTTGCCGCTGAGCTGCTGGACCAGCCACGGGTACTGCGGCTCGCTGGGTGCCTGGTAGGGGTCGGAGGCGAGCAGCCCGCCGTGTGAGCTGTCGGTGACGATGACGTTGGCACCACCGTCGGTGTAGGCGTAGTGGGTGTTCCCGAACACCTGGCTGAAGTTGCCGTTCTCCTCCTGCGCGCCCTGCCCGGTCTCGCCGGGGCCGACCGCGTCGTGCGCGGTGGCGGCGAGCCCGGACAGCGCGGACCGCGCGGAGGTCAGGTCGGGCACCGCCCCGTCGGTGGTCATCCCGCCGGTGGCCTGCACCAGGCTGGGCCTGGCCTGCGCGGGCAGGCTGGGCAGCCGCTGGCCGATGGCGGTGATCGCGCTGGCGCCGGCCGAGCCGGGGTCGCTGGCGGCCAGCCCGGTGTTGCCGCCGGTGAGGATGGTGCTGCCGCCGGGGCTGAAGTCGCCGGCGCTCTCCTCGAACCGCAGCCAGGACGGGTTCTTCGGGATCGCGACGTACGGCGGTGTGGTCACCGGGCGCGGCGAGTACAGCGCCTCCAGGTCGGCCACGTCGACGGTGCCCTTGATCTCGGCCGGGTTGGAGATCGTCAGCAGATCCAGGAAGCTGACTGACAGCGGGTAGTTCAGCCCGGCCGGGAGTTCGGCGACCACGAGCTGCCAGCCCTGCCAGGTGATCGTGGTCGGGTACAGCGTGGTCGTGGTCCCGCTGACGTCGATGTAGGACTCGGCCAGTTCCGGGCCGGCCCCGTCGCCCTTGATCCACAGGCCGACGCCGGTCGGGTCCTGGCCTGAAGAGCTGACCGGGACGTTGATCGTGCCGTTGGGGGAGAAGACCACCTGCTTCACGCCAGTGCCGGCCGGGAAGTCGTAGCTGAGCTGCATCGAGGCCGAGGCCGTGTCGCCGGGCGGCACGTCGCCTGGCGCGGTGGTCTTCGTGGCCGTGGCCCCGCCGAGCAGGTTCAGCGACCAGTTGCTCGCGTCGCTCATGTCGTCCAGCACGGACGGGGTGCTGCCGACCGCGACGCTGGCCGACGCGCTGGCCCCGCCCACCGTGGCGGTGACGTTGGTGACGCCGTCGCCGCTGCTGGCCGCGGTGAACAGCCCGGCGGCGGACACCGAGCCGAGCGCCTGGTTGGCCACCGACCAGCTGGCGGCGGCCGACGGGACCTGTACCTGGGCGCCGGCCGGTGTGACCCCGGACAGGGTGAGCTGCTGGGTGGCGCCGTTGCCGAGGTCGGGCTGGGCCGGGGACACGGTGACCGAGGCGAGCCTGCTCACCACGTCGATCGGCTCGCTGCCGGTCACCCGCCCGTCCCGGGCCACCAGCCGTCCGGTGCCGGCCCGGGAGGCGGTGAACTTGCCGTCCGCCCACCGGCCGAGTGACGGCGGGTCCACGCTGACCTGTACGGTCCCGGTGGCCGGGTTGGCGTTCTTGTCGGTGGCGTAGGCCGCGACCGGGATGGTGGCGCCCGGCACGGTCACCACCGGCCGGCCGCCGTCGGCGACGACCTTGACCGGGGCGCCCGGTGCGGTCGCGGTGCTGTACACGAACAGCCCGTTGGCCACCGGCCGCTCGGATCCGTCCGACGGCGTGTTGAGAATGCTCAGCCCGCTGGTCCCGGGGACCCTGGCGGTCATCGTGGTCGATCCGCCGCCGTCGAACAGGACGGCGCTGTAGGCACCGTGCGCCAGCAGGTACCCGGTCGCCTGGGCCGGCGTGACGCCCACCGCGGCCGACTCGCCCAGCCGCCCGTCGATCGTCACGAAGATGGCGTGCTTGCCGTCCCGGGACAGCCCGACCGCGGTCTCGGGGTTCGTCCCGCTCGGCGGCTGCCCGGTCGGGTCGTTGTACGCCTGGCCGTTCTTGACCAGGACGGTGGCGCCGGTGATGAGCTGGGTCAGGCCCGGGTTGGGGGTGAGCGCCGAGCTGACGGTGAGCGTGTCGCCGGTGCTGACTGTGGACGACAGCCACTGGCCGCCGGCGCCCCCGCCGAGCAGGTCCTCGGTGCCCGCGGCCGGCACCGGGAGGCTGGTCACCCCGGTCTGTACGCCGGTCACGGTCAGCGTCTGGCCGTTCCCGCTGGTCTGGCCGGTCACCAGGGTGGCCGGTGCGGACAGCGACTGCGCGCTGCTGGCCAGCGCAGGGGTGATCTCGGTGATCTTCCCGCTGGCCGCGTCGCCGGGGATGTTGACCGAGGCGAGCGGCTGGCCGTCCGGGCCGTCGGTGATCGTGCCGGAGAAGTTCTCCGGGCCGATGGTCATCGTGCCGTCCGGCAGCACGTCCAGTTCGGCGTTGAAGTTGGCGGGCGGGCTCTTCAGGATCTGGCCGTTGACCACCGAGCCGCCGGTCGGCTGGCCGGTCGCGTTGATGTCGAAGTAGCCGCCGTTGACCCCGGCCACCGCGCCGGTCCGGTCACCCATCGAGGTGACGGTCTCGTCGGCCGGGTCGATCACCTTGTCGCCGGCCTCGACCGCGCCCACCCGGACGTTGGGATTGCTCAGGTCCACGCTGAGGATCTGGGTGCTCTGCCGGCCCGCGACCGTGTCCAGGGTCTGCGCGTTCTCGGTGACACCCGCGGTGATCGTCTGGGACGGGGTGGCCGACTCGTCCACCACCTGCGGCCAGCTGGCCGGCGTCGACGGCAGCCAGCCGGTGCCGGCCGCGTGGCTGGCGTGGCTGGCCAAGGTGGCGGCCGAGGCCTGGCCGGCCTGCAGGCCGCCGAGCAGGCCGCCGCAGAGAGCGACGGTGGTCGCGGCGGCTGCGCCGGCCCGCCAGCGCGGGATGTGGGACACATGGGGGCGGATCGCTCGGGTCATGTGCAGAATATTCCATTTCTTGGCATAGGCCGTAAACAACTCCCAAACGATCCGATCCTGGGCATCGCCCGTGGACGGCTCGTGATGACCAGGCGGCCGGTAACGGAACAGCGGCTGAAGTTGTCCGGCTCAGCCGGAAGCGGCCCAGGTCAGGCAGCGGCCGGCCTTCAGTTAGCGGCCTCGTGCTGATCGGCATCGCGCTGTGGCGGGGACGTGCCGTGCCCCGCTGGGCCGCGCTCACGATCGGGGTTTCCCAGGTTCTGCACTTCGTCTTCGCGGTCATCGTGCCCAACCACACACTCGACGGCCTGGCCTGGGGCCTCACCGCGCCCGGGTTCGCCGTCGCCGCCGTGGCCTTCGTCAGGGAGCCGGGGCCCCGTCCGGCCGGCGCGGCCGCGGCGTAGTCCCCAGGAGTGCCCAGGCCCGGACTTTGCGGGGGCCCGGACTTTGCGGGGGCCCGGGCCCGGCGGGTCGGCGCGGGGCAAGCCGGCCAGGGCGCGACACTGAAGTGGTGAGCCCGGCCGTCGACCCCGTGCAGCCCGGCACCGCCCAGGCAGACGACCAGGCGGCGGCCGACGGCGGGCTGCCGTCCGCGCTGCTGCGCGCGCAGCGCGAGTTCGGGCGGCACCTCGCCGCCGAGCGCGGGCTGTCGCCGCACACCGTGCGCGCCTACCTGGGCGACATCCGGTCGCTGCTGGAGCACGCCGGGCAGTGCGGCGTCACCGAGCCCGACGAACTGGACGCCGGCCTGCTGCGCAGCTGGCTGGCCCGCCAGTGGGCCGGCGGCCAGGCCCGCAGCACGCTGGCCCGGCGCGGCGCCGCGGCCCGGACGTTCACCGCCTTCGCGCATGCCCGGGGCTGGCTGGCCAGCGACCCGGGGCCGCTGCTCGGCACACCCAAGGCGCACCGCACGCTGCCGCACGTGCTGCGCCAGGACGAGATGGCCAGCGTGCTCGACGCCGCCGCCCAGCACGCCGGCGCCGCCGAGCACGCCGGCGCTGCCGCCCAGCACGCCAGCGCCGCCGCCCAGCAATCCGACGCCGCCGCTCACGCCGACGCCCCCCAGCGCACCGCCGCCCATGACGCCGCCGCGGCCAGCCGCGACCCGGCCGCGGCCGCGGTAGCGCTGCGCGACGCCGCGCTGGTCGAACTGCTCTACGCGACCGGCATCCGGGTGAGCGAACTATGCGGTCTCGACGTCGACGACGTGGACGACGAACGCCGCTGCGTCCGGGTGCTGGGCAAGGGCCGCCGGGAGCGCACCGTGCCGATGGGCCTGCCCGCGCACCGGATGCTGGCCCGCTGGCGGCGCGACGGCCGCCGGGTGCTGGCCACCGCGGCCAGCGGGCCCGCGCTGTTCCTCGGCGCCCGCGGCGGCCGGCTCGATCCGCGGGCCGCCCGCCGGGTCGTGCACCAGCGACTGGCCGCGGTGCCCGGTGCGCCCGACGCCGGGCCGCACGGGCTGCGGCACACCGCCGCCACCCACCTGCTGGAGGGCGGCGCCGACCTGCGCAGTGTCCAGGAGATACTGGGCCACGCGTCGCTGGGCACCACGCAGATCTACACCCACGTGTCTATCGAACGGCTTCGCTCCAGCTATCGCCAGGCTCACCCGCGCGCCTGAGCGGCCAGGTAGACTACTGACGATCCTCCGGGGTACCCGTGCGCTGCACGGGCTCCGGAAGACGAATTCGCGCGCCCGCTTGCCACCGAGATTTCGGCGGGGCGCATCCATCGGTCGGCGGGCAGCGCCCGCCGCGGGTGCGCACGGGCGCCAGGCAGCAACCGGAACGCGCCAGCCCACGCGGCTCGGCGCACGAGCAGAAGGGACTACCGGCATGGCCCCGGTCGTCACCATGAGGCAGCTCCTTGAGAGCGGCGTCCACTTCGGGCATCAGACCCGGCGCTGGAACCCGAAGATGAAGCGCTACATCTTCACCGAGCGCAACGGCATCTACATCATTGACTTGCAGCAGTCGCTCGAGTACATCGACCGCGCGTACGAGTTCATCAAGGAGACGGTCGCCCACGGCGGCTCGATCCTTTACGTCGGCACGAAGAAGCAGGCCCAGGAGGCGATCGCCGAGCAGGCGCGCCGGGTGGGCATGCCCTTCGTGAACCAGCGCTGGCTGGGCGGCATGCTGACGAACTTCTCCACCGTGTTCAAGCGGCTGCAGCGGCTGAAGGAGCTCGAGGAGATCGACTTCAGCGACGTGCCCGGATCCGGCATGACCAAGAAGGAGCTGCTGCAGCTCAAGCGCGAGCGGGACAAGCTCGATCGGACGCTGGGCGGCATCAGGGACATGGCGCGGGTGCCGAGCGCGATCTGGGTGGTGGACACCAAGAAGGAGCACATCGCGGTCAGCGAGGCGCGCAAGCTGGGCATCCCTGTCGTGGGCATCCTCGACACCAACTGCGACCCGGACGAGGTCACTTACCCGATTCCCGGGAACGACGACGCCATCCGCAGTGTTGCACTCCTTACGCGGGTGGTGGCGGACGCGGTGGCGGACGGCCTGATCGCACGGGCCGGCGCGTCGGACGGCGACGAGAAGCCGGCCGACGACCAGTTCACCAGCGAGGAGCCGCTGCCTGAGTGGGAGCGGGACCTGCTCCAGGGCAACACGGCCGCGGCCCCCGACGGCGCTGCCGTGGCGGCCGTGACGACGCCAGCCGAGGCCGTGGCGGCCGCGGAGACCGAGAACGCCCAGGCGGATGAGGCCGCTGCCGAGGCAGAGGACGCCGCGGAAGAGGCGGCGCTCGAGGGCGACGTGGTGAGCGAGACCGGGCCGGCCGCCGAGCAAGTGGCCGAGGCGCAGGCCGAAGTCACCGAAGTCGCCGAGTAACCGAGCGAGGAGCAGAGGCCAGGAAAGCCGCTAGCAGCTTCCCGTAAGGCAAGACCTGCCGTCGGCAAGCTGCAGGCAAGCCGCCAGCGACCGCCAACGATGACGAGACGACGATGACGAGACAAAGACTGACGAACGAGGGATCAGGACATGGCGAATTTCTCCACCGCTGACGTGAAGCGGCTGCGGGAGCAGACCGGCGCCGGAATGATGGACTGCAAGAACGCCCTCCAGGAGGCCGACGGCGACCTGAACGCCGCCATCGAGATCCTGCGGCTCAAGGGCGTCAAGGACGCGGGCAAGCGCGCCGCCCGCACGGCGGGCAACGGCCTGGTGACGGCCGAGCTCGACGGGAACAGCGCTGGCGTGCTCGTGGAGCTGAACTGCGAGACCGACTTCGTGGCGAAGAACGAGCAGTTCCAGGTGCTGGCGGGCAAGATCGCGGAGGCGGCGCTGGCGAACAAGGTCACCGACCGGCTCGCCCTGCTGACCACCGAGGCCGGACAGGGCAAGACCGTCGAGCAGCTCATCGAGGAGGCCAGCTCCTCGATCAAGGAGAAGATCGAGCTGGGCCGCTACGCCCGGTTCGAGGGCGGGTACGTGAGCAGCTACCTGCACCGCTCCGACCGTGACCTGCCGCCGACCCTCGGCGTGCTCGTGCAGCTGGACAAGCCGAGCGAGGGCGTGGCCAGGGACCTGGCCCAGCAGATCGCGGCGATGCGCCCGCAGTACGTGACGCGGGACGAGGTGCCGGCCGACGTGACCGAGAAGGAGCGCCGGATCGCCGAGCAGATCACCCGCGAGGAGGGCAAGCCGGAACAGGCGATCCCGAAGATCGTCGAGGGCCGGGTGGGCGCCTTCTACAAGGACGTGGTGCTCACCGAGCAGGCGTTCGTGAAGGAGCCGAAGCAGTCGGTGGGGCAGGTGCTCAAGGCCGACGGCGTGACCGTGCGTGGCTTCGCCCGGTTCCAGGTCGGTCAGGCCTGAGGCCCGGCACGAGGCCGGGCAGCGGCCCGAGGCCAGGCGAACAACCGCATGCCTGACGACTGGGCGCCGGAAAGCGGACGAGAATGCGGGACCAGCCACGCCGGCTGGCACCGCGTGGTAGTCAAGCTTTCCGGCGCCTTGTTCGCTGGCAGCGAGTCGCTGGGCATCTCGCCCGACGTGGTGGCGCACCTGGCCGAGGAGATCGCCGAGGCGCGCGCGCAGGACGTGCAGATCGCCGCGGTGGTCGGCGGCGGGAACATGTTCCGTGGCGCCGCGCTCGCGCAGCGGGGCATCGACCGGGCGCGGGCCGACTACATGGGCATGCTCAGCACGGTGATCAACGCGCTGGCCTTGCAGGACGCGCTGGAGCAGCACGGCATCGACACGCGGGTGCAGACCGCCATCACGATGAGGCAGGTGGCGGAGCCGTACATCCCGCGGCGCGCGATCAGGCACCTGGAGAAGGGCCGCGTCGTGATCTTCGGCGCCGGGCTCGGCGCGCCGTTCTTCTCTACGGACACCGCGGCCGCGCAGCGTGCGCTGGAGATCAAGGCGCAGGCGCTGCTGAAGGGCACGAAGGTGGACGGGGTGTACGACGCCGATCCGCGGACCAATCCGGGGGCGACCAGGTTCCCGCGACTGGACTATGGTGAGTACCTCAGCCGCGGGCTTAAGGTGATGGACGCGACGGCGGTTGCCCTCTGCCGGGACAACAAACTCCCCATCGTCGTCTTCGAACTGATGGAGCCGGGTAATGTGGTGAGGGCCGTCCGGGGCGAGCCGATCGGCACTCTCTTGTGCGCACAGGAGCCGTAACGATGATCGATGACACCCTCCTCGAAGCCGAGGAGAAAATGGACAAGGCCGTCTCGGTCGCGAAGGAAGATTTCAGCAACATCCGCACTGGCCGTGTCCATCCGGGCATTTTCGCCAAGGTGACCGCCGAGTACTACGGCACCCAGACTCCGCTCAACCAGCTCGCGTCTTTCCACGTGCCGGAGCCACGGATGGTCGTGATCCAGCCGTTCGACAAGAACTCCCTCGGCGCGATCGAAAAGGCGATCAGGAACAGCGACCTCGGTGTGAACCCGTCGAACGACGGCGTGATTATCCGGGTGGTCTTTCCTGAGCTGACCCAGGAACGCCGCCGCGAGTACATCAAGACCGCCAGGTCCAAGGCCGAGGACAGCCGCGTCTCGATCCGCAATATCAGGCGGCACGCCAAGGACGCGCTGGACAAGCTCATGAAGAACAGCGAGGCCGGCGAGGACGAGGTGCGCCGCGCGGAGCGTGACCTGCAGGAGCTCACCGACCAGTACGTCGCGCAGATCGACGAGCTGCTCAAGCACAAGGAAGCCGAGCTTCTCGAGGTGTGAGCGCCGCAAGCACCGCGCCCGAGGGCACGACGCCGACGGAGCCGACCCCGCCTGACGGGGGCATCAGGACCGGCCGGAACCTCTTCGCCGCGATCTGGGTCGGCGTGCTCATGGGCGGCGCGGCGCTGATCACCCTGTTTACGGTCAAGGCGACGTTCCTCATCTACATGGGCGCGGCCCTGCTGGTGGCGCTGCACGAGCTGGACACGGCGCTGCGGGAGTCCCGCGACATCAAGATCCCGGCGATCCCGGTCGCGCTCGGCGGCGCCGCGATGGTGACGTGCGCCTACTGGGCCGCTGGCGGCGCCGTCATGGCCGCGTTCGCGCTGACGTTGGTCGCGATTTTGATTTGGCGCCTGTTCGGCGGGACTAAAGGTTACGTCAATGACGTCGCCGCCGCCGTGTTCGCCGCGGCCTACCTGGGCCTGCTCGGCGCCACGGTATCCGCGATGCTCACGCCGCACGACGGCGGACGCCGGGTGCTCGCCTTCATCATCATCACCATCTGCACCGACATAGGCGGCTACTTCGCCGGCATCACGCTCGGCAGGAGCGGCACGCACAAGATGGCCCCCGCCATCAGCCCGAAGAAGACGTGGGAAGGCCTGGCGGGCTCCGCCGTCGCCAGTATCGCGGCGGGCACGATCGTGATGCCGGTCGCGCTGCACGGCTACTGGTGGCAGGGCGCCATCCTCGGCACGGCCGTGGTCACCGCCGCGGTGTTCGGCGACCTCGCCGAGTCCATGATCAAGCGGGACCTGGAGATCAAGGACATGGGGTCACTGCTGCCGGGCCACGGCGGGATCCTGGACCGCATCGATTCGCTGCTTGTTAGCGCTCCGGTCGCATGGCTGTTGCTGGCGGTATTCCTGCGCTGAGGTTAGCGTCGTGCCTTTCCGTGCAGCTCCGGTGACTGCTTTTACTTATCCGGAACGGTCCAGGGATGCTCTCCGGCCAATGTTTACTCGTCGTCTTTTACGGGACTTAAGGGGCAGGAAATCCCCGCGGAATACCCGGAACGGAGTCGAGGGACATGTCAGGAAGATGGCTTGGCCGCCTCGTTCTATTCATCTACCTGGTCATCGGCGGCTTCATCGCCTGGGACCACGGCTACCTTAGCCTCGCCTGGCTGCGCGTGCTGGCCAGCGCGGTCCTCGCGATCTTGCTGTGGTGGCTGGTCCTGCTCGGCGTGAACCTGCACATTCACGCATAGCGCTATCTGTTGCGGGGCCCGGCCCCCCGCAACTCCCGCGTTACCGGAGCGCCGTGGCTGGGGGATTGACGATCCAGCCGCGGTGTTCCACCGCCAGCCGGCTGACCAGGCTCGCGGAGCCACGTTCCTTGGCAAGGAGCCGGGATCGTTCCGAAATAGGAATTATCCAGAGCCACCGCACCGGGTCACCGTCGACCGACAGGCCGGACATGTCGGGAGGTGGCGGCCCGGGAAGCCCGGACGGGTCGTCGAGCAGCAGCACGGCCTCGTGGCCGCCGCCGAGCGGAAAGGTCGACGGCTTGTCGTACCAGCGGACACTGTGACCGGGACCGAACCAGGTCACGGCCCGCCACGGGTATCCGGCCAGCCACAAGAACACCAGAGCGGCCACTCCCGGCGGCAGCGTGGTCGCGACGGCGAGCTCGACCCTGGAGTACCCGGCCGGGTTGTCGATCACCTGCTCGACGACCGGCATCCGCTGCGCGCTCATCCCGATGGTCGACAGCACGGTGTACGGCCGCCCGGGAGCCGGCGGCCGCTCGGAGATCCCGATCGACGGGCGCCTGTCCGGCGCGCCGTTCCAGTAGTGCGCGCCAGGACCGAGCCGCGCGGTCAGGTGGGCGAGCGTCGCCTGCTGGAACTGGCCCCAGCCGGCCGCGGAGTTACGCCACTCCCAGAACTCCCTGGCGCGCTCGACCCGCGGCCCGAGGCCCTCGATGGCGTCGTCGAGGGACCAGCCGAACGGCGTCTGGCCGATGACGTCCCTGCTGTAGCCGGGCATGCCGCGGCTCATGTCCGACCAGCCGGGGATGACCGCGAGCAGCGTGCCGCGCTCGAGCAGCGCGACGCCGTCACCCTCCTCGAACCACAGCGCCTGCAGCGTCGCCGGGTCAAGCGGCGGCCTGCCGCGCGGATGGTTGGTGCGGGAGGCGGGCATAACCGGCGCCTGCCCCGCGTTGAGCCTGCTTGGGTCGGTAGTGCGCGGCGCGCGCACATGGTTGGCTATCCAGGTAGCGGCGATCACTGTCGTCTCGTCGTGCAGGTACGCAGCCGTGGTGGCGCCGTCGAACTCGACCGTCAGCCGCCGGCTCCCGTAAGGGCTCACGCTGTCGAGCAGCGTGGCTACTTGCGGGTACGGGTCGGGTCCTGACCGCATAATTGCCATATCCCCAATATCGCCTAGTTTGCCCTCCGTGATCAAGCCTTCACATAGAGGTAATATCGGTAGGTCAATCCCATTTTTACGCGAACGGAGCCGCTGTGTCTCGTCCACCTCGCCATCTCGCCGACCTGGAGCTGGCGGAGCGACGGCGCGCGGTCGCTGAGCTCGGGGAACGCGAGTTCCGCGCGGATCAGCTGTCGCGGCACTACTTCGGCAGGCACACCGATTCGCCCGACGACATGACCGACCTGCCCGCCGCGACGCGCGCGGCCCTCGCCGGCGAGCTGCTGCCGCGGCTGCTGACGCCCGAGCGGGAACTTTCCTGCGACGACGGCGCGACGCGCAAGACGCTGTGGCGGCTGTTCGACGGGGCGCTGGTCGAGTCGGTGCTGATGAAGTACCCCGACCGGGTGACCATGTGCGTGTCGTCGCAGGCCGGGTGCGGCATGGGCTGCCCGTTCTGCGCGACGGGCCAGGCCGGGCTGACCAGGAACCTGTCCACCGCGGAGATCGTCGCCCAGGTCGTGGCGGGCGAGCGGCACGCGCGCGTCTCCAACATCGTCTTCATGGGCATGGGGGAGCCGCTGGCGAACTACAAGAGCGTGCTCGGCGCAGTCCGCCGGCTGACCGATCCGGTACCGTCCGGGCTGGGCATCTCGCAGCGCTCGGTGACCGTGTCCACCGTCGGCCTGGTCCCGGCGATCAATCGGCTGGCCGCGGAAAAGCTGTCGGTCACGCTCGCGGTCTCGCTGCACGCGCCCGACGACGAGGCCCGCGACGAGCTCGTCCCGGTGAACCGCCGGTGGAAGGTCGCCGAGGTGCTTGACGCGGCGTGGGACTACGCGGCCGTCACCGGGCGGCGCGTCTCCATCGAGTA
>DASYAV010000021.1:0-1511 GCA_036501145.1 Streptosporangiaceae bacterium | reverse complement strand
AGGACCGGCTGAGCATGGCGTGCGGGCTCGAGGTCCGGGTGCCTTTCACCGACCACCGGCTCGTCGAATACGTATGGAACGTCCCGTGGCCGATGAAGGAAGCCGGCGGGATCGAGAAGGGGCTGCTGCGCGCCGCGGCGGGCGGCCTGCTCCCCGGCGACCTGCTCCGGCGGCGCAAGAGCATCTATCCCGGTGCGGCCGACCCGGCCTACGAGCGAGCCATCGACACGCAGCTGCGGCGGCTGATGACGCAGCCGGACGCGCCGCTGTTCGAGTTGATCAGCAGGGAAGCGCTCACCGCCGCCTACGCCGCCGATCCGCGGCTGCCCGGGCTGATGAGCGTCCAGCCGAGCTCGACCTCGCCTGTCGCGTTCCTGCTCGACGTCAACCGGTGGCTCGAACGCTCCGGTGTCGCCATCAGGTAGGCATTACCCGAGGAGGGGGCGCGGGTCGAAGGTAACCCGGATGCGGGTGATCTGCCCGTCCTCCACGTGGCTCCAGTTGACGACGGGCAGCGGCCCGGCCGCGTCGGTCCGCAGCTCGAACCAGGTGAGCACGTCCGGGCCGTCCACCCAGCGCTTGATCACCTCGACCTGCCGGGTCATGGCGAACATCCCGGCCAGGCCGCTCGCCGTCTCCGCGGCCCCGTGGGTGCTGCCCAGCGCCCCGGCGAAGTCGACATCCGGGTGCAGCAGCGGCCGTACGCTGTCGATGTCGCCGTTCCGCCAGGCCTGGAAGTACGTTGCCGCCACTTCTTCCGGTGTGGCGTTGCGTGCCGATTCCATGGCACCGACACTACGCCGGGCAGCGGCCCATAGCTAAGCTCCACTCTTGTGGCTAAATCATGGGCCATTTCCGGGGTAGACCTGCACCTGGAACTGGCCGGGCACCGGGTACGGGCCGGGCTGGAGGCGGCGCTTCGCGAGGCCGTGCAGACCGGGCGGCTGGCACCGGGGACACGGCTGCCGTCGTCCCGGACGCTGGCAGCCGACCTGGGAATCGCCCGCAACACGGTCGCCGAAGCGTACGCCCAGCTCGGCGCGGAGGGCTGGCTGACCGCGAGGCAAGGCTCTGGCACGCGGGTCGCCAGCACGGCCGTAGTCTCCCCGGGGCCCGCGGCCGGGATCCGGCCGCCACTCGGGGCCCGGGCGGCCCGGTACGACCTGCGGCCCGGATCGCCTGACCTGTCGGCGTTTCCCAGAGCCGGATGGCTGTCCGCGGCGCGCAAGGCGCTGTCCGGCGCGCCCAGCCGGGCGCTGGGCTACAGCGATCCCCGGGGTCGGCCGGAACTGCGCACCGTGCTGGCCGCGTACCTGGGCCGCACCCGCGGGGTGCGGGTCGCGCCGGACCGGATCGTCGTCTGCGCCGGGTTCACGCAGGGACTCGCGCTGCTGTGCCAGGTGCTGCCGGACGTCGGCGTCACCAAGATCGCGGTCGAAGACTACGGCCAGCCGCATACGGCCGAGGCTCTCGCCGCCTCCGGCCTCACGCCGGTCATGCTCGGCGTCGAC
>DASYAV010000020.1:0-13255 GCA_036501145.1 Streptosporangiaceae bacterium | reverse complement strand
GTCGACGCCACGGTCGCCAGGGCCGACATGCCCGCCGTCGGTGCCGCCATCCGCGGCGCATTCGGCGCGGTGCCCTACCGGCTGAACAGCGCGCTGTGGTCCGATCCGCTCGTGCTGCCCGGCGCGGCCGGCAGCCGGGTCATCCGGCTCGTCGAGGCCGGCGCGCCCGGCCAGCTCACCGCGCACGCGCGGCTGGTCTCTGGCGCCTGGCCCGGCCCGCCGCGGCCCGGCCGCCCGGTGCAGGCGGCGCTGCCCGCGCCCGTCACTGCCAAACTCGGCGCGTCGGTGGGCGACGTCCTCTCGGTGTCGGACAGGAACAACGGACACCGGGCGCGGATCCAGATCAGCGGCACGTTCGCGCGGCGCGACCCCGGCTCGCCCTACTGGGGCCTGGACATCGTCGGCCCGACCGGGGTGAGCATCTCCCCGGGCTACATCACCTACGGGCCGCTGATCGTCAACCCGGCCGCGTTCCGCGGCAGGCGGCCTGCCCTGACCGTAGGCGCCGCGTCTTGGGCCGCGGCCCTGGACACCCAGCGGATCCAGGCCAGCCAGATCCCCGGCCTGGCGTCGCGGATCACCAGCGCGGCCGGCTACCTCCAGGGCACTGTCCGGCTCGGCAGGCTCCAGGTGACCAGCGGGCTGCCCAGTCTCCTCGGCGGCCTTACCCGCAGCCTCGCGGTGGCCAGGTCGATGCTCGCAATCAGCGCGCTCCAGCTGCTGCTGCTCGCCGCCGCGGCGCTGGTGCTGGCCGGCCGGCTGCTGACCAGCCACCGCAGCGTTGAAACCGCGCTACTCGGCTCGCGCGGCGCGGCCGGCTGGCAGCTGGCCAGGATCACCATGGCCGAGATCGCCGTGGTCGGCGGGCTTGGCGCGGCGGGCGGCGCGCTGGCCGGCACCAGGCTGGCCAGCCTGCTGGCCGGGGCCGGGTCGCTGCGCGATGACCGGCTGCGGCTCGCCGGCTTCCCCGGCAGCGCCTGGCTGGCGGTCGCGCTCGTGCTCGCGTTGTCCCTGGCGATCACTCTGTGGCCGGCGCTGCGCCCCGCCACACCGGGCGCCGTCGCGGCCCGGCGGGGCCGGCCGGCGGCGATCGCGGGCATCGCGCGCTCCGGCGGCGACATCGCCATCATCGTGCTGGCGCTGATCGCCATACGGGAGCTGCGCACCTATTCAGGGGTCGCGCACCTGCCCACCGGTGGGCTCGGCATCGACCCGGTGCTCAGCGCCGCACCCGCGCTGGCCCTGGCCGCCGCCAGCCTGATCCTGCTGCGGCTGCTGCCGCCGGCGGCCAGGGCCATGGAGCGGCTGATCGCGCGCAGCAAGCACCTGGACGCGGCGCTGGCGGGCTGGCAGATCAGCAGGCGCACGGTCACTCAGAGCGGCCCAGTGCTGCTCGCCGTGCTCGCCGTGGCCACCGGCACCCTGGCGCTGGCCCAGTACCAGAGCTGGCAGCGCTCGGCGCGGGACCAGGCCGCGTTCGCCGTGGGTGCGGACGTCCGTGTCGCCACTGCCCGGCCGGCCCCCCTCGGCCGTGCGGGCGCGATCAGCCACGCGCCGGGAGTCGCCGCCGCGATGCCGGTCACGGTCGAGCCGACGGGGCTGCACGGCACGCTGCTGGCCGCGGGCGCACCTCAGGCCGCCCGCACCGTGCTGCTGCGCCCCGACCTGTCACCGCTGCCCGCGCGCCAGCTATGGCGGCGGATCATTTCATCCCGTCCCGGCCTGGCGCTGCCGGGCCGACCGGCCCGGATCGCGATCGAGGCCAGCATCAGCGGCGGGGCCGGACAGGACCGCCTGGACCGGGTCAGCGCCACCGCCTCGATCCAGGACGCAGGCGGCGCGGTGTACACGGTCCCGGCGGGCACCATCCCGGCCGACGGCCGCGATCATCCGCTGATCGCCTCGCTGGCGCCACCCGGCCGGGCCAGTTACCCACTGCGGCTGATCGGCCTGTCACTGACCTACGGCCTGCCGCACTACCCCAGCAAACGCCAGCTCAACAGTGCCGCGCTGCACCGGGACACGCTCACGCTGGCCAGCGTCGCCGAGGCTACTTCGGCGGCCGGCCGGTTCTCGGCGCCGTTCGCGCGAGGCGCGGCCCTGAGTGACTGGGGCGCGGATGGCTCGGCGCCGAGCCTGGCCAGCCTCAACGGCGTGACGATCAGCGGCCACAACGCGGGGGCCCAGCCGCCGTCGGTTGCCGGGTGGCAGCCCGCCGGCGGCGGGCAGCGTCTCAGCTTCCACCCCGGCTTCGGCCCAGACCCCCGCCAGCTGTACTACACCCCGCCGGGCTCGTTCACCGGCCTGCTCACGCTCGCCGTGCACCCGCCGGATCCGGTGGTCCCCGGCATCGCCACCCGCCAGTTCCTGAGCAGCAACCACCTGCACCCCGGCACCGTGATCGATATCAGCATCGCCGGCTCGCAGGTGCCAGTCAGGATCGCCGCCGTTGTCGCCGCGTTCCCGGCCACCACCAGCGCGGTCATCGTGGACCAGGGCGCGGTGCAGGACCTGCTGGTCAGCCGCGCGGGCCCGCCGCTGCCGGTCAGCCAGTGGTGGCTGCGCACCGCCGGGGGCGCCGTGCCGCCCGGCCTGCCCGCCGGGTCGACGGTGACCGACCGGGCCAGCGTCCAGAGCAGCCTGGTCAGCGACCCGCTCAGCGCGGCGCCGCTGCTGGAGGGGCTCGCGATCGCCGCCGCGGCCGCGTTGCTCGCCGGGCTCGGCTTCTCGGTCGGCGTCGGCGCCAGCGTCCGGGCCCGCCGCTCGCAGAGCGCCCTGCTGGCCGCGCTCGGCTACTCGTCGCGGGCCCAGGTGCGCGGGCTGTGCCTGGAGGAGCTGATGCTGACCGTGCCCGCGGCGCTGGCCGGGCTCGGCGTCGGGATCGGGCTGGCGCACCTGATCATCCCCGCGATCACGCTCACCGCCTCCGCCACCGCCCCGGTGCCGGGCGTGCTGGTCGAGGTGCCGCTGGGCTGGGCCGCGCTGATCGCCCTGGCGGTGGTCGTGACGCCGGTAGTGATCGCCGCGATCGCGCTGGCCCGCCGCCACGATCCCGCCGCCGAGCTGCGTGCCGCGGAGACCACGTGAGCGCCTTGCCGGGCCGGCTCAGAGCCGGCTGGATGGTGGTTACCGGCACCGGGGGGGCGGCCGCGGTCAGTCTCGCGGTGCTGGTGCTCGTGAGCGTTTTCGTCGCGGTAGCCGGGGCGCGCGTCAGCCAGACCGTTCCGACCAGCGCGCTGCGCGCGGGCCTGAGGACGCTGCCGACGTCGGACAAGGCGGTGCTCGGCGGCGCCGGCTTCGGCGACGCGGGGATGGGTGACGACGGTCCGCTTCCGGCCGCCCAGCTCGAATCCGACCGCGCGCAGCTGCGCGGTAACCTCTCCCGGCGGCTGCCGCTGGCGCCGGCCGCCACGGACTGGACCGGCCTGACGACCGGCTACTCGACGGTGCTGGCCGGCGGCCGCCGCGCCTGGGACGGCAGCACGCCGCCGCAGCTCGAGCTGGCCTACCGAGATGCGCTTCCGTACTACGCCAAGCACATCACCGGCTCGCTGCCGACGGTCAGCCGCGGCCATGAGTTCCAGGTCGCCGTCACGACCGCGACGGCGCGGCGGTTCGGCGTGACGGTCGGCTCGCGGCTGCGGCTAGCTCCGTTGCTGACCCTGGTGGTGACCGGGATCATTGCGCCGGCCAGGCCAGGCTCGGCGTTCTGGGCCGCCGACCCCGCAGCCCGCGCACCCACCGAGTACGTGCCGGCCAGGTCGCCGCCCTACTGGCTGGGCGCGATGTTCGTGGGACCGCGCGAGGTGCTCGCGCTCGAGGGCAGCGTGGACCCCGGCCAGATCCGGCTGTCATGGGGATTCCCGCTGGTCGTGACCGGCCTGACGACCGCGCAAAGCAGCCGGCTGCAGGGCCAGCTGTCACCCGGCAGCCTCGACCAGTTCGGCCAGCTCAGCCTGAACCCGCCGGTCAAGGTGAACCTCTCGGCCGGGCTGGGCGGGTTCCTGACCGCCTTTGCCCGCGAGCGCGACGCGGTCACCGGGGTGCTCGGGCTGCTGGTGGTCAGCCTGGCCACCATCGGCATTGTCGTGGTGGTGCTCGGCGCTCTGCTGCTGGCCGAGCAGCGCCGCGGCGAGTTCGAACTGATGCGCGCGCGGGGTGCGGCCAGCTGGCAGCTGGCCGCGACGGCCCTGCGTGCCTCGGCGCTGGTCGCGATCCCGGCCGCCGTCGCCGCGACGGCCGCGGCGATTGTCGTCACCCCAGGTGGGGCCGGCGCCCTGCCGTGGTGGCTGGCCGTGCTCACCCTGGCCGTAGGACTGGCCGCGCTGCCGCTGATCGTCGCGGCCCGGCTGCGGTCACCAGCACGGCGGCGCGAGTCCGGCGGCCCTACCGCGCAACGCCGCGCGGCGGCCGGGCGGCTGGTCATCGAGGCGGCGCTGATCGCCGCCGCGGCGGGCGGCCTCGTCGTGGCCCGTCAGCAGGGCGTGGCCGGTGCGGGCCAGGACGTGCTGACCAGCGCGGCGCCGGTGCTTGTCGCGATCCCGGCCGGGATCGTCGCGCTGCGCTGCTACCCGCTGATGGCCCGCTGGCTGCTGCGCGTGGCCGGGGTGGCCCGCGGTGCCGTCGCCTACATCGGCCTGGCGCGCGCCGCACGCAGCTCGCTGCTCGCGATCCTGCCAGCCTTCGCCCTAGTCCTGGTGCTGACCACGATCTCGTTCGGCGGCATGGTCCAGGCGGCGATCACCCGCGGCGAGGTCGGGGCGTCCTGGCAGCAGGCCGGCGCCGATGCGGTGATCGACACCGTGAACTCCTCGCTGCCGGTGACGCCGGACGCCCAGCGGGCGCTCGCGGCCGTGCCTGGCGTGCAGCACGTCGCGGCGATCACGCTGACCGTGGGCCTGCGCGCGGACGGCACCCGGGTCGCGATCGCCGCAGTAGCCCCGCGCCAGTACAGCTCGCTGATCGCCGCTACGCCCGGCCCGCGGTTTCCGGCCGCTGCGCTCGCCCGGCCCGCCGGGCCTGCCGACGGCGCGGCCCCGGCCGTCGCCACCCCGGCGGCGGTCGCCGCGCTCGGCCGCGGCACGGCCGCACTGGTCATCGGCAGCGCCGGGGACATCGCGCGCTTCCGGGTGGTGGCCGCCGCCCCCGCCGCCCCGGCGCTCGCCTCGCTGGCCGGGCAGACGCTGATCGTGGTGCCGAACTGGGCCATGCACGTTGCCGCGCAGCCGCCCAACCTGATGCTGATCACCGGCCCGCATCTGGACCAGGGCCGGCTGCGCACCGTCGCCGCCCGGCTGGTACCCGGCGGGTCGGTCACATTCCGCTCCGCCGCGCTCGCCAGGCTCGCCAGGGCGCCGCTGCCGCACGGCGCCTACGTGGCCTACGCGGTCGGCGCGGCCGTCGCGGTCGGCTTCGGGATCGCGGTGCTGCTGGTCTGGCTGCTGCTCAGCGCGGGATCGCGGGACGCCGCGCTGGCGCGACTGGCGGCGATGGGCCTGTCCGCCCGGCAGGGCGGCTGGCTGGTGCTCGTCGAGACGCTGCCGGAGATCGTGGTCGCCATCGCCGCCGGGACCGGGTGCGCCTGGGCGCTGGCCTCGCTGGTTGGGCCAGATCTCAGCCTGGCGGCATTCACTGGCTCGCGCGCCGGGGTACAGGTCCGCGCTGAGCCGGCCGCCATGGCTCTGGCGGCCGCAGGCCTGCTGTTCGTCGCGGTCGCGACGGTCGCCGGCCAGGCCATCGTGACCTCGCGCCGCGGCGTGGTCCGCGGGGTGCGGATCGGGGAGTAGGGAAGGAGCAAGGCCGATGTCCTGGCTAACCAAATGGCTGCGGCGCCGGGCTAATCGGCGCTGGTCTGCGGCTCGGCGAAGATGTGGCTGGGTGTTGCGCCGCCACCCTGGTATAGTGGTATAGACCAGTAAGCGGCGCGCTTGCGGTCACTCGTGTCCGCTGCCTGACGGCGCAGACTGCGGGTCAGGCCTTGCCTACGAGATGGTCCCGTCGGACGCGCATGACGATGTCGTACCTGTCGCCGCGATAGAGCGACCGGTCGAATTCCACTACCCGGCCATCGCTCTGGTAGCTTGTCCGCTCGATCGAGAAGCAGGGCAGAGTCGCCGGGATCTCCAGCAGCGCGGCATCGGCAGGGTCCGGGAGGACAGCCGAGACGCGCTGCTCGCCGTACTCGGCCCGGACCTTCCAGGTCGTTTCCAGGTACTCGTACATCGAGATGTCGCTCAGGTCGGCTCGGTCAAGCCCTGGGAAGCGATCGGCGGACAGGCAGGGTCTTTCGATTGCGATCGGGACCCCATCGGCAACCCGGACGCGGACCAGATGAACGACCGGCGCCCCCTCCCGGACCTGCAGCTGAGCGGCGAGCGAGGTACTGGCAGGGCGGGTGGAGATGGACACCATCCTGGCGCCGGGCTCGAGCCCGCGTGACCGCATGTCCTCGGAAAAAGAGATCAGGCTCTCCGATTGGACGAGCTTGGATCTGGCCACGAACGTCCCCTTGCCATGGCGCTGGTAGACCAGGCCCTCCGCTGCCAGCCGGCGCACGACCTCCCGCACCGTCATCCGGGCGATATGCAGGCGCTCGGCGAGCACCCGCTCCGACGGCAGGGGCTGACCAGGGGACAACGCCCTGACGTAGGAGCGCAGGATCTGGTCCAGTTCCTGGCCCTTCGGCCGATCTCCTGACAAGGCTGGAGACAACGGAACCGACGGGTCAGCCTCGTGCCTGGGGCGCGGCATCGGAACCCCCTCTGGGCAGCTCGCCGGCAGCTAGAGAAGGCCGACGAGAGCCGCCACGGGACCCGCTGGCTTCCGCATCAGGCGGCGAATGCGTACCGTCCGATCGAGCTGGTCCCCTTATTGACACGCAGCCGGATTTTACTGGACTATACCAGAACTGGCGTGACTGGAACTGGTGTGCAGTCTCCTGAGGAGATGAGAGGCATGACCGGACTCTCCCGGCGGCATGGTTATCGTCTCCGGTTCCGCTTGAGGAGGACGCTTGCGGTGGCGGCAGTGACCGCAAGCATGGCGGCCGCGGTGACAACGCCGAACGTCCTGACCCCAGCGTCGGCCGCCAGGGCTGACGCCAGCCAGCATGCACTGCCGGTGATCTCACCGACGCCCCAATCCGAGAAGGCGCTCTCCACCGGGTTCCTGCTGACCCCAGTCGTCGGAGTAGTGACTACCGCCGAAACTGACCCGGCGAGCGTCAAGGTCGTGGACGAAGTGCTGCGGCACTGGGGTGTCACCGACATCCGGCAGACGACCGACGGCTCAGACCCAGACACGCCGGTCACCATCTGGGTCGGCGGGCCCAGCGAGAATCCCTCGTCCGCGAAGGCACTTGCCGGCCTGGGCGCCGAAGGGCCCCGCGGGCTGCCTGCCGAGGGCTACGTACTGGCCGCCGGACGGGACAGCACCAGCCGCGCCATGATCGTCCTCTCCGGGGTCGACGCAACGGGCACGTTCTACGCTGCGCAGAGCTTCCGCCAGGTCATTGGCGGCAGCCACGGCCGGCCCGAGGTTGCCGGTGTCTCTGTGCGGGACTGGCCGGCCTTCGGCACCCGGGGTGGCATGGAATCCTTCTACGGCCCCACCTGGTCGCAGGCCGATGACCTGCAGCAGATCCAGTTCCTGGCCGCCCACAAGATGAATACCTTCTTTTACGGTCCGGCCGGTGACCCGCAGACCGACCAGACGTGGAACGTCCCGTACACAGCCCAACAGCTGTCCGCGCTCGGACGGCTAGTCACCGCCGCCCAGAGCCAGCATGTCAACTTCATCTACCGGATCTCGCCGGAGGATCCGCTGGACCCGTCGGCCGGGATCTGCCACTCCGATCCTGCCGACCTGCAGGAACTGCTGGCGCGCCTGCGGCAGCTGTACTCCATAGGCGTCCGCTCCTACACGATCGCCTGGGATGACGTCTCGGGCAGCTTCACCTGTGCGCAGGACCAGCAGAAGTTCGGCAACAGCCCAAGCCCGCTAGCGGCCGCCCAGGCCTACGTGGACAACTGGGTACTGCAGAACTTCGTCCAGGCGCTGCCGGGCAACCAGCCGCTGATGACAGTCCCGACCCAGTACTACGGTGACGCCGCCAGCACCTACAGGACCGTGTTTGACCAGCTCGTGGACCCGTCGATCAACATCTTCTGGACCGGGCCAGCCGTGATCTCACCCTCCATCAAGGTCTCCGACATCAAGCGGGCCCGGCAAGCCTTCCCCGACCACAAGCTGCTGATCTGGGACAACTACCCGGTTAACGATGGGTCGACTGGCCGGCTGTTTCTCGCGCCGCTGGAAAACCGGCAGCCCGGCCTTAAGGATTATGCGCTGGGCATCACCTTCAACGAGATGCAGGAGGAAGCACCGTCACTGATACCGCTGTCCACCGAAGCCGATTTCGCCTGGAACCCCGGGGCCTACAACGCGCAGCAGTCGTGGGACTCCGCCCTGCACCCGCTGGGCGGATCCGCATACCAGGCACTGCGGGTCTTTGCCGAGAACAACCTGTCATCGGCGCTCGACGCCACCGAGTCGCCGGTGCTCTCCCCGCTGATCAGCTCCTTCGAAACCGCCTTCACACAGGGCCAGGGCATCGATGCGCCCGCTGCGCGGCTCAGCAATGCCTTCGCTCAGCTCGCACAAGCGCCTGGCCAGCTGAAGTCCGGCCTGCACGACCACCTCTTCATTGACGAGGCCAGGCCCTGGCTGGAAAAGCTCGGCGCCTACGGGCAGGCAGGCCGGGCAGCGATCGCGGCGCTCGTTGCCCAGGCGGACGGGCAGCCATCCTCGGCCTGGGCGGACCGGCAGCGGCTCGACAACGCCATCCAGGCGGAGCAGGCGATTGGGCAGACCGTGGCGCCCGGTGTCATCGATCCCTTCCTGAGCTTTGCGGCCAGCCAGGACGACGGCTTCCTCGACGTCCCCTGGTACGGGGGGACCGGGGCTGTGACTGGAACCCCGGCTCCCGCGGCTGGGTCCACGCTGGCAGCCGCCGCCGACGGAAACCTGGCGACCGACTACACCGCCGGCTCGGTTCCGGCGGTCGGGGACGCGCTCACCGTCACACTCCAGAAGCCCCGACCCCTCACCGGCGTTCTCGTTCTGCAGAGCTCGGCCGCGCCAGCTTCCGGAACAGTGCAAATTCAGGCGCAGGACGGGAACTGGATCTCGCTCGGCCAGCTCCACGGCGGCTACACCACGCTCAACAGCGACGGCGCCGTGGCCACCAGCATCCGCGTCCTTTGGGCCGCCGGAACCACACCGCCAACCATCTACGAGGTCATCCCCGAATACGCGGGTGCCCTGTCAGCGAACCTGTCCGCCAGCCCGGCCCAGACGCTGACCACGGCGGGCAAGGCCAAGACCCTCACGCTAAGCCTGACCGGAGTTGCGGCAGCCCGGCTGCAGGGAACGCTCTCAGTCTCGGTACCGGCAGGCTGGAGTGCATCCCCCTCGGCCACGTCGTTCTCGGTGACTAGCGACAACCGAGTCGTCTCGAAGTCCTTCACGGTCTCTGTGACCCCGGCCGGCAGCGCCGCCGCGGGCTCCTACCCGGTCGAGTTCACCGCAACCGCTACCGACGGCCGCATCGCGACGGCCACCGCAACCGTCGAGGTCGGGACGGTCTCATCGCTGTCCTACCAGGATCTGGTCCTCAGCAACGACCCAGGCGGGTACTGGAGGCTCAGCGATGGTTCCGGAACCACAGCCAGTGACTCCTCAGGCAACGGCGACAACGGCACCTATGAGGAACCCGTCACCCTCGGCCAGCCGGGTCCTCTCGCCTATAACCCGGACACCTCGGCTCTGTTCGGCGGCGGATATGCCAGCGTTCCGAACGCCGCGGCGATCAGCCCGACGGGTCCGTTCACGCTCGAGGCGTGGGTTGACCCGGCATCCGTCGTACCAGCTCCAGGCCCCGGCATCATCGAGAAGTACAACTCTCCCGCTAACGACGGCTACGCGCTGCGGCTAAACGGCTCGAACCAGGTCCAGGCCTGGGTTCTCGGCGCCTCGTCTTATGTCGACGTGACAGGATCCACGATCCTGCCGGTCGGACAGTGGTCCTACGTGGCCGCGGTATACAACGGCCAGTCCCTGACTGTGTATGTCAACGGTTTGCCCGACGGATCGGTCCAGACCACAACCAACCCGGCGGCCGGACAGGACTCGATGAAGATTGGCGCCCGCGGTGACGATGCCAATGAGCGCTGGAACGGAAACCTCGCCGAGGTAGCCCTCTATAACCAGGCACTGACTCCGCAGGAGATCGCCACCGACTACCTCACCGGGATCGACGGGTAGTTGTTTGTCCCCGCACCAGCAGTGGTTATGGCCAGCCAGCCGGCTGCTTATCGGCGGGGCAGGCGCGGAGTAGCGTGGTGAAAGCTCAGTAGCGTTCGACCAGATGAGCACGGCTGGCCGGGAGTTCGGCGGGGGCGGGGAACGGAAGCAGCGTTGCCGGAGTCAGGGTGCGGGAGGCTGCCGCGTGGCTCTGTCGCGCAGGCCGTCGATAAAGACCGCGACGATGCGCTGGTTGTGTTCGGGGCCCTGGCCGGGGACGGGCTGGGACAGCTGTGTGATGGCGTGCAGGAGATCCTCGGCGCTGATGTCGCCGCGAACCGTGCCGTCGGCCACTGCGGCCCCGAGCAGTGCCGCGAGGGCGGGGCCGAGTCGCTGCAGGAAGTAGCGGGGCAGCTCGGCGAATGCCGGATCGCCGGAGTGCAGCGCCGAGGCGAGTCCGCGTTTGGTCGCGAGCAGCTCGGTGAAACGGCGGATCCACTCGGTGAGCGCTTCCGCCGGCTCGTGCGCGGCACTCAGTGCCGGGCCCGCGTCGGCGACGGCGTCGATCCCACTTTCCACGACGGCTTTGACCAGGTCAGAGCGCTGCGGGAAGTGCCGGTACAGCGTCCCGACGCCTACGCCGGCCAGGTCGGTGATCTCCTTCGCCGGTGCGTCCACGCCAGAGGTGGCGAAGACCGTCCTCGCGGCCTCGATCAGCGCACCGACGTTGCGTCGCGCATCGGCGCGGCGTGCCCTGGTCTGCGGCACCACATACCTCCGCTTGCGTAACCGGAAAGGCTTTCCGTATAGTTCCGGAATAGCTTTCCACTTAGCGCAGCGTACGGCATCCGCCTGGTGCCGACCAGCACAGGGAGACAACCATGCAGTACCGCACCCTCGGCCGGACCGGCATCCAGGTCAGCCCCTACGCCCTGGGCGCCCTGATGTTCGCGACCGCCATGGGCAATGCCCCCGAGGATTCGGCCCGCATCATCCACAAGGCGCTGGACGCCGGCATCAACCTCATCGACACCGCCGACGCCTACGGCGACTCCGAGGACGTCGTCGGCAAAGCCCTGAAGGGGCGCCGGGACGACGTCGTGCTCGCCACCAAGTTCGGCCGCCCGGTCGGCCAGGGCCCGAACCAGCAAGGTGCCTCGCGGCGCTGGATCATCACCGCCGTGGAGAACTCGCTGCGCCGGCTGCAGACCGACTACATCGACCTCTACCAGCTGCACCGCCCCGACCCCGGCACCGACGTCGAGGAGACCCTCTCCGCGCTGACCGACCTGATCCGCAGCGGCAAGGTCCGCGCGATCGGCGCGTCGCAGACCCCCGCGTCCGGCATCGTCGAGGCCCAGTGGGTCGCCAAACGGGGCGGCCTGGCACGGTTCAGCACCGAGCAGCCGCCCTACTCCATCCTCAGCCGCGGGATCGAGCGCGAGATCCTGCCCGCCACCCAGCGCTTCGGCATGGGCGTCCTGGTCTGGGGGCCGCTCGGCCAGGGCCTGCTCACTGGCCGGGTGCGCAAGAACCAGCACAACGACCTGCGCCGCGCCGGCCTGTTCCACCACCTCACCGACGAACGCCGCCTCGACGTCGTCGAACAGCTCGCCCCGCTGGCCGAGGAAGCCGGACTGCCGATGACCCACCTCGCGATGGCGTTCACCATCGCCCACCCCGCCGTCACCAGCGCACTTCTCGGCGCCCGCACGATGGACCACCTCGACGGCCTGCTGGCCGGCCTGGACGTCGCCCTCACCGACGACGTCCTCGACCGCATCGACGAGATCGTCCCGCCCGGCACCGACGTCGGCACCCTCGACCAGGCCTACCAGCCCCCAGCCCTGCAGCACCCGCGCCTGCGCCGCCGCCCCCTGACCGCCCGGGCCGCGGCCTGACTGGTCAGCTGGCCACGATGGTGAGCAGGGTCCAGGCGCCGACGTGGACCTGATCGCCGCGGTGCAGCGGGACCTTCACACCGCCGGGGATGTCGCCGCCATTCACCTGGGTGCCGTTGGCCGAACCGGGGTCGAGGACGGCCCAGCCGCCGTCGGGTTGCGCGATCAGCACGGCATGCAGGTGCGAGACACCGGGATCGGGGGGTGGGCCGGACAGGTCGATCTCGGGTCCAGGCCGCGGGACACGCTGCGGCCGCCGATCCGCATCTCGGTCCCGGTGAGCTGGAACCGGCGCGGCGGGCAGTAGGCCGGGAAGTCGAGCGTGTCCGCGTCAGGGCCGCCGGCGGCCAGCACGCGGTCGTAGTAGGCCCGGTCCGCGGTCACCACGGCCGTCCACGCTGCGGCGGGGGCGGGGGCGCCGGCTGATGCGTCCGCGCTTGGCGGCGCGGCTGGGATAGGCGGCGGCGCGGCGGTTCCGGGTGGCGCGGCCGGGGCGGTGCCGGTCGCGAAGTCGAACCCGCACGCCTCGCAGAACCGGCCCGCCCGGGTGCCGCCGCACCGCGGGCAGGACTCGGCCGGCCCGGACGGGTCAGGCCCGGACACGCCACCCGCCCCGCCCAGCGCCGGCCCAGTGCTCGCCGGCCCAGTGCTCGCCGGCCCAGTGCTCGCCGGCCCAGCCGCCGGGGCGCCGATGCGCATCCCGCACGTGTCGCAGAAATCGCTGGCCGGACTCTCGTGCCCGGCCGGGCAGACTGGCATCGCGCGCCTACTTCCGTGTGCGCACGGTCTTGGTGGACCGGGTGTCCAGCGCCATCTCGTCGGCGTCGTCCACCCGCTTCTTCAGCCGGACCGTCCCGGTGGCCGCGTCCACCACGTCGACCACCCGGGCCAGCAGCTTGGCCGTGTCCTCGTTGCCGGACTCCTCGGCCAGTGCCACCGCCCGGCCGAGCTTGGCCGTGGCTAGGTCCTCGTCGCCCCGCTTCCGCGCCTCCAGGCCGTCCTGGATGACCTGGGCCAGTTCGGCCTGCCCGGTGTAGTGCGCGATGTGCGCG
>DASYAV010000019.1:0-2990 GCA_036501145.1 Streptosporangiaceae bacterium | reverse complement strand
CCGGTCCGCTGGCTGCTGCTGACGCTCGTTCCCGACCTGCTCGGCGGATCAGGATCGCTGCGCCAGCCCGCGTTCTTCTCGGGATACAACCTGACCGAGGTGACGAGCTACGTCGGCATCCTTCCGCTGGTCGCCGCGTTCGCCCTGCTCGGCCGCCTCCGGCCGGGGCGCCGGGGCAGCGGGGGCAGCGGGAGCAGCGGCGACAGGGCTGGGCGGGGCTTGTCCCGCTGGCCGGAGTGGATCGTCTGGCACATCATCGGCCTGGCCGGGGCGGTGCTCGCGCTCGGCGGCAACACGCCGCTCGGCGCCCTGCTCTACCGGCTGCCCCTGTTCGGCGGTCAGCGGCTGCAGAGCCGCAACATTCTCGTGCTCGACCTGGCTCTTGCCGTCCTGCTCGCCTACTGGGCCGACCAGCCGGCGCCCGCGCCCCGGCTGCGGCGGGGACTGCCCGGCTTTACCCGCGGCCGGACCTGGCCGGAGACGGCCGTGGGCGCAATCCCGGCGATCGCGGTGGCGGCCGTCGCCGTGCTCGGCCTCACGCGGGGCCCGGCCCTGCTGCACTGGCTCGGCATCGGGCTGAGCCGCGCCGCCAGCGTCTCCGGGCAGCTGCGGCCATCGCTGATCCCGTACGCGGTGCTCGGCGCCGCGGCCGTCGTGCTGGTGATCGCCATGCGGCGGCTCGGGCCGCGGTCGCGGCCACGGCTGCTCGCCGGGTTCGTCGCCGTGGACCTGGTGGTCTTCACCGTGCTGTGCGTGGTGGCCGTCGGCGGCGGGGCTCCCGCCCGCGCCGGGACCGCCGACGCCGGCTCGCGCGCGGCGGCCGCCAGCGCGCCCGTGCGCCCGGTCGCGGCGCTTGGCTACCAGGGCAGGTTCGCCATCTACGACCCGGACCTGCTGGACGCGGGTGAGCTGGCCGCGCTCGGGCCGCCCGACCTCAACAGCACGGGCGCAACCGCCATGCCGTCGGTGCAGGGGTACTCGTCGCTGGCCGACGGCCGCTACGCGGCCGCGACAGGGACGCATCTCGCCACCGGCGAGGGCCAGGACATGCTGTCCCCGCACGCCGTCGAGGACGGCACCCTCGACCAGCTGGACACCTCGGTCCTGCTGACCCTGGCCGGCTACCTGATCACCCCGGCACCCGACGGTGCTCAGGCGGCGGGCCAGCCCGCCGCCGGGCCGGCCGGCACCGGCAGCAGGCGCGTTGCCGCCGGGCAGCGGGCCACCTGGTACCTGGGCTCGCCCGTACAGGTCGCCAGGGTCACCGTGCCGGACCGGGGCGCCAGGCAGGACGCCGCGGCCGGGACCAGGATCGGGCTCACCGCACCCGGCGGCCAGACCCGCTGGTTCACCGCGCGGGCGGTGTCCGCCACCGAGCTGGCGATCACCGTGCCCGGGCCCACGGCGAGCGTGGCGGTGACCGCCCAGGCGGGCCGGGCGGCGAGCGAGCTCGGCGCGCCGGTCGTGACCGGCGGCGGGAGCGCGCTCACCGCCGACGGCCAGCTGCAAAACGCCCTCGTGCCGCCGCGCTGGACGTACGCGGGCCTGGACGGTTCGTTCGCGGTCTTCACCGACCGGCTGGCCCGCTCCCCGCTCACCATCCAGCCGCTGCGTGGCCAGCCGGTCCGCGGATCATGGGTCAAGGACGTGTCAGGCACCCCGGCAGCACCGGCGGCGGCCACCGTGTTCACCCCGCACGGCGCCCGCGTGGTCCGCTCGGTGGCGGCGATCCCCGGCTGGACCGCCACCTGGGACCCGCGGGACGGCCCGTCCGTGACGCTGGCCGTCGCCGTCGACGGCCTGGTCCAGGCCGTCGACGTGCCGCCAGGGCTCGGCACCCTCGTCTTCACCTACCACCCGCCGGGCTTCACGGCCGGCTTGGCCGCGTCGCTCGCCGCCCTCGTCATCCTCACCGGGCTGCTCCTCGCGGCCGCCTTGCCGCGAACCGCGGCACGGCGTGCGGCTCAGACCGGGTTACCTGGCCGGATGGGCCATGGTGTCGATGACCGCGGAAATGGCCAGGAACAGCACATCATCCTGGCCGGGCGCGACCTCGACCCCGTAGGTATCCCGGGCCCGGAACCATCGCTTGGACACCTCGGCGGCCTGGGTCCCGTCGCCCTCGATGGTGTACTCGTGGTCGACGATGTTGCCCTGGACGTGCAGGTCCTGGCCGTCTTCCAGCTTCGCTATCCATCGCTCCCGCAGCGGCTCGATCATGGCTTTGTGGACCATCGCGACCCGCTTCCCGTCCGGCCCTTCGATCTCCATGCTGTCCCGCAGATGCAGCATCCGTTCCTGGATCTTGCACAGTTCACGGCCGTCCATGTCCTTGAACAGGATGGTCTTCCTGATCCGCAGCGCCTTGCCGTCCAGCTTGAAGACCCGCTCCCCGTCAGCGTTTTCGATCTCGTAGTCGTCGCCGATGGAGAGCATCCGCTGGCGCATCTTGTACCGCGTGGCGACGCTGTCGAAGCGCCGCTCTTGGCGTCTCTTCCTGCCAAACAATGCCGCCCCCTCGCCGTTGCCGCTGCACCCAGTCCGTCACGCCCATGGTTGGGCCTGGCAATGCCAGTGTGCCTCATCCCTGGCGGGTGAGACCCGGACAGTCACCACTAGTCCGTTCCGAATGATCTATTCCTCCCGGAACCCGAGTGCGATGCTGACAGTGTTGATCCAGACCTCAGGGGAGGTCGCAGAAGACCGCAGGAGGAGGAAACGCGATGACGACAGGGCTCGACGTGACCTCGGCGGGCAGCCGGCCCGGCGGTGGGCCGCCGGCGGCGGAAGCGCTGCGGCTGTACGAGTCGATGGTGCTGATCCGCCGCGTCGAGGAGCGCCTCAGGGACGACAGCGCCGCGGGCAAGCTGCCAGGGGCGGTGCACCTCTACATCGGCGAGGAGGCGGTCGCGGCCGGGGTGTGCGCGCACCTCGGGGACCGCGACTACGCCACCTCGACGCACCGCGGCCACGGGCACTTCCTGGCCAAG
>DASYAV010000018.1:0-2888 GCA_036501145.1 Streptosporangiaceae bacterium | reverse complement strand
AAGCTTCACCGCGACCTGTCAGCCAACCGGTCAACGTATATGGCCAGCGCACTAGATAGGAGCACGCCGCGTTGATTACCGTGGCTGCGGGTGCGAGAGGGCGCCTCCGGGTCCGCGGGCAGGACATAGTCCACCTCTGAGCGCAAAGAAAGCAGAGCACGGCGATCTCCCTTGCCAGGCCTTCTCGTGCCGTTACCCACAACTCGCGTGCCGGGATGTGATGTGACTGCTGTCTGACGGTGGACGCGCTTATGCTGGGCGAAAGGGCGACCTACAGGAGAGCTGCTGATGACCGCGCCGCATGCCAGGCAACCTCAGGTCCTGCCTCGCCCGGCCTGCACGCCGACGGCGATTCGGGCCGTGCTGGCCGCCAACGCCGATAGTGACATCCTTCAGCGGTACGACGAGGATCTGGATGCGGCGTACGAACAGGCCCGCGAGCAAGGTGACGTGACACCGCTGGTGCAGACGGTCAAGCGCTGGTGGTTCGAGGCGGACGCCTGGCGCGATCCCCAAGCGCAGCGGGAGCTCCTGGCTCGCATCGACAGCTACCGGGACGTAGGTCCGCCGCCTGCGGATCAGCGGATGAGCCGAGATGAGATCCGGACCCAGTTCGGCGTCTGATCCGTGTACCGATGGGAGCTGGATGGCCCGGCTCAGCAGGAGTTCGCCGACCTGCCTCCGGGCGCGCGAGCATCCCTGGCGGCATTCATGGACGCTGTCGTGATCGTGGATCCGGTGCAGTACCAGCGCCGTCGCGATGAGCATGATGACGTCTCGATGCCACTGCGCTCACTACATTTCGGCCCGGCGGCCGGGGGCCTAGTCACGTTCCTGGTGTACCCGCCTGATGATCTCGTGCTCGTAGTCAAGATCCAGTGGCTCGGCGGTTAACAACGCCCGGCTCTCCTCGGGAGGCCTTATGCCATCAGGCGTGGCCATGCGCTGATCGGCCGGGCGGCGGTAACGTTCTGTAGCTAGCATCCGCTGATCGCCATGAAAGGCGTGGACCGGTTCGTGGACCGATTCATCTGTGCAAAGGGTGCAATGAGCGCTATCGGCGGCACAGCCCCGTGGCATCCGTGCAGCTAGCGCGCATGATGCACGAGGCCGTACTTCTCATAATCCGCCGGTCGTGGGTTCGAGCCCCACCCGCCCCACATACCGTCACCTGCAGAAACGTTCGATTTGGCCCGGCTGGCTCAGCCTGCCTCCCGCATGGATGCGGCATGGTGGCCGCGATGACCCCGGCCGGGCGTTCCGCAGAGCACCGCAAGCGCCGCCAGAAGCCCTGGCTGGCCAAGCTCGAACCGGTCAGGCCCGGCCCGGTCGCGCGGCACCCTCCCCACGGCCGGCGCTAGGCCTCACGCAACGGCCCGGCGAGCGCCAATCCTGCCTCCTGTGCGTCACCACAAGCCGTGCGGGTCCCGAGCCGGCACCGGGCATAATTGACCAAACGGGGTGGCGTTCCCGCCTCCCCTCAGCCGTTTTGCCCCGGATGGTGCCGCCATGGCCGGCCTGCCAGAAGTGATCGGGTTGCTCTACCGCGCCGACTGGACCCGCCTGTCCCTGTCCGCCGAGGTGCGCTCCGAGACCGACCGGAACCTGCTCCCGCCCCTGTCGCCCGATGAGCCGTCCCGCTGGTACCGCCCCCGGCCGGCGCAGACGCAAGAGGAGGAGTGGTCCCGCTGGCACCGCGCCTGGCCGGCGCAGCAGCAAGACGGCCGCTACTCGTGGCGCGGGACGCTGCTGATCGGCCCGGGCGGGCGGTGGCGCCTGGAGTGCCCGGTTCCCGGCCGGGACGCCGGGGGAGGGGCCGCCGAGGGCTACGACGGCGAGCGCGGCTGGTCGTGGCGGTCGTCGGCTGCGGACGGTCCCCCGCCGCTCCCGGTCAAGGTGAACGGCGCCTATCCGCCGGTGCCCGAGCTGCTCTGCCCGTCCCGCCTGCTCGGCGGGTACACCCTGGAAGAGCTGGGCCCGGTGACCGTCGCCGGCCGCGGCGCGATCGCCGTCGCGGCCACGCTGCGGCGCGACGTCCTCGGCTCCGGTCCCGGCCACTGGTCCCACGACCGCGTCGAGGTCGCCGTGGACGCAGAGCTCGGCATCCTGCTGCGCCGGATCGAGACGTCCGGCGGCGAGTTCGTCATCCTCACTGAGCTGACCGACGTGACGATGAACCCGCCGGAGGCAGCCGACCCCGCCCGGTTCGCGGTGCCGCTGGGCAGCCACCGCAGCGAAACCCCGGGGAAACCGGCCAGTGGTCCTGACTGGGCCACCATGGACCGGGTGGGTGGCGGCCTCGACGTGCTGATCAGGCATGCGCCGCACCGGCCCGGTCGCGGTGCGGACGGCGAGCAGCCGGAGGCGATGCCGTCGCCCGACCCGGCCCCGCTCGAGCCGGCCGACGCCTCGCCGCCGCCCGACGAGGTACTCGACCTGCTCTACCGTAGCGGCCAGCCCCGTGACTTCGGTGCCACCGTGCGGAAGTGGCTCGACCAGGCCGCCATGGCCGCCCGGGTGCCAGAAAGCCTCCGTGCCGCCGGGAGCGGCGGCTTCGCCGACCTCCTCGACACGATGACCCGCGGCATGAACGTGGCCCGCACGGACGCCCGGCTGCGCGTCAGCGGCCCGGACCAGTACCGCCTCGACTATTATTCGCCTCGCCCGGACCGCGGGGCCCCGACGACGATCGCCTGCGACGGCGAGCGCCGCTGGCGGGTCTACCAGGACCGGACCGTGGTCGGCCCGGCCGCTCCGCTGACGGACCCTATCGCGTTCCTGGCCGACTCGTGCTGGCTGCTCCGCGGCCGGCTGTCCGGCGGCACGGAACTCACCTACCGTGGCCGTCCCGCCCGCCAGCTCCGCGTGACCCGCGTACTCGGCGGCGC
>DASYAV010000017.1:0-27081 GCA_036501145.1 Streptosporangiaceae bacterium | reverse complement strand
CCGAAGCGCTCGGCCACATCCGGGCATACTCGAGACGGCAGCGGTCGTGGTTCGGCAAACTTGGCGCGTCGCGGGTCGACCATCAATCAGCGGTGAAAATCATAGTGTCGCGCCTGCAGTGACCGCGCCAGAATTGGAAATACCGCTCGCTCAACAGCAAACCACGACCTGTTACGCGGACAGCAAATAATCGGCAGGGAGGATGTGGGTAGTGCTTCCGGCCCCGCTTCCCACGGTTTGACCTGGTCGGGGAGTAGCGTCGGTGGCCTGGGTCCCGGCCTGACCTGCTATTCGGCTGACGCCGCTGGTTGTCCTTCGATTCGACCTGTCGGCCGGGCCCAGGTTATTCGTGGCACCCACCGGCGGTGCCGTTCCTGATCTGCCTGGCCTGGCAAGAGGCCGGGGTTCTCGAGATCGGCGGCCAGCGGGTGCGTGCCATCCCTCAACCATGAAAGGGATGACCATGTCTATGGTAGAGACCTCTGCTGTGACCGGCGGGGTAGGTACCCACGCTGGCAGCCATGTCGCCGCTGCGCTGGATGGCATCGGCGGGCTGCCCGGGGTGTCGGAGTTCCCTGCGACGCCGGCTGGATACGCGCGGTTACTGGGGTGGCTGCAGAGCTTCGGCGCGGTGTGCCTGGTCGGCATCGAGGGCGCCGGCAGCTGCGGCGCGGGCCTGGCCCGGCACGTCACCACCGCGGGGATCCGGGTCGTGGAGGTCGACCGGTCCGACCGGCAAGACCGCCGCCGCCGGGGCAAGTCCGATCCGCTGGACGCGGTCAGCGCCGCAAGGGCGGCCCTGTCTGGCCGCGCATCGGGAGCGCCGCGGGGCCGGGATGGCCAGGTGGAGGCGATCCGGGCGCTGATGGTCGCCAAGCGCACCGCCCGGGCGCAGCGGACCCAGACGATCAATCAGGCCAGGGCGCTGATCATCACCGGGCCAGATGACGTCCGCACGAGGTTCACCGGGCAGTCGCCAGCGGGGCTGGTCGGCGGGCTGGCCGCGCTGCGGCCCCGCCCGGGCAGCATGGTCCGCTACCACACCTTGCTGTCCCTGCGCGAGCTCGGCCGCCGCGCCCAGTATCTCGGTGACCAGCTGGCCCGCCTCGACCAGCTGATCGTGCCGCTGGTTACGGCCCGCGCTCCGGGCCTGCTCGGCCTGTTCGGCGTCGGCCCCGATACCGCCGCGATGCTGCTCATTGCCGCCGGGGATCACCCGGGCCGGCTGCGATCCGAAGCAGCCTGGGCGCACCTGTGCGCTGCCGCGCCGATCCCGGCCTCCTCCGGCAAAGTGTCCCGGCACCGGCTCAACCGCGGCGGTGACCGGCAGGCCAATCACGCCCTGTGGCGGATCGTGATCACCCGGATGGGATCCCACCCGCCGACCCGCGCCTACGTCGCCCGGCGCAGCAAGGAAGGCCTGTCCAAACCTGAGATCATCCGCTGTCTCAAGCGTTACGCAGCCCGCGAAACCTATCGCTACCTGCGGTCCAGCTGAACCAAAGCCCCGGGGGCGGCCTGACCCGCTAATCGGCTGCCGCACCCAGGTGCTGGCCTTCTAACGATCCGTCAGCCGCCCCCGGCCCCCCATGCCTGACCTGCTGGGCGTGACCTCATAAGAGCCTGCCCTCGTGGCCCATCCCTGTCTTGTCCGCAACCCAGCAACCTGCCCAAGTCGCCATTTCACGCAGTCGAAAAGAAATTGAAATTCCCGATTCCAAATCTCTTGACAAACATAGGAGCATCGTTAGGCGTGAATCCTGTCTGCACCTGAGATTGCTGCCCCCTCACACTCGGTGACCGCAGAGCAGTGGTGGCGCAGATGAACGGGTACGAACGCAGGCCAACGGCATAGCAGGACTGGCTCGGCTGGCTGCGGCGGCAGGCTTGCAGCGCGGGCACGGGCGCGGTGCGTCGCCGTTGAAGCCGAGCATCCGGGTGACCTGGTCGCACTTGCCGCACCACGGCGGCAGGGCTGGGCGCTGTCCGGGCGGCGGAGGCAGTTCGGCGGGTGAGAGCCGGGCGGTGAGCACCGCGAACCGATTGCGCACGCCCTCGGTGTTGGCGCCGGTGAATGCGGCCAGCTCGGCTGGCGTCCATCTGCTGCTCAGCGCTGCCTCGACCGCTGGCGCGAGCCTGGCCCGCTGCTCTGGGGTGAGTATCCAGGCGTCGCCAAGAGCGGCGAAGAATTCGCCGATTGGGCCGCCGCCCTGCCACCGGAGGGTCGACGCCTCGCGCACCGGCGCAGCGGCGGCGGACGGTTCTACGGATGGTTCCTCAGCGACCGGCTGCGCAGCCGCGGCGAGCCTGGCGCCCAGCCCGGGGAACTGATGCTCCAGTACGGCGGTGGCGGCATCCAGGCCCTTGCGGACAAGGCTCCGGTTCAAGTCCCAGCCCTGCGGGCGGCGGTCGGCCCGCTTGATCCGGGCTGCCACGATGTCCGGGTCGCACGGTGAGATGATGCCCTCGGCCGCCAGCCGGTCCAGGCAGGTGCGCACCGTCCGCTCCGACAGCGCGGTGTAGCGGACCAGCGTGGCCACCGACGGGAACGCGTCCGTGCCGTCCGGCCCGGCGTGGTTGGCCAGGCCGACGAGCACGAACTTGCACGTGCTGGACGGCTGCCCACCGCGGTCGGTCGGGACCGGGGCCAGGTTCAGCGCCCAGGAGATCGCCTCGACGCTCACCGGGCATCGCTCCTCAGGCGTGCTGCTCGGCAGAGGGCCGCCCAGTCTTCTGTCTCATTCACCCCTGTTCGCGACCGTTCACCGGCGACCGCGGGCTGCTTGTCCGCACTGGTCACGGACGCTGGCGAACGGTGGCGGACGGTGGCGGACGGTGCTGCGCAGTACTCGAAAGCGTGTGAAGGCGCAAGTCTTCCGTGGGTTCAAATCCCACCTCCACCGCCACTGACCTGCAAGGACACGCGTCTTGGCGACCGATGGGCGAGCATTTCATGCTCTCCTGGTCTCATTTATTGGTCTCAGTTATGTGCCGCGCGCGGTCCTGGCGGCTGGATCAGCCTCTGCTGTTGTGCCTGGTCACGGATGGCGTGAACCGCCCTGAACGCAAGTACGCACGCGCCCTAAACGTACGCACTGCCGTTCAGGGCTGGGCGGGACCGTCCGAGACCGGCCGGAGACTCACCAACTCGCAGGCCGTATCACAGTGAGTGATCGGGACGTTCTGGGAGAACTCGCGCGGAGCCGATCTGTGCGGTTCTGGAGGACGAATTCCCCGCGGCTGTTGCCGGGCATAACACGGCGATCTGTGCGTGAGCGGCTCGGAGGCGGCCAGACTCGAATCTGGTGATGCCTGGCAAGCGACCTCCTGCCTGCCGCCCGGTGGTCATAGCTGGTTCCAGCGATAGGAGGGGAGCCCGTATGGCGCGGCCATCGGGTTCCAGAGGTGGACGAAGGCCTTCTTGCCGGTCGTTGCCGGCCATCGGGGCCCGCCGCGGCCTGGAAGTTGGGGTCAGCCTGATCGTTGTGGATGCAGCCCTGGGAGAGTCCATCCCGGGCCCACCGGGCAAAATCCCGATCCGCTGTGGCCGAGGCTCGCCACGCGCCGGTCAGCGCCTGAAGCATCTGCCCGGGAAGCGCGGAACGCCCAGGAAGGCTGGCGAGCTGGGAGAGCAGGCGCTGACGCGCTGCGGCAGCACCTTCGAAGACCTGCGGGTCCTGGCTCAAGGTCGGCGACCGGGCGGGGCGGGATCGGGGGTGCACAATGAGCAGATGGGGTTCCCCTCTGGCGCGGTGACGTTGCTGTTCACCGACGTCGAGGGCGGTGTCGGGTTGTGAGAGGCCGACCGCGAGGCCATGGCGGAGGCGTCGGCCCGCTGTGACCGCATGGTCCGCGTCCAGGTCGAGGGTGCGGGCGGTTATGTATTCAAGACGGTGGGCGAGGCGTTTCGCGCGGTGTTCGCCGACCCGGCCGCCGCGCTGGGATGTGCGGTGGCCCTCCAGCGGGCTGTGGGTGCTGAGCCGTGGCCGCCCGGTTCGCCGGTCCGGGTACGCGTGGCGTTGCACTCGGGGGCATGCGCGGAGCGTGACGGCGACTATGTCGGTCCGGTGGTGAACCGGGCCGCCCGGTTGCTCGCGGCCTGCCATGGCGGTCAGGTCCTCGTGTCCGGGGGGGACGTGCGAGCTGCTGGCGGGCCGGCTGCGTGGCGGGATCGGGCTGGCGGATCTGGGTGAGCACCGGCTGAAGGACCTGGGCCGCGCGGAGCGGGTCTTCCAGGTGACCGGCCCGGGCCCGGCGGAGAGGTTCGGCCCGGTGCGCTCGCTGGATCACCCGGCGCTGCGCCACAACTTGCCATCGCAGGCGACCAGTTTCGTGGGCCGGGCCGCCGAGCTGGCCGAGCTGCGGTCGTTGGCGGCCGGGGGGTCGCGGCTGGTCACGATCACCGGGCCGGGCGTGCCTGCTGGTTACCAGCAGGGAGCCGCTGGGCATCGGCGGGGAGCATGTGTTCCGGGTCCGGCCGCTGCCGGTGCCGCCCGCTGATCTGGCCGACCCCGGCCAGCTGGCTGGGTTTGAGTCGGTGCAGCTGTTCACAGCGCACGCCGCGATGCGCCGGCAGGGCTTTGCCCTCGGCGAGGATAACGCCGCGGCGGTGGCGGCGGTCTGCGCGCGGCTGGACGGGATTCCGCTGGCGCTGGAGCTGGCCGCGGCCCGGCTGGGTTCACTGTCGGTGCCGGAGATCAGCTCCCGGCTCGATGACCGGTTCCGGCTGCTGACCGGGGGAGCCGTACCGCGCTGCCGCGCCACCAGACCCTCCGTGCCCTGATCGACTGGTCCTATGACCTGCTCAACCCCGCGGAGCAGCTGGTGCTCGACCGGCTGTCGGTCTTCGCCGGAGGCTGGACCCTGGCGGCCGCCGAAGCGGTCACCTCCCAAAGCGACGCCGGGGAATGGCAGGTGCTGGACCATCTGGCCGCCCTGGTCGACAAGAGCCTGGTCCAAGCCGACGAGACCCGCGGTTCGACCCGCTACCGGCTGCTGGAGACCGTCCGCCACTACGCCGCCGAACGCCTCACCCTGCGGGCCGGCGCCGAGCTGGACCAAACCCGCGCCGCCCACCGCGATCACTACCTGGCTTTGGTCGAGACCGCCGGCAAGCATCTGCGCGGCCCAGACGAGGCCGCCTGGCTGGACCGGCTGGAGGCTGAGTTCGACAACATCCGTGCCGCGCTGGCGTTCAGCCTCGCCGAGCCCGGCAGCGCCGAGCCTGGCCTGCGGCTGGCGGCCGGGCTGCGCTGGTTCTGCACCATGCGCGGCCACGGCGGCGAAGTCCTCGAGGCGCTCACCGTCCTGCTCGACCGGCCCGACGCCCAAACGCCCACCCGGGCCCGGGCCCGGGCTCTCACCGCGAGCAGCCACCTGCGCTATCGCTTCGGCGACGACTCGGCGGTCCCCTCGATAGCCGGCGAGGCCATCAGGATCGCCCGTGAACTCGCCGCCGACGCCGTCGTCGCCGACGCCCTATCACAACTCTGCTGGTTCAGATTCCAGTATGGCGATCTGCCCGCCGCCCTAGCCGACATCGACGAAGCCGTCGAGCTGGCCAGGACAACCGGAGATCCCCGGCTGATCGCGGAGATGCTCGGCCATCGTGCAGTGTTCAAGAGCGAAACCGGGGATCTGCCCGCCGCCTTCGCCGACCACGAGGAAACCCTCACCTTTGCCCGAGCGGCTGGAGACAACTACCGGCTCGTCATCACGCTGGGCAACCTCGGCGTCGACGAACTCGTGGCCGGGGAGCTTGCAGCGGCCCGGACACACCTTCAGGAGGCGAGCACGCTCGCCGACAACCTCGGCTACCAGATTCTCACCGTCGGCCAGCAGAACCTGGGATTCGTCGACCTCCTCGACGGCGATCCCCGCCACGCCCGCCGCCACTTCCTCGACAGCCTGGACACCGCTCGGATCACCGGCGTCAAGCCTTACGTCCCCGGCGCGCTCCTCGGCCTGGCCCTGGCGGCCGGCGCAGACGGCGACCCCACCGCCGCCGCCGCCGCCCTGCACGGCGTCGCCGACGAACACTACGAGCAGTCCGGACGGGCTTTGCAAGCCCTCGAAGCGGGGCTGCGCGACCGCGACCACACCCGTCTGCGCGGCACGCTGGGCAATGCCGCATTCGAGACCGCCTACCGGCATGGCCGCGCGCTCAGCCAAGCCGACGCCATCGCCCTGGCCACCGCGGCCGCCCAGCCCGATCCGGGGGCGCCTCCACCGTCAAGGTGTCCGCCGGCCCGGCGACGGTGGATGGTTCAGCTGGCCCGCTGTCGGACAGAGAGCGGGAGATCGTGGCGCTGCTGGCCGGCGGGGCGTCCGACGCCCAGATCGCCGGGCGGCTGGTCCTGTCGGTCAACACGGTCAGGTCGCACCTGGAGCGGATCCGGGACAAGACCGGCGCCCGCCGACGTACAGAACTGGTCCGCTACGCCATCCAGGCCGGCATCGACCCGGTCGCCCCTCCCACCTGAGAGCCGGCCCTCCCTGCCCTCGGCGTGACCGGCCTCCCGGTGGCGAATGGGGCCGTCCGGCCCACAGCTGCCGTGCTCGATGGGCCGCCCGGCCCCTTCTGCCGGGGGCCAGCCGGGCGCAGGCTGGGTTTACTGCTCCGCCACCTGGGCGGGACTGCGAACCAAAGGGGGACACATGAGATCGATGCGAAGCACACGCTCGGTGCATATCTGCGCGGGTGAGGTGCCACGCCGACAGTGTCAGCAGGCTGCTGTGACCAAATCGGTCATTGGTAGCCAGAGGGGGGGTTTCCATGAACACGCAAACTGCTTGCTGGACGCGCGGGCGCGCAGGACGATACGCGGCGACCGCGCTGGGGGCCATGGCGGTGCTGGCCCTAGGCGCTTTCGCCCCTGCCGCCGCCCAGGCCGCAGCGCCGACGACCTTATACGTGTGGCAGGGAGGTAACGACATCGGCACCTGCCCATCGACGAGTCCCTGCCGCACCGTCAGCTACGCCCTCAACCAGGCCGCCTCCGGTGCCACCATCAAGGTCTCCGGCACGATCGACGACCACCTGACCATTACGTCCCCGGTCACCATCACCCCTGGCCCGGTGGCCCGCCCGCCGGGCCTGCGGTCCTCGACGGGGCGGCGGAGTTGGACATACCCGTCGTCACCGTCGGCTCTGGGGTTACCGGCGTAACTCTCCACGACCTGACTATCGAGAACGGGTATGGCGGCATCTCCAACAGCGGCACCCTCACGCTCACCGATAGCACCGTGTCGGGGAACCCGGGCGGCGGCGGAATCTTCAACGGCGGCACCATGACTGTCATCGACAGCACTATGACGAAGAACGCGTCCGGCGGTTTCCTGGCGGCGGCATTGAGAACGTCGGGGGGACGATCACGGTCATCGCCAGCACCATCTCAGGGAACACCGGCTACGGCATTGGCAGCATCAACGGCGGCACCGCCACCCTGGGCGCCACCATCGTGGCCGGCAACACCGTGACCGGCACCACCAGGGGCAACTGCACAGGCAGCGCCGCAAGCCTCCAAAGCGCCGGCTACAACCTGACTGACGACACGACCGGCACCGCCTGCGGCTTCACCACCCCGACCGACCTGGTGAACAAGAACCCACACCTCGGTTCCCTCGCCAACAACGGCGGCCCGACGCAAACCCTGCTGCCCGGCGCCAAAAGCCAGGCCGCCGATGTGATCCCCAATCCCACCCTCCCCTTGCGGGGGGTCGCGGTCTGCCCAGGAACCGATCAGCGTGGCGTCGCCCGGCCCGGACACGGTGAGACCCGCTGCACCATCGGAGCGGTGGAGGTGGGTTTCAAGAACCCCACCACAACGTCGGTGACCCTGATCCCGACAAAGGTCACGGCTGGCACCAGGGTCGCCTACTTGGCCGTCGCGACCCCGAAGTCGGGCACCGGCACGCCGACCGGGACGATCTCCTTCACCACCGGCTCCACGACCCGGTGCACGGCCGTCCTGTCCGGTGGTGTCGCCGCCTGCGGAGCCACCAACGCCCCGGTGTGGACCGACACCGTGACCGGAACCTACTCCGGTGATGACGGCTATGCCAGCTCCTCGGGTACCGCAACCCTGACCGTGACACCGTGACAAAGGCTGCTAGCCCGCTGCTAGCCCCCGTTAAGTCGCCGGGTGGCCCGGGGGAATCTCACCCCCGGGCTCCCACGGAACGGATTATGTGGAATTCCACATAACGGGTTCTGAGGGGGCCGGAGCACGGCAACGTGCTCCGGCTACCCGACACCTGGAGGCACGGCGAGACGACGGCCATACTCGGCCACGAGGAAGGCCCCGAAGAAAACCCGACCCAGGCCCTTGACACAAAGAGGCTTTCGATCGGCGCGGGTTTCGGCCCGTCAACGACGGTGGTCAGGCCGCGCCGAAACAATCGTTCTGTACGGCTCTGGCCACGTAGTCGGAGGCGGGCTCCCCGTCGCCCAAGCGAAGAAGGTGCTGTGTCGGCGGGCAGGACAGCCTGAGGTTGCCGTCGTGCGGCCCCGCCACTCAGCGCCGCAGCGGCCCTGGACGCCCTGGCCTAGAAACCGGCTGCTCCCGCCACACGAGGATCCTCCTGGCAGAGAACCGCTCATGGTGTCCATAATCATGGCGGACGATAGCGTGTGGCCTTCCCGCCGTGTGGGTCGCTGGGTAACCGCTGATGCTCGTGGGTCGAACTGCCACTCGCGTGCGGCGGCCAGGAGAGACT
The DNA here is from genome assembly GCA_036501145.1 of Streptosporangiaceae bacterium. Lineage (GTDB taxonomy): Bacteria > Actinomycetota > Actinomycetes > Streptosporangiales > Streptosporangiaceae > PALSA-505. The sequence goes on along the minus strand of DASYAV010000017.1, from coordinate 18,363 downwards.
GAACCTTGCCTTGGCCGGCGATGCGTGCGGCCCCCGCGCAGGAGCTGGCTTTGGAATCGGCGGCCTGGCCTGGCAGGATCGGGTACGTGCTGGCTGGACGGGTCGCGGAGCTGCGCGAGCTGCACGGATCGGCGGTGCGTGCGGCGGCGGAGCGGCGGGGCTGGGTCGGGCTGGTTGGCGGCGAGCCGGGTATCGGCAAGACCCGGCTGGCGGCGGCGTGCGCTGCCCGGCTGGCAGAGGACGGGTTTGGCTGCGCGTGGGTGAGTTGCCCGGAGGGTGACGGTGCGCCGCCGTTCTGGGTGTGGGGCCAGTTGCTCGGCCAGCTCGGCGTCAGCGATGTGCTGCGCCCAGGCGCTAAAGCTGCGGATCCCGGGCTGGCCCGGTTCCTGCTGTTTGAGGCGGTGGCGGCGGGGGTTCGGGAGGCGGCGGCGAACCGTCCGCTGCTGCTGGTGGTGGACGATCTGCACTGGGCGGACCCGGGTTCCAGGCGGCTGCTGGCGGCGATCGGGGGGGCGCTGGCCACGGTGCCGGTGGTGGCCTTGTGCACCTACCGTGACACCGAGCCCGCCGCGGACGGGCTGTGCGCCGAAGTCAGCCCGGAACGTCATCTCGTGCTGGGCGGGCTGGCTCCCGGCGAGTTGGCCGCTGCGGTGTGCATGGCCACCGGTTCCGCCGTTCCGGACGCACTGCTGGAAGGGCTGCATGCCCGCACCGCGGGCAACCCCTATTTCGCCGCCGAGGCGGTCCGGCTGCTTCGCGCCGAGGGCCGGCTGGACGCTTCGGCCCAGCTGCCGGACAGGCTGCTACCGCCCACCGTACGGGCGGTGCTGGAGCGGCGGCTGGCCCGGCTGCCGGCACCGGCCACCGGGCTGCTGCGGGTGGCCGCGCTGCTCGGTGATGAGCTCGATCCGCCGCTGCTCGCACAGGTGGCTGGTGAGCCGCTGGCGGTGGCGGCTTCCGCGCTGGCGGCGGCCCGGGCAGCCCGGGTGGTCAGCGACGACCGGTTCGCGCACCCGCTGGTCCGGGAGGTGCTGGATGCTCAGCTTGGGCTCGCCGATCGGTCGCGCTGGCACACTCGGGCCGGCGCGCTGCTAGCCCGGCGATACCGGGCAGGCACCATCGGCCCGGCGGCGGCCGCCCGGCATCTGCTGGCCGCCGCAGAGCTGGGCGGGGAGGCGGGGCCGGCCGTGGAGTTCGCCCTGCTAGCGGCGGCGGATGCGGTGCGCCGGGCTGGCTATGAGGATGCGGTGCGGCTGTTGTCGGCCGCGCTGGCCTTTGCCGCCCCCGGCAGCGACCGAGGCGAGGTGCTGTGCGCACTGGGCGAGGCGGCTTTGGCTGCCGGAGACCCGGACCGGGCCCGCGCCGCCTATGCTGAAGCCGCCGAACTGGCCCGCCGGACCAGCCGCGCGGAGCTGCTGGCCGCCGCTGCCCTCGGGGTGGCTGGCGGCCAGGGCGGCTTCGAGATCGACCTGCGCGACCCGGACCGAGTGGCCGTGCTCACCGAGGCGCTGGATGCGCAGCCGGGCGGTGACTCAAACCCCCGGGCCGCCTTGCTCGGCCGGCTTTCGCTGGCGCTGGCGTTTACCGAGGTTGCGGCGGAGCAGCGGGAAGTGTTGAGCGCGGAGGCCGTGGCGATGGCCCGGCGGCTGGGCGATCCCGCGGTGCTGGCCGCGGCGCTGGCTGCCCGCTGCGACGCGATCTCGGGCCCGGACCATGTCGCCGAACGGTGCGCCGCGGCGGCTGAGATCATCGAGCTGGCCCGGGCCGGCGGGGATCGCACCGGCGAGATGCTCGGGCGGCGGCTGCTGGTGGTCGCGCTGGCCGAAGCGGGCGAGTGGCCGGCGGTGGACGCCGAGATCTCCTCCTATGCCCGGCTTGCCGAGCAGCTGGCCCAGCCAAGGCTGACCTGGTACGTGCCCCTGTGGCGGGGCGCCCGGGCGCTCATGCGCGGCGATCTGGCCCGCGCCGACGAGCATGCCCGTGAGCTCGGCGAGCTGGCCGAACGGGCGGGCAGCGTCAACGCTCGGCTGCTCGGGCTGGTGCAGCGGTTCGTCCGGCTGGTCAGCGAGGACGAGGCCGACGAGCTGGAGAGCGACTTCGCCGAGATAGTGGCCCTGATCCCGGACGATCCGCAAGCAGGCGCCCACGCACATGCGCTGCTCAGCGCCCGCCGGGGGCAGTTCGCTGAGGCCCGCGCCGATCTGGACCGGGTGCTGGCCGGGACAGTGCCCCGCGACGCGGATTGGCTGCCCAAGTACTTGAATGTCTCGGTGGCGGCCGTGCTGGCCAATCACCGAGCAGCGGCCGAGGTGGCCTACCAGCTGCTCAAGCCATTCGCCCGGCAATGTGCCGTGGGAGGCATCCTGGCCTGCAGCTGGGGCTCGGTAGCCGCGCATCTCGGGCTGCTGGCCCGCTACCTAGGCCGAGCCGACGAGGCCGACGCGCATTTCGCCCAGGCGGCCTGGCTGGACGCGGCGGCGGGCGCGGCCATGGCCGCCCGCACGCGGGAATGGGCGGGCGGTGGCTTGGCGCCAGACGGCATGGCTGTGTTCCGCCTCGACGGAGAGGTGTGGACGCTGCGCTACGCCGGCCGGACCGTTCGGCTACCCGACAGCAAAGGGCTGCGCGACCTGGCGGTGCTGCTGGCCCGCCCCGGCGAACAAACCCATGTCGGCGAGCTGACCGGCGCCGCTAGGCTCCCCGGGTCCGATGCCGGGCTACTGGTTGACCGGCGCGCGCTCGCCGCCTACCGCGAGCGGCTGCGCCGGATCGACGCTGAACTCGATTCGGCCGATGTTGGCGCCGCTAAAGCCGCGGCACTGAACAAGGAGCGAGAGGCGCTGCTGGCTGAGCTGTCCGCCACGACCGGCCTGGGCGGACGGCCCCGGGTGGCTGGATCGCCGGCCGAGCGGATGCGCAAGGCGGTGACCTACCGCATCCGCCATGCCATCGCCCGGGTTGGCGACGCGCATCCGGAACTCGGTCGCCACCTGCGGGCGTCAGTGCGCACTGGCACTTGGTGCAGCTACACCCCCGAACACCGCGTCGACTGGCAACGCTAGCGCGCCCCGGGCCCTGAGCCGACGCCAGCGATCGCTCACATCACGGTGCCGCATCCGTCACTGCGCTGGCCAGACAGCCGCGCGCAGCCGCCGGGGCTAGCAGCGCGAGTCGCGAACTAGCGCCCTAAGAGTGTGACTACCACCGCAACCGATCAGGTGCGGGCCGGCCCGGCTATTCGCCGCAGCCGCGGGCGGCGACCGCTCGGGCTCGCCACGGCCTCATCGGTCGTCGCCGTCCGGAAGTCTAAGCGGGATGGATAGGGGAAGCAGGGATACTGGCGCCGCCTCGTGCGAGCCACCCGGTCTGATACCGGACGGACGCTTCGCCCCCCGCCCGGCCGCCACGGGGCGGCAGGACACTGCGTCGGTTGCCGCCCTGGCGGCGACGCTGGGGTCGCCGCCAGGTGCTGGGTAGTCGCGGTCCGGCTGATGAGCGCCATGGACATGGGGATGGCGACCCGGCTCGTTCGCTGCCCTTATCGCCGTGTGAGTGTGGATGATGTCGGCGAGGTGGCGGGGCTGCACGCGCGTCCGTGCAGGTGAACGAACTCGCGGAATGCCACGGAGCAACCAGGGGTGTCAAGACACACACATGGAGGCGATCATGATGGATGTGGCAGGCAGCGGCGCCGCCGGCACCCCGGCGATGCCGGTGGTGACAGACCAGGCCGCGTTTGAGACCGAGCTGGCTGCGCTGCGGGTCCGGGAGAAGGCCCACACCCGGGAAGGCGACGCGATCACTGCGGCCCGGCGGCGCCTGCCGATGGTCGCGGTAGACGCCAGCCTCGCGCTGACCGGGCCGCACGGGCCGCTCACCCTGCTCGACGCTTTCGAAGGGCGGCGGCAGCTCATCGCCTACTACTTCATGTGGCACACCGGCCATCCCGCCGCGGAGCAGTGCGAAGGCTGCACGTGGGTCACCACCCAGGTGACCGAGCTGTCCTACCTGCATTCCCGCGACATCACCTACGCGGTCTTCTGCCAGGGGCCGTATGCGGAGAGCGCCCGCTACCGCGACTTCATGGGCTGGGACATGCCGTGGTACTCCGCCAAGGATTCTCTGGACGCGCTCCTGGTCGGGCGCCAGGTCGGCCTGTTCCACCTGGTGTGCTACCTGCGGGACGGCGACCGGGTCTTCGAGACCTACTGGACCAAACGCCGCGGCGCAGAGGCGATGGACTACAGCTACGCGCTCATGGACCTCACCGTGTACGGGCGCCAGGAGCCGTGGGAGGACTCACCCCCCCGCTGGCCGCAACAGTGCTCCATCACCCGGACTGAGAGCGGCCCGCCCGCCTGGCGGTCCCTGTCAGAGTGGGCAGAGTGGCCGGGCGGACGGCCCATCGCCCAGTGGCCGCGCCTGGAAGCCGGGCGCTCCGATGACCTCGGCGCCGGCCATGACGGCCGCTAGGACCACCACCCCGGCGGCCGCGCTGACGGCGACGCTCGGGCTGGCCGCCGCGTGCTGGCTGGTCTCGGTCTGGCAGATGACCGGGATGGACATGGGGGCGGCGACCCGGCTCGGCTCGTTCGGCTTCTTTATCGCCGTGTGGGTGGCGATGATGGCGGCGATGATGCTGCCGGGCGCGGCCCCGGCCGTGGCGCGAACCGCCCGCGCCGGAGGTGTGCGTGCCGTGCCGCTGTTCGCCGGGTCGTACCTGGCGGTCTGGGCCCTGGCGGGTGCCGTCGTGTTCGCGGCCTACCAGCCGCACGGGACGGCCGCGGCCGGCGCGGTGACAATCGCCGCCGGCGCTTACGAGTTCACGCCGCTCAAGCGGCACTTTCGCCGCCGCTGCCGCGAGACCGCCGGGCGGGGTTTCGGGTTCGGGCTGTGCTGCGTGGGCTCCAGCGCCGGGCTGATGGCGATGCTGGTGGCTGGGCGTCATGAGCATTGGCTGGATGGCCGTGATAGCCGCCGTTGTCACCGCCCAGAAGCTCCTGCCCGCCAGGGCCGCCTTCGATGTGCCGCTCGCACTCGCGATCGTCGCATTGGGGATCCTGATCATCGTGGACCCCTCATCGGTCCCCGGGCTGACGCCGCCGATGTGAGGTCGGCTCCGTCCACCCCAAGTCACGAAATCGAAAGGAGATAGCACGATGGCCAGTCACCGGGTCGGGACGCGTGAGGAGTGGCTTGCGGCAAGGGCTGAGCTGCTGGAGCGCGAGAAAGAGCTCACGCGGAAGGGCGATGAGCTCGCCCGGCAGCGCCGGGAACTTCCCTGGGTGCCGGTCGAGAAGGAGTACACGCTCCAGAACGAAGACGGAGCCAGGACGCTGGCACAGCTGTTTGACGGCCGCTCGCAGCTGATCGTCTACCACTTCATGTTCGGCCCCGGCTACACCGCCGGATGCCCGGCCTGCTCGTTGACCGCTGACAGCTTCAACGGCGTCCTGGCCCACCTCAAGGCCTGTGACGTGACAATGATCTGCGTCTCGCGCGCGCCGGTCGAGAAGCTGCTCGCCTACCGGCAGCGCATGGGCTGGAGCTTCACCTGGGCCTCCAGCCACGACAGCGACTTCAACTTCGACTTCGGCGTATCGGCCGGGCAGTGGATGACCCACGGCCCGGCCACGCTGAGGCCCCAAGCGAACGAGCTCACGCTCCTGAAACTGCTAAAAGACCAGCCGGCCGTCCGCGAGAACCTCCCGCTCGTCACGGCGCAGAACGCGAGCGCGACCGGGACGGACCTCAAGGGCTACTTCTCCGAGGGGCACGGCATCAGCACGTTCGCCTGCGAGGGCGGCACCATCTACCACTGCTACTCCAGCTACGCCCGCGGCACCGAGTTCCTGATGGGCAACTACGCGATCCTGGACCGCGCGCCCAAGGGCCGCGGCGAAGGCGACCAGCCCATGAGCTGGCTGCGCCGCCACGACGAATACCCGCCCAGTGACACGAGCAGGAGGAGATCATGACGGACTCGGCTGAGGGCGGGGCCAGCGACTACAACAGCGAGATCATCGAGGAGTTCCGGGGGAACCAGGGACGCGTCGGCGGGATGTGGGAGGGCACCACGCTGATGCTCATCCACCACATCGGCGCCAAGTCCGGGATCGAGCGCGTCACGCCGGTAGCCTGCTCCCCTCAGGGAGAGGGCCGGTTCGCGATCTGGGCCGCCAACGGCGGAGCGCCCACCCACCCGAACTGGTACTACAACCTCAAGGCCAACCCCCAGATCACCGTCGAGGTGGGCGCCCAGACGTTCACGGTCCTGGCAGCGGAACTGGACGGCACCGCCCGCGCCGAGCTATGGCCGAAGCTGGTCGCGGAGTGGCCGAAGCCGGCCGCGGGGTCCCCTGACCTCGGCGCAGCCCAGACCAAGACCACGCGGCAGTTTCCGGTGATCATCCTGATCCGCCAGGACTGACCCGCGGCCACAGCAGCCGGACGCGGCGCTGGCAGCCCTGCAAATCGTCTCAATGAATCCTGCGCGATGAGTGATCGTCTACTCGGCGTGCCGATGCAGATGTTGTCCCCGACGACCGCGGTCATCGGCCAGGTGCACAGGAGACAGCCATAGACACGCAATCCCAGGATCTGTCCATTACGACTGACGCGGCACCGGGCAGGGCCGATGACCTGACCGTGAACCAGGAGCATGCCGCATCCGGTACCGGTGACCCCCTGCGGGCGCGGACCGGCCGCAGTCGGCGACCGAGCGGACCCGGCGCCACCCTCGAAGGGAGGCACCGTTCCCAGGCGCGTGGAAACAGCCGCGCCGCCACCCCATAGAAAATGATCTGTGCGAGAGAGGACGAGATGGCCCGAACGACGATCACCCGCCTGCGCACGAAGGCCAGCCAGGATCGCAGCGAGCTGGACCGCCTGCTCGATAGCGTCCACATCGGGCACTTCGCGCTGGTGGCAGAGGACGGGCAGCCGGTCGTGCTGCCGACGGCAGTCGCGCGAGACGGCGACCGGATGCTCGCGCACGGCTCCACCGGCTCGGGGTGGATACGCTGGCTCGCGGCGGGCCCGCCGACGAGTCTCGCCGTGACGTCCTTTGACGCACTCGTCGTCGCACGCTCTGCGTTCGAGTCGTCGATGCGCTATCGCAGCGCGGTGATCTTCGGGCAGTGCCTGCCGCTCACCGATCCGGACGAGAAGCTTCGAGCGCTCGACACCGTGGTCGAGGCGCTGCTGCCCGGGCGGCTAGCCGAGGTGCGCCACTCGACCCGCAAGGAACTGGCCAAGACACTCGTGCTCGCGCTGCCGATCACCGAGTGGTCGCTGAAGGTTTCCGACGGATGGCCCGACGACCCGCCGGAAGACTGCGCCGGCCCCGCCTGGGCAGGCGTGATCCCGGTCCAGGTCCGCTACCGCGCCCCCATCCCGGCACCGGACCTGCACGCCGGGATCCCGGTGCCCGAATCCGTCCGCCGCATGCAGGATTCTTCCGTCTAATTCGATGCTTCTTCAGCCGTTGCACCGGCTATCGGGGGGCGAACCGATATGACCCGGCGCAGCTGCGACCGCCAGCCAGTAGCTGCCCGAACACGGCGAAAACACCCGGTGAGCCGCGCCTGCGTCGGCGCGGCCTCCCGCTGGCCGACGCCCAGCCGACGACGTGCGAGCGCCGGTACGCCGGGCCAACCGCAAAGTCCTCGCGCAATTCAAGATCGTTTATAGGGGCGGGCGCGCACTCGGCCTGGTGGCGCACGACGAAAGGATCTTCGAGGCCAGCTCACCTGGTCAGGCCCGCGCCAGACTGGCTGTTCTGTCATAAGTCGCTCAGGCAGCTCACGAGCGCCACCACTGCGCCATAGTCGGCAGGGAGACTGTGGATTGTGCTTCTGGCGTGGCTTCCCCGGTAGTGACCTGGTGGGGGCGTAGCGTCAGGGGCCTGGGTCCCGGCCTGACCTCCGATCCGGCTGACGCCGCTCGGGCTGTCCTGCGAGACGCTCTGTCGGCCGGGTCCCAGTTTCTGGCACCCACCGGCGCTGCCGGTCTGATCTGCCTGGCCTGGGAAGAGGCCAGGGTTCACACGTCGACGGCCAGCAGGTGCGTGCCATCCCTTCAACCACAGAAGAGAGATGGCATGACCATCGTAGAGACACGCGCCATCACTGGTGGCGTGGATACCCATGCGGACGTGCATGTCGCTGCTGCGCTGGATCCCATCGGCGGGTTACTCGGTGTCGCGGAGTTCCCGGTCACCCCGGCGGGCTATGCCCAGCTGCTGGGCTGGATCGGCGGGTTCGGCACGGTGTGCCTGGTCGGCATCGAGGGCACCGGCAGCTACGGCGCTGGGCTGGCCCGCCACCTGGCAGCCGCCGGGGTGCGGGTCGTGGAGGTGGACCGCGCCGACCGCCAGGACCGGCGCCGGCAGGGCAAATCAGACCCTCTCGACGCTGTCAGCGCCGCCCGCGCCGCCCAGTCCGGCCGGGCCCATGGCGCGCCCAAGGGCCGGGACGGCACCGTGGAGGCGATCCGGGCGCTGATGGTGACCCGGCGCAGCGCCACCGGCGAACGCACCCAGACGATCAACCAAGCCCGGGCCCTGATCGTGACCGGCCCCGATGACCTGCGAACCCGCTTCGCCCGGCACGCCGTAGCGGACCTGGCAGCCGGCCTGGCATCGCTGCGCCCGCGGCCCGGCAGCACCGTTGGCTATGCCACCCGGATCGCGCTGCGCGAGCTGGGCCGCCGCGCGGAGTTCCTTGACGCCCAGATCGTCCGCCTCGATGAGCTCATCGTCCCGCTCGTGACCAGGCACGCTCCCGGCCTGCTGGCCGTCTTCGGGGTGGGCCCGCAAACAGCGGCGCTGCTGCTCATCGCGGCCGGGGACCATCCCGAGCGGCTGCACAGCGAGGCCGCCTGGGCGCACATGTGCGCTGCCGCGCCGATCCCGGCATCGTCGGGCAAGACCGTCCGGCACCGGCTCAACCCCGGCGGCAACCGCCAGGCCAACCATGCCCTGTGGCGGGTCGTGTTCACCCGCATGGGCTCCCACCCGGCCACCCGCGCCTACGTCGGGCGACGCGCCGCGGAAGGGAAATCCAAGCCCGAGATCATCCGCTGCCTCAAGCGTTACGTCGCCCGCGAGGTTTACCACTGCCTCCGCGCCGCCACGGGCTGACGTATTACCCCGGGGGCGGCCTGACCCAATATTCGGCTGCCGCATCCGTGCTGGCCTTCGAACGATTCGTCGGCCGTCCCCGGCTCAACCGGCCTGCCTGCTGGCCACGTGACCTGATAAGAGCTTGCCCTCAATCCGGGCGGCCCTTCCCTGTCTTGTCCGTAACCCCAGCAGCCGGGCCAGAACACCATTCCTCTCCGACCCCAGAAAACAGCCAGCCATGCCATCCACCGCCACCGAAATCAATATCCGGCGGAGCCTTGACAAGACATAGGAGCATCGTTAGGTGCTAATTCGGCCCCGCGGGCACGATTAACCGCCTTCACACTCGGTGACCTCGGTTAGGCGTGGTCGGGCGGGATCGGCCCGGGCTTGGGCCAGGTGGCGCGGCGGGATTTAGTGCGGCTGGCGGTAGCGGCCGGCTTGCAGCGCGGGCAAGGCCGTGGCGTGTTGCCGTGGAAGTCGAGCATCCGGGTGGCTTGGTCGCATTCGCCGCACCAGGCTGGCCGCGGTGATCGCGCTGGCGGGGGCAGCTCGGCTTGGGAGAGCCGGGTGGCCAGCACCGCATACGGGTTTCGCACGCCGCTGGTGTTGGCGCCGGTGAAGGCGGCCAGCGCCGGCGGCGTCCAGCCTGCGGCCAGCGCCGCGGTGACGGCGGGGGCGAGCCTGGCCCGCTGGGTGGCGGTGAGCCGCCACCGGCCGCCGAGAGCGGCGAAGAACCCGCTCACCGGCTCACCGCCGCCAGCCGCCCCGGCCAGCGCGTCGGGCGGGACCTCGCGCGCGTGCGCGGGGGCGGCGGGTTCCATGGACGGTTCTAGGGACGGTTCGGGTGCAACCGCTGCACCCCGTGATTGCGCCGGTTGCACCCCGTGGCTGCGCTGGTTGCACCCCGTTCCCGGCTCGGGGTGCGGCTGCTGCACCCCGTCAGGCCAGTTATCCACAGGCCCGGTGCCGGGAACGAGGTGCAGCGGCTGCATCCCGTTCGGCTCATCAGGCCCTGCCCGCCCGGCAGTGGCGGCCCGGGTGCTGGCTGCTGGGGGCCGATCCGGCGGGGCGTCGTCGTCCTCGGCCAGGTCTTCGCGGATCAGGCTCAGGTTGAGATCCCAGCCTTGCGGGCGGCGGTCGGCTCGCTTGATCCGGGCCGCGACAATGCCCGGGTCACACGGCGCGATGATGCCCGCGGCGGCCAGCCGGTGCAGGCAGGTGCGCACCGTCCGCTCGGCCAGCCCGGTGTAGCGGACCAGCGTGGCCACCGACGGGAACGCCCCGCTGCCGTCGGGCCCGGCGTGGTTGGCCAGGCCGACGAGCACGAACTTGCACGCACTCGACGGCTGGCCGCCCCGGTCGGCCGGGACCGGGGCCAGGTTGAGCGCCCAGGAGATCGCCTCGACGCTCACCGGGCACCGCCTGGCCGCAGCTCCGCCCGGCGAGCCGGGGCGCTGGGCCTGGTCTCAAATTTGGTCTCATTCACCCCCGTCCGGAGCCGTTCATGGGTGGACGCGGGTTGCCTGTTGTGGCTGGTCAGGGACGTTCGCGGCCGGTGGTGGATGGCGGTGCGCAGTCCTCGAAAGCGTGTGAAGGCGCAAGTCTTCCGTGGGTTCAAATCCCACCTCCACCGCCACCGCCACTGACCTGGAACGCTGCGGGGCCTTACTCGACGCCTCCGGCTGGTATCAGGGGGTGAACAGCTTCCAGTGCCCCTCGGAGACGACGTCGACGGTGCCGCCGGTCACTCTTATGGCGGTCTGATCGTCGACCGCGTACCCCGGAGCCGACAGCTTGGCGGCCCATTTTTCCGCCCCGGCCATGGAGTTTTCCGGCATGTCCTCGTGATCCAGGTGCGGAAATATCGAGAAATCAACTATGCCTAGCGCTTTATCGCCACCGGCGGGCGGTGTCCATGAGACGAATTCCTCCCCGATGCGGGGGCCATCACCATGCTCCCGCCGCTGACCCCCGCCCAGACCGCGCGTAGCGACGGCAAGAGATCTGCCAGTCCGGACTGCCGCATCCAGTGGCTCAGGTACAAGGCGTCGCCGCCGCACACCAGCAGGGCGTCGGTCTCCCGGACCATGGGAAGCCACTGTTCTTCATCGGTGCTGGGCAGCGCGGTGAGCTCCAGCACCCCCAGCGACTTCCAGCCCAATTCGCACATAGGGGTGGAGGCTCGCCCGGTGATGAACCGCCAGGCCGATCCAGGACCGCCCATGGGGTACGTCGCGGTGGGAATGCACAGGGCGCTGGACTCGGCAATTGGTTTGCCCAGAAGGCCGACCAGAGCGTCCTGGATGCTTGTGTTCTTGATGCCGGCGGATGTGAGAAGAAGCTTCATGACGCCTTTCCCTGGTTGGACGGCAGTGTGGTGAGGTAGTCCTCGAGCCGGTCCCAGGCCACCTGGCCGCCCTCGTCGGCGTGCACTCCGTCTGCCGCGGCCCAGACCATCGAGTCGCGAGTCGCCTGGTCCTTGAAGGCGAGGCGGTCGGTCATCGTGGTGACGCCGTCGGCCTCGCGCAGTTCCACCGTCTCCTTGGCCTCGGCGTCCGGCCGTCCGTCGAACACCCAGGTTCCCACCAGCCGGACGGGCCGCTCGATCTCGAGGTAGGTGCCGCGGAAGGAACAGGTCTCGGTGTCGCCATCCATCACGAGGCCCACGAAGTGGTAGCTCCCGTTCACACGAAAGTCGATCTCACAGACCTCGAGCTCCTTGACCCCGAACCACACGCGCACGTGCTCTGGCTTCGTCAGCACGTCGAAGACGAGCTCGGCGGGTGCGTCGAACTGCCGGGTGACCAGGACTTCACGGTCGCTCGGGAACTCGACCGTGGCCGAGCCGTGCCGCGTGCCATTCATCGCATTCGTCCCTTCTTGCAGGTCCAGACGTCGTAGCCGGTCTGGCCATGCCTCATAATATTCCAGTATCGACATATGTCCAGTGCTCTGGCCGGACTGTGCGCTGGCGGCCGCGGACGTGCCCGTGGGACTGACCGCGGGCGGTTGGGCTATCTTCGGGAAACCAAGGTCAGGCAGGGCACCTGCAACCCGGCATGCGGGAGTGCGGGTCAAGACGATCGGGGTTTGGGTGAAGCTTCTTGTCATCGGCGGTACCCGGTTTGTGGGACGTGCCTTCGTAGAGCTGGCGGTACGGAATGGCCATGAGGTGGCTGTGTTCCACCGCTCGGTGTCGGAACCGGAAGACTTCCCCAGTGTTGAGCACCTGCACGGGGACCGGGACGGCCAGCTGGGCCTGTTGCGGGGCCGCAGCTGGGATGCGGTGCTCGACACCTGCGCCTACGTCCCCAGGGCGGTGACGGAGGCCGCTGCCGTCCTGCGGGATGCCGCCGGGCACTACACCCTGGTCTCCACCTTGTCGGTGCACCCGGATGACATGCCCGCCGGATCCACCGAGCAGGCTGGCATCCACGAGCCTCCCTTCCCGCAGACCGAGACGGTCACGGCGCAGACGTATGGGCCGCTCAAGGTGGCATGCGAACAAGCGGCCGAGACGGCGTTCGGGGACCGGTGCCTGATCATCCGTCCTGGCTACATCGTCGGGCCGCATGATCCAACCGACCGGTTCACCTTCTACCTGCGGCGGGCGGCGGGCGGCGGGGAAATGGCGGCTCCGGGGCCACCGGACGCGCCGTTGCAGGTCGTCGACGTCCGTGATCTTGCGGCTTTCATGCTGGGCCGTATCGAGGCCGCGGACAGCGGGGTGTTCGGGGTGGTCGGGCCCGGTGAGCCGATCGTCATGCGTGACGTGCTCGGCACGGCCCGGGACGTGGCGGCGGCCAGCACCACGTTCACCTGGCTCTCCGAGGAGTTTCTGGACGCCGCGGGCGATCAGGCCCAGGAGTGGTTTCCGATGTGGGACCCACAGCTCCCCGGGGTGCACACCTACAACGCGGCCAAGGCGGCAGCCGCTGGGCTGCGCTGCCGGCCCTTTGCCCAGACCGTCGCCGACACCCTGGCCTGGGACCAGCAGCGCGGGCGGCCAGATCTGCGCGCCGGGCTGGGCGCGGAAAAGGAAAGAGAACTCCTCGCCAGCTGGCACTCGCGGCACTGACCGGCTTACCCGGTGCCGTTCTCGCCGCCGTAATCGACCGCGAAGGACAGTGCCGGGTCGGTGTGCAGATCCCAGTAGCGAGCGCGGATCTTCTGGGTGATGGCGCCGGTCCTTCCGTTTCCCACCGGCTGGCCGTCAAGCCTGGCCACCGGCATGACGCCGCCCGCGGTGCTGGTCAGGAACAGCTCGTCGGCGCGGTACAGCTCTCCCACCGGGAGGTCGCCGGCGTGCACCGGGAGGTCGAGCTGGCCGGCGACCTCGATGACCGTGCGGCGGGTGATGCCCAGCAGCACGCCTCGCCCGGGCGTGTACAGCGCGCCGCCGGCCACCGCGAACACGTTAAACCCCGCGCCCTCGGTGACCAGGCCGTCGGCGTCCGGCAGGATGGCCTGCTGACTGTCCCGGTCGTAGGCCTCGAAGAGGCCGCGGACCAGGTCACCCCAGTGGAAGTTCTTCACCGTCGGGTCGACCGATCCCGGCGGGATGCGCCGGGTGTCGCGCGCCACGACGACATCCACGCCGCCCTGGTCCTGCACGTCCGGCCGCACTATCCAGACGTACGGGATGGCGTATGCGTACAGCCGGGCGGTCCACAGCCGCGGGTCGCGCTCGCCGGGGCCGGGGACGCCGCGGGTAACCACAACCTCGACGTAGGCGTCCCGCAGCCCGGACCGGCGGACCACCTCGATCATGATCGACCGGATTTCGTCTTTCCCCGCGGGGGGCGTGATGCGGATGCGTTCGCAGCTGGCGAGCAGCCGGTCGAGGTGATCGCCGAGACGGAAGAACCGGCCCTGCCACACCGCGGCCACGTCGTAGGTCAGGTCGGACCGGGTGAATCCGGTATCGAGGATGGGGATCCTCGCCTCGGCGACCGGCACGTAGTGCCCGTCGATCCAGGCGCAGCCGCCGGCGTACCTGTTCTCCGCTGTCACGTTCCACCTCCACTGCCACTGACCGCGGCCGGCCGTGGCCTGCGGGCCCCCCGGGCCCGGCCCTGGCTGGACGCCCGGACCACCAGGTCCGGTTCGAAGACGACCTGCCGGTGCCGGTGCGTGCCGTCGCCCAGCGCCTCCTCGATGAGCAGCTGGGCGGCCGCCCGGCCCAGCTGCTGCCGTGGCTGGCGGACCGAGGTCAGCGGGACGGCCGCGGCGGTGGCGAACTCCACGTCGTCGTACCCAACGATGGCGATGCCGCCCGGCACCCGGATCCGCCGGCTGGTCATCTCCTGCAGGACGCCGACCGCCAGCAGGTCGTTGGCGCAGAACACCGCGGTGGGCCGGCGGTCCGGTGGCATGCCTGCCAGCTGGGCGGCCGCCTGCTTGCCGGCCGGCACGTTCAGCGCGCAGGTCTCCAGCAGCTGCAGGTCCGCCGGGCTGCGGCCGGCCTGCCGCAGGGCACGCAGCGCCCCTTCCCGCCGGTCGGCGACCTGCCGGATGCTCGGTGGCCCGCCGATGAACGCGATCCGCTCGTGCCCGGCCTCCAGCAGATGTGAGATGGCCAGGTCACCGCCGAGAACGTCGTCCACCGACACCGAGCACTGGCCGCGGGAAGGGGACCGGCTGTCCAGCAGCACCACGGGCGTGCCCCGGCGCTGCACCCGGGCCAGCCTTGTGTCCGCACCCGCCACCGGGGTGATCAGGATGCCCTGCACCCGGTGCTCCTCCAGCACCTCCAGGTACCGCGACTCCTTGGCCTTCTGGTCGTCGCTGTTGCACAGGATGACGACCAGCCCGGCCTCGCTGGCCTCGTCCTCCACCCCCCGCGCGACGTCGGTGAAGAACGGGTTGGCCACGTCCAGCACGACCAGGCCGATGGTGCGGCTGCGGCCTGCCCGCAGCTGGCGGGCGGACTCGTTCCTGATGAAGCCGAGCTTCTTGATCGCCGCCTGGACCCGGCCGCGGGTGGCCTCCGCCACCGCTTCGGGCCGGTTCAGCACGTTGGAGACCGTGCCGAGGGAGACGCCGGCCAGCGCGGCGACTTCCCTGATGCTGACGGGCGCGTCCGCCAATTCCCCTCCTGTCCGGCCAGTGTCGTGCCGCCGGTAATCCGGCGTCAACCAGGCACGCCGGGGAATGGGCCTGTAACGATTCGAGGATTGTCACTGCTGGTGCTATTGACAGGCTCGTTCCTTCCCTTGAGACTGCTCCACATCGAGAGTTGAAACGTTATATCAAATTCGCCTGCAGGAGAGCCCCGGCGGGGCACTTACCTGGACATCCCGGGCGCGAATCCGCCCCAGGGACTGGAGGAGGCGACGGCGTGTGACCAGTGGCGGAAGCCCGGCCGCGGGCCGGCCGGATGCCGCGGCCCTGCCGGATGGCGCGGACGCGCCCGTGCTGTCGCTGCATCAGGTGGCCAAGGCGTTCGGCGCCGTTCAGGCGGTGGCCAGCGGCAGCATCGACCTGTACCCGGGGGAAGCGCACGCCCTGGTGGGCGAGAACGGCGCGGGCAAGTCGACCATGGTGAAGATGCTGGCCGGTGTGCTCCGGCCGGACTCCGGCGCGCTGCTCATCGACGGGCAGCCGGTTACCCTGCACGGCCCGGCGGCGGCCAGGGACGCCGGCATCGCGGTGATCTACCAGGAGCCGACGCTGTTCCCCGACCTGTCCGTCGCGGAGAACATCTTCATGGGCCGCCAGCCGCTGGCCGCCGGTCGGCGGATCGACCGGCGCCGGATGCACGCCGCCGCGGCCGCGCTGTTCGGGCGGCTCGGCGTCCGGCTCGACCCCGGCCGGGTCAGCCGCGGCCTGTCCATCGCCGACCAGCAGATCGTGGAGATCGCCAAGGCGCTGTCCCTGGACGCCCGGGTCATCGTGATGGACGAGCCGACCGCCGCACTGTCGCTGGCCGAGGTGGCCCGGCTGTTCGAGGTGGTGCGCACGCTGCGCGCGGCCGGGACGTCGGTGCTGTTCATCTCCCACCGGCTGGAGGAGGTGTTCGCGATCTGCCAGCGGGTCACCGTGATGCGCGACGGCCGGCACGTGCTGACCAGCCGGTTGGCCGGGCTGACCGCCGGTGACCTGGTCCGCGCGATGGTCGGCCGGGAGATGACCGAGCGGGCCGCGGGTGTGCGGGCGGCACCGGGCGAGCTGGTACTCCGGGTCGAGCGGCTGACCAGGGAAGGGGTGTTCACCGACATCTCGCTGGATGTACGGGCCGGTGAGATCGTCGCGCTGGCCGGCCTGGTCGGGTCTGGCCGCAGCGAGGTGGCCAGGGCCGTGTTCGGCATCGACCGCTACGACGCCGGCCGGGTGGTGATGCGGGGCCGGGCGCTGCGCCGGGCCTCGCCGGCCTCGGCGATGGCCGCCGGGATCGGCTTCGTCCCCGAGGACCGGCGGCAGCAGGGCCTGGTCATGGATATGTCGGTGCAGCAGAATGTGGCGCTGGCGTCGCTTGCCCGGCTCCGCAAGGCCGGCCTGGTCCGGTCGGCGGCGGAGCGGGCGTTCGCGGCCGACTGGGCGGTCCGGCTCAACCTCAAGTACGGCCGCCTGGTCGACCCGGTGTCCCGGCTGTCCGGCGGCAACCAGCAGAAGGTCGTCCTGGCCAAGTGGCTCGGCCGCCAGCCTGCGCTGCTGATCGTGGACGAGCCGACCCGGGGCATCGACATCGCCACCAAGGCCGAGGTCCACCGGCTGCTGGTCCGGCTGGCCCGGGACGGGGTCGCCATCTTGATGATCTCCTCCGAACTGCCCGAGGTGCTGCACATCGGCGACCGGATCCTGGTCATGCGCGAAGGGCGGCTGACCGCGGAGTTCGGGCACGCGGAGGCCTCGGAGGAGAAGATCATGGCCGCCGCCACCGGCCAGCTGCAGGAGGCGTCATGACGACACCAGAATCCGTCGTGATCACGATCCGGCCCGGGGAGCGGGCCGCATGACGACCACCGTGACCGAGCGCCGGGAACCGGCCGGCGCCCCGGCCGGGGGCGGCTCCCGCAGGCTGACCGAGCGGGTGTTCCGGGCCCGGGAGTCCGGCATCATCGCCGTGCTGCTGGTGTTCGTGGCCGTGACCACCAGCATCCAGCCATCCTTCCTCAACCAGCAGAACCTGCAGTTCCTGCTCATCAACACCACGGTCTACGCGCTGCTCGCGCTGGGCGAGACCATGGTCGTGGTCAGCCGGAACGTGGACCTCTCGATCGGCTCGGTGCTGGGCCTGTCCGCGTACGTGTCGGCCTCTATGTTCGGCCACCACCCCGGGATCGCCGTCCCCCTGGTGTTCCTGATCGGCCTGGGCATCGGGCTGGCCTGCGGGATGGCCAACGGCGTCATGGTTGCGGTCGGCCGGGTGCCGAGCCTGGTGGTCACCCTGGCCACCCTGTACATCATCCGGGGCATCGACATCCTCATCGTGGGCGGCAACGAGGTGACCGCGCAGACCCTGCCGAACTCCTTTACCAACATCCCCCGGGCCACCGTGGGGGGCATCCCCTACCTGGCCATCGCGATCGCCGTGGTGATCGGGATCGGCGCGTACTACCTGCGCTCGTTCCGGTCCGGCCGCGAGCTGTACGCGATCGGCTCCAACCCGGAGGCCGCCCGGCTGGCCGGCATCCCGGTCGGCAAGCGGATCTTCACCGCGTTCGCGCTCAGCGGCGCCATCGCCGGGGTGGCGGGGGTGCTCTGGGCCGCGCAGTACCAGACGATCGACTCGACCGCGGGGACCGGCTACGAACTGACCGTTATCTCTGCGGTAGTGGTGGGCGGGGTGGCCATCTTCGGCGGGAGCGGGAGCGCGGTGGGCGCGGCGGTCGGCGCGCTGCTGCTGTCTAGCATCAATTCCGCGCTGAACGTGCTGGGATTCCCGCAGTTGTGGCTCGAGGCCATCTCCGGCTTCCTGCTCCTGCTGGCCATCACGCTCGACCGGATCATCTCGGTGCGCCTCATGATCGCACTGCGGCGAAGGAGCCCCGGCGTTGGAACCTGACCTGACTACCGCCGCAGCCACCCCCGCCGCCGTTCCCGCTGACGGGCCCGAGGGCCCGGGAGAAGGAACCTGGTTCCGGGCCGCGGCACGCGGCTCGGTGCGCTGGGAAACCGGCCTGCTCCTCCTGGTCGTGGCCATCGTGATCTTCGGCGCGGTCACCTCCCCGCAGTTCCTGACCAGCGGCAACTTCTTCAACACCGGGGTCACCTCGGGCGAGATCGCGATCATG
>DASYAV010000016.1:0-2962 GCA_036501145.1 Streptosporangiaceae bacterium | reverse complement strand
GTCGGCGATTTCCTGGCTGAGGGTTTCCAGCTCGGCGATCAGGTCGCGGAGGCGGCGCTGGTTGTCGAACCAGGGCTGGTAGTCGGCGAGCTGCTCGTCGGACAGGATGCGGGTGACGGTCTTGCCGTCTTTCTTGCGGGTCCACTGGTGGTAGGGGCCGTGCAGGCGGGGCGGGTCGGCGTGGCAGCGGCAGCGGGGGTAGCCGCAGCGGGTCATCCGCTCGGTGAGGGTGCCGGGCAGGATGAAGCCGGCCCGGGCGAGCTCGGCGATCTGCGCGGCGATGCGGGCGGCGCGGGCCTGCTGGGCCGGTGTGGGCGGCACGTTGTCATTGTCGCAGCCGGGGTCTGGTGTCTCGCGCATCCTTGAAGTATGAATCCTGTATGGGGACTGCGGAGACTGCCGCCTACATCGGGCGGTGGCGGCCGTCGTCGGTGTCGCCGCGGGCGGCGGCGTTCGCCCGGGAGGTGATCACGGCGGCGGCGCCGGAGGGGAAGGAGCGGGCGAAGAACCTGCTGTGGGCCGCGGGCAGGCTCGCCGACTTCGGCATCGGGCTGGGCCTGGACGCGGCGCCGGGGGTGCTGCTGCACCCGTCGGTAGCCGAGCGGTTCACCCGGTGCGCGCCGGGCCTGTCGCCGGTGGCGCGGCGGACGCTGCGCACGAACCTGCGGTTCATCGGCCGCCGGGTGATGCCGCAGCTGTATCCGGCGGATCTGCCGCTGCCCCGGGAGCGGTCCAAGGCACCCTACAGCCCCGCGCAGATCGACGGGTACCTGGCGCTGGCCGGTGCCCAGCCCACGCCGGCCCGGCGGATGCGGGCGGCCGGGCTGGTCTGCCTGGGCGCTGGGGCCGGGCTGATCCGCGCCGACCTGCGCGCCGTGCGCGGGGCCGACGTTATCTGCCGCTCCGGCGGCGTGATCGTCCAGGTCCGGGGCGCCCGGCCGCGGGTGGTGCCGGTCCTGGCCCGCTACCATGAGCCGCTGCTGGCCGCGGCGCGCTTCGCCGGGACCGGCCTGGTCACCGGCGGGACCGACCCGGGCCGCAGGAACCTGACCACCCCGCTGACCCGGTCGCTGGCCGGCGGGACCGGGCTGCCCCGGCTGGACACCAGCCGGCTCCGCGCGACCTGGCTGCGCGACTGCGCGGAGCTGCTCGGGCTGGCCACGTTCATGCACGCGGCCGGGATCAGCTGCTCTCAGCGGCTCGGCGACCTGCTCGCCACGCTGGAGCCGGCCGGCGAGGCGGAGGCGGTCGCGCTGCTGGGGGCCAGACGGTGAGCACCCCGGCGCTGGCCCGGCTGGAGGAGATCATCGACGCCTGTGGCATCGCGCCGCGGATCGAGGCGCTGCTGCCGACCGGGGTGCGGCACCGCCAGCTGCGGGTCCGCACCCTGCTGGCCGGGATGCTGCTGACTCAGGCCGATCAGCGGCCCGCGCACCTGACCCGGGTCCGCGACGCGCTCACCAGCTTGCCCGAGCCCGACCAGGCCCGGCTCGGCGTGCTCGAGGACTGGAAGGCCGGCCCGCACCAGCTCACCTACCGGCAGACCGAGCGCACCTTCGGCCTGGTCACCGGCGCGCTGGCCAAAGGCGTCCCGGACGGCCTGCCGCCGGCCGGCCTCACCGCTATCTGCAACGACCTGCTGGAGGCCTCCATCCCCGCCCAGTACAAGCAGGCCTCCCGCTCGCTGGCGGTCGACTGGACCGACGTGGAAACCTTCTCCCGCCCCCCGCCGCGCGGCAGCAGCGACTGCGCCGACCCCGAAGCCTCCTGGGGACACCGCTCCGGCGGCGGCCCCGGCCAGGACAGCGAGCTGTTCTTCGGCTACTACGCCTCCGCCGGCACCATGATGCGCGAGGAACACGGCCCGCCGGTGCCCGAGCTGGCCCGGCGGATGACCGCGTGCTCCTGCCACACCGACCCGGCCCGCGCCCTGGTCCCGGTTCTCACGGCGATGCCCGAAGACGGCATCCCGCTCGGCGACATCCTGGCCGACTCCGGCTACGCCCACCGCGACGCCGGAGCCTGGGCCATCCCGCTCCGCGCCGCCGGCGCCCAGCTCATCCAGGACCTGCACCCCTCCGACCGCGGACCGCGCGGCACCCACCACGGCGCCATCATCGCCAACGGGAACCTGTACTGCCCGGCCACCCCCCGCCCGCTACTGGAGCTCGCGCCGCTGGCCCGCGACGCCACCCCCGAGCAGGCCGCCGGACACGACATGCAGGCCGCCGAGCTCGCCCGGCACAAGCTCGGCAAGATCACCGCCGACGACGCCGACGGCTACCACAGGGTCATGTGCCCCGCGGCCATGGGCAAGATCCGCTGCCCGCTCCGCCCGGCCTCCATGACCCTCGACCGCGACCGCCCGGAGATCCTCACCCCGCCGGAGCACCCGCCGGCCTGCTGCGCCCAGCGGACCATCACCGTCCCCCCCGACGTCGCCGCCAAGACCCGCCAGAAGCACGACTACCCGTCCAGGGAACACCGGAAGTCCTACGCCCGGCGCACCGGCGCCGAGCGGACCTTCGCCACCGCCAAGGACCCGGCCAGCAACAACATCGCCCGGGGCTGGACCCGGCTGATGGGCCTGGCCCCGCTCATGCTCTGGCTCGCCTGCCTGCTGGCCGTCCGCAACCAGCGGATCCTCACCGCCTGGGACGCCCGCCAGCACGACAACGCCCGCCGCGCCGCGGCCGGCCTGCCGCCCCGGACCCGCCGCCGCCGTCGCAAGACCCTCCCCGACCTGGCCACCGCAGGCACTCCACCCTGACCCGTCGGCAAAGCCCGCACCGCCACCGCTGCACCGCAGCTCAGGCACCCCAGACCATCCGGCCCTGCCCTGAAGCAGCCCGGGACAGGCAACCCAGGCACGCCGCAACCCCGAAACCCGCCCACGGCGGCCACCCGCGCAGAATGCCAGAACCAAACGTGAACATAAGTCCAGGTCAAACGTGAAAACCAT
>DASYAV010000015.1:0-11181 GCA_036501145.1 Streptosporangiaceae bacterium | reverse complement strand
CCGGGTGCGCCGCCGCGGCGGGGTGAGCCGGATCCTGGTCATGATCCGGCGCAGCGCGGCCAGCTCCTCGGGCGTGCAAGCGGTGAACGACTTGCGCTTGAGGCTCTCCACGTCGGAGGCCATCCAGCCGAGTACGGCCTCTTCTTCGTGCCCCTCCCCCTCCGGGTCGGTCAGCGGCATGGTGAGCACCGACTCGTCGCTGGTCAGCCGGGCCTTGAGCATGAGCATCTCGGGAACCGGCGACCCGCCGCCCAGGAAGTAGCGCCGGAAGACGTCGTCGTAAACGGGGAGGTTTTCCCGTTTGCTGATCAGCGTGGTCCGCCCGCCCCAGTACAGGTCGGTCAGGTCGGTCGGGTCCAGCGCGGCCATCGCGGCGCTGAAGGTCGCCGCGTCCCCGGTGCCGACGTCCAGGCCGGCCGCTCGCAGCTCACGGACGAAGTTCACCATCGCCCCGACGAACGGACGGCCGTCAGGCGGCCCACCGCCAGCCACCACGGCGTCAGGCACCGGAGGTGATCTCTTCCAGGTTCTCCCGGACCAGGTCGAGGTCGTCGCGTTCCTTGATCACAGCGCCGAGAGTGTCCTGCGCGACCTGCGCGTCCAGGCCGGTGGCACCGAGGAAGTCCAAGGTGGCGGCCCAGTCGATGGTCTCGGCCACGCCGGGCGGCTTGGCCAGGTCCAGCTCGCGCAGCCGCTGCACGGCGGCGACCACCTTGCGGGCCAGCTCGGCCGACACGCCGGGCTGGCGCAGCAGCACGATCTCGACCTCCCGCTCGGCGTCGGGGTAGCCGATCCAGTGGTAGAGGCAGCGGCGCTTGAGCGCGTCGTGCAGCTCGCGGGTGCGGTTGGAGGTGAGTATCACCAGCGGCGGTGTATCGGCCTTGATCGTGCCGATCTCCGGGATGCTGATCTGGAAGTCCGACAGCACCTCGAGCAGGAACGCCTCGAACTCGTCGTCGGCGCGGTCCACCTCGTCGATGAGCAGCACCGCCCCCGAGCCGCTGCGCACCGCGTCGAGCAGCGGCCGCTCGAGCAGGAACTTCGGGCCGAACAGCTTGTCCACCGCGGCCTCGTCGCTGACCTGCCGCTGCGACAGTGCCCTGATGTGCAGCATCTGCCGGGCGTAATCCCACTCATACAGTGCCTGGTTGGTGTCGATGCCCTCGTAGCACTGCAGCCTGATCAGCTTGCGGCCGAGCACCGCGGCCAGCACCTTGGCCACCTCGGTCTTGCCCACGCCGACCTCGCCCTCGAGCAGGATCGGCCGCTGCAGCGACAGCGCGACGAGCAGCGCGGTGGCCAGGCCGCGGTCGGCGAGATACCCGCCCTGGTGCAGGAGGCCGGTCAGCCCGGCGACGGTCCGCGGATGCTCCATCCGGTGTTCCCGGCCGGCCCGGGTCAGGCCCGCTCCGCCGGCCCGAACACCAGGTCGCGGACGCTGCCGCCGGACTCGCTCAGCTTGCCTTCGCGTTCCAGCCGGTCCCGCCACGCGGCCCGCAGGTCCTCGTCTTCGCCGTCGAACCCGACCCCGGCCATCCGCTTGCAGGACCTGCCGTGCCCGCCGTGGGCATCGATGTCCGCGCTGGTCTGGCCCTGGGCGCTCCAGATCCCGCGGAGCACCTCGAGCGCTTCGTCAGGCTCGTCAGTCATCTGCAGGCACCCCTCCGGGCGTCGGCCGGCATTGCTGTCACCCACCGACTCTAGTTGCGTGGGCCCTCGGCGGCGACGCCGGATTAAGGCTTCTCTTATTGGACAGGGCCGGGGTCCTGCGCACCACTGCGTGGCCGTGCAGCTGTTGCCTTGCGGCCAGTCCATCCAGCCCCGGGTACAGCTGCATCTCCTCATAGGCCTGGCCGGGGCCGAGGCCGAAGTACTTGGGGCTGTTCGGGTTCTCGCTGTTGAAGATGTTGGCGTCGCTGTCCGGCTTGCACGGCTTGGCCGGATGGCCTGATACGCCGCCCACGTTGGGTGAGCCGTTCGGGTCGCACATCACCATGCCGAGCCAGAACGTCGGGTGCAGCTGGAAGCCGAACGTCCCGCCGCTGCCGTTCTGCTTGGGCCGGGTGGGCGGATCCTTGGGCAGGGTCATGTTCCAGCTGACGTTGTTGCCGGCGTGGCAACGGCGCGGAAAACGCGGCGGAAAGCCGCTAGCCGGGCAGCTCGAACGGGAGCTTGACACCGTCCAGCGCGGCCGGGCAGGGGCAGCCGCGTTCGCCAGGCAGGTCCTCGATGATCTTGCCCACCAGCGCCCGCAGCCGCGGCACGTTCTGGGCGAACACTTCGAGCACCTCGTCCATGGTGACGCCCTCCCCCTCGACCGCCCCGGCGTCGGTGTCGGTGACCAGGGCGATCGTGGTGTAGCAGAGGGCGAGCTCGCGGGCCAGCGACGCTTCTGGCAGCGCGGTCATGCCGACCAGGGTCCAGCCCTGCGCCGCGTACCACTGCGACTCGGCCCGGCTGGAGAACCGCGGGCCGCCGATGACGACCAGCGTCCCCGACGAGGCCGGCACCCAGCCGGACGCCCGCGCGGCGGCGACGGCGGTGGCCCGGCCGACCGGGCAGTACGGGTCGGCGAACGGCACGTGCACCGCCCCGCCGGCGTCGTAGAAGGTCTGATCCCGGCCGCTGGTGCGGTCGGCCAGCTGGTCGGGGATGACCAGCGTGCCGGGCCCGTAGGAGACGGTGAGCGAGCCGACCGCGCTAGGCGCGAGCACCTGCCGGACGCCGAGCGAGCGCAGCGCCCACAGGTTGGCCCGGTACGGGATGCGGTGCGGCGGGAACCGGTGGTCACGGCCGTGCCGGGGCAGGAACGCCACCCGGCGGCCGCCCACCTCGCCGATGGTGACCGGGTCGCTCGGTTCGCCGAACGGGGTCTGCACGGTGACCTCGTCGGCCGAGTCGAAGAACTCGTAGAAGCCTGATCCGCCGATGACGCCGACCAGGCCGCCCGTGCTGCCCGCCGGAGTCGCGCTGTCCGTCATGGCCGCTCAGGGTAGCGGACCGCGCGGTGCGGCCACGGAAGCGGCCGGGGTCAGGAGGAAGAGCCGGCGCCCGCGGGCTTCTTGTCCGCGGCCTTCGTGCTGGCCGACGAGGTGCTGCCCGAGGACTTGCCGTCGGAGGAGCTGCCGTTCGAGGACGATGAGCCGGTGCCGGACGACTCCTTCTTGCTGTCGCCGGAGGAGCTGTCGCCCGAGCCGTCGCCCTTGGCCGCGGCCTTCTCACCGCTGGTCACCGAGCCGTTGCGGCTGTCGGTCCGGTAGAACCCGGAGCCCTTGAACACGATGCCGACCGCCGAAAACACCTTGCGCAGCCCGCCGCCACAGGCCGGGCACACGGTCAGCGGATCGTCGGTGAACCGCTGCACGGCCTCGGTCTGCTCACCGCATGAGGTGCACGCGTACTGGTACGTCGGCACGGGTCCTCCTTCCGGCCCTTAGCACTCGTGGCTTTGGACTGCTAAATCCTAGCCTACGAGCGTCACCCCTACGGCTGGCTGCGCCGCCATCCGCACCGGGTGATCGAGCGGCCCGGCGGGCAGCTCGTCGAGCAGCTCACCGTCGTACAGCAGCGCGATCGTCGGGATCAGCGGGCCAACCAGCGGGAGTGCGCGATCGTAATAACCCCGGCCGCGGCCGAGCCTATTCCCGCGCCGGTCGGCGGCGAGGGCGGGCACGATGACCAGGTCCGCGCTGGTGATGGCGGCGGTCGCGGGCTCGGTGGGCTCGAGCAGGCCATGGCCGGCTGGGGTCATCGATTCCGGCCCCTCGAACGAGGCCCAGCCGAGTTTTCCGCCTGGACGGCTGCGCGGAAGCAGTACATACGTGCCCCGCTTCCACAGCGCGTAGACCAGGCCGCGGGTCGCCGGCTCGGTGCCGACCGAGTAGTACGCCGCGACGGTGCCGGCCATCTGGGCCTGCGGCAGGGCGAGCACGGCGTCCCGCAGCCGCCGCCCGGCCTCGGTCCGCTGCTCTTCGGTCAGCTCCGCCCGCGCGGCCAGAATCCGCTGCCGCAGGTCCTGCTTGGCGGCGGCCAGCGCATCGGCCTGCCCGGTGCCGGTCAGCGCGTCCGCCTGGTCAGGTTCGTCTCCAGCTTGTGCCATTCCAGTCCAGGATCAACGCTCCCCCAGGGACGGTCCGCGTACCCCACTGCCCGACCGCCCAGGCCTGGGATGCGGACGATGCGGTAACGCTATACAGAGCGCTGGACTTCGCCACGGTCGGGCTGGCCACTTGGGTCCAGCTCGTGCCGTCCCAGTGCAGCACCAGGGTCTTGCCTATGGTGCTTCCGTTGAAGTGCCCGTACGCCCCGACGGCCCAGGCATCGGTGGGCGAGAGTGCGGTGACGCTGTCGAGATGGTTGAACGAAGCCGAGGTGGTGCCGCCGGGATTGGGGCTGGCCACGCTGGAACATGCCGTCCCGGTGCAATGCAGCACCAGGCTCTGCGAACCAGCGGCCCCGACCACCCAGGCATCGGTGGCCGACACGGCGGTCACCGCGGTCAGGAGGCCGCCTTCTGGTCCGGGCAGCACGCTCCACCGGGTGCCGTTCCAGTGCAGCACCCGCGAGTTGTCGACGGCCCAGACGTCCTTGGCGGAGAGCGCGTCCACGCCGAGCAGCTGACCGCCGTCGGCTTGGGGGTCCGGCACCGGGATCCGCGCCCACGTGCTGCCGTTCCAGTGCAGCGCCAGCGCCGAGAACTTGCCGTACGTGCCGACGGCCCAGACGTCAGTGGGGGACGGCGCGCTGACGGCGTTGAGCTGGTCCGTCACCGCTCCCTTACCCGGGCTGGGGCTGGCCGCCTGGGCCCAGTCCGTGCCGTTCCAGCGCAGTACCAGGGTCTTGACGGAGCCATTCTTGCTGTAGGAGCCCACCGCCCAGGCGTCGCTGGAGGACACGGCGCTCACGCCGCCGAGGAACCCGAGGCGGGTCTTGGGGATGGCGGCCTTGGTCCAGCCCGTGCCGTCCCAGTGCAGGATCATGTTCCGGTCCGCGGCGTTGCCCCCGACCGCCCAGGCGTCGGTGGCGGAGACGGCGGTCACGCTGGACAGACTGCCGCTGAAGTTCGTGACCGCGTCCGGGTGCGCCGCGGCCGCCGCGGGCACCGCCGCCGCGCCCAGTGCGACGGCCATGGCGGCACTGGCGGCGGCCGCCGCGCACGCCCGCCCCGGCAGGCCGCGCAGCCGACGAGGAATACCGATCCCGTCCATCACCACTCCCCTAGCTATGTCCGTTGAGTTTCGCTATGTGCAGAAGATAACGATATCTCGTGACCTTGCGCCCCGCCGATGCTCAGGATCGTGTCCAGCTCGTGCCATTCCAACGCAGGATGATCACTCCGCCTGGGGCGGTTCGCGTGCCGTACTCTCCGACGGCCCAGGCTTGGGAGGCTGACGATGCGCTAACGTCATCGAGCGAGCTGGATTTCGGTACGGCCGGGCCGGCCATCCTGGTCCAGCGCGTGCCATTCCAACGCAGGAACTGGAGAACTCCTGAGGCGTATGACCCCACCGCCCAGGCGTCGTCCGCGGACGTGGCGCTCACGGCCTGGAGTCCGCCGAGGGGCTTGGGGAGGGGGCTCCTGGCCCAGCTCGTGCCGTTCCAGTGCAGCATCATCTTCCTGGCGTTCGTCGTGGTCACCCAGGCGTCGGTGGCCGACAGCGCGGCCAATCCGGTTACCTCGTCGGCGCTCGGTGGGAGCAGCACGCTCCACCGGGTGCCGTTCCAGTGCAGAACCCGCCCGTAGTCATGGGCCCACACGTCGTTGGCGGAGAGCGCGACCACGCCGGCCAGCTCCCCTCCTCCGGCGAACGGGTGCGGCATCGGGATCTGCGCCCACCTGCGGCCGTTCCAGTGCAGCACCAGATCCTGATACTTGCCGTAGGTGCCGAACATGCCGACGGCCCAGACGTCGCTGGGTGACAGCGCGCTCACCGCGTTGAGATCGTCGATCCTCGTACCCGGGCTGGGGGCGGCCACCTTGGTCCAGCTCGTGCCGTCCCAGCGCATGACCAGGGTCTTCTCGGAGCCGTATGCCCCCACTGCCCAAGCATCGTCCGAGGATGTGGCGCTCACGGCCTGGAGTCCGCTGACGGGGATTCTGGGGAGGGGGCTCCTGGCCCAGTTCGTGCCGTTCCAGCGGAGCATCATCGTCCTGGCTTCGCCGTCCTGCCCGACCGCCCAGGCGTCGGAGTTGGAGACAGCGCTCACACCGAACAGCATGCCCGCGTGATTCGTGATCCCGTCGTGGTGCGCCGAGGGTGCCGCCGCCGCGCCCAGTGTGAGGATCATGGCGGCACCGCCGGCCGCCAGGGTGGAACACCGCCCGAGCCGGCCACGCAGCCGGCGGGGAGTACCGTTCCCGTCCATCACTACCTCTCTCGTCGCGACTAGGCAGCGGCCCGGCTTGGCCGGGCCCTTTTCTGAGACGCGGCCCGGCCGCCGTTGGTTGACATCTAGCCCGGCGGCACTCCCAGACGGAAGAAAATAACCATCATCCGGCGGTCCGGCACCAGGCCCGCGGGGACACGCCTGCGCGTCCATGCGCGGAGACCGGGGCCGCTAGGGTTGCTCTTATGGCCGAACTTGCTGGCGTGACCAAGGCGGTTGTCCCCGCGGCGGGGCTGGGCACACGCTTCCTGCCCGCGACCAAGGCGACGCCCAAGGAAATGCTGCCCGTCGTGGACAAGCCAGCCATCCAGTACGTGGTCGAGGAGGCGGTGACCTCCGGGCTGGACGACGTGCTGCTCATCACCGGCCGCAGCAAGCGCTCGATCGAGGACCACTTCGACCGCGCCTACGAGCTGGAAGAGGCGCTGGCCGCCAAGGACGACACCGACCGGCTGGCCCAGGTGCGCGAGTCCAGCGAACTCGCGCACGTGCACTACGTCCGGCAGGGTGAGGCCAAGGGACTGGGCCACGCCGTGCACTGCGCGGCCCAGCACGTGGGGAACCAGCCGTTCGCCGTGCTGCTCGGGGACGACCTGATCGACGCCAGGGACCGGTTGCTGGACCGGATGATCGAGGTCCGGCAGCGCTACGGCGGCAGCGTCGTGGCGCTGATGGAGGTCGACCCGGAACAGGTGTCCCAGTACGGCTGCGCGGCCATGGAGCCGACCGCCGAGGACGACGTGGTCACCGTCACCGACCTGGTGGAGAAGCCGGTGCCCGGCGAAGCGCCGAGCCGGTGGATCATCATCGGCCGGTACGTCTGCGACCCGGCCATTTTCGCCGTGCTGGAGAAGACCCCGCCCGGGCGCGGTGGCGAGATCCAGCTCACCGACGCGCTCAAGGTGCTGGGCAGCGGCGACTACGACGGCCCGGGTGGCGGCGTGCACGGCGTGCTGTTCCGCGGCCGCCGGTACGACACCGGCAACAAGCTCGACTACCTGCGCACGATGGTGCAGTTCGCCTGCGAACGGCCCGACCTGGCCGAGGAGTTCATCCCCTGGCTGCGCAAGTACCTCGGCGACCTGTGATGACCACGGCCGAGCCCGGCGATTCCGGCCATGCCGGCCACGGCGGCCATGGTGGTCACGGGCACGAGGTGACCGCGGACATGGTGTCGGTGGACCAGCATGTGGCCGACGTGGCCGCCCTGGTCCGCCCGCTGTCCCCCACCGACCTGCCGCTGACCGAGGCGGAGGGCTGCGTGCTCGCCGCCGACCTCACCGCCGGGCACCAGCTGCCGCCGTTCGACAACTCGGCCATGGACGGCTACGCGGTCCGCGCCGCCGACGTGGCGGGCGCGACCGACAGCGACCCGGTCACGCTGCCGGTCACCGGCGAGGTCGCGGCCGGCGACACCGGCGCCTACGGCATCACCCCCGGCATGTGCCTGCGGATCATGACCGGGGCGCTGATGCCAGGCGGCGCCGACGCGGTGGTTCCGGTGGAATGGACCGACGGCGGCACGGCCAAGGTCGCCATCCGCCGGCCGGCCGAAGCCGGCAACGCGGTGCGCCGGGCCGGCGGCGACGCCCGTGGCGGGGACGTGCTGCTCAGCTCCGGCACGGTGCTCGGCCCGGCACAGATCGGGCTGGCCGCGACGGCGGGGCACGGCACGGTCCCGGTGCGGCCGCGGCCGCGGGTGGTGGTGATCTCGACAGGGAACGAGCTGGCCGAGCCCGGCGCGCCGGTCATCCCGGGGAAGATCTGGGAGTCGAACAGCTTCATGCTGGCGGCGGCGGCCCGGCAGGCCGGCTGCCTGGCCTACCGGGCGCCGATCGTGCCGGATGACCAGCATGCGCTGCTGGACGCGATCGAGGACCAGTTCCTGCGCGCCGACGTGATCATCACCAGCGGCGGGGTGAGCATGGGCGGCGAGAACGACGTCGTCAAGGACGTGCTGCGCCGCCTGGGCACGGTGACGTTCCGCAAGGTGGCGATGCAGCCCGGGATGCCGCAGGGCTTCGGGGTGATCGGCCCGGACGAGACGCCGATCTTCAACCTGCCGGGGAACCCGGTCAGCGCGTACGTGTCGTTCCAGCTCTTCGTCCGGGCCGCGCTGGACGCGATGCTGTGCACCCGCGAGCTGGCGCTGCCGGCCACCCGGGCGAAGCTGTCCGCGCCGCTGCGCGCGCCCGCCGGGCGGCGCGCGTTCCTGCGCGGCGTGCTGAACCGGTCCGAGGGCACGGTGCAGCCGCTGTCCGGTCAGGGCTCGCACCAGCTGGCCGCGCTGGGCCGGGCGAACGCGCTGATCGTGGCGCCGGAGTGGGTCGTCGCGATGAAGGAAGGCGACGAGGCGGACGTGCTGATACTGCCTTGACATCCTCCTCCCGCCTGAAGGCGGGGGATTCCAGCCGCGGCTTGCGTCGCGCTGTTGGTTCGCGGTTCACAGGCCGGGCAACCCCGTCGTCTCCCCGCGCAGCCACGGCATGCCCTGCCGCAGTTCAGTACTGGGTAATGCATGTGCCTACTTGATTATCGTAAACATATTCGATTATACCACAATGCGGAGGGAGGGAGTGGCGTTTCTCGCCGGTCTAAGGCCGGGTTGGGCGCCGCGATCCTGATGGCAGGAGGTCGGACAGCGTCCGGCCTGGGCACTCCCGGCGATCCGGGCGGGATATGACTCAGACCCGAGTCAACGAGTAGAACGGCGACACGCCGCTGGTGGTCTGTGAAACTACGGTGCTCCACTGGGATTATCGAGCGTGACAGTGCTGGATTGTCCCAGGAGGGGAGTCACCGGAATGGTGCTGGCAGCGGCGATGCGGGGCAAGACCCGGGGCAGGATCCAGATCGGGGCGGACGACCCGTCGCTGACGGCTGCGGGCGGGATGCTCGCGGTCACCGAGCTGTGCGAGCGGCTGGGCCTGATCGCGGCCCTCGACGAGGGGATGGGGCCGGTCAAGCAGCGCCGCCGCGGGTTTACCGGCGGGCAGGTGCTGGCCGGGATGGCCGCCGCGCAGCTGGCCGGGGAGGACTTCCTGGTCGGCCTGGACCGGGTCCGCGCCGACCAGGCCGGGCAGCTGGTGACACCGGTGCCGGGCCTGGCCACCTCGACCGCGACCGGGATCGCGCGCCGGCTCACGCAGAAGCACTGGCGCGGCGCGGAGGCCGGGCTGGCCAGGGCCACGGCGGCGATGATCGGCCTGCTGCCGGCCGAGCGGGCGGCGGAGCTGGCCGAAGGCCCGGTGACGATCGACATCGACGCCACCGACGTGGAGGTCTACGGCAGCAAGAAACGCGGCGTGGCCTATAACTACCAGGGGCAGCGGGCGGGCCGGCCGCACGTGGCTTCCTGGGCGGAGACGGAGATCCCGCTGGCCGCCGATCTGCTGTCCGGTGACCAGGATCCCCGTTCGCACGTGGTGGGGCTGCTGGGCCGGGCGCTGGCCGCGCTGCCGCAGGCGGTCCGCGATGGCGCACGGGCGGCGGGGCGGAGGATCGCGCTGCGCGCGGATGCCGGGTACTTCGCCGGGGAGCTGGCCCGCGCCGCCGCGAAAGAAAACATGGCGTTCGCGATCGGCGCCAAGCGGATCACCAGCATGTGGAAGGCGCTGGCCGCGGTGCCCGAGGACGCCTGGCGGGACGCAATACAGATGCAGGGCGCCCAGGTCGCGGTCTCGCCCTACCATCCCGCGGACTGGCCCGAAGACACCGTGCTGCTGGTCCGCCGGGTCAAGCTGGACCCCGATCAGGTCTCCGCCGACCCCCGGTCCCGGCGCCGCCGCACCCTGCACCCGGACCAGCGGGCCCTGCCGTTCCCCGAGCTGGAGCAAGAACCCGCTATCTACGCCTACAGCTTCATCTGCACCAACATGGACGTGTCCACCCCGGCCAAGGCGGCCGCGGTGGAGCACTGGTACCGGCACCGCACCAGCATCGAGAACATCTTCCGCGACAGCAAGCACGGCGCCGCGCTGCGGCACCTGCCGTCGGGCTCCACCGAGATCAACACCTGCTGGATGTGGGCGTCGCTGATCGCCGCCGCGATCGCCGCCTGGCTGCACCAGCTCACCGGCCTGATATCCGGAGGCGAGCTGGTAGAAGGCCACGGGGTCCGCGGCGGCAAGGCCATGATCGCCACCTTGCGCCGGGTCCTGATTGCCACCCCCGCCCGGCTGGTCCGCCACGGCGGGCAGCTGATCATGCGGCTGGCGCCCGGCGCGGACCTGCTGCCCGCCGTCCTGGCCACGATCCGCGCCCTGCCAGCCCCCGGCTAGCCGGCCGCAGGCCAGCACCACCCGCACCCCCGCAGCCGCCAGCGGCACACCGTCCCCAGGCCCCGGCCCGCCACGGCCCGCACCCGCAGAAAGACCCCCGAACCCGCGAGCCCGGAGCGACACCCGGGCCATCATCATGCCCGCAGCCCGGACCCGGCCATTCCAAGATCAACTACCCGGCTGTGGATAACCGCCGCCGTTCTACTCGTTGATTCGGGTCTGACATTCCGGCGCCGGGCATTACCGCGGTGCGGTAGCTCAGCCTTCCTGGTCCTCGCGCCTGTCGGACCAGCTCGCGGGCTTGCTGACGATCTGGTGCCCGTGAGCGGCCATCCAGAGTTCCAGCCCGGCATGCCGGGGATGGTCCTCCGGGGTCGGCCACACGCGGGTCCAGCGGGCGCTGCCGTCCGCGGCGATGCGGACCACGTCGAGAGTCTCAGCGCCCTCCCGGTCCCCGGGTGCCGGCTGGTGCTCGAGCAGCACGAGGGAAGGCCCGTACCTGCGGGCGAGCTCG
>DASYAV010000014.1:0-32959 GCA_036501145.1 Streptosporangiaceae bacterium | reverse complement strand
GCACGGGCCGCAGTCGGCGGGCTACCGTCAGGCCCAACGCGAAAACGCCAGGGCGCAGAAGAGGGCCGCCCGGCAGAACCAGCACGACGGGCGCATGTGGGCGCGGAACGTGGTGGCCAGCCATGACCTGATCGCGGTGGAAGACTTCCGGCCGACGTTCCTCGCCCGGTCCACGATGGCCCGCAAGGCCGCCGACTCCTCGGTCGGCACGCTGAAGCGGACGCTGATCGAGTACGGCACGCGGGCTGGCCGCAAGGTGGTGCTCGTGCGGCCCGCCTATACGACCTTGACCTGCTCGGAGTGCGGCGAGAGACAAGCGCGCCTCGGGCTGGCCGAACGCATCTTCCGGTGCCCGGCATGCGGTTACACCGCCGGGCGGGACCAGAACGCTGCCAGGGTGATCCTGGCCGTGGCAGAACGGGGCCACGCAAGTGCTGAAGATGTAAGTCACTGGCGGCCTCCTTCGGGCAGTTCGCCGGCGCGGTCCGAGCTTGAAATCCCTCAGCTTTAGCCGTGAGGGAACCGTTAAGCCGATACGGTAGCGTCCGGCCGCTGGTTCCGGACAGCCGGATCCGGCTCATCAGGCGCTGCCCGGGGCCCAGGTGAAGCCAGGCCGGCGGGCTCCTCGCCGCGCAGTTCGTCGATGCGCACCAGCGCCACCCCGGTGAAGATGAACCCGCCGCCCACGAACTGCATGACCGTCGGCAGCTGGTGCAGCAGCAGCCAGGCGTAGCCGATGGCGAACAGCACCTCGGCCAGGCCGACGAACGAGGCGAGCTTGGCGCCGAGCCGGCGGGCGGCACTGATCCCGGCCACGTAGCCGGCCACGGTGGCCAGCAGGGCCACGCCCAGCACCGGAACGGCCCAGCTCACCTGGTGGCCGAGCAGCTCAACGTCGCGGGTGCTGGCGGCCATCGGCACCGCGCCGGCCAGGCCCAGCAGGCCGAGCGCGGCACCGCCGACGCACATCCCAGCCCAGGCCATAGCGACCGGCGGCAGCGGGCCGGCGCCACCCGCAGCGGCCGGAGCGTCCGCGCTGGCCGCGGAGAGCACGAAGTAGACGGCCAGGCTGGCCGCGGCGAGCAGGCCCCACATGACGCCGAGCGCGCTGATGTGGCCCGGCCCACCCAGGTTCAGCACCAGTACCAGGCCGGTGACCGCACCGGCCGTGCCGGCCAGCGTGCGCCGCCGCGGCCGCTGGCCGTGCCGCAGCCAGAGCCAGCCGACCACCAGCACCGCGCCCAGGTACTCCAGCAGCAGGGCCACCCCGACGGGCATCCGCTGCAGCGCGTTGAAGTAGCAGAACTGACAGCCCGCGACGCCGATCAGCCCGTAGGCGGTCACCTGGCCCGCGGCCGCGCGCAGCGCCCGCCAGCGGCCTCGCAGCTGGATCAGTGCGGGCACGGTGAGCAGCAGCGCGGCCACCGCGATCCGGGCGGTCACCGCGGCGGCCGGGCTCCACCCGGCGGCGATCAGCGAAGACGCGAACGTGCCGGAGGTGCCGAAGGTCGCCGCCGACAGCACCGCGATGGCCAGCCCGGCCTGGCTCCGTTGGGTGGTCACGGCGGCTCCACGAAACTGTAATGCCTAAAGCGTACTATGCTGATTACGCTAGTGGCGGAGCCTGAAAGGAGTCAAGGTGATTTTTGCTCATGACACCGAGCTGGCCCTGGCCAACGCCGCCGCCCTTGTCAACACCGGCCCGAGCGGCACCGAACTGCTCCCGGACGAGGCGGCCCTGGACGACTTCGTCGCCGCCTGGGGGTGGACCGGAGAGCGCACCCACGACCGGCCCGAGCTCGATGCCGTGCTCCGGCTGCGCTCCCGGCTCGAGCCGCTGTGGTCGATGACCAAGGACGAGGCCGCCGGGCTGGTCAACACGCTGCTGGGGGAGACGAACGCGCTGCCCCAGCTGGTCAAGCACGACCACTGGGACTATCACCTGCACGCCACGCCGCCGGACTCCCCGCTGGCCGACAGGATCGCCGTCGAGGTGGCGCTGGCCTTCGGCGACGTCATCCGCACCGACCAGCTGGACCGGTTGCGCCGGTGCGCGGCCGGTGACTGCGGCAACGTCCTGGTCGACCTGTCCAAGAACCAGTCACGGCGGTTCTGCGGCACCGCGTGCGCGAACCGTACCCACGTCGCGGCCTACCGGACCCGGCACGCGGCACGCGCCTGACTCTGGCGATCACACGGCAGCCGCGTTAATCCGGGCCGCTGGGCACCTGGCCGATGGTGGCGGCCCGGGCGCGGGACAGCGCCTCATCCAGGTGCAGCGGGCTGCCCGTACCGCCGGGCGCCTGGGTCGAGGCGGCGGCCACGGCGCAGCCCACCGCGGCGGCCCGCGGCAGCGGCAGGCCGCGCAGCAGCCCGGCGATCAGCCCGGCGTTGAAGCAGTCCCCGGCCCCGGTGGTATCCACCGGGCGGACCGGCGGCAGCTGGACGTGCACGGTTTCGCTCTGGCCGGGCGCGGCGCACAGCGCCCCGCGGGCGCCCTGCTTGACCACCAGCGTGGTGCCGGCCGCGGTGAGCGTGCCGACCGCGTCCGGCAGGCTGTCCCGCCGGGCGAGGCGGAGGGCCTCGGCCTCATTGGGCACCAGCAGGCTGGTCTGGCCGAGCACCGCGCGCAGCGCGGTGCCGCCCCACCTTCCCGCCGGGTCCCAGTTGGTGTCCAGCGAGGTGCCGGCCCCGGCGGCACGGGCGGCGGCGAACAGCGCGGCGAGCCCAGGGCCGAGCGTCCGTTCGAGCAGGAAGTACGAACTCACGTGCACGTGCCGGGCGGTGCGCAGCAGCTCCCGCGGGACGTCTGCCGCGGTGACCGAGGCCATCGCGCCGGTCGCGGTCAGGATCGCGCGGTCCTCGCCGCGGGACAGCGCCACGGTCATGCCCGTCGGGACGCTGTCGCGGACGGCCACCGCGGACACGTCGACCCCCTCCGCCGCCAGCCTGCCGAGCATGAAGTGCCCGGCCGGGTCGTCACCCACGGCCGCCACCAGCGCGACCCGCAGCCCGAGCCGGGCCGCCGCCACCGCGGTGATCGACGCGGACCCGCCGACCGTGAGGTCCATCCGGTCCACCAGCTTCTCCTGCTGGCCGAACTCCGGAGTCACGTCGCCGCCCAGCACGAGCACGTCCGGGTTGCAGTCACCCAGCACGAGCAGATCAGCCGCCCGACCGTCGCCCATCACGTCTCCTTCCGGGGAGCGACTGTATCCGAGCGGCTCAAATGAGCATCAGGGGGCGGTACCTGCGCGGTTTGAGTTGGTGACATACGATTGATTCTGCCGGAGATCAAGCACAAACGAACAGCGCCGGGTGCAGGCCGGATCGGCCGGAACGCGGGGACGAGGGGGCACAGGGGTGGACGAGGGAACTGCCGGGAGCAGCATCGACGCCGAGATCGCCAGCCAGCCCGGCTGCTGGCTGCGCGCGGCCGGCCTGGCCGCGGAGCTGGCCGGTGTGCTGCCCGTCCGCGGCGAGCGGGTTGCGGTGGCCGGCTGCGGCACCTCGTGGTACATCGCGCAGGCCTACGCGGCCGCGCGGGAGGCATCGGGCCAGGGTGAGACCGACGCGTTCGCCGCGTCGGAGTTCCCGGCCGGGCGCCGCTACGACCGCGTCGTCGTGCTGTCCCGCTCGGGTACCACCACCGAGATCATCGACCTGCTGGGCCGGGTCGGCGCCGTGATGCCCACCGTGGCGGTCACCGCGGCCCCCGGCTCGCCGGTGGCTGGCGCCGCGCAGCAGGTGATCGGGCTCGATTTCGCCGACGAGCAGTCGGTCGTGCAGACCAGGTTTGCCACCACCGAACTGGCCCTGCTGCGCGCGCATCTGGGCCAGGACATCGCCCCGGTGGCGGCGGCCGCGCGCCGGGTGCTGGCCGAGCCGCTGCCCGGCCCGCTCACCGCGGGCCGCCAGTTCACCTTCCTCGGCACCGGCTGGACCTGCGGCCTGGCCAGCGAGGCGGCGCTGAAGCTCAGGGAGGCGGCCGGGATGTGGACCGAGTCCTACCCGGCCATGGAGTATCGGCACGGCCCGGTGGCGGTGACCGGGCCGGGCAGCGTGGTGTGGCTGTTCGGCCCCGCGCCGGACGGCCTGATCGCGGAGATAACGGCCGCGGGCGGACTGGCCTGGCAGACCGGGGAAGACCCGATGGCCGAGCTTGCCCGGGTGCACCGGCTGGCGGCGGTGGCCGCCCGGGCCCGTGGGCTCGACCCCGGCCAGCCGCGCAACCTGACCCGGTCGGTGATCCTCGGGCAGGCCTAGCCGTGTCCCGTCCGCCGGAGCCCCGTGAGGGACGGCCTGAATGAGCCGCATCCTGGTCGTCTCGCTCAATCCGGCCCTCGACGTCACCCACGAGCTGGGCCGGGTGGACTGGGCCGGGGTGAACCGCCCGGCCGCGGTGCTGGAACGGCCCGGCGGTAAGGGGCTGAACGTGGCCAGGACGCTGCGCGCGCTCGGCGCCGAAGTGCTGGTCACCGGCCTGGCCGGCGGCCGGACCGGGGACGCGGTGGGGTCCGGGCTGGCCCGGGCCGGTGTGGCGGCCCGGTTCACCCTGGTCGCCGGGGAAACCCGCCGGACGTTCGCGGTGGTCGACGCCGGGCGCGGCCAGACAGCGCTGTTCAACGAGCCGGGGCCGGAGGTCTCGGCGGCCGAGTACGCGCGGTTCCGCACCAGGTACCAGGCCGACCTGCCCGGCAGCGCGGCCGTGGTGCTGACCGGGAGCCTGCCCCGCGGCGTGCCCGGTGACGGTTATGCAGACCTGGTCAGCGTGGCCACCGCGGCGGGCGTACCGGTCCTGCTCGACGCCGACGGCGCGGCACTGCGCCACGGGGTGACGGCGGGCCCCGACCTGGTCAAGCCGAACCAGGCCGAACTGGCCGCCGCGGTCACCGGGATGGACGCGGACACCGCCACGGCGGCAGGCGCGGCGGGCGCGGGCGACGGGGCGACGGTGGCGGCAGCCGGGAAGCTCAGGGCCGCGGGCGCCCGGGCGGTCGTGGTGTCGCTCGGCGCTGCCGGGCTGCTCGCGGTGACCGGCGAGGGAAGCTGGCGGGCCGTGCCGCCGCACCAGGTACCCGGGAACCCCACCGGGGCGGGCGATGCCGTGGTGGCCGCACTGGCGCACCGTCTCGTGCTGGGCTGCCCGTGGCCCGAGCGGCTGCGCCATGCCGTGGCGCTCGGCGCGGCCGCGGCCGCGGCCCCGGTGGCCGGGGAGTTCCGCGCCGCCGACTACGAGCTGGCCCTGGCCGGGGCCGGCGTGACACGGCTAGGAGACGTCTGATGCCCGCTGTTGGTCTTGCCGCGATCGTGGCCCCGGCCGCCCGGGCGGGCCGCGGGGCCGGCGCGTTCAACATGATCGGCATCGAGCACGCCGAGGCGATCGTGGCCGGCGCGGAGGCGGCGGGCAGCCCGGTGGTGCTGCAGATCAGCGAGAATTGCGTGGCCTACCACGGGGCGCTGCGCCCGATCGGCCAGGCCGCGCTGGCCATCGCGGACGCGGCGGCCGTCCCGGTCGCGGTTCACCTGGATCACGCCACCACCGGGGACCTCGTCCGCGAGGCGGCGGATCTCGGCTTCGGCTCGGTCATGTTCGACGCCTCGGCGCTGCCCTACGAGCAGAACGTACGGGCCACCGCGGACGTGGCCAGGTGCTGTCACCAGCGGGGCATGTGGCTGGAGGCGGAGATCGGGGAGATCGGCGGCAAGGACGGCGTGCACGCACCCGGCGCCCGCACCCAGCCGGGCGAGGCGGCCGGCTTCGCCGAGCAGACCGGGGTTGACCTGCTCGCGGTGGCGGTCGGCAGCTCGCACGCGATGCTGACCCGCGACGCGGTGCTCGACCTGGAACTGACCGGCCGGATTCACGCGGCCGTCGCGGTGCCGCTGGTCCTGCACGGCTCGTCCGGGGTGCCCGACGGCCAGCTGGCCGCCGGGGTCCGGGCCGGCCTGACGAAGATCAATATCGCCACACAGCTGAACAAGATGTTCACCGCCGCCCTCCGCGCGCAGCTCGCCGGGGACGCCGCCCTGGTGGACCCGAGGCGGTACACCCGGGCCGGCCGGGACGCGGTCACCGGCGAGGTGATCCGGCTGCTCGGTGTGCTCGGCTCGGCCGGCTCCTCCGCCGCCTGACGCCCGGCCGGGGTCAGCCGGCCGAGGCCAGGCTGGACCGGCTGATGTCCTGGCCGCCGGTGAACGCCTCCCACAGCGCCGCGTAGGTACCACCCGCGGCGAGCAGCTGGTCGTGCGTGCCCACCTCGACGATCTTGCCGCCGCCCACCACGACGATCCGGTCAGCCCGGGCCGCGGTGCTCAGCCGGTGCGCCACCACGAGCGTGGTGCGCTGCCGGGTCAGCCGGCCGATGGCCCGGGTCACCGCGGCCTCCGAGGCCAGGTCGAGCGCGGACGTCGCCTCGTCCAGCAGCAGGATCGCCGGGTCCACGAGCTGGGCCCTGGCCAGCGCGATGAGCTGGCGCTGCCCGGCGGACAGGTTGCGCCCGCGCTCCCCCACCTCGTGCTCATAGCCACCGGACAGCGTCATGATCATGCGGTGCGCGCCGACTGCCCGCGCAGCGGCCCGCACCTCTTCGGCGCTGGCGCTCGGGCGGCCGTAGGCGATGGACTCGGCCACCGTGCCGGGGAACAGGTAGGGCTCCTGCGGCACCACGCCGAGCCGGTGCCGGAACTCGGCCAGGTCGTACTCGCGCACGTCCACGCCGTCCACCAGCACCGCGCCCGAGGTCACGTCGTAGAACCTGGCTACCAGCTTGACCAGGGTGGACTTGCCCGCGCCGGTCTGCCCGACCAGCGCGACGGTCTCCCCAGGCTCGATGGTCAAGGTGGCGCCGCGCAGCGCCTCGCGCTCCGCGCCGGCGTAGGCGAAGTGCACGTCCCGCAGCTCGATGCGGCCACGCAGCGTGCCCACCGGGCGCGGCCGCTCCGGCGCCGGGGTAGTGGTCGGCACGGCCAGCAGGTCGCTGATCCGGCGCAGCCCCACCACCGCCTGCTGGTACCCGTCGAACACCTGGGACAGCTGCTGCACCGGGGCGAAGAACATGTCGATGTAGAGCAGGTAGGCGATCAGCGCGCCGGCCGTCAGCAGCCCGTTGTGAACCTGCCCGGCCGCCTCGACCAGCACCAGCGCGCCCGCCACGGTGGACAGCGCCTGCACGAACGGGAAGTACAGCCCGATGAGTCGCTGCGACCGCATCCGGGCCACCCGGTACCCGTTGCTGAGCGAGGCGAACCTGGCCCGGTTGCGGATCTCCCTGCGGTAGGCCTGCGTCACCCGCAGCCCGGCCACGTTCTCCGCAAGGTCGGCGTTGACCACGCTGATCCGGTCCCTGGCCACGTTGTAGGCCTTCGACGACTTGGCCCGGAAGATCAGCGTGGCCACGATGAGCAGCGGGATGATCGTCAGCACGGTGAGCCCGAGCCTGACGTTGATGATCAGCAAGGCCGCCATCACACCGAAGAACGACAGCACCGAGCTGACCGCGGTGATCAGTCCGGTCTGCAGGAACGAGGACAGCGCGTCCACGTCCGTGGTCATCCTGGTCATGATCCGGCCGGTGAGCTCGCGCTCGTAGAAGTCCAGGCCGAGCCGCTGCAGGTGCGCGAAGATCTTCACCCGGAGCGAGTAGAGCAGCCGCTCGCCGTTCCGCCCGACCACCATCGTCTCGGTGATGTTGACCACCCAGTCGGCCAGCACGATGGCCAGGCCGATCAGCGATACCAGCACGACCGCGTGGAACGTCTTGGCCTGGACACCCCCATCGATGCCGTTGCGGACCAGCGCGGGCAGCGCCAGGCTGGCCACCGCGTCCAGGCCGTCCAGGATCAGCCCGGCCAGCAGCGCGATCAGCACCGGGCGCAGCAGCTTGCGCAGCGTGAACCGCGGCGCGGGTGCGCGGGCGTCCGCCTCGTCCACCCGCGGCAGGTCCCGGGCGGGCGGCAGCGCCTCCAGCTGCGCGTGCATCCGAGGGCTGAGCGGGAGGCTGCCCAGCAGACTGTCCCAGCTGGCGCCCTGCTTCGCCGCCACCGGCTGCGGCGCCGTGACCGCGTTGCCGGTCTGCTCGGCAGGCTCAGTGTCCTCGACGTCCTCGGTGTCGTCGTCCGGGCCGGCCAGCAGCAGCCGGTAGCGCGGGCAGCGCCCGATCAGCTCGTCGTGCGTGCCCACGTCCTGCACCCGGCCCTCGTGCAGCACGGCGATCCGGTCGGCGAGCTGCAGGGTGGACCGGCGGTGCGCGATCAGCAGCGTGGTCCGGCCGCGCATCACCCGGCGCAGCGTCTCGTGGATCTCCGCCTCGAGCCGCGGGTCGATGCTGGATGTCGCGTCGTCCAGCACGAGCACCCGGGGATCGGTGATCAGTGCGCGGGCCAGTGCCATCCGCTGCCGCTGGCCGCCGGACAGGCTCAGCCCCTGCTCGCCGACGACCGTGTCGTAGCCGTCCGGCAGCTCGGCGATGAACTCCTCGGCCTCGGCGGCCCGGGCTGCCGCCCGCACCTGCTCGTCGGTGGCGTCCGGGACGCCGTAGGCGATGTTGTTCCGGACCGTGTCGGAGAACAGGAAGCTGTCCTCCATGACCATGCCTATCGCGGCGCGCAGCGAGTCCATGGTGACGTCGCGGACGTCACGCCCGCCGACCTTCACCGAGCCCGCGGACACGTCGTAGAACCGGGGCAGCAGCATGGCGACGGTGGACTTGCCGGAGCCGGAGGCACCGATCATGGCCAGCGTCTCGCCCGGCTCGGCGTGCAGCGTCAGCCCGCGCAGCACCGGCTGGCCGGGCTGGTAGCCGAACTCCACGCCGTCCAGCTGCACCCCGGCCGCGTCCGCGGGCAGCTCGGCGGCGTCCGGCTTCTCGTGCATCGACGGCTCGGAGTCGATCACCTCGAACACCCGGATCACGCTGGCCTGGGCTTCCTGGCCGAGGGTGATCAGGTAGGTGAGCATCCGCACCGGCCCCACCAGCTGAGCCAGGTAGGAGGAGAAGGCGAGGAACGTGCCCAGCGTGATCGAGCCGCGGATGGCCAGCCAGCCGCCGAGGGCGAGCACCCCGATCTGGCCGAACGCCGGGATCGCGGTGAGCACCGGGCTGTACCGGGCCATCAGCCGCACAGTACGCACCCGCAGCGCGAACAGCAGCCGGCTCGATCCCTCCAGCCTCTGGAGTTCCTGCTCCTCCTGGCCGAAGCCCTTGACCACCCGGACTCCGGTGACGGCCGCCTCGACGTCTCCGGCCACCGCGCCGGACTGCTGCTGCGCCGCCCAGCTGGACGGGAACAGCTTGCGCCGGGAGACCAGCGCGACGGTGTACAGCGCGGGCCCGACGAGCAGCGCGACCAGGGTCAGCACCGGGGACAGGAACAGCATGACGACCAGGGAGACCACGAACATCAGCACGTTGCCCAGGGTCACCGGGATCATGCTGAGCAGGCCCTGCACCATGGTCAGGTCGGAGATCGAGCGACTCACCACCTGCCCGGTGTGCAGCTCGTCCTGCCGCCTGCCGTCCAGCCGGGTCAGCGAGTCGAGCAGCTCGGTCCGCAGGTCGTACTGCACGTCCAGGGACACCCGGCCGCCGTGATACCGGCGCAGGTAGGTGCCCACGAAGGTGAGCATGGCCAGCACCACCAGCAGGATCGCCAGCGGCCAGATCGACTGCTTGTGGGTGATGATCACGTTGTCGATGATCTGCCGCTGCACCAGCGGGATCGCGGCGGTGACCACCGCGGCGAGCATCGCCCCGCCCAGTCCGATCATCGTCTGGCGCCGGTACCTCCAGCAGTACCGCGCCAGCCGCCGAACCCAGCCCTGACCCGCTTCGTCTACGTCGCCGCTGATCTTCCGCACACTCCCGTCCCGCATCCACCGCATAGTTAGACAGGCTAACAATCCGATGCAACTCAAAATTTCCGGAACGGCTTCGCCTTGGCACTTTCGCCGGTGCACCGCGGCCCGGGCAGACCCGGCCCGCGGCCGGCCCTACAGGATGCGGCGGCGCTGCAGCCAGAGGTAAGACAGCCAGCCCGCCAGGATGGGCAGCCAGAACGTGGCGACCCGGAACACCAGCACCCCGGAGATCGCCTGGGCGGCCGGGATACCCATCGCGGTCAGCCCGGCCACCAGCACCGCTTCCACGCCGCCGAGCCCGCCGGGCGTGGGCGCGGCCGCGCCGACCGCGTTACCCGCCAGGTAGACGACCGCGGCGGGCAGGATCGCCGGCTGGGCGCCGACCGAGTGGAGCGCGGCGATGAACGCGACCAGGTAGGCGACGGTGAGCAGCAGGTTGGCGCCGGCGCTGCGGGCCAGCCGGGCCGGCTGGGACACCGCGTCGAGCAGCCGGGGCCAGGCCCGGCGCAGGTGCGGCCAGACCAGGCCGATCAGCTTCTCCCGGGTGGCTGGCACAGACAGCAGCACGGCGATCACGCCAGCGATCACCGCCAGCCCGATGACCAGATTGGCC
This sequence comes from Streptosporangiaceae bacterium, assembly GCA_036501145.1. Taxonomy (GTDB): domain Bacteria; phylum Actinomycetota; class Actinomycetes; order Streptosporangiales; family Streptosporangiaceae; genus PALSA-505. The sequence continues at coordinate 22,487 of DASYAV010000014.1, read as the reverse complement.
CCCGGGGCGATCTTGAACCGGCTCAGCCCGGAGCCGGTGAGCAGCCCGATCACCACCAGCATCAGCACGGTCGTGACGATGTTGACCAGCTGCGACAGCGTGACCGCGGCGCTGATCGAGCCCTCGTCCACGCCCTCGTTGTTCAGGTAGCGGGCGTTGACCGCGACGTGGCCGACAGTTGGCGGCATGGCCACGCCGACGAACGCGGTGGACAGCTGGACCAGCGTGCCGCGCAGTGGGTGCAGCCGCTTGGGCACGAACGCGGCCAGGTTCTGCGCGGCGGCGAAGTAGGTCACGGCCGAGCCCAGCACGGCCACGGCGAACCAGCCGTAATTGACCGAGCGCAGCGTGCTGGCCAGGTCGACCCTCGAGATCTCGCCGATCAGTATGTAGGCGGCGGCGATCAGCGCGACCGCGGTCAGCACCGTGCGCCAGCGGAACCGTTCCAGCCGGACCGGCGTGACCGCGCTGTCCGGGCCGAGCAGTTCGTGCCGGATCTCGGTGAGGCAGGCCCGGGACTCGCGCATGGCGGACCAGCCCCACGAGCTGAGCGCGACCGGCTGCAGCACCGCGGCGATGGCGGCCTCGTCCACCGGCCCGTAGCCATCCCGCAGCGCCTGGACGGCCCGCGCAGCTCCGAGGTCCCGCCCGGTGGTCGCGAGCAGTTGTGCGACGTCCAGGCGCCGGGCCAGGTCACCCGCGGCGGGCACCGCGGAGTCGAGCGAGCAGAACCCGGCGGACGCCCCGGACCCGAAGTCCGGCGCCTCCGCGGGCTCGGCCAGGCACAGGTTCTCCGGGCGCAGGTCGCGGTGGGCGATGCCCGCGTCGTGCAGGGCGCGCAGCGCACCGAACAGGGCCCGCGCGTGCGGCTCGCTCACCGCTTCGCCGAGCGGGTGCCCGGGCGGCTGGGCCAGCACGAGCACGAGCGACTCCCGCGGCGTTTTGTCCAGCAGCAGGACGCTGGGGCAGAGCACACCGGCGCGTTGCGCCACGGCGCTGGCCAGGGCGAGCCGTTCCAGCTGGACGCGGGAGCTGAGCACCACGCGGCCGGCCGCAGCCCGCCGCAGCCGGACCAGCGCCCACAGCCGGCGGGCCAGACCGGATCCCCGGGTGTCCCGGTCGGCCAGCTGCACCTGGATCACGGTGCCGTCGGCCAGGCTGCCCGCCAGGTGGACGCGGCGGGCCGGTCCGCTGGGCGAGACGGCGGGGCCGTCGCCAGGGGTACCGGAGGTGGAGCCGGGCTGGCCGTCGCCGGGAGTGCCGGAGGTCGAGCCGGGCTGGCCGTCGCCAGGGGTACCGGAGGTCGAGCCGGGCTGGCCGTCGCCCGGAGTGCTGGCGGTGCTGCCGGGCTGGCCGTCGCCGGGAGTGTCGGCGGTGCTGCCGGGCTGGTGGTCTGGCTGCGGGCTGGGCGCCAGCTCGGCGATGTGCACGCCGCGGCGGCGCAGCCACGGCACGAGGTCCGCGGGGCTGGGCCGGACCGAGGCGGCGCCGAGCGCCCAGCGCACCAGCCAGCCGACCCCCAGCCCGCCGAACAGCGCGATCACCATGGCGAACGGCGTGACCGCGTCCTCCGCCGCACTGGTGAGCAGCAGCGCGAGGGGCAGCCCCACGCACCAGCGCGACCAGCGGGGGCGCCGGGTCAGGTCGCTGGCCACCACGAACGCGACGAACCCGCTGTCGATGACGAACATCGCGGGGTACTTGCCGTGCAGCACCGCGGCCTGGAGCGCGCCGTGCTCGGCGTCCCAGATGGCGGTGGCGGCGATCGCGGCCACCGCTCCGGCGGCCAGCCCGGCGGCGGCGTTGCGGGCGTCGCGCCACTGCTCGCGGGCAAGCTGCTGCCCGGCCACGACGGCGAAGACGAAGCACCCGGTGCCGGCGATGACGGCGGCGCCGAACGCCAGCCAGCGGGGGATGTTCTGCAGCCAGCGGGAGACGTCGCCCGCGACCTCGTTGCTGCCCAGCGGAAGGGCCTTGATCGAGCCGATGATGACGGCCGTTATGACCAGCGCGAGGATCGCGGCCAGCAGGTCGGCCGGCCGGCGCACACGCTCGGCGCCCCAGGAGACGGCCAGAGGCTCTCCCGGGGGGGCGGGGTGCCCGGGGTGCGCGGGCTCGCCCAGCGGCTCGGGCGGCCGCTGGGTCACCCCGGGCATGGCTTCCGGGATGGCGGGCGCACCAGCGCGGTCACCGCTGGGCTCGCGCGGCTCGCCTGGCCGGTGAATGGCCCCCATAACCAGCAGCTACCCAGCACAGCGGCGGGCACTCCCCGCCGGGCAGACCGCGTTCACGGGGGCGGCCCGGTCAGCTCGCGGGGGCCGGCCCGGTTACCCGGGCCGGCGGCGTGGTCAGTGTGGTCCCGGCCGGGTACCCCTGGCGGGTCTGCGCGCCCAGCACCCACACCTGCTGACGGCCGTGCACCAGCCAGGTGTGCCCGGCGCCGGTCATGTCCACCATCGCGGTGTCCTCGTCGATCCCGGCGGCCGTGACGCCCGCGGGCAGCTGCGCGGTGGCCCGGCCGGCGATGCCCGGCACCCAGCCGGTCATCTTGTCGAAGTGCGGCAGCACGCGCAGGTGCGGAAGCACCCCGAGGCCGGGATCGGGCTCGCGGCCCGGGGACCGCATCGCGGGGACCCAGGAGGTCAGCGCGATCGCGCCGGCCGAGCACCCGGCCAGCGCCGACCCGGCCCGCCAGGCGGCGGCGATGGCCTGCCACACCCGGGTCCCGCGCAGGGTCTGGGCCAGGTACATCGGGTTGCCGCCGGAGAGATAGATGAGGCCGGCGCCGTCGATGCGGGCGGCCAGTTCCGGGTCGTCCGCGTCCTGGCGGTCGCGGACGACGACGGGGATCTGCTCGGCGCCGAGACGTTCGGCCTGTGCGGCCCCCAGATCCAGCCAGTAGCGGAGGACGTGCTCTCCCTCCGGGGCCGCGGCGGTGGGGATCTGCACGTACCTGGATGGCCGGCCGTTCAGCAGCATGCCCTCGACGCCCGCCATGACGGGCAGGTACTCACCGCTGCCCACCAGGGCCAGCGGCCCGGGGCTCACCACCGGGACATCGATCGGCACGGCATCCGACAATCATGCCCGTGATCCCTCCCGCCGGCCTCCTGGACCCCGCCCATCGCTGGCTTTCCACACACCTGGCGGGATCGAGGGGCGTGGGCACTTTCTGGTACTGGAGCGCCAAGAAATGCCCACGCAACCTTTACCAGCGCGGCGGTGATAGTTACACAGCGTCGGCGTTCTCGCGGCTTTTGTGCAAAATGCGTAATGCACTGCGCAATGCAGGCGGGGAATTAGCGCTGGATAACGGGGCGAATACAAAAGAAACGAGGCCCCTCCATGCATGAGATGGAGGGACCTCGCCTTGGCTTCACAGCGCTGACCTGCCGATTACTCGACCGCCGGGCACCGTTTCGGCCGTGTCACCAGGGCCGGGAACCCGCCTGAAGAATCGGCTTGCCGACCCCTCCTGCGTTACCAGAGTCTCCCCCGGTGCGATCCCCGTTTCCGGCGACAAGGAATTTCTACTCAGCTTTGAAAGCGGGCGCAAGAGGTTATGCGCAGGAATCTCGAAAATTCTTGGTTATCCACATGTCATCCACACGGGCCGTCCGGTTATCCCCCGGGCGGTGAGATCTTCCACCGACTTGTCCACAGGCGTATCCACAGCCAGCATGGTGCGGTAGCGGCCGGCTCACTGACGGGCAGGACAGCTGAGCGCGGTGGCCGGCGACGGCTATCCGGGGCGACTTCATGGATCTTGATGGCGTGGCTGGCCTAGGAGACGGGGCCAGGATGGGCCAGGATGGTGCCGGGGCTTATTCAAAACGGCGGGCCTTCGTCCGGGCCGGATGGTTTTGAATCAGCCCCGGGGAGTGGAAGGAGCCGGGCATGGACGGTCACGCAGCAGCGCACGACGCGCCAGGTGACGGCCCGGTCCAGGGCGCCGCGGCCGCCGGTCAGCCGGACGTTGCGGCCGCCGGTCATCCGGGCGGCCGGGCCGCCGGTTACCCGGACGGCGGGTCGCCGGTCATCCTGCTGGCCGACGCGGCCAGTGACGTGGAGCGGTCACTGGTCCGGCGCTGGCTGACCAGCGCCGGGCTGCGGCCCGCCCAGGTGCTGCCGCTGGACAGCCAGGCGCTGGCCCGGTCGCTGGCCGACACCACCCCCGACACGATGGTGACCGCGGCCCGGGTGGCCTGGCTGCCGCGGCAGCGTGACGACGACGAGCAGCCGCCGGGCCGGCCGTGGCAGACCGCGCTGCCGCTGGTCGGGCCGCGGCGGCCGCCGTCGCTGTGGCAGGCCCGCATCGCCCGCCGCGAGCCGGACCGGGCCCGGGTGGTGCTCGCCGAGCCCGCTTCGGTGGCGGTGCTGCGCGAGCGCTGGGGTGGCACTGGGTCGTTCGCGCGGTTCGTCTCCCTGCAGGCCAGGCTGGCGCTGGAACGGGCCGAGCGGCCGCTTCGCGGGTACCGCTACAAGGTGCCCAGGCATGTCGTCGAGGCGATCCAGGACAGCCCGCAGTTCCGCCGCGAGGTGGCCGCGCTGGCCGTCCGCCTGAAGATGGCCGAGACCGAGGTCATGGAACTGGCCGGCGCCGCCCTCGAGGGCCTCGTCGCGTCGATGAGCCCGCTCGCGGTGGACGTGCTGTCCGGTGCGCTGCGCCCGCTGCACGCCCGCGCCTGGGAGGTACAGGCCGACACGGCCGGGCTGGAGCGGCTGCGGGAGCTGAACCGGCAGCACGCGCTGGTGTTCCTGCCCAGCCACCGCTCCTACGCCGACTCGCTGCTGCTGGCCGACGTGCTGGCCGACAACGACTTCCCGCGCAACCACGTGATGGGCGGCGACAACCTCAGATTCTGGCCGATCGGGCCGCTGGCCAAGCGGGCCGGCGTGGTGTTCATCCGGCGCAGCTTCGGCGGGGACGAGATCTACAAGCTGGCGCTGCGTGAGTACCTCGGCTACCTGCTGTCCAAGCGGTTCAACCTGGAGTGGTACATGGAGGGCGGCCGGTCCCGCACCGGCAAGCTGCGGCCGCCGCGGCTCGGCCTGCTCACCTACCTGGCCGAGGCCATCGATCTCGGCTACGCGCCGGATGCCTACCTGGTCCCGGTGTCGATCACCTACGACCAGCTTCGTGAGGCCTCGGCGATGGCCGCCGAGCAGGGCGGCGGCGCCAAGAAGACCGAGGGGCTGTCCTGGCTCGCCTCCTACGCCAGGGGGCAGCTGAACCGGATCGGCACGGTCACCGTCCGGTTCGCCGAGCCGCTGTCGCTGCGCGAGGCGATGTCTGCCCGGCCGGAAAGGCACCCCGCGGCGGCCACGGACGGTCCCGAAGACGGCCGGGACGCCTGGCGGCTGCGGCTGCAGAAGGTGGCGTTCGAGGTCGCGGTGCGGATCAACCAGGCCACCCCGGCCACCGCCACGGCCCTGGTCACGCTGGCCCTGCTGGGCGTGCGGGACCGGGCACTGACGCTGCGCCAGGTCCGCCAGGTGCTGGAGCCGCTGCTGGAATACCTGGCCGCCCGGGACCTGCCGCACTCGGGTGAGGCGCTGCGCACCACGGACGGGGTGCGCCAGGTGCTGGGCGCGCTGGCCCAGCAGCACGTGGTGACGATCTACGACGGCGGCGAGGAGCCGGTGTACGCGATCGAGCAGGGCCAGCACCTGGTGGCGGCGTTCTACCGGAACAGCGCGATCCACCACTTCATCGACCGGGCGGTGGCCGAACTGGTGCTGCTGAGCGCGCCCACCGACCGCTGGGACGAGGCGATGCGGCTGCGGGACCAGCTGAAGTTCGAATTCTTCTTCCCGGACAAGGACAGCTACCGCGGCCGGCTGTCCGCGGAACTGGACCGGCTCGACCCGCACTGGCAGACGGCGGACGGGCGCGTCGTGCTCGACCGGTCCCCGCTGCTGATGGCACACCGGGTGCTGCGCTCGTTCCTGGACGCGCAGCTCGTGGTGGCCGAGCGGCTCGGCGCCCGACCGCCGGGCGCACCGGTGGAGGAGAAAGAGTTCCTCGACGAGTGCAGCGGCGTCGGGCGGCAGATGCTGCTGCAGGGCCGGCTGCACGGGCCGGAGTCGCTGTCCCGCGAGCTGTTCTCCACGGCGCTGAAACTGGCCGCCAACCTGGACCTGACCGGCCCGGATGCCAGCGGCCCGGACACCACAAGACGGCACACCGCGGACCCGCCGGCCGGCCACCCGGCCGCGCCGGAGGAAACCCTGGCCCAGCGCAGGCAGGCGTTCGCGGCCCGGCTGCGCGACCTGGTCACCCGGGTCATCACGATCGACGAGATCGACGCGGCATCACGGCGGGAGGCAGTCGGTGTCGAACCCTGAGCGGCCGGTGCCCGGGCCGGACCCGGCGGCCGCCGACGGCCAGGCCAGCCGCCAGCCCGCGCCGGACGAGCCGGCAGTGGGCCAGGCCGCCGCGGACACGCCGGCAGCGCACCAGCCCGCGCCGGGCCAGCCGGCAACGGGCCAGCCTGAGGTGCCCGGGAATGGCCAGTTCCGGTCCGGCCTGTGGCCGGAGGAACGGCTGATCGCCGCCGTGCTGGCTGGGCCGCAGGGGCCGCAGATCGGCGCGTTCTTCGACTTCGACGGCACGCTGATCGACGGATACTCGCTGGCCGCTTTCGCCCGTCACCACCTGCGCTCGCTGCAGGTCGCACCGGCCGACCTGGGCCGGATGCTGCTCACCGGGCTGCGCGGGGTGAGCAGCGAGCAGGACTTCGAGCGGTTCGCCGAGCTGAGCATGGGAGTGTGGGCCGGGCGCAGCGAGGACGAGCTCGCCGAGCTTGGTGAGCGGCTGTGGGTGCAGGGCGTGGCCGGGATGATGTACCCGGAGGGCTGGCGGCTGGTGGAGGCGCACCAGCGGGCCGGGCACACGGTCGTGCTGGCCTCCTCCGCGACCAGGTTCCAGGTCGAGCCGGCGGCCCGGGCCATGGGCATCGGGCACATCATCGTGTCCCCGGTAGAGATCGTGGACGGGATCTGCACCGGCCGGCCGGGCGGGCCGCTGCTGTGGCGGGCCGGGAAGGCCGCGGCGGTGCGCGAGTTCGCCGCCGCCCACGGCATCGACCTGGCGCAGAGCTACGGCTACTCCAACGGCGATGAGGACGTGCCGTTCCTGCGCACCGTGGGCCGGGCGCGGGCGGTCAACCCAGGCCGTCAGCTGGCGGTGGCCGCCCGGCACTACGGCTGGCCGGTGGCCAGGTTCCGCTCCCGCCGCGCCGGGGTCACCGACATCGTCCGCACCGCGGCCGCACTGACCGGGATGCTCGGCGGGTTTGCGGCCGGCACCACGCTGGGCGCGACGACCGGCTCCCGGCGCGAGGCGGTGGATCTGGGCATCACGCTGGCCGGTGAGCTGGGCAGCGTGCTGGCCGGGGTGCGGCTCGACGTCACCGGGGCCGGGCACCTGGCCTCCCGCCCGGCGGTGTTCCTGTTCAACCACCAGAGCCAGCTTGACGTCCTCATCCTGGCCAAGCTGCTGCGCAGCGGGTTCACCGGGGTGGCGAAGAAGGAACTGGCCAACTACCCGGGCTTCGGGCTGGCGTTCCGGCTCGCCGACGTGGCCTTCGTAGACCGTGGCAACGCCAAGCAGGCGCGGCAGGCGCTGGCGCCAGCCGTTCAGAAATTGAAAGACGGGGTTTCGCTGGTCATCGCGCCCGAGGGCACCCGGTCGGCGACTCCGGCGCTGGGGCCGTTCAAGAAGGGCGCGTTCCACGTGGCCATGCAGGCCGGCGTGCCGGTGGTGCCGATCGTCATCCGCAACGCCGGCGAGCTGATGTGGCGCAACGCGCCCACGGTCCGGCCGGGCAGCGTGCAGATCGCGGTGCTGCCGCCAATCCCGACCGATAGCTGGACCACGGCCACCCTGGACGCCCACGTCCACGACGTGCGGCAGCGGTACCTGAGCACGCTGGCCGACTGGCCGGCCCGCGGCTCGGGCCAGGTAGAGGTGACCGAGCCCACCGGGCCCGAGCCTGTCCGGCCGCCCGCCGCCCCGCTGGACTGGGGCGCGTCGCCGCAGATGAATCCGCTGGAGACGGCGATGTGGCGGGCCGAGGCGGCCGACCCGCGGCTGGGGGTGAACGTCAGCCTGCTGGAGCTGCTCGAGCCGGCGCCGGACTGGGACCGGTTGGTCGCCGCGCACGAGTGGGCCTCCCGGATGGTGCCCCGGATGCGGCAGCGGGTGGCCGAACCGATGTTCGGCGTCGGCACCCCGACCTGGGTCACGGTGCCCGACCTCGACCTGTCCAAGCACGTGCACCGGGTCATGCTGGCCGCACCGGGCTCGATGCGCCAGCTTCTGGACGCGGTGCAGGAGTTCGCCGCACGGCCGTTCGACCGGGACCGCCCGTTGTGGCAGACCCTGCTGGTGGAGGGACTGGCCGACGGCCGTGCCGGGTTCTGCGTGAAGAGCCACCACAGCGTGACCGATGGCCTGGGCGCGGTGCAGCTGATGACGCGGCTGCACAGCCGCTCCCCCGAGCACGACCCGGACCGGCCTGAGCCGCCAGTGCCCGCGCCGTTCAGTGCCTCCCGGCTCGGCCTGCTCACCGGACAGGTCGCCGGTGTGGCCCGGGCCACACCGGTGGCGGCGGTGCGCCAGGGCCTCGGCGTGCTGGGCGGACTGGCCCGGCCCTGGGAGACGATCCCACGGGCGGCGGAACGGGCGGCCGGTACGGCCGCCGCGCTGACCCGCACCGCCGCCCCGCCGCCGGCCGGATCCGCGCTGCTCGCCCCGCGCGGCGGCGGCTGGCACTTCGAGGTGATCGACGTGCCGCTGGCCGCGCTCAAGGCGGGGGCGAAGGCGGCAGGCGGCTCACTGAACGACGGGCTGCTGGCCGCGGTGATCGGCGGTTTCCGCCGCTACCACGAACGGCAGGGCGTCCCCGCGGGCCGGCTCACCGTGGGCTTCCCGATCAGCCTGCGTGCCCAGGACGACCCGCAGGGTGGCAACCGGTTCACTGGGGCGCGGTTCGCCGCGGACATGGCCGAGACCGACCCGGCGGCCCGGATCGCCGCGGTGCGGCAGTTCGTGCTGAACGCCCGGTCGGCCAGTGCCACCGTAGCCAACGCGGTGCCGTCGGCGCTGGCCCCGGCGCTCGGCTGGCTGCCCGCGCCGGTCATCGCGGCCGTTTCGGGCCGGCTGACCAGCACCAACGACGTGCAGGTGTCGAACATGCCTGGCGTGCCGTACCCGGTGTACATCGCCGGGTCGCGGATCACCCGCATGTACCCGTTCGGGCCGCTACCGGGCTGCGCGGCGATGATCACGCTGATCTCGCACAACGGCGAGTGCTGCATCGGCACGAACACCGACCTGGCCGCGGTCACCGATCCGGGCTGGCTGGCTGGCGACCTGCGGGCCGGGCTGGCCGAAGTGGTCGCGCTGGGCTGAGACGGAGTCCGCGGCGGAGGGCTCAGTCAGCCCGGTCATCGGATGCCCGGCCATCTCGCGCAACGGCCAAGGTGAGCTTGCGGTTCAGCGGCCAGCTGTAACATCCGGTACATTTCTGCGCTAGTTACTTGATTCAGTTACGAATAGCAGCTTCCGGGCCTACGACAGAGAGGCGGATCGCATGGAGATTCTCGAAGCGATGCCGGCCGAGGGGGGACCTAGCCTGGCTCTGCACGGCGGAGCCGGCGGACGCATGGCGGAACTGGACCCCGAGGCCCGCGCTCCGTACGAGCAAGGGCTGTTCGCCGCCTATCGCGCCGGATGGCAAGTGCTCACAGAGGGCGGCGATGCCCTGGACGCCGTCTGCGCGAGCGTGGCGGTGCTGGAGGACGATCCGCTGTTCAACGCCGGCCGCGGTGCCGCGCTCACCGCGTCGGGGCAGGCTGAGCTCGATGCGTCGGTGATGACCGGGGCGGGATTCGCGGGTGCGGTGGCCGCGTCGAAACACGCCAGGAGCCCGGTTCGGCTAGCCCGCGCGGTGATGGAGCACACCGATCACGTTCTCATCGTCGACCCCGATGCCGAGTTCGTTCAGCGTTATGGGCTCGACGTCGTCGACGGCGGCTATTTCGTCACCGAGCGGCGCCGGCAGCAGCTGGACCGCGTGCTGGATGGCCGGGCGGCCGCGGCCCGGCACGGAACGGTCGGCGCGGCGGCGCGCGATGCCAGCGGCCGCGTCGCCGCCGCCACGTCTACGGGCGGCATGACCGGCCAGGCCGACGGGCGGGTCGGCGACAGTCCTGTCGTCGGCGCGGGCGTCTACGCCAGGGACGGCGTGGTGGCGATCTCATGTACCGGGGACGGCGAGGCGTTCATCCGCGGCGTCGTCGCCTACGACGTCGCCGCCCGGATCCGCTATGCCGGCGCCCGCCTGGCCGACGCGGTCCGGGGGACCTTTGAGGGGGAACTCACCCAGCGCGACGCTACCGGAGGCCTCATCGCGGTCGGCAGTGACGGCCGCGTCGTGGTCGCGCACAATTCGCCGATGATGTTCTCCGCGCGCGGTACGGGTCCCGAGCCAGCGCTGACGACCTGACACAAGAAACGCACCAGTGCGCAATTTGCCCGCTACGCAGCGTTGAAAGGTCGCGCATTGTGCGGTGCCAGATACACGCGGAATCCAGCGGAGCCGAATAAGCCCGGCTAAATCGGGGCATAAAATAGGCGAAGCCCCTCCATGCATGAGATGGAGGGGCCTCGCCCGGCCTCACAATGCCGCCCTGCCGGGTTGCCCGGTGGGGCTGACCTGCCGATTTCTCGACCTGCCCAGGCTGCTGATTGCTCAGCGACCGCACACTGATCGGCCGGCCGCCAAGGCCGGAAACCCGCCCGCAGAACCGGTCGCCCGGTCCTTCGTGCGTTACCAGAGTCTCCCCCGGCGCGGTCCCCGTTTCCGGCGACAAGAGAATTTCTACTCAGCTTTGCCGGGCTGCGCAAGAGGTTCGGGGTCAGTAATCTGCAGAATTTTGTTTATCCACACGATACCCGCTGTTATCCCCCGGGTAACAGAATTCTCCACCGCATTATTCACAACTCATCCACAGGCCCGGTGGAAAACTCCGGCTTTCCCTGGTCAGGTCACCGCCGACGCGCGGAAGGTCAGTGTGCCGGCTGCCGAGTCGAGTTCGGCGGGCACGCCGAGCGGGACCGTCGGCTGCGGCGCCGCGTGACCGAACGGGAAACCCCCGGCCACCGGAACGCCGAGAGCACCCAGCCGGTCGGCCAGCACCTGCCGGACCCGGTCCGGCGGGCCGCAGCCGACCCAGGTGCCCAGCGCGATCCCGGCCACCCCGTCCAGCGCCCCGGAGCGCAGCAGCTGGGTGAGCATCCGGTCCAGCCGGTAGCACTCCTCGTTCACGTCCTCCAGCAGCACGATGCACCCGGCGAACCCGCCCGCTCCGGTAGCATCGCCCGCCGCCGCGGCACGATCCGACGCCGCGGCACGATCCGACGCCCCGGCGCCGCCCGCTGCAGGCCGCCGCTGCCGCCCGTCCGGCGTGCCGAGGCCGGACACCAGCATGCTCAGGTTGCCGCCGGCGGTCACGCCCGCACCCCGGCCGGGGGCCAGGCAGCCGGTGCCGTCCGCCGCCGCGCCCGAGGTGAGCGTGCTGCCGTCCGGGCCACCCGGCTCGAACAGGGCCTGCCGCAGCGCCTCCTGCGCCTCGGGGAACCCGGTGAACCCGTCGCCCCAGATGTTGGGCGCGTGCAGCGTGGCCAGGCCGAGCCGGCGGGCGAAGGCCTCGTGCAGCGCGGTGACGTCACTGAACCCGGTGAGGATCTTCGGCGGGACGGCGGCCATCGCGGCCCAGTCGAGCCGGTCCACGATCCGCTGCGCGCCGTAGCCGCCGCGGGCGCACAGCACGGCCTCGGTCCGCGGGTCCAGCCAGGCCCGCTCCAGGTCGGCCGCCCGGCCGTCGTCGGTCCCGGCCAGGTAGCTGAGCGAGGGGTGGGCGTCCAGCGCGTGCACCCCCACCTGAACATCGAGCCCCCAGCCGGCCAGGATGGCGCAGCCCTTCTCCTGCTGTTCCGGGTTGACCCGCCCGCTCGGCGCGACCACCGCGACCCGGCTGCCGGGCCGCAGCCTGGCGGGCCTGAGCGCGGTCATGTGGTCAGGTCCAGGCACGGCACCTCGGTCACCGGGCCGCCCCTTCCGGGAGCTGGCTCGTGCTGACGGTGGTGAGCAGCCGCTCCATCACCCGCACGCCGAAGTGCAGTGCGGACACCGGCACCCGCTCGTCCACGCCGTGGAACATCGCGTGGTAGTCGTAGCCCGGCGGCAGCTGCAGCGGGGTGAACCCGTAGCCGGCGATGCCCAGCCGGGCGAAGTGCTTGGCGTCGGTCCCGCCGGACATGCAGTAGGGCACGACGTGCGCGCCCGGGTCCTCGGCCAGCAGCGCCGCGGTCATCGCCGCCATCAGCGGAGCGCCGAGCGGCGCCTCCAGCGGCCCCTCCCGGTGGTAGAACTCCCAGCCGACGTCCGGCCCGGTCAGCTCGTCCATCGTGGCGCGGAACTCCTCCTCATACCCGGGCAGCATCCGGCCGTCCACGTACCCGGCGGCCTCGCCGGGTATCACGTTCACCTTGTAGCCGGCGTTCAGCATCGTCGGGTTGGCGCTGTTGCGGACCACGTTCTCGACCAGCACGCTGGCCGGGCCGAGCCGGGCCCGCAGCGCCTGCGCGCTGAGATCGTCCGGCGGCACCCCGTCCCGCTCCCCCGGGTCCGGCACCGCGGCGGACATCTCGTCCAGCGCCGCCCGCACGGTCGGGATGACCCGGGACGGCCACTGGTGGTCGCCGATCCTGGCCATCGCGCGGGCCAGCATGGTGACCGCGTTGCGGGTGTTGCGCCGGGATCCGTGCCCGGCGGTGCCCCGGGCGGCCAGCTTCAGCCACGCGGTGCCCCGCTCCGCGGCGGCGACCGGGTACAGCCGCACCCCCGGCGCGGCGTGGAAGGTGAACGCGCCGGACTCGCTGATCCCCTCGGTGCAGCCCTCGAACAGCCCGGGGTGCTCGGCGGCCAGGAACCCCGCCCCGTAGGCCGCGGTGTCCTCCTCGTCGGCGGTGAAGGCGAGCACGATGTCACGGGCCGGCCGCCGCCCGGTGCGCGCCAGCGAGCTGGCCACCGCGACCATGACCGCGACCGCGTTCTTCATGTCCACCGCGCCGCGCCCCCACAGCACGCCGTCCCGGATCTCCCCGGAGAACGGGTGCACGGTCCAGTCGGCGGGCTCGGCGGGGACCACGTCGAGGTGCCCGTGCACCAGCAGCGCGGGCGCGGCCGGGTCCGTCCCGGCCATCCTGGCCACCACGTTGGCCCGGCCGGGCGCGGACTCCAGCAGGGCCGGCGCCAGCCCGGCCGCGGACAGTTCGGCCGCCACCAGTTCGGCGGCGGGCCGCTCCCGCGCGTCCCCGCCGCCGCGGTTCGTGGTGTCGATCCTGATCAGCTCGGCGGCCAGCCGCACCGCCTCGTCCTGCGCCTCGGGCGGCCGGGCCTGCGCCCCGGGCAGTCCGGCCTGCTGGTCTGGGCCGCCAGTCACCGGGTCAGCCATAGAAGTCCTCGGTCGCGGACGCGATCAGCGTGGTCACGGCCTTGAAGCAGCGGATCATCTCCCAGGCGCTGCCGCTGGTGTAGGCGACCGACCGCTCTCCGGTCCGCTCCACCGTGGGCACCACCGCGGCCGCCTGCGCCAGCTGCGCCGCGTCCACGTCCACCTCGACCCGCAGGCTGCCCGCGGCCACGGGCTCACGCCGCCCGGCCAGCTTCATCCCGCGCTCCGCGGCCGCCCTGATCGCCACCGCGGTGACCGTGGGCGGCCGGCACACCGCCGAGTACCGGGAGACCCAGTCCTTGACCGCGACCGTGGGCGCCTGTGACGCGTAGCCTGCCGCGTCCGTGCAGGTCACGTCGTCGCCGGTGACCAGGACGATCGGCACGCCGTACTCGGCGGCGACGAACGAGTTCAGCCTGCCCTCGCTGGCCGGCTCGCCGTTCACCCGGACACCGGTGACCGAGTTCGGCAGGTAGGTGTGGGCGAGCACGCCATCGCGGCCGGCCCCGGCGTGGTAGCCGATGAAGGCCACCGCCGACACGTCCGGCTGCTGGATCCCCTCGACCATGCTCAGGTCCTTGTGCCGGCCGGTGAGCATGACCGCCCGCTCGTCGAGGTCCTCGAGCAGCAGGTTGCGCATGGTGGCGTGCGCCTCGTTGATCAGCACCTGGTCCGCGCCGCCGTCGATGAACCCGGCCACGGCCGCGTTCACGTCCGAGGTGAACATGCGCCGGCAGCGCTGCCATTGCTCGGTCCCCGGCTCCACGTCGGCGGGCCAGGTGACGCCGGTGGCTCCCTCCATGTCCGCAGAGATCAGAATCTTCATGCCCGACAGTGTCGCAGGCCGGTGCCCGCGGGCGCGCCAGGGCCGACCGCCGCCAGGACCTACCAGGCCGGGTTGGCCGGGTCCAGGTTCGGCGGCAGGCTCATCCCGTGCGGCCAGATGATGTAGGCCACACCGCCGGTGCCGTAGCCGGTGCTGCCGTTGGCCCGCTTCCAGTAGGTGCGCAGCCAGACGTTCTCGAACTGGCGCCGGCTGAACACGTGCCGCACGGCCTTGTCCGACGGGTTGGCCGGGTCGTTCACCACGACGTTGCCGGCCTTGGTGAAGCCCACCACCACCCACAGGTGCCCGGCCGTGCTGTAGTTCGCGCCGGTGATCTGGCCGTTGTCGAACGCCTGGGAGGTGATGACCGGGATGTCGTGCGCGACCAGATCCTCCAGGTCGGCCATGGACGGCAGCTGGACGATCTCCGCGTTCAGCCCGAAGTGCGCGGCGTAGGCCGCGTTGAACGGCCAGTTGCCGGTGCCCTGGTACAGGTAGTCGTACATGTACCGGGCGGCGTAGTCCACGCTCGGGTCCTGGTACTTCGGGTTGATCCAGGACATCTGCTTGCGGGCCGGGTACTTGCCCCAGTACTCGTCCACCATCTCGTTGGACGTCGGGCTGCACCACGCCTCACCGCCGCCGCCGTACTGCGTGTACTGGCCGTCGTGAATGTTCTGCGAGTACTCCGGCACGTTGAGCACGATGCCGCGCCGCGACGCCGGCCCGGGCTTGCTCGGCGGCACCGTCTGCCGGGCGGGGATCCGGGAGGCGAACGCGCCGACCTGCCAGATCCGTGGCGAGACGTGCGTGCCGGGCAGCCGCAGCAGGGTGACCCGCAGCTGGTAGGAGTGCACCGACCAGCCGGGATAGGAGAAGAACGTGTCGGTCTCCACCTGGCCGTATGGCTTGTCCACCGGGCTCAGCGAGGTGCGGTCGATCTCGCTGTCGGAGTAGGCGTAGTTGCCCATGTCCAGCCAGCTGGTGTGCTGCCCGTGCTGCATGGTGGCCCGCAGCTGCGTCCGCATCCAGGTGTCGGCCGGGACGTGCGCGTCCCAGGACGAGACCAATTCGGTGGCGCCGAAGCCCAGCTTGTGCACCGGGCTGGTCCAGGTGCTGTACGCCCAGTTCCTGGTGTCCTTCTTGAACGGGTCGTGATAGGCCAGCGTGCCCACCGGCTGGGTCATGACCAGCCCGCCGTCCCGTCCCGGTATCACCCGGACGCCCTGCCCGGATCCGCCCAGGAACGCGGCGTAACTCCGCCACGCATGGAAGTCGACCCGTGGCGGCGGTCCTCCTGGATTTTCTGCTGAACGGCCATGGGCCAGCCTTGCCCGCGTGCCAGCTGACGCCGGCACCGTGCTGGCGGAAACCCCGAGCCCGGCGGCCGTGGCCAGGGCGGTGCACGTGGCAACCAGGAACCGGGGGAATACGCGACGCATAGGACGAATGCTGACAGACGGAGCCGCCGGTCAGGAAGGGTTTCGGTGAATATTTCTCCGTGTCATTTGTGGACTTGTTACAACGGTACGCGCCATACTCCTCGGGTCGGTCCCAGGTACTGATGGGAGTTCCCCGTGTTCAGGTCTCACCCGTCCCGCCGCGGCTGGCTGGCCTGTGGCGTCGCGGCCAGCGCCGCGCTCGCCCTGGCGCTCTCGCTTGGCCTGTCCCCCGCGGCCGGCACCCTGGCGGCCGCCAGCCCGGCCGCGCGGGCCCCGGCGAACCCGCACGCCCTGCAGCAAGACTTCACCGCGGCGGCGGCCAGGTACCACATCCCGGTAGCGGTGCTGCTCGGCGTGTCCTACCAGGAGTCGCTGTGGGAGACGAACGGCGGCAAGCCCCGGTACGCGGGCGGATACGGTCCGATGAACCTGACCGCCCTGACCAAGGCCATCCTCAAGGCGGACGGGTTCGGCGGCGACGCGGAGCGGACCGGCGGCCTGCTGCACTCCGCCGCGCTGCACACCCTGGCCCCCGCGGCGGCGCTGGCCGGGGTGCCGGCCGCCGCGGCGAAAGCCAAGGCCGCGGCGAACGCCGACGCCGGTGCCGCGCTGCTGGCCTCCTACGAGAAGAAATACGACGGCGGCAAGCTGCCGGCCAGCCCGGGCGGCTGGTACGTCGCGGCGGCCGCGTACTCGCAGGCCGCCGAGCCGTATGTGGCCCAGCAGTTCGCCGATGCGGTCTACCAGACGATCCGCACCGGGGTCAGCCGCACCACCTCCACCGGGCAGCAGGTCACGCTGACCGCCGATCCCGGCGCGCGTTCCCACCCGCGGACGATCGGGCGGCTGCACCTGTCCCCGGTGACGATCCCGCCGGCCAACCCCACGATGGACCCGCGGCAGATCGCCAAGCCGCAGTGCCCGGCGGTGCTGCACTGCGTCTACAGCCCGAGCGGGTACTGGCAGTACGGCCCAGGCAAGGGCGACTACGGCGACCACGACGTCGCCCGCCGGCCCACGGACCTCAAGCTGCACTACATCTCGCTGCACGACAACGAGGAGACCGGGGACGGCACGCTGTGGCTGTTCCACGACCCGACCTATCTGGCCAGCGCGAACTACGAGGTGTTCGCCAACGGCACCGTGGTGCAGCTGGTGCCCGATCAGGACATCGCCTGGGACACCGGGAACCCGGCGTTCTACCAGCACTCGATCGGCATCGAGCAGGAGGGCTTCGCGATCGACGGGGCCGCCTGGTACACCCCGCAGCTGTACCACGCGACCGCGACGCTGGTCCGCTGGCTGGCCAGCAAGTACCGCATCCCGCGCACCAGGGCGCACATCCTCGGCCACGACAACGTGCCCGGGGAGAACTGCGACACCTGCATCGCGGGCCAGCACTGGGATCCCGGCCCGTACTGGAACTGGAGCCGGTTCATGAGCCTGATCGGCGCGCCGATCCACGCCACCGGGCCGGCCTCCAGCAACGTGGTGACGATCGACCCCGCGTGGCGGTCGAACCAGACCGTGGTCACCGGAACCGAGCCCATCCAGGACCTCACCCCGTACCCGAGCCCCTACCACGGCGCGGAGTGGCCCAACCTGAACCAGAACCCGCCGGGCCGCTACTACGCCAGGCAGCCGAGACAGCCGGTGAGTTTCGTCTGGCTGCACACCAAACCCAGCTTCGGCGCGCCGCTGCTGTCCGACCCCTACCTGCACGGCGACCCGTACGTGGGCACGCCGAAGGGGCCGGGCACCATCCGCGCCAACGACTGGGGCGACAAGGCGCCGGTGGGCGACCAGTACGTGGTCGCGGCCCGGCACGGCGACTGGACGGCGATCTGGTACGCCGGCGCCAAGGGCTGGTTCTACAACCCGCCCGGGCACCCGGCCGCGGTGCCGGCCAGGGCGCCGGTCGTCATCACGCCGAAGCCCGGCGCGGCGTCCATCCCGGTGTACGTGGATGACTACCCGCTGAAGTCGGACTACCCAGCCAAGTTCCTCAAGGAGGCCGAGTTCCCGCCGCCGGTGCACGCGGCGACCGACAACTACACGATCAAGGCAGGCCAGTCCTACGTGGCCGGCGGCCCGGCGTTCCGCGGCGACTGGTACTACGCGGCGAACATCGACGGGTCGGCGCCGTATGACCGGACGGTCTTCACCGGCTCGGACCGGTTCTACCTGATCACCTACAACCACCGGATGGCGTTCGTCAGCGCCGGCGACGTGACCGCCTCGCCCAGCCGGAGCTAGTTTCCGCAGGTGATTATCTAGATGTGACCAGTAGCTGATCAAATGCGAACCAGCTCTCGCCAGCGCTGCGCCTTGATGATCATGTCCCGTAGATCGGTCCAGTCTTCACCGGAGACCCGCTTTCTGTCCCGTACTCGGTGTGGCTGGGGCCGCTGGCCGGCGCGCGGGAGCGGATCGACGTGCTCGGGTACGCCGCACCTTTCGCCTGGGAGCCGGGGCGATGCTGGCCAGTGCGTCCTGCAGGCGGCTGCTCAGGCCACCGGCGTGCCCCGCCGCGCAGCCACCGCGAGGGCGAGCTGGGTGATCGGGCCGCTTCTGTCACGTATCCAGTTGCCGCTCAGCCGCCACCCCGTCACACCACAGAATGAGCCGGGGACTACCGGGTAGGGCCGGTGCGGGCGGCCATCAGGATCTGCCCACGACGCGGCTGGGGGCAGCGCGCCGCCGCGCTGGCGGGCGCCGGTCTGGATGTTTGCCCGGGGTGTCATCCGCTGGTCATGCGGGGGCGTCGTAGTTGTAGGCCCTTCATCATGTACTGGCCGCGGTCGGCTGCCGGGCGGGGCGCGGGAGGTTTCGATGCGGACGTGGAGGATCGCACGGATGAACAGATTAGGACGGGGTGGGCCTGCGCTGGTGGCGGCGCTGGCAGTGGGGGCGGCGGCGCTGGCCGGGTCGGGCCCGGCGGCCGCGGCGGCACGTCCGGGACAGCCGGGGGTGGCCGGTGGGCCCCAGCCGGGGGCGGCGGGGGTGATCTCGACCGTAGCGGGCGGTGTCGGCGGCCCGGGCCTGGCCACCCGGGTGGCGCTGCAGCAACCCTGTGGCTTGGCGTTCGGCGGCAGCCACGTGTACATCGGCACGCAGAATGCGGTGCGCGAGGTGAAACCGGCCAGCGACTGGCTGACCACACCCGCGGGTACCGGCGTGCCCGGGGAATCCAGCGGTGGTGGCCGGGCCGTCAAGGCCGCCCTGAACGATGCGTGCGGAGTCGGTGTGGACGAGTCTGGCAACCTGGTGATTGCCGACGCGGGAAACGAGCGTGTCCAGGTGGTGGCGGCCAGCACCGGCAGCTTCTACGGGAAGGCGATGACCGCCGGTAATATCTACTCCGTGGCCGGCAACGGCAAGCGCGGGTTTTCCGGCGACGGCGGCCCGGCCACCAGCGCCAAGCTCAGTCTCCCGCAGAGCGTGGTGGTGGACGGCGCGGGCAACCTGGTCATCGCCGACACCCGCAACGAACGGGTGCGGGTGGTGGCGGCCAGCACCGGCACCTTCTACGGCCAGGCCATGACCGCCGGCGACATCTACACCGTGGCCGGCACCGGCATCCGGGCTTTCACCGGCGACGGCGGCCCGGCCACCCGCGCCGACCTCTACTACCCGGAGGGGGTGGCGGTGGACGGCGCGGGCAACCTGCTCATCGCCGACACCCGCAACCAGCGGATCCGGGTGGTGGCGGGCAGCACCGGCACCTTCTACGGCCAGGCCATGACCGCCGGCGACATCTACACCGTGGCCGGCGGCGGCCACCGCGGCGATGGCGGCCCGGCCACCCGCGCCGACCTCTTCGACCCGGAGGGGGTGGCGGTGGACGGCGCGGGCAACCTGCTCATCGCCGACACCTACGACCACCTGGTCCGGGTGGCGGCGGCCAACACCGGCACCTTCTACGGCCAGGCCATGACCGCCGGCGACATCTACACCGTGGCCGGCGACGGCACACCTGGGTTCTCCGGCGACAGCGGCCCGGCCACCAGCGCCGAACTCAGCCTCCCGCAGAGCGTGGCGGTGGACGGCGCGGGCAACCTGCTCATCGCCGACGGCTACCGGGTGCGGGTGGTGGCGGCCAGCACCGGCACCTTCTACGGCCAGGCCATGACCGCCGGCGACATCTACACCGTGGCCGGCGGCGGCACTGCGGGGTTCTCCGGCGACGGCAGCCCGGCCACCCGCGCTGAGCTCGATGGCCCGGACGGGGTGACGGTGGACGGCGCGGGCAACCTGCTCATCGCCGACACGGGCAGCAACCTGGTGCGGGCGGTGGCGGCCAGCACCGGCACCTTCTACGGGAAGGCCATGACCGCCGGTCACATCTACGCCGTGGCCGGCGACGGCACTGCGGGGTTCTCCGGCAACGGCGGCCGGGCCACCAGCACTGAGCTCGATGGCCCGGACGGGGTGACGGTGGACGGCGCGGGCAACCTGGTCATCACCGACACCCGCAACGAACGGGTGCGGGTGGTGGCGGCCAGCACCGGCACCTTCTACGGGAAGGCCATGACCGCCGGTCACATCTACACAGTGGCCGGCACCGGCGGCCAGGGGTTCTCCGGCGACAGCGGCCCGGCCACCCACGCCGATCTCTCCTACCCGGTCGGGGTGGCGGTGGACGGCGCGGACAACCTGCTCATCGCCGACTCCGGCAACAACCGGGTGCGGGTGGTGGCGGCCAGCACCGGCACCTTCTACGGCCAGGCCATGACCGCCGGCGACATCTACACCGTGGCCGGCGACGGCACACCTGGGTTCTCCGGCGACAGCGGCCCGGCCACCAGCGCCGAGCTCGACGGACCGTCCGGGGTGGCGGTGGACGGCGACGGCAACCTGGTCATCGCCGACCTCGGTAACCAGCGGGTGCGGGTGGTGGCGGCCAGCACCGGCACCTTCTACGGCCAGGCCATGACCGCCGGCGACATCTACACCGTGGCCGGCGACGGCACACCTGGGTTCTCCGGCGACGGCGGCCCGGCCACCAGTGCCGAGCTCGACGGACCGTCCGGGGTGGCGGTGGACGGCGCGGGCAACCTGCTCATCGCCGACGCCTTGAACGACCGGGTGCGGGTGGTGGCGGCCAGCACCGGCAGCTTCTACGGCCAGGCGATGACCGCCGGTGACATCTACACCGTGGCCGGCGACGGCGACCGGGGGTTCTCCGGCGACGCCGGCCCGGCCACCCACGCCGAGCTCAATCTCCCGGGCGGAGTAGCGGTGGACGGCGCGGGCAACCTGCTCATCGCCGACACCGGCAACGACCGGATCCGGGAGGTGACCGGCTGAGGCTCTGACGCGAAGATTCCCCTTCGCGTCAGAGGACCGGGAGCCTGTTCATCCGGCCTGGTCGAGGGTGACGCGGTAGCCCATGCCTTCGAGTTGGTGGATCGCCCTGTTTTCGTCCTGCGTGGATTGAGCCGGGTGAAGTAGTCGGCGCCGGGGTCGTCGTAGAGGGAGCCGGTGGTGCCCATGTGCCAGATCGCGATGAGCATGGAGTGCTGGAACGCGACGTTGGCCTTTGGGGGCCGCGGCGGCTGGCGATGCGCCGGTAGCGGGCACCGTAGTAGGTGCGCGGGTTCTGTGCGCAGGCCATCGCGACCGCACCGAGGGCCCCCTGCAGTAGAGGTTGCCGGGGCGGGTCTTGCTGGACTTGACCTTGCCGGCGGACTCGTTGCTGCCCGGGGTGGTTCCGGCCCAGGAGGCCAGGTGCCCCGGCGGTGGGGAACCGGGACATGTCGGCGCCGGTCTCGGCGATGACCACGTCAGCGGTCAAGGCGCTGATCCCGGGGATGGAGCAGATCAGGTCCCGGAAGGCCTGAAAGGGCTCGATCATCACCTCAATCCGCATCGTGAGCTGGGCGATCGCGGCGCTGTGGCGGTCTATCAGATCCAGATGGACTCGCGCGAGGAACGCATGGTGTCCGGTGAACCGCCCGGTCAGGGCCTCGGTCAGGGCCGGGATCTTGGACCGCAGCCGGCGCTTGGCCAGATCCGCCAGAGCCACCGGGTCGCAATCACCGGCGATCAGCGCCTCCAGCATCGCCCGGCCCGAGACACCCAGGATGCCGGAGGCGACCGCGGAGAGCTTGATCCCGGCTTCTCGAGCAGTTTCTCCAGCTGCTGGGCCTCCCGGCCGCGTTCCCGGGTGATCGCGGTCCGGGCCCGGGTCAGGTCCCGCAACTGGCGGACCGGCCCGGGCGGCACGAACGAGCCCCGCACCAGGCCATGGGCGCCGAGCTGGGCCAGCCAGGTTCGCGTCCGCGACGTCGGTCTTGCAGCCCGGGAGGTGGTTCTTTACGTGCCGGGCGTTGACCAGCAGCACCTCGAACCCGGCGTCTTCGAGCAGGTAGCAGAACGGCTTCCAGTAGTCCCCGGTCGCCTCCATCACCGCACAGGTCACCCGCTGCCCGATCAGGTGGTCACGCAGCGCAAGCACCTGGCTGGTCACCGAACCCACGTAGTGCCCGTCTCGGCCGTCTTACGCCGCCCGGCACCGGTGACCCGGACGCACAGCTTGGCATCCTTCCTCGAGATATCCAGCCCAGCGCACCGGGCGTGCACAACTTCCACCGGCCTCTCCCTTCCACACCACCACGGTGTTCGCCGCGGGGAGGGCAGGGAGATTCGAAGTCTGACGCACGGGCTCAAGGCACCAATCCACGGTTCCC
>DASYAV010000013.1:0-1638 GCA_036501145.1 Streptosporangiaceae bacterium | reverse complement strand
GTACTACAGTCCGGGTTTGTTACCTGGCGGCTGGGTGATCCTGGTGTGTCCGGCGTGTCGTCTTGATGCGGGTGACGGCCGCCCCATGATCATGCTTCGTGACAAGACTGAACAACGAGGTGGCCGCCGGGGCCATCGTAGAAGACGGCAGGTGGCTGGGGAAACTCCACGATGAGCTGCGGGGCTTGCTCGCGCCGGTGTTCGCGCAGGCCAGGTCGCGGCTGACGGCGTTCGCGTACATCGGGGCGCTGCTGGCTGTGGCCGGGGACCGCAAGTCGTGCTGGCAGCTGGCTGAGCGGGCCGGGCACGCCACGCCGCGGCGGATGCAGGCGCTGCTGGCGGAGTACGCCTGGGACTGGGAAGCCGCGCTGTCGGCGCTGCAGCGGTTCGTCGTTGCGCGGCTGGGCGACCCGGAGGCGATCGTGGTGCTGGATGAGACGGCGGAGCTCAAGAAGGGGACCGAGACGATCGGCG
The DNA here is from genome assembly GCA_036501145.1 of Streptosporangiaceae bacterium. Taxonomy (GTDB): domain Bacteria; phylum Actinomycetota; class Actinomycetes; order Streptosporangiales; family Streptosporangiaceae; genus PALSA-505. Next base: position 1,164 of record DASYAV010000013.1, on the reverse strand, counting down.
TCGGCCGGCAGCATGCCGGGATCACCGGGCAGGTGGAGAACTGCCAGACGGTGGTGTTCGCCGCGTACGTGACAGCCCGCGCGCACGCCCTGTTTGATTTCCGCCTCTACCTGCCGAAACAGTGGTGCGGTGACCGGGCCCGGCGCCAGCGGGCGCACGTCCCGGACGACGTGGCATTCACCACCAAGCCGGCCCTGGGCACGCAGATCGTCACCGGCGCGGCCGGCGCCGGCGTCCCGTTCGCCTGGGTGGCCGCCGATGAGGTGTACGGGCGCAGCACGAAGCTGCGGGAAGCGTGCGAGAAGGCAGGCAAAGGGTACGCGCTCGCGGTCCCGGTGAACTTCCAGGTCACGCTGCCGTCCGGGCGGAAGGCGGCTGCCGCGTCCGTGGCGGCGATGGTGCCGGGCACGGCGTGGGAGACCCGCTCGTGCGGGCACGGCTGCAAGGGCCACCGCGACTACGCGTGGGCCTGGGCCGCGACCGCCTCGCCGCGGCACTGGCTGCTGATCCGCCGCAGCCTGTCCGACCCGTCCGACCTGGCCTTCTTCTACTGCCACGCTCCGGAGGGCCGGCCGGTGTCCCTGCCCGTCCTGATCCGGGTTGCCGGGAAGAGATGGCCGGTGGAAGTCGGCCACTGCTGCTACCTGTCAAGCGGGGTTTGTCTTTCACGGCTGCCCTCCTTGTCCTTCTTCCTGCGTTTCGCCGGTTTCTGCCTGGGGTGGTGCCCAGCGGGCGCGGGTGTAGTAGCCGGGCGGGCGGTCCCTGCGCTCGCGGAGCTCGCGCATCTGCTGCTCGCCGGCGGTGATGATCCAGTTCCTGCCCCCGGGTGCGCGGCGGGCGGTGATCCAGCCGCGGTAGATCCAGTTGTAGATGCTGGCGGTGGGCATGCCGAGCTCGGCGGACAGTCCCGGGACGGACCACTCGCCTGGGTCCAGGTCCGTGAGGACGGCGGGCCGGCCCTTGGCATTCTCGCGGATGGCGTGCTTGCTGATGATGTTGCGGACCTGCTGGCCGGTGAAGACCGCGGTGCGCTTGGGCGGCCGGTATCCCGCGGCGTTGAGCGTGCCGGCGATCTGCCTGCTGTTGCGTCCCTCGCCGGCGAGCCGGGTGACGGTCTCCAGGAGGGCCGGGTAGTAGGAGAGCTGGTCCAGGCGGCCGACAGGG
>DASYAV010000012.1:0-163298 GCA_036501145.1 Streptosporangiaceae bacterium | reverse complement strand
CACCGACCTGTCGATGGCGGAGGCGGTCGCCGGCGCCGACCTGGTGCACTCGCACACCTGGTACGCGAACCTGGCGGGCCGCCTCGCCTCGCTGCGCTACGGCATCCCGCACGTCGTCACGATGCACTCCCTCGAGCCGCTGCGGCCGTGGAAGGCCGAGCAGCTCGGCGGCGGGTACGCGCTGTCGTCGTGGTGCGAGCGCACCGCCGTGGAGTCGGCCGCCGCGGTGGTGGCGGTGTCGGACGGGATGCGCGCGGACGTGCTGGCCGCCTACCCGGCGGTGCCGCCGGAGCGGGTCCGGGTGATCAGGAACGGCATCGACACCCGCGAGTACACGCCGGATCCGGGCACCGACGTGCTGGCCAAGTACGGCGTGGACCCAGACCGCCCCTACGTGCTGTTCGTCGGCCGGGTGACCAGGCAGAAGGGCCTGCCGGTACTGCTGCGCGCGGCGGCCAGCCTGGATCCGGCGGCGCAGCTGGTGCTGTGCGCCGGGCAGGCCGACACCGCCGAGCTGGCGGCCGAGGTGGACGCTCTGGTGACCCGGCTCACCGGAACCAGGTCCGGCGTCCGGATGATCTCCGGGATGCTGGCCAAACGGGAGGTCATCCAGCTGCTCTCACACGCCCGGGTGTTCGCCTGCCCGTCGGTGTACGAGCCGCTCGGCATCGTCAACCTGGAAGCGATGGCGTGCGGCGCCGCGGTGGCCGCGTCCCGGGTGGGGGGCATCCCCGAGGTGGTCGCCGACGGCGAGACCGGCCTGCTGTTGCCACCCGATGACCCGCAGGCGCTGGCGGACGCGCTGAACACGCTGGTGGCCGATCCCAGCCTGGCCGCGGCGATGGGCGAGGCGGGCCGGCGCCGCGCGGTCGCCGAGTTCGGCTGGCCGGCCATCGCCGCGCAGACCGTCGAGCTGTACCGCGAGCTGACCGGCTGACCCGTTGACCGGGGCGCGTGAATGGTTAGCGCGACAACCCCTTGACGCGTCAGAGCAGGGGCGTACGCTCAGTGCGAAAACGTTGATATGACAACGTTGTCAGGAGGGTTGCCATGCGCCGGTTGACCTTGCGGGCCGCGCCCATAACGGTTGGCACCGCCGCACTCCTGGCCGGGGTGATGGTCGCGCCCGGCCTCGCCGTGACCGCGCCCGCACGCGCCGCCACCACGGCCCAAGGCACCACCGCTCCCGGCACCTCCGCCCGGGGCACGACCGCCTCAGGCACCACCGCCCCCAGCACGGCCGCCCAGAAGCACGCCGCACGCACGCGCACCGCCCGGCAGAACACCCCGGCGTCGAGAGGCAGTACATGGACCGGGACGTGGGAGGCCGCGTCGGCCGGTGTCAACGAGCTGGGCTGCAGCAACTGCACGATCCGCAATATCGTGCACACCAGCATCGGCGGCACGGGGCTCAGGGTAAAGATCTCCAACCTCTTCGGCACCGCACCGCTCCAGGTCGCGCAGGCGACGGTCGCCTTGCCCAGCGCGCCGGGCAGTGCCGACGTCAAGCCCGGGACGCTGCACGAGGTCACCTTCGGCGGTGCCGCCTCGGTGACGATCCCGGCGGGCCGCACCGTGTGGAGCGACCCGGTGCCGCTGGCGGTCCCGGCCAACAGCGACCTGCTGGTCAGCACGTACACCCCAGGCGACCCGACGCCGTTCACCTGGCATCCTGACGCTCAGCAGACCTCGTTCTACACCAGCGGCGCCGACGAGTGCGACGCCACCAGCGCTAGCGCATTCCCGGACAGCACAGGATCGTGGTACCTGCTGGCGGGTGTCGAGGTAACCGGAACCGCCGCGGCGGGCGCCGTCGTCACGTTCGGCGACTCGATCACCGACGGGTTCCAGTCGGTCGCCGGCCTGGACGCCCGGTGGCCGAACATTCTCGCCGACCGGCTGCTCGCCCTCCCGCCGGGCGATCAGATGGCCGTGCTCAACGCCGGCATCGGCGGTAACCGGATCCTGCGCGGCGGCGGGAACGGGTTCGGCCCATCCGGGCTGGCGCGGTTCCGGCGGGACGCGATCGACCAGCCAGGCGTGCGGGCGGTCGTCATCCTGGAAGGCATCAACGACATCCAGCAGACACCGCACGTGCTGAACCCGGACAAGATCATCGCTGGCTTGCAGAAGATGATCGCCATGGCGCACGCCGCGGGCTTGCGGGTGATCGGCGCGACCCTCACCCCGTTCGAGGGCTGGACCACCTACAACAAGCAGGAGGCGGGCACCTGGGCGGCGGTCAACCACTGGATCCGGACGGGTCACGCCTACGACGCGGTGGTCAACTTCGACGCGGTGACCCGCAACCCGGCCGATCCACACGCGTACCTGCCCTCGTTCGACTCCGGCGACCACCTGCACCCCGGCGACGCCGGGTACATGGCGATGGGCGCGGCGGTCAACCTAGCCGACCTCGGCGCCACCGTGCCGCCGGGTCACGCGGGCCCCGCGATCACGTCGGTCTCGCCCAGCCCGGCCGCCGCCGGCCAGACCGTCACCATCCACGGGCGCGGTTTCGGTGCCGCACAAAGAACCGGCTATCTGCAGTTCACAGACATCGGCACCTACTGGGGTGCGCCGGGCAACCTGGCCACGTTCGCGATCGACTCGTGGGGCGACAGGGCTATAACGTTCACCGTCCCCCAGCCCAGCGGGACAAACGGCGTATGGCACGTCAGTGCCGGCACGACGGCCACGGTGAATGTGATCGACGCCGCGGGTGCCGTGTCGAAGACCGCAGCGCTCCCGATCACGCCGACCGCGAACCCGGCCGACTACGCCAGCAACACCGGGACCACACCCGACGCCGATCAAGGCTGCGGCAACATGGACGGCGACGGGTTCACCTACTCACAGCAAGCGCTGGCGGCGGCGGGCGTGCAGCCGGGCGGCACGGTCAGCTCCGGCGGGCTGACCTACACCTGGCCGGACGCCGCGGCCTGCTCGCCGGACAACATCCTGGCCGACGCGCAGACCATCCTGCTGCCCGGCACCGGTGGGCAGCGCACGCTGGGCCTGCTCGGATCGGCGACCACCGGCCCCGCGCAGGGAACCGTGCTGATCCACTACAGCGACGGCAGCACGTCGCGCGGCACCGTGACGTTCGGCGACTGGGCCGCGGCGCCGGTGACCGGCGACACCGCCGCCGCCACGATGCCCTACCGGAACTCTGGCGGTGGAACGTCGCAGCAACTCACCGTGTACGTTTTCGCTACCCAGATCCCGGTTGACCCCAGCAAGACCGTGGTTTCGGTGACCCTGCCAGAGGTGGGTGACGCGATCGCGCCCGCAGTCACCGGCATGCACATCTTCGCCCTCGCACTGGCGGGTAGCACCGGGCTGGCGGAACCGGTGCACAGTCGCCGGACGCACCCGGCTGACCTGCGGGGGTAGCCTAACCGGTGTGACCACGGCACGTGAACCGAGGCAGGCGGAGGCGCATCACCCGCCCGGTGGGCACCACCACCGGGATGTGTCCGGCGGGTGGCTGCGCCCGGTCGTGTTCGGCGCGATGGACGGCCTGGTCACCAACGTCTCGCTGATCGCCGGGGTGGGCGGCGCCAGCGCCACGCAGCACTTCATCGTGCTGACCGGGCTGGCGGGCCTGGCGGCCGGCGCGTTCTCCATGGCGGCCGGCGAGTACGTCTCGGTGTCCTCGCAGAACGAGCTGGTCGGTTCCGAGGTCAACAAGGAGCGGACCGAGCTGGAGAACAACCCGGAGGCCGAGCAGAAGGAGCTCGCCGCCATGTTCCGCGCCCGCGGCGTGGACGCCAAGGTGGCCGGCGAGGTGGCCGAGCAGATCTCCCGGCACCCCGATCACGCGCTGAACGTGCACGTGCAGGAAGAACTGGGCGTGGACCTGCACGACCTGCCCTCGCCGCTGGTCGCCGCGGGTGGCTCGCTGGCCTCGTTCGCGGTGGGCGCGATCATCCCGCTACTGCCCTATCTGGCCGGCGCGAACTCGCTGTGGCTGGCCCTGGTGCTCGCGGCGCTGGCCGCCATCGCCGGCGGTGGCGCGGTGGCCAAGATCACCGACCGGCCGGTCTGGAAGGGCGCGGCCCGCCAGCTGCTGCTCGGGGCGCTGGCCGCCGCGCTCACCTTCGGCATCGGCCACCTGGTCGGCGGCGCGGTCAGCGGGTAGGCCCGGCCCAGCACCGGACTGGCCCAGCACCAAGCTGACCCAGCACCAAGCTGACCCAGCACCAGGCGCCGGTGTCTACCAGACGTCGTGGTCGAACGAGTCGTCCAGATAGCCGCCGGCCGACAGCAGCTTGAGGTCGGATTCGACCATCATCGTGACCAGCTCACCGAACCCGGTCACCGGCTGCCAGCCGAGCCGCGCCCGCGCCTTGGACGCGTCGGCGCACAGCTGGTCCACCTCGGCGGGCCTGATGAACGCCGCGTCGCACACCACGTGATCCCGCCAGTTCAGGCCGACCACGTCGAAGGCCCGCTCGACCAGCGTCTGCACGGTGTGCGTCACCCCGGTGCCGACCACGTAGTCCTCGGGCTCGCCCTGGGCCAGCATGAGCTGCATGGCCCGCGCGTAGTCGCCGGCGAACCCCCAGTCCCGGCTGGCCGACAGGTTGCCCAGCCGCAGCTGCCGCTCCAGGCCCAGCTTGATCTTGGCCGCGGCCAGCGACACCTTGCGGCTGACGAACTCCGTCCCGCGCCGCGGCGACTCGTGGTTGAACAGGATGCCGGACACCGCGAACATCCCATATGACTCTCGATAATTCTGAGTTAGAAAGTGGCCATAGACTTTGGCCACGCCGTACGGGCTGCGCGGGTGGAACGGGGTGTCCTCGGTCTGCGGCGTCTCCCGCACCTTGCCGAACATCTCCGACGAGGACGCCTGGTAGAAGCGGATCTGGCTGCGGCCCGGTGTGCGGGACGCGCTGATCCCGCTGCACACCCGGATCGCCTCGAGCACCCGCAGCACGCCCAGCCCGGTGACCTCGCCGGTCAGCTCGGCCTGCTGCCAGGACATCGGCACGTAGGAGATCGCGGCCAGGTTGTATACCTCGTCCGGCTGGGCGCGCTCCACCGCCGAGATCAGGCTGCCCTGGTCGAGCAGGTCACCGCGGACCAGCTGGACGTCGGCGAGCAGCTGGCGGACCCGTGGGACCCGCGGGTTCGCCTGCCCGCGCACCAGGCCCCACACGTCGTAGCCCAGGCCGAGCAGGTGCTCGGCCAGATAGGAGCCGTCCTGGCCGGTTATGCCGGTGATCAGCGCACGCTTGGTCAGCGGATCCTCCACGGGTACTTGAGTCACGCCAGAGCTGGATCGTACCCGGTGGTAATGTTCGCTGCCTGGAGGTCACGCAGGGCGACCTCGACCGGTGCACGACAGCTTGCGGCCAGACATCGGCCTGTTACCCAGGAGGGCGGACCTGCGTGACCACCGTGCGAGCCCCCGGTGCGCGGATCCGCACCGCGCAGCCCAGCCAGACCCCCGCCGCCGAACGGCCGCTGCGGGTGGCGCTGCTGTCCTACCGGAGCAAGCCGCACTGCGGCGGCCAGGGCGTCTACGTCCGGCACCTGAGCCGCGAGCTCACCGCCCTCGGCCACACCGTGGAGGTGCTCTCCGGGCAGCCCTACCCCGAACTGGAGCCCGGGCCGGTGCTGACCGAGGTGCCGAGCCTGGACCTGTACCGGGACGAGGACCCGTTCCGCACCCCGCGGCTGGGTGAGTACCGGGACTGGATCGACGTGCTGGAGTTCGCCGCGATGAAGACCGGCGCGTTCCCCGAGCCGCTGACCTTCAGCCTGCGCGCGCTGCGCACCCTGCGCGCCCGCCGCGGCGACTTCGACGTGGTGCACGACAACCAGGTGCTCGGCTACGGCCTGCTCGGCATCGGCCGGCTCGGGTTGCCGCTGGTGACCAGCATCCACCACCCGGTCAGCGTGGACCGGCGGATCGAGCTGGCGGCGGCCCGCGGGCTGTCCCGGCTGGCCAAGCAGCGCTGGTACTCGTTCGTCCGGATGCAGGCCCGGGTCACCCACCGGGTGTCCCAGGGCGGCCCGATCCTGACCGTGTCGCAGTCCTCCCGCACCGACATCATCAACGACTTCCGGGCCGTGCCGGACAGCGTGAAGGTGATCCCGCTGGGCGTGGACACCCGGCTGTTCCACCCCCGGCCCGCGCCCCGGGTGCCGGGCCGGATCGTGGCCGTGGCCAGCGCCGACTCGCCGATGAAGGGCGTGACCACGCTGCTGCGCGCGTTCGCGCTGCTGACCGCCAGGCCGGGGAACGACGACGCGCAGCTGACCGTGGTCAGCAAGCCGACCCCCGGCGGCCCCACCGACAAGCTGATGGCCGAGCTGGGGCTGGCCGGCCGGGTGCGGTTCCAGCACGGGATGCCGCACACCGAGCTGGCCGAACTGCTGGCCAGCGCGCAGATCGCGGTGGTGCCCTCGCTGTACGAGGGGTTCTCACTGCCCGCGGTGGAGCATATGGCGTCCGGCACCCCGCTGGTGGCGTCCCGGACCGGGGCGCTGCCCGAGGTCACCGGCGACGCGGCCGTGCTGGTCGAGCCGGGTGAGCCGGACGAACTCGCCGCCGCGCTGGCCCGGCTGCTGGCCCAGCCCGCCGAACGGGACCGGCTCAGCCGGGCCGCGCTGGCCCGGGTGGCCGAGCGGTACGCCTGGCCGGCGGTCGCCCGCGCCACGGTGGCCCAGTACCGGGCGGTGATCACCGCCGGGCAGGAAAGCGCCGTGAAGGGAGCCGGGCCCTGCTGACCGTCGACTTCGGCCAACTGGCGCTGACCGGGGGAACCCGCCTGCTCGACCTGGGCTGCGGCGCCGGGCGGCACGCCTTCGAGGCGCTGCGCCACGGCGCGGACGTGACCGCCCTGGACAGCGACCGCAGCGAGCTCGGCCAGGTGACCGCGATGTTCGCGGCGATGCGCGAGGCCGGCGAGGTGCCCGCGGATGCGCGGGCCCGGGCGGTGGCCGGCGACGCCACCGCGATGCCGTTCCCCGACGGCAGCTTCGACCGGGTAATCGCGGCCGAGGTGCTCGAGCACATCCCCCACGACCAGCGGGCGATGAACGAGCTGGCCCGGGTGCTGCGGCCCGGCGGGATCGCCGCGGTCACCGTGCCGGCCTGGCTGCCGGAACGGATCTGCTGGGCGCTGTCCGACGACTACCACAACGTGCCCGGCGGCCACGTCCGCATCTACACCCGGGCCGAGCTGGAGGCCAAGCTGGCCCGGGCCGGGCTGGCCGCGGGCCCGCATCACCACGCGCACGGCCTGCACTCGCCTTACTGGTGGCTGAAGTGCGCGGTCGGCGTGCACGACGACGAGCACCCGGCAGCCAAGGCCTACCACCGGCTGCTGGTCTGGGACATCATGAAGCGCCCGGCCGTGACCAGGGCCGCTGAGCGCGCGCTGAACCCGGTGATCGGCAAGAGCCTCGTGGTATACGCGGTCAAGATCGGCTCAATGAACGGCTTCGCCCCGGCCACCGTGCGAGACCCGGCACATGCGGGCGCGTGACCCGCTGACCTGCCGGGTCCGGCCGCCCGCACTGCCAGATGTGCCCGGCGCGATGAGCGCCGCCCAGGTCCTGGCCACCGGGCACAGCATCGCGCGGATGCAGCAGCCCAGCGGGGCGATCGGCTGGCCGGACGGGCACACCGACCCGTGGAACCACACCGAGTGCGCGATGGCGCTGTCGGTGTGCGGGCTCGCCGGGCCGGCCCGGCGGGCCTACCGGTGGCTGGCGGCCGCGCAGCGGCCGGACGGGTCGTGGCCGAAGCGCACCGAGGACGGCGCGGTCACCGACGCCGCCGCGGAGAGCAACCAGGCCGCCTACCTGGCGGTGGGGGTCTGGCACGAGCTGGCGGTCACCGGGGACGAGGAGTTCGCGGCGGCGATGTGGCCGGCCGTGCGCCGGGCCATCGGGTTCGTGCTCGGCCTGCGCACGCCGCGCGGGGAGATCATCTGGCAGCGGGACGCGGCCGGCCGCCCGGCCGCGTTCGCGCTGCTGGCCGGCTGCTCCAGCATCCACCAGAGCCTGCGCTGCGCGATCGCGCTGGCCGAGCGCGTCGGCGAGGGCCAGCCGGAGTGGGAGCTGGCCGCCGACCAGCTGGCGCACGTGATCGCCCGCCACCCCGGCGCGTTCGCCGACAAGAGCCGGTTCTCGATGGACTGGTACTACCCGGTGCTCGGCGGGGCGGTCCGCGGCGGCGCGGCACGGGACCGGCTGGCCGCCCGGTGGGCGGAGTTCGTCGAGCCGGGCGTCGGCGTGCGCTGCGTCAGCGACCAGCCGTGGGCCACCGGCGCGGAGACCTGCGAGCTGGCGCTGGCGCTGGACGCGATCGGTGACCGGGACGCCGCGGCCCGGCTGTTCGCGGAGATCCAGCACCTGCGCGACGCGGACGGCGCGTACTGGACCGGCTGGCAGTTCGCCAACCGGGCGCACTTCCCGGCCGAGCGGAGCAGTTGGACGGCGGCGGCGATGATCCTGGCCGCGGACACGCTGTCCGGCGCCACCGGCGGGTCGGCGCTGTTCCGCGAGGCCGGCGTGGGCACCGACGTGACCCGGGCCACCGACCCGCAGGCCTGCGGCTGCGCCGCCGGGGCGCAGGCCGGCTGACCGTACCGGTCAGGACCGCGTCCAACCCGGGCAAGGCCGGTGCGATGCGGCGGGAGGTGCCGCCGCCGGTGAGGCCGCTCTGAGCTTGCCGACCCCTACGCTCAGCGGCCGGCACGTTTCGACTGCACCCTGACCGGCAAGGGGTGGCAGCTGTGTGACGTGCTGCTCGCCGTCACCGCCTGGGGAGACAGGTGGACCACAACGGACGCCGGGCCGCCGGCGCTGCTGCGGCACAGCGAATGCGGCCAGCAGACAGCGGCCGAGATCTGCTGCTCGCACTGCCACCGGCCACTGCACGCCCGCGACACCATCGTCACGCCCACCCGCTAACCCACCGGCCCCCTGACAATCTGGAGGGCTCGGCCTGTAGCGGTGAGCCTTTCTCTCCTGCTAAGCACTTACCCACAGGGCGCGGGCTCAGCCGATGCCGTCGCCGGTGCGCTCCAGCACGCGCAGCGAGCCGGTCACCCGGACCTCGGTGAACGCGCCGGATGCCAGCGCCCGCTGGTAGATCCGGTACGGTGCCTGGCCGCCGTCGGCAGGGTCGGGGAACACGTCGTGGATGGCCAGCGCCCCGCCGCGGGCCAGGTGGGGGGCCCAGCCCTGGTAGTCGGCCACCGCGGCGGCGTCGGTGTGCCCGCCGTCGATGAACACCATGCCCAGCGGCGCCCGCCACAGCCGGGCCACCTCGGCGGACCGGCCCACGATGGCGATCACGCTGTCCTCCAGGCCGGCCTCGTGCAGGGTGGCCCGGAAGTGCGGGAGCGTGTCCAGCCGCCCGGCGCGCGGGTCGACGAGCCCAGGGTCGTGGTACTCCCAGCCGGGCTGGTTCTCCTCCGAGCCACGATGGTGGTCCACGGTGACCAGCTGCTGCCCGGCCGCACGGGCCGCGGCGGCCAGGTAGATGGTGGACTTGCCGCAGTAGCTGCCGATCTCGACGATCGGGCCGCGGCCGGTATAGGCGGCCGCAGTCTCGTGCAGCGCCAGGCCTTCCGGCGGCGGCATGAAGCCCGTGGCCTGCTCGGCCGCCTTGATCAGCTGGGCGTCCACCGGCGTGCTCCTTTCCGGCGGCCAGGGCCGCCGGGCTAGGGTGGCGGCCAACCCCGTTAAGAAAGGCGGCCGGGATGAAGGTACGCGTCGACTATGACCTGTGCGAGTCGAACGGCGTGTGTGCCGGGCTGGTTCCCGAGGTCTTCGAGGTGGACGACGAGGACAACATGAACATCCTCATGGAGCAGGTGCCGGCCCGGCTCGAGAGCCAGGTGCGGCACGCCGTTCAGTCCTGCCCGAAGACCGCGCTGAGCCTGACCGACGACGCCGGGCAGCCCATCGATTCGTAGCCGGGCCACCCCCGGCCGCCGGTTCCGGGCTGCCCCCGGCCGCCGGTTCGGGGCCGGCCGGTAACGAGGCCTGGTCGGCAGGTATCACGCCGTCCCTGGCCCGGGCCGGCGGTTTGGGCAGCGCCTGGTAACCCTCCGGCAGCTCACCCTGGTCGTAAGCGAGCCGGTTCCGGTCGGCCGGGTAGACATGCCGGGTGAGCCGGATCGGGCGGGCGGAATCGTAAGCGGTCCGGTCCACCACGATGAGCGGGATCCCGCCGGGCAGCCGGAAGAAGTTGAGTTCGTCCGGGGCCGGCATCCGCGCGGTGATCTCGTCCCGGTAGCCCGCCTGCTGGTGCCCCAGCTCGGCGAGCAGCCGGATCACGCCCTGCCGGATGCTGCCGGCCAGCTCCAGGGGTGTCCCCCTGGCGATGTCCATCGGGTAGAACGAGCTGATGATCGACCAGGGCTGGCCGTCGATCAGCCGCTCCGCGTGCCGCAGCACCACCGGGTCACCGGGCGTGAGGTCCAGGTGCTCGGCGACGTCGTCGGTGGCCTCCCGGACCTCGACCACGAACCGGTGGGTTTCCGGGTTGCGCCCGGCCAGCTTGACCGACTGCACGTACGCGCCGCCCTGCCCGGCCTCGCCGTTCCAGCCCCGCTCGGCGGACAGCAGCACGGTGTAGGGCACGATCTCCTCGGCGACGAACGTGCCGAGCCCCTGCCTGGGCACCACCAGGCCCAGGTTGAGCAGGGCCGCGATGGCCAGCCGCACGGTGTTGCGGGAAGCGGCGTAGGTTACGCACAGCTCCGGTTCGGGCGGCAGCCGGTCCCCCGGCTGGAGTTCTCCCTTCTCGATCTTCAACCGAAGATCGTCGGCGATCTGCTGGTATTTCGGCGCCGGCATGCAGGCCCCTCCGCTCGTTACGTCCCGCGGCTCCCCACGGCGCGGGCCAGCGACCGGCTGGCCCGCCCGATGCCACGCACCCGGGGCCTGGGCCAGTACGGACAACTAACTCCGCAGACAGATAGATACCGCTAGTACCACCCGTTTAAAACATATAGGTCATTGGTATGACCCACATGAAGAGAATCATAGGGAAGCACCTAGGGGAGGTGCCAGCGATGTTCGAACTGCTCATCGCCGTGTCAGGCGCCGCATTCGGTGCCGTACTGGCCATCATCGCGTTCGTGGCCTGGGCTGTCCGCCGTGAGGACGCCTGCCTGAGCATGGCCGAGGACGCCCCAGGCCCGATCACCCGCGCGGTTCGCCGGCTGCTGGGCCTGCACGTCATGGGCGTGGCCGGCCCTGCCCGGCCCGCGTACCACACAGACCGTCGCGCCAGCCGGCGTGCGGACTGGCCCGCTCACGGCCGCGACAGCCGCCCGGCCTACTGGAATGACCCGTCACGAACCTGGCCCGCCGACGGTGCCAGCGACCACGAGGACCGGCCGGCCTACCGGATCGACCCGCCGGATGGCTGGCCGCCGGACGGGGCCCGGCCGCGGCGCGACGCTGCGCTGCCCGCGGGTCCGCGCTCCCAGACCTCGCGACAAGACCCGCGACCGAACCCCGCACTACTAGCAGACCAGCGCTGACAGACCACTCGCCCGGCGCCGCCAAGGCGCCGGGCGTTCGCTGTCCCGCGCCAGCGGCGGCCGCCGGTGGTGCCGGCGGCCGACCGTTTACACCGGCGCCCAGCCGGGGTCAGCCGCTGCGCAGGCGGCCCAGCCGGGCCAGCGCCTCGCGCAGCACCTCCTCACGTTTGCAGAACGCGAACCGCACCTGGCTGCGGCCGGCCTCCGGGTCGTCGTAGAACACCCCGGCCGGCACCGCGACCACCCCGGCGCGGTGCGGCAGACCGCGGCAGAACGCCACCCCGTCGGTCTCGCCGAACGGCCGGATGTCGGTGGTGACGAAGTAGGTCCCGGCCGGCCGGTACACCTCGAACCCGGCCGCGGACAGCCCCTCGCACAGCAGGTCGCGTTTGCGGTGCAGGTCGTCGCGCAGCCCGGTGAAGTAGCTGTCGGGCAGCCGCAGCGCCTCGGCCACCGCGTACTGGAACGGCCCGCCGTTGACGAAGGTGAGGAACTGCTTGGCCGTCTTGACCGCGGTGACGAGGTCGGCCGACCCGGTCACCCAGCCGATCTTCCACCCGGTGAAGGAGAACGTCTTGCCCGCCGAGCTGATCGTCACGGTGCGGTCCTGCATCCCGGGCAGCGTGACGATCGGCACGTGCTCGCCGTCGAAGGCCAGGTGCTCGTAGACCTCGTCGGTGATCACCAGCAGGTCGTGCCGGCGGGCCACTTCGGCGACCGCGTCCAGCTCGGCCCTGGTGAGCACCGCCCCGGTGGGGTTGTGCGGGGTGTTCAGCAGGATGAGCCTGGTGCGCGGGGTGACGGCGGCGCGCAGCGCGGCCACGTCCAGCCGGAACTGTGGCGGGCGCAGCGTGACCGGCACCCGGACCCCGCCGGCCATCGCGATGCACGCGGCGTAGGAGTCGTAGTACGGCTCCAGCGCGATCACCTCGTCGCCCGGTTCGACCAGCGCGAGCAGCGCCGCCGCGACCGCCTCGGTCGCACCCGCTGTCACCAGCACCTCGCGGGCGGGATCGCAGTCGATCCCGTACCAGCGCTTCTGGTGGGCGGCGACGGCCTGGCGCAGCTCAGGGATCCCGGGTCCGGGCGGGTACTGGTTGCCGCGCCCGGACAGCACCGCGTCCGCGGCGGCCTGCGCCACCTCCCGTGGACCGTCGGTGTCGGGAAAGCCCTGGCCGAGATTGACCGCGCCGGTCTCGGTGGCGAGCGCCGACATCTCGGCGAAGATCGTGGTCCCCATCCCGGCGAGCCTGCGGTTGAGCAACGGTCGGTTCATCAGGACATGACATCATGCCGCGCGGCCCGGGCGGGTCAGCCGCCCGGCCACGGCGGCTCCGGGGAACGTGCGCCGACGGGCGAGTTACGCTTCGGGAATGCGAGTTGCCGTGTGCCAGATCCCGGTCAGCGCCGATCCCGCGGTGAACATGGAACGCGTCCAGGCCGCGCTGGCCGACGCCGCGGCGCAGGGCGCCAGCCTCGCGGTCTTCCCCGAGGGAACACAGGCCAGGTTCGGCAGCGACCTGCGCGCGGTGGCCGAGCCGCTGGACACCGGATTCGCCAGCCAGCTCGGCGAGGCCGCGGCCAAGCTGGGCGTCGCCGTGGTGGCCGGACTGTTCGAGCCCGCCACGGACGGGCGGGTGCACAACACCGCGGTCGCCTTCGACGCCGCGGGGCAGCAGGTCGCGGCATACCGCAAGATCCACGTGTTCGACTCGTTCGGGCAGCGCGAGTCCGACGTGGTCGCGCCGGGCAGCGAGCCGGTCGTCGCGGACCTGGCCGGGCTCCGTGTCGGCTTCCTCACCTGCTACGACGTGCGCTTCCCTGAGCACGCGCGGGCGCTGGCCGGGGCGGGCGCGGAGCTGATCGTGCTGCCGTCGGCGTGGGCGGCCGGGCTTTTCAAGGAGGAGCACTGGGTCACCCTGGTGCGGGCCCGGGCCATCGAGAACACGATCTGGGTCGCCGCGGCCGGGCAGGTGCCCGACCCGGACGAGCGGGCCGGCCGCGCCCCCACCGGGGTGGGACGCAGCATGATCGTGGACCCGCTGGGCGTGACCAGGCTCGACCTCGGCCCGTGGCCCGGGGTGGGAGTGGCCGAGATCGACACCGCGCTGACCGCCCGGGTCCGCACCGAGGTCCCCTGCCTCCAGCACCGCCGCCCCGACGTCTTCGGCGCCTGACGCACCCAGATACCCGGCCGCGCATCAGTTGGGAGCGCGTCGTGGCGCGACGTCCGCACGGCACCCGGTCCAGGCTCGGGTGAGGTTCTGGCGGCCACGCCTCTTTCTGGTACGACCACAAGGGGCGTGCTCGGGTTACTGCTGGCCCCGGGTCTTCGCAAGGAGTTCCAGCTTGACCAGTGAAGCGGCCATGCCGTCCCGCCACGTCTCGCCCTCCCGGAGCCTTTTGCGCAGGTCCTCCGGGGCACGGCGGCAGTCGAACGTCTCGGTGACGACGGTGGCGCCAGGGCCGTCGGGGGCGAGCTCGTACCCCCACTCGTACCGGACCGGATCGACGGCGTGCTGCTCTTCCGGGTCGGAGGTCGGCGTCATCGGCGCCCATACGAGCCGGCGGTCGGCGACGTACTCGACCACCACATTGCGCACCTGGTAGTTGCCATCCTGGTCGTTGTGCATGTTGATCATGAACACGTCGCCGGTCCCGGATACCTTGACCGCGGGGGCAGGCTCCCGCACCATGCCCGAGCCGTCGATCAGTGGATGGTTCGCGGAGTCCGCCAGCAGCGCGAACAGCTGTTCTGCGGGTGCCTCGATGCGCCTGGAAACGGACAGGAATCCGTCTGTCATCGTCATGTCCTTCCTGTCACCATCACCGCTACGACTACAGACCACGCAGGCGGCGCGGAATCATCGGGGTCGGGCCAAATGCGCGTTCGCGCGCAATCTGGCGGGACAAACGGGACAAGCAATCACCCGTTTCCACCACTTTGCGTGTTAATTGGAGCGGTGACGGCAGACGGTATGATCCGGCCGTGGCGGAAACATCGAATGACGAGAAGCTGCTCCCGGCTATCGCAGAGCTCGCGTCGGGAAAGAATTTCGCGGCCGTCGCCACCGTCTTCCCGAGCGGGATGATCCAGAACCAGATCCTGTGGGTCGGCGTGCGCGACGGCAAGATCGTGCTCAACACCGAGACGCACCGCAAGCGGTTCCGCAACCTGAGCCGTGACCCGCGCATCACCGTGCTGATCCGGGACGAGCAGGATCCGGGCCGCTACGCCGAAGTCCGCGGTGAGGTGAGCGAGACGATCACCGGCCCTGCGGCTCGCGAGCACATCAACGAGCTCGCCCGCAAGTACGGCGGATTCGAGTTCCCGGACAGCGCGATCAAGTCCGAGCGGGTGATCCTTGTGATCAAGCCGCACCGGCAGGCCGTCATCGATCAGAACGTCGACACCAGCGACTGACGGCGTGACCGGCAGGTCTGCCTAGCCCCGGCGGTGGCCGGCCAGAGGGTGGACCGCGAGTCAGCCGTGCGGCCTGTTCGCGGATCGGTCAGGGGCCGGCGGTGGCGTGCCAGAGCGTGGGCTGCTGGCCGGCCGTGGAGGCCTGGTAGCCGAGTCCGGTGAGGGCGGAGCCCGACGCGGTCAGCGCGGTGATGGCCTGCTCGCCGGGACCGTTTATCCCGGCGCCGGTCGGCTCGATCGGCTTCCAGGAGAAGCCGCCGGTGGACCACCAGACCACGACCCGCTGGTTGCCGGGCTGGCCGGCCGTGCCGGTCGCGACAAAGCCCTTGCTGGCCGCGGTGAGCGCGGTGACTCCAGCCGCGCCGCCGGGTGCGGTCAGCTGCTCCTGCTGCCAGATCGTCCCGCCGTCGGTGCTGTAGTCGGCGAACGGCGTGTTCCCGGCGGACGTGGCGGCCATGCCGGTGGCCACGATCACGCTGCCGCGCACCGCGACGTCAGACAGCGTGGCCGTGCTCGCCCCGGTCGGCGGGCCGAGCTGCACCAGCTTCCATGTCTGGCCGTTGCTGGAGGTCCACGCGGCCGGGGACTTGCCGACCGAGCCGACCGCCACGAAGCCGGACTTGTAGGCGCTGACTTCGGCTATCTGCCAGGCACCCTTCCCGGAGTCCTTCACGACGCTGGCCCGGTGCCAGCCGGTCAGGCCGGACGACCACCAGGCGGCCGCGACGGTCCGCCCCGGGGTCACGTGCTTGACCGTCTTCTTGTGCTTGCCGTGGCCGGTCGTGGAGGTCGTGGTTTTGGCCGGTATCGCCTGCTGGCCGGCGGCCACGTACCCGGACGGCCCGGCCGCGACCGCGTGCACGGTAATTCCCGGGCCGGAGAAGGCACTCTCGGAGTCGGCGGCCTGCCAGGCCGTCCCGCTGGCCGAGCCGACGACGATGGGCTGGACCGCCGCGCCGGCCACGGTGCCGCCGACGGCGACCCAGCCGTCCCGGCCGTGTGTCACGCCGGTGAGCACGCTCAGCCCGGGCCTGCTCAGCGCGGCCGACTGGGCTGGTGTCCAGTGACCGCCGGTACCGGCCGGTGCCGACCAGATGGCCGGCAGGCCGTGCAGCGCGCCCACGGCTACCTGCTTGCCGGCGGCCGCCGCGATACCGTCGAGCCGGAGGCTGGGCCCGGTGGCCCCGGCAATCTGCCCGAAGCTGACCGTGTGCGCCGGCTTCCCGCTGGCGGCCAGCACCAGGTAGGGCGCCTGGGTCACCGAGGTGGGGTTGGTCGCGCCGCCGGCCACCACGGCGCCGCCGCTGGTCACGGTGATGCCGGTGAGTATCTGGGCCGCGCTGCTCACCCCGTGCAGGCTCTTCCAGCCGTGGCCGTTGGTGCTCACATAGGTGACCCGGCCGCCGGACACCTGGCCCGTGGCCACCGCGCCCTGGTCGCTCCCGGCCAGCCTGGTGATGCGCAGGTGGGCCGACTTGGCCGCGGTGATCGTGCCGCTCTTGGCCCAGGACGCGCCGGTGGCCGAGGTGTAGCTGGTCACGTCGTCGCCGGTGGCCTTGCTGCTGCCCGGGCGGATGGCCACGAACCCGGTTCCGGCCGTGGCGACGCCGGTCACCACGCCGCTCACGCCCTTGCCCGCCGGCAGATGGGCCAGGTTCCAGCTGGCGCCGCCGTTGTGGCTGCGCCAGACGCTGTTGATCACCGAGAACTTGCGGTGCTTGCCCTTGCCCTTGCCCGTTGGCGCGTACGCGGTTCCCGCGATGACCACCTTGTTACCGCTGGCGGCGATGTAGTTGATCCGCAGTACCCGCCCGCCGGACGCGTTGAGCTTGAGTTTGGGGCCGGCCAGCCGCTGCCAGGTCTGCCCGTTCTGTGACGTCCACACCACCGGGTTGCGCTGGCCCGGGTTGCCCTTGGGCACGTTGTCCCCGACCGCGATGAAGCCGCCGCTCGTGCCGGCCACCGCGGCCACCGCGTCACCGTGGTCCAGCGGGCCGATGCCCGACCCGTTGGCGAGCGTCCAGGTCTGGCCGTCCGGGCTGGTCCACGCGGCGCCCCGGCCGACCGCCAGCCAGCCGTGCGCCCCGTGCGTGACCAGCTGGGGCTGGTAGCCCGGAGCGGGCTGGGCCCCGGTCGCCGACCGCTGCGCGGCCAGCCGCCAGCTCTGCCCGCCGTCGGTGGACACCAGGAACTGGGCGCGGGACAGCCACTGGCCGGTCTGCGCGCCGACGGCGACCACCGTGCCGCCGGCCGCGGCCACACCGGTGACTCCCTGGAAGATGCCACGGCCCACCTGGCCGGGGCCGGTGCCGAAGTCGGCGGCGGCCGGGGTGGCCGCCGGGTACTGCGGGATGGCCGCAGGCTTCGGCGTGCCGTTATTCGAGCCGAACAGCACCAGCCCGCCGACGACCAGCGCGGCCACCACGATGATGACGACGGCGGTCAGCCACACGCCGCGGCGGACCTGGAGCCCGCCGCCACCGCCGGACGGCCGGCGGGGCTGCCCGGATCCGCTGGCGGACTGGCGGGCCAGCGTGGCCGACAGGGCTCCGGCCGAGCGAGCGGAGAGCTGGCCGGAAGACGCGGCCCGGGTGGCGGTGCGGCGCTTGCTGTGCGGCGCGGACTTTATCCGCTCGAACTCGGCCTCGGCGGGCTCGTAATCGCCGACCGAGCGCTGCCACTCCACGCCTGAGTCACGCCACGCCTTCTGCGCGTTCTGCCACACCGACGGGCTGGCCAGTACCCGGGCCTCACGGCCACCCTGGCTGGCCTCATCCTCGGCGGCCTCGTCGAGGCCCGGCCCGCCCGGGTAACCCTTCAGCGCCGGGGTGTCCGCGACCACGGGCAGCACAGGCTGGTAGGCGGGGCCGCCTTCTGGGCCGTGTGCCGCCGGGCCGTGCTGGCCGGCGGGGCCGTGCGGGCCCGCGGGCGGGGCACCGTGCTCCACCGCCGGCACGCCCTGACCCGCGGTCGGACCGGCCTGGCCTGCCCACTCCCCCGGGCCGCCGGGCGGCGGGTAGCCGCCCTCACCGGACGGCGGGGCGGCGGGCTGGCCGCCGCCGGCGTAGGCCGGGCCGGCTTCGCCGCCGTATCCGGGCGCCGCGTAGCCGGGACCGTAGCTGTAGCCCATGCCGCCGTCGGGATCGCCGTATCCCGGTCCGTAGCCGTAGCCGCCGCTGTAGCCGTATTCGCCGGGCTCGCCCGGGTATCCCGTCTCGGCTGGCTGGCCGGGCCCCCGCTGGCCGGGCTCGGGCTGCCCAGGACCGGGCTGCCCTCGATAGGGCTGCCCAGGATAGGGCTGCTCAAGGCCGGGCTGCTGCGGTCCGTGCTGGCCCGGCCCGGGCTGGCCGGGGTCGCTGGAACCATGCTCACCGGGACCAGGCTGACCAGGACCGTACTGATCAGGGCCGGGCTGACCGAACGCCTGCGGGCGGACACCGGGCTCGCTGGCGCTCTGCTCGCCGGGACCAGGTTGGCCGGTGCTCTGCTCACCTGGGGCAGGCTCACCGGTGCCGGGCTGACCGGCGCCGGGCTGGCCGTCACCGGACACCTGCTCGCCGGAACCGGGCTGGCCGGACGCCTGCTGGCTGGCTCCGGGCGGGCCGTCACCGGACGCCTGCGCGCCGGAACCGGGCTGGCCAGAGCTCTGGTGGCCGGGATCGGGCTCGCTGGACGGATGTTCACCGGGGGCGGGCTGGCTGGGCGCGGGCTGATCAGAGCCGTCGGCCTGGTGGCCTGACCCAGCCTGCGCGGTGCCCGGCGCGGCAGGGTCGGCGTCTCTGCCCGCCGGGTTGCCTGTCGTGTTCACCAACGCCCCCAGCCACAATTGGAGTGGATTACGCGTGAGAAAATTCCCGCCTGATCGTACCGGGCAGAGCAGCGGCCCGGCCGGCAGTCCTCAGGACCGCCGGGCCGGCCACCCTGCGGGGGCACCGGTAATACAGCCCGCGACGCCCGGCGAGTCGCACCAAACGGCCGCTATCGGCCGCGCCGGCCGACCCGCCGAGCAGGGGTAACGCGGGTGTGGTCAGGACGCGGCGGCGCGGCGCGGGATCACGTCCCGGACGGCGACGCGCAGACTCTCCATCTCCTCGTCGCTGACCCGCTCGATGAAACGCCGCATGGTGATGACCCGGTTGCCGCCGGAACGGAGCACCTCGGCCATCAGTCGCGCGTCGTGCTCCTCCCTCGCCTCGGCCGGCCAGTACCGCCACGCCCGGCCGTGCTTGTCCCTGCGAAGCACGCCCTTGCGGTGCAGTATGTCCATCACCGTCATCACGGTCGTATACGCGACGGGGCGGGCGTAGCTCATCCGCTCGCGCACGTCACGTACGGAACAGGTCCGGTCCGCCACCCACATCACGTCCATGATCGCGCTTTCGAGTTCACCGAACTCCCGCACCGTTCCCCACCTCCGTTGGCACATGCTAAGCACCGTGGGATTGCATGCCAGGAGAGCAATTGCCGTGAAGGACAGCAAAGGTGCACCGCAGTGATGAATCCTCCACCGCGATTCAGCTGTTCTCATCCTGGGCGTGACGTATCGGTCACAATCCGTACCCAAACGGCCCGGCGAGTGGGCGGCGGGGCGGATTGACCGGCACCGTACAGGGCGGCCGAACGGCCATCGAGGGCATGTGCCGCCAGGTAGCCTTGACATGATCGGGACTTCTCATGGGACTGGAAGAAGGGCGATGTCCGCAGTGTCAGGCGACCGGGGGTCGGTGGTTGGTTCGAGCAATTCCGGATCGGCGGGTGGCCAAGCGAGAGCGCCAGGTCCGCCCGCGGACGGTGACCCCTCGGCGGGCGACACCGCGGATCCAAGACGGGTAGCGGCGGCGGATTTCGGCCCGAATGAATGGCTGGTCGATGAGCTGTACCAGCGCTACCTGACCGATCCGGCCTCGGTGGACCAGGCCTGGTGGAACTTCTTCGCCGACTATCAGCCCAGCGTCGGCCAGCCCAGCACCGGCCAGCCCAGCACCGGCCAGCAGGCCGCCGAGCCCGGTGCCGCACCGGCCGCACCGCGAGCCCTGCAGGTGCCCCCGCCGGCTCCCCCAGCCCCGGTCACTGCGGCCGTACCGGCCCAGCCCGCGGCCACGCCACAGGTCAGCCCACCGGCCCCCGGGCCGGTGGGCACCGGCGGCGATGCGTCAGCCGTTCATCAAAATCAATCCCCGTCCGCGCCCAAGCCGGCCGCGGATGCGGAGCAGGTGAGGCTGCGCGGGGCGAGCGCGCGGACGGCGGCCAACATGACGGCCAGCCTGGGCGTGCCCACCGCGACCAGCGTCCGGTCGATACCGGCCAAGCTGCTGATCGACAACCGCATCGTGATCAACAACCACCTGGGCCGGGGCCGCGGTGGCAAGATCTCCTTCACCCACCTGATCGGGTTCGCGGTGGTCAAGGCGCTGCAGGCGAACCCGGAGATGAACTACTCCTACGCCGAGGCGGACGGCAAGCCGGTGCTGGTCATGCCGGAGCACGTGAACTTCGGCCTGGCCATCGACCTGCGCAAGGACGACGGCGCCCGGCAGTTGCTGGTGCCGGCCATCAAGAACGCCGAGACGATGGACTTCCGCCAGTTCTGGATGGCGTACGAGGAGCTGATCCGGCGGGCCAGGACCGGCAAGCTCGAGGTGGACGACTTCGCCGGGGTGACGATCAGCCTGACCAACCCGGGCACGCTCGGCACCAGCCATCCGGTGCCGCGGCTGATGCCGGGCCTGGGCTGCATCGTCGGCGTCGGGGCGATGGAGTACCCCGCCGCCTACCAGGGCGCGTCGGAGGAGACGCTGGCCCGGCAGGCGATCAGCAAGACGGTCACGCTGACCTCGACCTACGATCACCGGATCATCCAGGGAGCGCAGTCCGGTGAGTTCCTGCGGGCCACCCACCAGCTGCTGCTCGGCGAGAACGGGTTTTACGACGAGATCTTCAGCTCGCTCCGGCTGCCCTACGAGCCGGTCCGCTGGGTGCGCGACCTGCCGGCCGGGCACGAGGACGACGTGGCCAAGTCGGCCCGGGTGCACGAGCTGATCCACGCCTACCGGGTGCGCGGCCACCTGATGGCCGACACCGACCCGCTGGAGTACAAGCAGCGCAAGCATCCCGACCTGGACATCAACCAGCACGGCCTCACCCTGTGGGACCTGGAGCGGGAGTTCGCCACCGGCGGGTTCGGCGGCAAGCCGCTGATGAAGCTGCGCGAGATCCTCGGCGTGCTGCGCGACTCCTACTGCCGCACCGTCGGCATCGAGTACATGCACATCCAGGAGCCGGACGAGCGTGCCTGGATCCAGGCCCGGGTCGAGCGGCCGCACCCGGCGCCGGACCACGACGAGCAGATCCGTATCCTGTCACGGCTGAACGTGGCCGAGGCGTTCGAGATGTTCCTGCAGACCAAGTTCGTCGGGCAGCGCCGGTTCTCGCTGGAGGGCGCGGAGTCGCTCATCCCGCTGATCGACGCGGTGCTCACCGAGGCGGCGCTGCAGAGCATGGACGAGGCCGTGATCGGCATGGCGCACCGCGGCCGGCTGAACGTGCTGGCCAACATCGTCGGCAAGTCGTACGCGCAGATCTTCGGCGAGTTCGAGGGCAACCTGGATCCGCGCAGCATGCACGGCTCCGGCGACGTGAAGTACCACCTGGGCGCGGAGGGCACGTTCACCGCCGCGGGCGGGTACTCGATCCCCACCTCGCTGGTGGCCAACCCCAGCCACCTGGAGGCGGTCGACCCGGTGCTGGAGGGCGTGGTCCGGGCCAAGCAGGACGTGCTCGACGTGGGCGAGGAAGGCTTCACCGTGCTGCCCATCCTGATCCACGGCGACGCCGCGTTCGCCGGCCAGGGTGTGGTGGCCGAGACGCTGAACCTGTCCCAGCTGCGCGGCTACCGCACCGGCGGCACCGTGCACATCGTGGTCAACAACCAGGTCGGCTTCACCACCGCGCCGGAGTACTCGCGCTCGTCGGTGTACGCCACCGACGTGGCCAGGATGATCCAGGCGCCGATCTTCCACGTGAACGGTGACGACCCGGAGGCGGTGGTCCGGGTCGGCCGGGCCGCCTTCGCCTACCGGCGGAAGTTCAAGAAAGACGTCGTTATCGACATGATCTGCTACCGGCGCCGGGGGCACAACGAGGCGGACAACCCGTCGTTCACCCAGCCGCTGATGTACGACCTGATCGACGCGCGGCGTTCGGTGCGCAAGCTGTACACGGAGGCGCTGATCGGCCGGGGCGACATCACCATGGAAGAGGCCGAGCAAGCGCTGCGCGACTACCAGCAGCAGCTCGAGCGGGTGTTCACCGAGACCAGGGAGGCGGCGGACCAGCCGACCCAGCCGGGCGCGGTGGTCAAGCCGGAACCCGAGGTGGACGCGCCGGTCAACCACGGCGCCGCGCCGACCGCGATCAGCGAGGAGACCATCAAGCGGGTCATCGACACCCAGCTCAACCTGCCCGACGGCTTCACCCCGCATCCGCGGCTGCAGCCGCTGCTGGCGCGCCGGGCCACGATGGTCGCCGAGGACACCATCGACTGGGCCACCGGTGAGCTGCTCGCGCTGGGCTCGCTGGTGATCGACGGGCACGGGGTCCGGCTGGTCGGCCAGGACACCAGGCGCGGCACGTTCGGCCAGCGGCACGCGGTGCTGGTGGACCGGGTGACCGGCGCCGAGCACACCCCGCTGCGGGAGTTCAACTCGGCCACGGCGCGGTTCCACGTGCACGACTCGCTGCTCTCGGAGTTCGCGGCGGTCGGCTTCGAGTACGGCTACTCGGTGGTCCGGCCGGACATGCTGGTGGCCTGGGAAGCGCAGTTCGGCGACTTCGTCAACGGCGCGCAGACGATCGTGGACGAGTTCATCAGCTCGGGCGAGCAGAAGTGGGGACAGCGCAGCAGCGTGGTGCTGCTGCTGCCGCACGGGTACGAGGGCCAGGGGCCGGACCACTCGTCCGCCCGGGTCGAGCGGTTCCTCAGCCTGTGCGCCCAGGACAACATGACCGTGGCCATGCCGAGCACGCCGGCCAACTACTTCCACCTGCTGCGCTGGCAGGCGCTGTCCGGCCGGCGCAAGCCGCTGATCGTGTTCACGCCCAAGTCGATGCTCCGGCTCAAGACGGCGACGTCGGCCGCGGTGGACTTCTCCAGCGGGTCGTTCCAGCCGGTGATCCCGGACGGGCAAACGGTGGACCCGGCGGCCGCGGCCGCGGTGCGCCGGGTGCTGCTGTGCTCGGGCAAGGTCTACTACGACCTGGCCGAGCGGCGGCAGGCGACCGGGGACGCGGACGCGATCGTCCGACTGGAGCGGCTGTACCCGCTGCCGCTGGACGAACTGAAGGCCGAGCTGGCCAGGTACCCGCAGACGGCCGAGCTGATCTGGGTGCAGGAGGAGCCGGCCAACATGGGCGCGTGGCCGCGGATGGCGCTGAAGCTGCCGCAACTGCTCGGCCGGACGATCGGCTGCGTGTCGCTGCCACCGAGCTCGGCGCCCGCGGGCGGATCGTCGGCCAAGCACCGCGGCGAGCACCAGGCGCTGGTCGAGGCCGCGGTGTCGGCGCCGGCCGGCGGCGCGCTGGCCGGGCCGGGCAGCGGCGCGTAGCAGCACGTAGCAGCACGCAGTGGCGCCCGGTAAGCGGGAGCAGGATCAGGCACAGGGCTCGGATCAGGCACAGGGCTCGAGATCAGGCACAGGTTATGTATTTCACCGACAAGGGCATCGAGGAGCTCGAGGAGCGGCGCGGCGGCGACGAGGTGAGCCTCGGCTGGCTGGCCGACCGGCTGCGCGAGTTCGTGGACCTCAATCCCGAATTCGAGGCGGCCGTCGACCGGCTGGCGGGCTGGCTGGCCAGCGTGAGCGACGAGGACGAGTAGGCCGGCACCCGGCCCGGGGCTGGCCCGCATGGCGCTGACCGGGGCCGGCCGGCCGGGGGCCGGGTCTAGAGTGATGTGCGCCTCACCAGCGGCGGCGGACTTGGACTTTGGGTTAACGAGATATATCGTTTGTTTGATGATGTGCCGGTGCGGCGGGCCGACACCTGGCACATGAACGGGAAGGAAACGCGAGATGTCGCGCTGGACCATCGACTCCCCTACCGCGCTGGACTTCGACGGTGTGGTGGCGCTGCGGGTCAGGATGGTCGGCGGTTCGGTGGCCGTACTCGCCGCCGACGGGCGGCCGCGGCTGGAGGTGGCCGACGTGTCCGGGCAGCCGCTGCTGGTCAGTCACGAGGCCGGCATCCTCACCGTGAGCTATGAGGACCTGACGTGGGACGGGCTGCTGGGCTGGCTGCGGCCGCAGCGGCATTCCGCGAACCTGACCGTGATGGTGGCCAAGGACTGCCCGGTCCAGCTGGGCGTGGTCGGCGCCACCGCGGTGGTGGCCGGGCTGTCCGCCCGGGCCGCGCTGAAGAGCGTGTCCGGTGACATGACGCTGGACGGGGTGACCGGCCAGGTGGACGCGAACACCGTCTCCGGCGGCCTGGAGGCCCGCGGCCTGGCGGGCGAGGTCGCGTTCCGTTCGGTGTCCGGCGACCTGACGCTGGCCGGCGGCAGCGTCGCGCGGCTGGAGTCCAAGACGGTCAGCGGCCGGGTGACCGCCGACGTGGAGCTCGCGCCGTCAGGGCAGATGCGCGTCGGCACGCTGTCCGGTGACGTCGCGCTCCGGCTGCCCGCCGGGACCGGCGCCGAGGCCGAGCTGCGCTCCGCGTCCGGGCAGCTGCACAGCGACTTCAGCGGCCTCGCGGCGGCTCGCGCGCCCGGTTCGAAGACCCTGACCGGAACCCTCGGGGACGGATCAGGCAAGCTGTCGGTCAGCACCATGTCCGGCGATGTCACTATCCTGCAGCGAAGCCCGCAGCCGGCTCACGAGGAGCCGGGCACGGGAGAGACCGCCGCCACCCGCGCCAGCGGCACGACAGTAGAAGGCGATGTCTGATGAGCCCGGTGTTTCGCCATGGCAGGCTCCGGCTCTACCTGCTCAAGCTGCTGGACGACGCGCCAAAGCACGGCTATGAGGTGATCCGGCTGCTGCAGGACCGCTTCATGGGCGTGTACGCGCCCTCGCCCGGCACCATCTACCCGCGGCTGGCCCGGCTGGAGGAAGAGGGCCTGGTCACGCACGACGATGTGGACGGGCGCAAGGTCTACCGGCTGACCGACAAGGGCCGGCAGGAGATCGAAGACCGGATGGACGACCTCGCCGAACTCGAGGAAGAGATCACCGAGTCGGTGCGTGACATCGCCCGCGAGGTCAAAGAGGACGTCAGGGACACGGTCCGGTCACTGCGTGAGGAGATCGCCAAGGCCTCCAGGGACGTGCACCGGGAGGGTACGCGGACGGCGCGCGAGGAGGCCAGGGAGACCGCGCGGTCGGCGCGTGACGAGACCCGGGAGAGCGCCCGGTCGGCACGTGACGAAGCCCGGGAGGAAGCACGCCGGGTACGCGACGACACCCGGCAGGACTGGGACGAGGCGCAGCAGGAGAACGACCAGAGTCACTCCGAACGCGAGCGGGCGCACCAGGAGCGGGACCGGGCACGGCGGGAGCGCGAATCCCGGCGGCAGGGCCGCGACGAGTGGGGGCAGGCGGCCGACGAGCCGGGCGGCGGCGAGCACGGCGGCGAACGGGGCCATGCCGGGCGCGGGCCGCACGCCGGACGGCCTTCGGGTGAGCGGGCCGGCGAGGAGGCCGGGGCACGCTTCCGGGCTGGCCGCGGCCGGTCCAGGAAGGACTGGGGCGACTGGTCCGGCCTGCGGGACTGGCCGGGCTGGCGGGACTGGCCCGGGCTGAAGGACTGGCGGGACTGGCCTGGCAGTGGCGCCGGCGGTGGCCCTGGCAGCGGCTCTGGTGGCCGCGCCGGTGGCGGCGCTGGCAGTGGCTCCGGGAGTGGCGCTGGGAGTGCTGGGCGCGACTGGCCGGGCAGCGGCCGGGGCGGCTGGCCTGACCCGGCGGCGTTCCGGGACCTGGAACGGGTGGCGCTGGGGTTCGCCTCGGACCTGCGGCGGATCGCTACCCAGGCCAGCACGGTCGGCGAGGACGCCTTCGGCAACCTGCGGGACATCCTGGACGAGGCGCTCGGCCGGATCCGGACCGAGGTGTTCAAACCGCCAGCCGGTCCTGGCGAGGGCGAGGCCGAGGCTGCCGATGGCGCGGAGGCGGACACCGGCGCGGGTGAGAGTGCGGACACGGCTGAGGCCGCCGGTGAGCCGGGCGAGAGCGGCGCCGCGGCTGAGGCCGGCGGTGAGCCGGGCGACGGCACCGGAGACCGCACTACACGGTGAAGACGACCTTGCCGAACACGTCGCCGTCCGCCATCGCGGCGAACCCGTCGCGGGCCTGAGCCAGCGGCAGCACCCGGTCGATAAGCGGCCGCACCCCGGTCTGCTCGCAGAACCGCAGCAACCTGCCCAGCTGGTCGCGGGACCCCATCGTCGAGCCCACCACCGACAACTGCAGGAAGAACACCCGGGTCAGGTCGGCGGACGGCGCGGGCCCGCTGGTCGCGCCGCACACCACGATGCGGCCGCCCGGCCGGAGCGCGCGCAGCGAGTGCTTCCAGGTGGCCTCGCCGACGGTCTCCATCACCACGTCCACCCGCTCGGGCAGCCGCTCCCCGGCGGGGAAGGCCCGGTCGGCGCCGAGCTTGACGGCCCGCTCCCGCTTGGCCTCGCTGCGGCTGGTCACCCAGATCCGGTGCCCGGCGGCCCGGCCGAGAAGGATCAGCGCGGTGGCCACGCCGCCGCCCGCGCCCTGCACCAGGATCGTCGAGCCGGGCTGGGCGCCGGACACGCCGAACAGCATCCGGTAGGCGGTCAGGTAGGCGGTCGGCAGGCAGGCCGCCTCCTCGAAGCTGAGCGCGTCCGGCTTGGGCAGCAGATTGCGCCGCGGCACGGCCACCCGCTCGGCGAACGTGCCGTCGTAGCGCTCGGACAGCAGCGAGCGGCGCGGGTCGAGCGTCTCGTCACCGCCGTACTCCGCGGCGTCGCCGATGACCGCGTGCACCACGACCGGGTTGCCGTCCTCGTCGAGGCCGGCCGCGTCGCAGCCGAGCACGATGGGCAGCCGGTCCTGCGCCACCCCTACCCCGCGCAGCGTCCACACGTCGTGGTGGTTGAGCGCGGCCGCCTTGACCGTGACGGTCGTCCAGCCGTCCGGCGGCTCCGGGTCGGGATGCTCACCCAGCGCCAGCCCGGCGAGCGGATCATCGGCATCGAAGCGCGCGGCGGTAGCAGCAAACATGCTCTGCACCTTAACTAAGCACGCGCGATGCCTTCGGTTCGGGCCCGGGCGGCGACGGCGGCGGCCACAGCGGGCGCCACCCGCTCGTCGAAGGCGTCCGGGATCACGTAGTCGGCGGTCAGGTCGTCGCCGACCAGCGAGGCGAGCGCGTCGGCGGCGGCCAGCTTCATGCCCTCGGTGACGGTCGGGGCGCGGACGTCCAGCGCACCGCGGAACACCCCGGGGAAGGCCAGCACGTTGTTGATCTGGTTCGGGAAGTCGCTGCGCCCGGTGGCCACCACCAGAGCGTGTGCCCGGGCCTGGCCGGGGTGCACCTCGGGCCGCGGGTTGGACAGCGCGAACACGATCGGGCGTGCCGCCATCGCGGCGATGGCCTGCTCGGCCACGGTGCTGCCGGACAGCCCGATGAACACGTCCGCGCCGTGCAGCGCGTCCTCGGTCGAGCCGGTGTAGCCGGCCCGGTTGGTGCGCTCGGCGAGCGCGGCCTTGACCGGGTTCAGCCCGTCCCGCCCGCGGTAGATCATGCCCTTGCTGTCGGCCACGGCGATGTCGCCGATACCCGCGCTGAGCAGAATCTTCGTCACCGCGATGCCGGAGGCCCCGGCGCCGGCCACCACCGCCCGCAGGTCACCGAGCGGGCGGCCGGCCAGCCGGGCCGCGCCGCGCCGCGCAGCGCGGCCAGCGCCACGATCGCGGTGCCGTGCTGGTCGTCGTGGAACACCGGGATGTCCAGCATTTCCCGCAGCCGGTCCTCCACCTCGAAACAGCGCGGCGCGGCGATGTCCTCCAGGTTGATGCCGCCGAAGCTCGGTGCGAGCGCGGCCACCGCGGCGACCAGCTCGTCGGGACCCGCGCAGTCCAGGCACAGTGGCACCGCGTCGACCCCGGCGAACCGCTTGAACAGCAGCGCCTTGCCCTCCATGACCGGCATCGCGGCGGCCGGGCCGATGTCGCCCAGGCCGAGCACGGCCGTGCCGTCGGTGACCACCGCGACCGTGTTGCCGGTCCAGGTGTACCGGTTGGCCAGCTCAGGCTGCTCGGCGATCGCGTCGCACACCCGGGCCACGCCCGGGGTGTAGGCCATGG
Source organism: Streptosporangiaceae bacterium (assembly GCA_036501145.1). Lineage (GTDB taxonomy): Bacteria > Actinomycetota > Actinomycetes > Streptosporangiales > Streptosporangiaceae > PALSA-505. The sequence continues at coordinate 135,021 of DASYAV010000012.1, read as the reverse complement.
CCAGGTCGGCGCCGCCGGCCAACGGCACGGACGGGTGCATGGCGATCTTCCCGCCACGGTGCAGCAGGAAGACGGGATCGAGACTGTAATCGGGATATGCGGTACGGGGCGCGACGGCCGCGATGACCCCCAACGTGGTGGACTGGACTCCGCGGCCGCCGGCCGAGCACGGGTAGCTGCCGGTGGGCGCCGACACGCTGCGGACATCTGACGTCGTACGGGGGTCACCCGTGCCGCTATTGTGCCACATCGCGCCGCCGCGGCCCTGACCCGTTTGGACCGGCTACCCCGCGGGCGGCCGCCGCACCCCGGCTGACCGGGCAAATACGGGACACCGGGGTGGCCGGCGCAGTACTATAGGCTCCCTTGTTCGGGGCAATCACGGTGCGCATCGGTCATGCGCCTACAAGTATTGCATGACGCAATACCTTTTCGCGGACTCCCGCACACGAGGAAGAAGAAGTGGAACTCAGCGGCTACGCGCAACTAGCGGTGCGCCTGGCAAACGCCGCGTGCGGTAAGGAAAAGACCGGCAGCGGAACCGGCAGTGACAATATTTCCACCGTCGGTGGCTTGTGCGCCCTGCTAACGGATCTTCAGTTTCCCAGTACCAGGGCCACCCGCAGCGACCTCGACGCGATCGGCTCGCTGCACCAGGAATACCGGGAGATCTTCACCGCGTGCGCCGACGGGGACAGCGAGGAGGCGGTCAGGCGGCTGAACGGGCTGCTGATCCGGCATCCGGTGCACCCGAGCATCTCCGGCCACGACGGCCAGCCGTGGCACCTGCACCTGACCGAGGGTGGCTGTGTCGCCGACCGGTACGCGGCCGCCTCGGCGATGGGACTCGCCATCGTTCTCACCCAACTCGGCGCCGACCGGTTCGGGATATGCCAGGCCGCTTCGTGCGGCAACGTGTTCGCGGACACCGGGGCCGGCCGCACCAGGCGGCGCCGCTGCGACCAGTGCACGGCCAAGGGCAACGTGACCGCGCTGCGGTCGCGGCGCCGCCCCGGCGGCACCGCCGCCATGCCAACCGCCGCCGTGTAGCGGCGCGGGCCACCCAGCGACCGCGGCCCAGCACCCGCGGCCCAGCACCCGGTCGGCGACCGCAGCGGTAGTTGCGGGTCGCCGGGCCCGCAATTACTGACGCGTATGTCATGCCGGAGGGGCAGCATAACGTATCGCAAGCCGCCTGAGCGGCCATATGAATCTCGATAGCGAGACAACGCGGGATTTGCACGACCGGCCGCGACCTGCGTTACGAAAAAGATGCAATTCCGCCACTATTCAGACACCGCGATGATCATTACGATGTTGCCAACTCACACGCCTGCCGCATCAGGCGCACTCGGACCGAAAGAAGAAGGTTCGGCTATGGCAACTCCGGTACAGTCCCAACCTCGCGCTGTCGATGTCGGCCTGAGACGCGACATCGGGCTAATCGGCGGCATGTGGGCGTCGGTGGGCTCGATCATCGGATCCGGCTGGCTGTTCGGCGCGCTGGGCGCGGTAATGCTCGCCGGAACGGCGGGGATCCTCGCGTGGCTCATCACCGGCGCCGTGTTCAGCATGCTCGCTCTCGTCTACGCGGAACTGGGCGGCATGTACCCGGTGGCCGGCGGCACCGCGCGGTTCCAGCACTACGCGTTCGGCGGCGCGGCGGGCATGTCGTTCGGGTTCTTCTCCTGGTTGCAGGCGGCGGCGGTCGCGCCGATCGAGTGCTACGCGGTGATGAACTACGGGTCCTACTACTGGCATGGCATCTACGACCCCACGACGAAGAACGTCACCGGACTCGGCTTCGTGATGACGATCGTGCTGCTGGCCATCTTCACCGGGCTCAACTTCCTCGCCGTCCGCTGGCTCGCCCACACGAACAGCGGCCTCACCTGGTGGAAGATCGCTATCCCGCTCCTCGCCATCATCATCCTGTTCTTCAAGTTCCACAGCGCCAACTTCGGCGCGGGCGGCGGTTTCATGCCCTACGGCTGGCACGGGGTGCTGAGCGCAATCAGTGTGGCGGGCGTCGCGTTCGCCTTGCTCGGTTTCGAGCAGGCCGACCAGCTCGCCGGGGAGATCAAGAATCCGCAGCGGAACCTGCCGCTGTCCATCCTCGGCGGGTTCATGATCGGCACGGTCATCTACGTCCTGCTGCAGATCGTCTTCATCGGGGCGCTCCCGGCGAGCCAGCTGACGCACGGGTTCGCGAACATCAGTAACGCGAACATTCTCGCGGGCCCGTTCGCCGGCCTGGCCGGCCTGGTCGGGCTCGGCTGGCTCGCGGTCGTCCTGCGCATCGACGCGTTCATCTCACCGTTCGGCACCGGGCTGATCTACCAGACCTCCACCTCACGGGTCGGTTACGGCCTGGGCCGGAACAGGTACTACCCGCCGGTCTTCACCTGGACCGACAAGCGTGGCGTGCCCTGGTTCTCGCTGATCGCATCCTTCCTGGCCGGCCTGGTCTTCCTGCTGCCTTTCCCGAGCTGGCACAGCCTGGTCATCCTCATCACCTCGGCGACGGTGCTGATGTACGCCGGGGCACCGCTGTCCGTCGCCGCCTTCCGGTCGCAGGTTCCGGAGGCGAACCGCCCCTTCCGCATGCCGGTGATATCCGTGCTCGGGCCGCTGGCGTTCATCTGCGCCAACCTCATCATCTACTGGTCGGGCTTCGAGACCATCTGGAAGCTGGGCGTCGCGCTGGCCATCGGCTACGTGCTGATGGGCATCTGGATGTACTACGACAAGCAGCGGCCGCCGCTGGAGTGGAAGGCCGCACAGTGGCTGCCGTTCTATCTGCTCGGCATGGGGATCCTGTCCTGGCAGGGGCAGTTCGGGGGGGATAGCACCTTGAACATCCCGGCCGGCTGGGACATGCTGATCGTCGCGGCGTTCAGCGTGGCCATCTACTACTGGGCCTATTTCTCCAAGCTGCCCAGGGATGAGATGCTGAAGATCGTCAACCGCGAGGCCGCGCGCGCCGCCGAGGATCCCGGGCCGGAGCCTATCGGCCACTGACCGGGAGCCCGTGCGGGCGGGCCCGCCCGCCGTCGGCGGCTGACGGCAGGCACCTCCGGAGCGCCCCCCAGCTAACCACGCTGGGGGGCGCTTCGCGCTGCTGAGCCGGGAAGACCGGGCCAGCTGTCCAAATGCAGTGCCGACGGTGCTATCCAGGGCCACTGATGATCACTAGCATGTTGGAAACTTACGGCACGCATATGGATCAGGGAGGGTTCTGCCTTGGCATATCGGGAAGCTCCGCGAGCAAAACAGCACGCGGAACCGGCTGGAAGAGGGCTGTGACATGGCAGCTGAGATAACGACCAGCCCTCCGGAGACCCGGACGCTGCGCCGTGGCGTCGGCGTGATCGGGCTGACATTCTTCGCGCTCGGCAGCGTCATCGGCTCCGGCTGGCTGTTCGGCGCGCGGAACGCGGCGACCGTGGCCGGCCCGGCGTCCATCCTGTCCTGGCCGATCGCCGGGGTCATGCTGCTGGTCATCGTGCTGAGCTTCGCCGAGCTCGCGCCGGCGTACCCGGTGGCAGGCGGGATGTACCGGATCGCGCACTACTCCTACGGTGGCCTCGGCGGCTACATGATGGGCTGGGTCAGCTGGCTCTTCTCGATGTCGCTGATCCCGATCGAGGTGCTGGCCGCCATCGAGTACCTGTCCGGCCTGAAGGGTCTCGGCTGGATGTTCGGCGTGAACGGGGTGACGTTCCCCAGGGGATTCCTGGTCGCGGCCGGCCTGGCCCTGATCTTCGCGATCATCAACACCTACGGCGTGAAGCTGTTCGCGCATACCAACACGACCATCGTGTGGTGGAAGATCGCCATCCCGGTGGTGACGATCATCGCGCTGTTCTTCTCCCTTAAGGGCAGCAACTTCACCGCCGGCGGCGGGTTCCTCCCGAAGTTCCCGGCGGACGTCACCGGTGGCGGGGTCAAGGGCATCTTCCTGGCCATGCCGCTCGCCGTCGTCTTCGCCGAGATCGGCTTCGACTCGGCGGTGCAGATGGCCGGCGAGGCAAAGAACCCGAAACGGGATCTGATCCGGGCCGTGCTGTGGTCCACCGGCATCGGCATCGTGGTGTACACCCTGCTGCAGGTGGTCTTCATCGGCGCACTGCCCGCCAAGTACCTGTCCGGCGGCTGGTCGTCGATGGCGGTCGTGTTCGCCAAGAACATCCACGGCCCCTACGTGATCATGGCGTCGGCGGCCGGCCTGACCTGGCTGATGTACCTGCTGTACATCGACTCTGGCGTCTCGCCGTCCGGCACCGCTTTCACCTACACCGGCACGCAGTCCCGGCTGCTGTACAGCATGGCCAAGGAGGGGTACCTGCCACCCGCCTTCCGCTGGCTCAACAAGTCCGGCGTGCCGTGGCTGTCGATCCTGGTCGGCTGGCTCGTGGGCATCGCGCTGATGGCGCCGTTCCCGAGCTTCACCTCGCTGGTCGGGGCCATCACCAGCGTCGCGGTGATCTCCTACTGCGTCGGCCCGGCGGCGCTCAACCACTTCCGCCGCGCCGACCCGGACCGGGAGCGCGCGTTCAAGGTGCCCGCGGCCGGGGTCCTCGGCCCGCTCGGGTTCGTGTTCGGGACGCTGATCGTCTACTGGGCCGGGTGGGGGGTCATGTGGCGGGTGGACGCCGGCATCATCGTCGGGCTGCTGCTGATGGCCGTCTACTACTTCGCCCGGCCGGCCAGCCAGCGGCCGAACCTCGACGCGAAGCATTCGGCCTGGATGTGGATCTGGCTGGCCGGGCTGAACGTGCTCACGCTGTTCGGCGCGTTCAGCGGCTGGCAGGGCAGCACACCGATCCAGCTGGAGAGCTGGTATCACCCGCTGAGCTGGCTGAAGTTCCCCTACGACACGATCTGGGTGGCGGCGTTCGGCCTGGTGATGTACTACTTCGCCCATGCCACAGCGCTGCCGGCCGCCAAGCTGCGGGCGTACGTGACGGCGGACGCGGAGGAAGTGGAAGTCGCCGAGCCCGCCGGCCCACCGCCGGCCCCGGTTTCCTGATCGCGTCACTGCCTGGCGGACAGTGGCCCGCGCCGCCGCCGGGCGGGCCAGTAGCGCAGTAGCACCCGGCCCTCGATCAGGCCGGGTGCTACCGCGCCGAAGGCCCCGCTGTCCACGCCACCGGCCGCCGGGTTGTCCGAACGCAGCCACCAGCCGCCGGCCTCGCGCCGCAGCGCCCGCTTGACCAGCAGCAGTGTGGGACGGGACGGGTGCCGGGCGACGACCACCTGGCCGGGGCGGACCCGGCTGGTCCGCCAGACCAGCAGCCAGTCACCGGGGTACAGCGTCGGCTGCATCGACCGCTCGGCCACGGCGACGCGCAGCAACGGCCAGCGCAGGTGGGGCCAGCGCATCCTAACCTCCCGGTAGTCACCGACCTCCCACGTGTGACAGCAGGCCACAGGGGTAGGGTCGGGTCTTGCACCCAATGATCCGATACGAAAGAAGGGGAGCGATGAGGCTCGTACGTCTCCTCGAACCTAAGACCACTGTGTACGCGCACTGCGACCTGCCCTGCGGCGTATACGACCCGGCCCAGGCCCGGATTGAGGCGGAGTCCGTCAAGGCCATCGCAGAGAAGTACCAGGCGAACAGCGACCCCGAGTTCCGCACCCGGGCGGTGCTGATCAAGGAGCAGCGCTCCGAACTAGTCAAGCACCACCTGTGGGTGCTCTGGACGGACTACTTCAAGCCGCCGCACTTCGAGAAGTACCCGCAGCTGCACGAGCTGTTCAACCAGGCCACCAAGCTGGCCGGCGCGGGGGGCACCAAGGGCAGCAACGACGTGGCCAAGGCGGACGAGCTGCTGGCCAAGATCGACGAGATCGCCAAGATCTTCTGGGAGACAAAGCAGGGCTGAGCGGCCCGCTACCGGGGCGCCAACCCCAAAGCCGCATAAAACCGTCCGGATCGCCGCTTCTTTCAGGGTTGCGGCGGTCCGGACTGTCTCGTTCTACCTGCGGAAACTCGCACGGCGCCGGCACGCGGCAGCGCGCCGTGTCCGCCTGGGCCGCCGACAGCGGTAGGTTGCACACAGGAGCCCCCGCGCCGGGGCCCCGACCCAGGGTCGGCCAAGGAGTGACGTGACCGAAGAGAACAAGCCGTGGGCGTCCGCCCCAGGGACCGGCACGCTGCCGCCGCCCACGGCCCGTGACCAGGCACGCGAGCAGGCGCGTGACCGGGTGACCATCAAGATGCCCGCCGAGGGCGCCTACCTGTCGGTGCTGCGTACCGCCACCGCGGGCCTGGCCGCCCGGCTGGACTTCACGCTGGACGAGATCGAGGACCTGCGCATCGCGGTGGACGAGGCCTGCGCCATGCTGCTGGCCCAGGCGGAATCGGACAGCACGCTGGAATGCGACTTCGAGCTGGGCCGCGACACGATGACGATCTCCGTCTCGGCGGACTCCGCGGTCGGCAGGCCGCCGTCCAAGGACACCTTCGCCTGGACGGTGCTGTCGGCCCTGGCCGGCTCGGTGGATTCGCACGTCGGGCCCGGTGACCGGGTCACCATCGTGCTCCGCAAGACCCGCGGCCAGACGGGGGCAGGGTGACCGAGGAGGCCAGGGTCCCGCTGCCCGACGAGGCCGGCCTGCGGCCCGCCGAGGGCGAGGTCACGGACGCCCCCTCTCTCACGGCGGTCCGGAGCACGCACGCGGAGGAAGACCGCGCCAGGGCCCGCGAGCTGTTCGAGCGGCTGGCGGCGCTGCCCGAAGGTGATCCGGAACGGCTGCGGCTGCGCGGCGAGCTCGTCGAGCTGCACCTGCCGCTGGTGGAGTACCTGGCCCGGCGGTTCCGCAACCGCGGCGAATGGCTGGACGACCTCACCCAGGTCGCCACGATCGGGCTGATCAAGTCGATCGACCGGTTCGACCTGGCTCGCGGCGTCGAGTTCTCCACGTACGCGACGCCGACCATCGTCGGCGAGATCAAGCGGCACTTCCGCGACAAGGGCTGGGCGGTCCGGGTGCCGCGGCGGCTGCAGGAGCTCAAGCTCGCGCTGACCAAGGCCATCAGCGACCTCGCCCAGCGGGAGGGCCGCGCCCCGACGGTGGCCGAGCTGGCCGCGCACCTGCAGATGAGCGACGAGGACGTGCTGGAGGGCCTGGAGTCGGCGAACGCCTACTCCACGGTGTCGCTGGACGCACCGGATTCCGGCGATGACGACGCGCCCGCCGTGGCCGAGTCGCTGGGCATGCTGGACGACGCGCTGGAGGGCGTGGAGTACCGGGAGTCGCTCAAGCCGCTGCTCGAGCGGCTGCCGCCGCGGGAGAAGCGGATCCTGCTGCTGCGCTTCTTCGGCAACATGACACAGTCGCAGATCGCGGCCGAGCTGGGCATATCGCAGATGCACGTGTCCCGGCTGCTGGCCAGGACGCTGGCTCAGCTCAGGGACGGCCTGACCGAGGACGACTAGGCCGCGCCGCGCCGGGTGCGGACTTCGTGGACCGGGCGGTGCCGGATGCGGTCTTGGTGGACCGGGCGGTGCCGGGTGCGTTTTTGGCTGCCCGCGCGTCCGTGCGCTCCGGCCCGTCTTCGGCGGGCGGCGGCTTGCGGCCGAGCGCGTCCAGGCTGCCCGGCAGCAGCAGCAAGACGGCCGCGGCTACGGCCAGGGCCACGGCGGGCACACCCCACTCGTAGCGGTGGCTCTGCAGCAGGTAGATCCCGACGATCAGGGTGAACAGCTGGATCAGCACGGCCGGCGTGAAGCTCCACCGGCGTGCCTGGACCAGCCCGGTGGCCACCCAGGCGAACGCGGCCGCCGCAGCGAACCCGATCACGGTCAGCGCGATGCCGCTGCTCCGTTCGTAGGACCGGCCGTCGGCGGTGTCGACGGCGGACAGCACGGACGCGATGCACAGCCCAACCGTCTGCACAGCCAGCAGGCCGGCCGCCCCGAACAGGGCGAAAGGACGATCCCGCATTTCCCGCCCCCTCTCCGCATGGCTACCCTAAGCCCATGTCTCGCAGGTCCAGCAAGCGGCGCCAGCATGACCAGCCTGGCACGGCCTAGCCCGTGCGTGCACTGCTGATCGTTAACCCGCAGGCCACCTCGACGAGCCAGCTCCGGCGCGATGTCATCGTGCGCGCGCTGGCCTCCGACATCGACCTGGAGGTCGTGCAGACACGCTACCGGGGGCACGCGGCGGCGCTGGCCGCGGGAGCGGCCGGGCGGGGCCTGGACCTCGTGCTCCCGCTGGGCGGCGACGGCACGGTCAACGAGACGGTCAACGGGCTGCTGGGGACGCCCGGCCCGGGAGAGACCGGCGGGGGCCGGGCGGGCGACCTGCCGGTGCTGGCGCCCATTCCCGGCGGGAATGCGAATGTTTTCATCCGCTCACTCGGCCAGTCCATGGATCCCATCGACGCCACCGGCCGCATTCTGGAGGCCGTAGCGGCCGGCCAGTCTCGGTGCATCGGCCTCGGCCTGGCGGGCGGCAGGTACTTCACATTCTGCGCCGGGCTGGGCATCGACGCGGAGGTGGTGCGGGCAATCGAAGGACTGCGCGCCAGCGGCCGGAAAGCCAGCGACACGCTCTACGTATGGACCACCATCCGGCAGTACTTCTCGGTCACCGACCGGCGGCATCCCGCGCTGACCCTGGAACGCGCCGGGCAGCCGCCGGTGAACAACCTGTTTCTCAGCGTGGTTTCCAACACCGCCCCGTGGACCTACCTGGGCCATCGGCCGGTGAACCCGAGCCCGCTGGCCAATTTCGACAGCGGGCTTGACGTGTTCGCGCTGCGCCGGCTGCGCACCGTTTCCACGCTGAACGCAATCCGCCAGATGCTGGCGGCGAAGAATGGGCCGCCGGACGGCCGCCAGGTGCTCTCGCTGCACGACGAGCGGGCGTTCACCTTGCGTTCATCCAGGCCGATAGCGCTGCAGGTGGACGGAGAGTACATGGGCGAGCATGAATGCGTCGCCTTTCACGCGGTGCCGCGCGCGTTGCGGGTCATCGGCTGAGCCTTCCGGCGGGCCTGTGACGTATCTGACATATAAAACGCGCTGAACCTTGACCGGAACTCTTGCGCCTGCTAGCCGCAGTTGAAAGAGTGGGAAGCGATGCATCGCGAGCAGGTGCACGTGCCGCGCAACCTCGGCTAACGGGACCGGGGCGACCATAAGTCCTCGGTCACGGGGCCGCGCGGGGCACTGGCTTCGCGAGCAAAGGTGCATCATAGCCGGGAACCTCACGGACCCCGACATACGGCTCAGCTCGTGAAAATGTTCACAAGGATGAAGTCAGACGGCAGGTCGGCCAAGACCCGCCGATAACCCGCAGGCGGGCCAGTCCCGCCGAGAGCCCAGGCGGCGGGCACCACCCGCCGCGAAGAGGAGTGGACCGCATGGACTGGCGTCACCACGCCGCCTGCCGTGACGTGGACCCTGAACTGTTCTTCCCCATCGGTAACACCGGTCCTGCGCTGCTCCAGATCGATGAAGCCAAGCAGGTGTGCCGGCGCTGCCCGGTCATGGATCTCTGCCTGCAGTGGGCGATAGAGAGCGGCCAGGACGCTGGGGTCTGGGGTGGCATGAGCGAGGACGAGCGGCGCGCACTCAAGCGGCGCACGGCCAGGATCAGGGCCCGCGCGCACGTCTGAGCGCGGCCATGACGGCCCGGGCTGACCACCCGGGCCCACAGCCTCGCGTGCGCGGGCGGCTTAACGACGCCCGGCGCCCTCGGCGGCCGGTTCGGTCACGGCACCGCCGCCGGATTCGGCCGGGACGGGCGTCTCCACCGGCAGGTCGACCACGGCCAGCGTGCCGCCGCCCGGGCGGCCGGTGACGGCCAGGCTGCCACCGAGTTCGGACACCACCAGCGTGCGCACGATCTGCAGGCCAAGGCTGGTGGCCGAGTCCAGGTCGAACCCGTCCGGCAGGCCCACGCCGTCGTCGGCGACCATGACGGTGAGATTGCCCGGCCGCCGCCGCGCGGTCACCTCGAGGGTGCCGGCCGGCTGGGTGCCCGGCCCGGGCCGGGCCGGCGGGCCCGGGCCGAGACCATGCTGCAGGGCGTTCTGCAGCAGCTCGGTCAGCACCATCGCCAGCGGGGTGGCCACCGCGGAGGACAGCCGGCCGAACGTGCCGGACAGCCGCGGCGTGATGCCCGGCTCCGGCGCGGACACCTCGACGGCCATCGTGACGACCCGCTCGGCGATGCCGTCGAAATCCACGATCTCGTCCGGGGTGAGGGACAGCGTCTCGTGCACCACCGCGATCGAGCCGACCCGGCGGACCGCCTCGTCCAGCGCCGCCCGCGCCTGCGGCTCGGACATCCGGCGGGCCTGCAGCCGGAGCAGCGCGGCCACCGTCTGCAGGTTGTTCTTCACCCGGTGGTGGATCTCGCGGATCGTCGCGTCCTTGGACAGCAGCTCCCGCTCCCGGCGGCGCAGCTCGGTCACGTCCCGCACCAGGATCAGCGCACCGGTCCGGGAACCGGCCACCGCCAGCGGGATGGCCCGCAGCTGGACCACCGAGCCGTTCGACTCGACCTCGGTCTCCCGCGGCCTGCGCCCGCTCGCGACCACCATCAGCGAGTCGTCCATCGGCTCCCCCGGCGCGCACAGCCGCGCCGTCACCGGGCCGAGCTCGGCGCCGACCAGGTCCGCGGTGAGGCCGAGCCTGCGGTAGGCGGACAGCGCGTTCGGGCTGGCGTAGGTGACCTGGCCGCCGCGGCCGAGCCGCAGCAGCCCGTCCCCCACCCGCGGGGACCGGACCAGGATGGGCTCCTCGCCGGGGAACGGGAACGTGCCCTCGGCCACCATCTGGGCCAGGTCGTCCGCGCCGCGCAGGTAGGTCAGCTCCAGCCGGCTCGGGGTGCGTGCCGCGCTCAGGTTGGTGTTCCGCTCGATGACCGCGATCACCTGGCCGGCCCGGGTGACCGGGATGGTCTCCGCACGGACCGGCACTCCGGAGGTCCAGTCCGGGTCGCCTTCCCGGCAGATCCGCCGCTCCCGCATCGCGGCGCCGAGCAGCGGGCGCTGCCCGGACCCGATGGTGAGCCCGACCACGTCGTCGTGCACCGCGGTGGGGCCGGTGGTCGGCCGCATCTGAGCCATGGCCAGCCAGCCGCTGCCGTCCCTGGTGAGCGCCCAGAGGACCAGGTCGGCGAACGACAGGTCGGCGATCAGCTGCCAGTCCGACACCAGGGCGTGCAGCCACTCCACGTCCGCGGTGGACAGCCGCGTATGGCGGGCCGCCATCTCCGACAGTGTGGGCACGCCGCCATCATGCCACCCAGATGCGCTGTGCCCGTTCAGAGCCCGCGTCATGCAAAATTACCCCGCCCGGTATCTGCTGTCGTCACCTGGGCCGATCGCTCGCGCAGGCCCTCCGGGCCCGCACTCACGATGCGGTTTTGCATGACGCTCTAGGCCTCCCCACCGCCGGCTGCGCGCGGCCGACCTGGAAGGATGCGCACATGCAGGACACGCCGGATCCGCTGGCGCCGCTGCGGGCCGCGGCCGCCGCCCGGGAGGCCGCCGGGCTGCGCCGGGTGCTGCGCCCGCGCTCCCGTCCCGGCCCCGGCCCGGACGCCGGCCGGGACGGGTGTGACCTCGCATCCAACGACTACCTGGGGCTGGCGGCGAACCCGCTGGTCGCCGAGGCGGCTGCGGCGGCCGCCCGGGAGTGGGGGGCCGGCGCCACCGGATCCCGGCTGGTCACCGGCAGCACCGAACTGCACGCCAGGCTGGAGCGGGCGCTGGCCGCGTTCTGCGGCGCGCAGGCCGCGCTGGTGTTCTCCTCCGGCTACCTGGCCAACCTGGGCGCGGTCACCGCGCTGACCGCCGCCCTGTCCGGGCCAAAGCGCTCCCCCGTGCTGGTGCTGTCCGACGCGGCCAACCACGCCTCGCTGATCGACGCGTGCCGGCTGGCCCGGGCCGGGGCCGGGGTACGGGTCGAGGTCATCCCGCACCTGGACGCCGCCGCGGCGCGGGCCGCGCTGGCCCGGCGCACCGAACCGGGCGCGCTGGTCGTCACCGAGTCGGTGTTCTCGGTGGACGGCGACCTGGCCCCGCTGGCCGCGCTGCACCGGGCGGCCCGGGCGCACGGCGCGCTGCTGGTGGTGGACGAGGCGCACGCGCTCGGCGTCGCCGGGCCCGGCGGCCGCGGCGCCGCGCACGCCGCGGGCCTGGCCGCGGAGCCTGACGTGGTACGGACCGTGACGCTGTCGAAGTCGCTGGCCAGCCAGGGCGGCGCGGTGCTCGGCCACGCCGAGGTGATCGCGGCCCTGGTGGACACCGCGCGGCCGTTCATCTTCGACACCGGGCTGGCCCCGCCGTGCGCCGGCGCCGCGCTGGCCGCCCTGGACATGCTGACGGCCGAGCCCGGCCTGGGCGAGCGGACCAGGGCGAACGCGCTGCGCATCGCGCACATCGCGGCCGGGGTCGGGCTGGACGTGTCGCGGCCCGCCGCGGGGGTGATCAGCGTGACGCTGGGCAGCCCGGCGGCGGCCACCGCGGCCCAGCGGGCGTGCGCCGAGTACGGCGTGCGGGCCGGCTGCTTCCGGCCGCCGTCGGTGCCGGCCGGCCGCGCTTGCCTGCGCCTCGCGGCCCGTGCCACGCTGGCCGAACGCGACTTCACCGCGGTGGCGCGGGCGCTGGCCGCGGTGGCTCAGCAAACCCAGCAAACCCGGCCCCCGGCGCCGGCGGACCAGGCGCCCCGGCCGGCACCAGCGGGAAGGAGGGCACCCTGACCGCCTCGACCGTGCCACGGGCCGATTTCCCGCCTGACGAGCCGGGCCGCCCGCTGCCCAAGTACTACGCGGTGAAGCAGCGGCTGCTCGAACTCACCGCGGCGATGGCGCCGGGAGCGCCGGTGCCGCCGGAGCGCGAACTGGCCCGGCAGTACGGCACGTCCCGGACCACGGTGCGGCAGGCGCTGTCCGAGCTGGTCATCGAGGGCCGCCTGCTGCGCATCCAGGGCCGGGGCACGTTCGTGGCCAAGCCCAAGGTGGCGCAGCTGCTGGAGCTGGCCAGCTACACCGAGGGGATGCGGGCGCACGGGCTGCACCCCAGGACGACGATCCTGGAGATCGGCTACGTCACCGCGGACGAGCAGCTGGCCGCACGGCTCGGCATCAGGCCCGGCGGCCGGGCGCTGCGCATCCACCGGCTCCGGCTGGCCGACGGCGAGCCGATGTCGATCGACACCTCACACCTGCCGGCCCGCCGGTTCCCCGGGCTGCGCCGGGAGCTGGACCGGCACTCGTCGCTGTATGAGACGCTGACCGCCAGCTACGGTGTGCGGCTGGCCGAGGCGGAGGAGACGATCGAGACCGTGCTGGCCGGCCCGGAGGACGCCCGGCTGCTCGGCGTGGACGTCGGGCTGCCGCTGCTGCTGCTGTCCCGGCACGCCTTCGACAGCGACGGGCTGCCGGTGGAGTTCGCCCAGTCCTGGTACCGCGGCGACCGGTACAAGTTCGTGACCAGGCTGCGCCGCGGATGACCGTGCTGATCGTGACCGGCACCGGCACCGGTGTCGGCAAGACCGCGGTCACCGCGGCGCTGGCCGCGCTGGCCCGGGACCGCGGCGGCGAGGTGGCCGTGGTCAAGCCCGCGCAGACCGGGCTGGCGCACGGGGAGCCGGGGAGCGACACCGACGAGGTGCGGCGGCTGACCGGCCTCACCGACCTGCACGAGCTGGCCCGGTTCCCGGCGGCGCTGTCGCCGGAGGCCGCCGCCCGGTCCGCCGGGCTGCCGCCGCTGGACCTGCACGAGGCGGCCGGCTACGTGGCCAAGCTGGCCCGCAGCCGGGACCTGGTGCTGGTCGAGGGGGCAGGCGGACTGCTGGTCCGCTACGACCCGGCGGGCGGCACGCTGGCCGGCCTGGCCGGCTGGCTGGCGGCCCCGGTGCTGCTGGTCACCGAGCCGGGCCTAGGCACGCTCAACCACACCGCGCTCAGCCTGGAGGCGCTGGCCGCGCGTGGGCTGACGCTGGCCGGGGTGGTCATCGGCCGCTGGCCGGCCCGGCCGGGCCTGGCCGAGCGGAACAACGCCGCCGACCTGACCGCGCTGGCGGGCCGGCCGCTGGCCGGGGCGCTGCCCGCGGGCTGCCCGCAGGCCGGCCCGGACGGCTTCCTGGCCGCGGCCCGGGCCGGGCTGGCCCCGGCGTTCGGCGGCCACTTCGACCCGGCCGCGTTCGTAACCCGGACGAGACTCATTCAAAACCCGGAGATCTGACCATCCGTGATCTGTCAGGGTTTTGAATAAGCCTCGAGACGAAAGGCCCGTGTTGACTGACACCGATGTGACGGACACCGCGCTGAGCGGGGACATCCTGCAGACCGCCCGGCAGCAGGTGCTGGCCTGCGGCCGCGGCCTGGACGAGGCGCAGGTGCTGGCCTGCCTGCGGCTGCCCGACGAGCGCATCGGCGAGCTGCTAGCGCTGGCGCACGAGGTGCGGATGCGCTGGTGCGGCCCCGAGGTCGAGGTCGAGGGGATCGTGTCGGTCAAGACCGGCGGCTGCCCGGAGGACTGCCACTTCTGCTCGCAGTCCGGGCAGTTCACCTCGCCGGTCCGCGCGGTGTGGCTGGACGTGCCCGAACTGGTCGCCGCGGCCGAGGCGACCGCCGCCACCGGGGCCACCGAGTTCTGCATCGTCGCCGCGGTGCGCGGGCCGGACCAGCGGCTGATGGACCAGGTCGGCGACGCGATCGCGGCCATCAACGCCGCGGTGGACATCAACATCGCCTGCTCGCTGGGCATCCTCACCCCGGAGCAGGCGAGCGCGCTGGCCGGCCTGGGCGTGCACCGCTACAACCACAACCTGGAGACCGCACGGTCGTACTTCGGCCAGGTGGTGACCACGCACAGCTGGCAGGAGCGGCACGACACCTGCGCCCTGGTCCGGTCGGCCGGCATGGAGCTGTGCTGCGGCGGGATCATCGGGATGGGCGAGAGCCTGGCCCAGCGGGCCGAACTGGCCGCCCAGCTCGCCGCGCTCGGCCCGCACGAGGTCCCGCTGAACTTCCTCAACCCGCGGCCCGGCACGCCGTTCGCCGGCCGGGGGTTCGTGTCCGGGCCTGACGCGCTGCGGACGATCGCCGCGTTCCGGCTGGCGCTGCCCGCCACCGTGCTGCGGTACGCGGGGGGGCGCGAGCTGACCCTCGGCGACCTGGGCACCGAGGCCGGCATGCTGGGCGGCATCAACGCGATCATCGTCGGCAACTACCTGACCACGCTGGGCCGGGCCGCCCAGGACGATCTCGACATGCTGGCCCGGCTCCGCATGCCGGTCAAGGCGCTGTCCGCCACGCTCTAGATTCGGCCTTGACGGCTGCGCTCATGGCGCGCTCCAGGCTGGCCGGCGCGCCACGGACCGGAAGTCTGGCCTCAGCCCGCACCGGCCGGGCCGGCCATCGCGGGCGCCTCTTCCTCCTCGTAGTCGGCGGGACTGGTCTCGTCCCGGCCGCGCGGCAGCCGGGCGAGCAGCGGGGTGAGCGCGGCGGCGACGATCAGGTTGGCGAGCACCCCGACGATGCCGGTCCAGATCGTCACCTTGGTGTCGAACCCCCAGGTGCTGAACGCGAACGACGCGCTGCCGAAGTGCGTCGCCGTCTTGGACGGCGTCACGTAGAGCATGTAGACGGACAGGCCCATTCCGACCACCCAGCCGGCCGCCAGCGCCCACCGGTGGAACCACCGGGTGTACAGGCCGAGCACCACGGGCGGCAGGATCTGGATGACGATGACGCCGCCGATGAGCTGGAACTCGATAGCGAACGAGAGCTTGAGACTGACGATCACGGCGACCGCGCCCAGCTTGAGTATCACCGACACGATCTGGCTGACCAGTCCCTCCTCCCGGTCGCTGGCATTGGGCCGGAAGTACGGCTTGTAGATGTCGCGGGCGAACGTGTTCGCCGCGGAGATCCCCATGATCGCCGCGGGCACCAGGGCGCCGATGGCGATGGCGCCGAAGGCGATCCCGGCGAACCAGTGCGGGAACTGGTCGTTGAACAGCACGGGAACGATCGTGGTGGTGTCCGGCTTCGCGGCCGTGCCACCCACCGGCTTGACGTGCGCGGCGAGCGCCATATAGCCGAGCAGCGCGATGAAGCCCAGCATCAGCGAGTATGCGGGCAGCAGCGACATGTTCTTCTTCACCACGCGCCGCTCGCGGGTGGCGAGCACCCCGGTCACCGCGTGCGGGTAGAGGAACAGGGCCAGCGCCGAGCCGAGCGCCAGCGTCGAGTAGCCGAGGTACTGCGACCCGGCCAGCAGGGTGCTGGACGGGGGCGTGTCGCCCGCCAGCGCGGTGTTCGCCCGGTGGAAGATGACGTCGTAGCCGCCGAGCTTGTACGGGATGTAGATGACCGCGACGAGGACCATGACGTAGATGAGGATGTCCTTGACGAACGCGATCAGGGCGGGCGCCCGCAGCCCCGAGGTCCAGGTGTAGGCGGCCAGCGCGACGAACGCGATCCACAGCGGCCAGTCCCCGCCGATGCCCATCACCTCGAGAACCGCCTTGATCCCGGTCAGCTGCAGCGCGATGTACGGGACGGTCGCGACGATGCCGGTGATCGCGACGAGCAGGGCGAGCACCGTGGACCCGTGCCGTCCGCGGACGAACTCGGCGGCGGTGGCGTAGCCGTGCTCGTGGCACACCGACCACATCCGCGCCGCGACGAACATCACCAGCGGGAACACGGCGATCGTGTACGGGACCGCGAAGAAGCCTGCCGCGCCGGTACCGAACAGCAGGGCGGGCACCGCCACGAACGTGTACGCGGTGTACAGGTCTCCGCCGAGGAGGAACCAGGTGACCCAGGTGCCGAACCGGCGGCCACCCAGTCCCCACTCCTCGACGCTGGCCAGCGAGGCGCCGCGCCGCCACCGGGTGGCCATGAACCCGATCACGGTGACGATCGCGAACATCGCGACGACGATGCCGAACTCCAGCGAGTTGAACTTAGGGATCATCGCGTGCTCCTCGTCACGAAGTAGACGATCCCGGTGCACACGGCGACCCCGGCGATCCACAGCAGCTGCCACCAGTAGAAGAACGGCATGCCGCCGATCGACGGGCTGGCGAAGTTGTAGATCTCGGGTATCAGAACCGCGATCAGCGGTACCAGCAACAGCAGCAGGATCGGGTGCCGTCGGCGTGGCGAGGGGCGAGGATGCATCGGGACTCCTCCGCTGGGTCCGGTGGGCCGGCGCACCGATGGCCCGGCGCGCCGATGTGCTCCCGGCCGGGCCGGCTCGTCACCGTGCGCGTCCGGGCGATGACACAATCTTGCCCCTGATACGACCGTCCGACAATGATCTACGGGGGCCCAAATAGGGATGATTAGCCGCTAAAGAAGGCCGGTGATGGCAGTCCCAAGTCTCCGGCCTGTCGCTTCTACCGGCTGGTAACGTCGCGGGCATGAACCAGGAATCCCCGGCGTCGCCGCACGGTGGCGCGCTCGCGGTGGCGGCCGCCCGCGCGCACGGCGTGACGACGATGTTCACCCTGTCCGGCGGGCACGTGTTCCCGCTGTACGACGGCGCGGTGCACGCCCAGCCGCCGATGCGGCTGCTGGACGTGCGGCACGAGCAGACGGCGGTGTTCGCGGCCGAAGCGACGGCGCGGCTGACCCGCCGGCCCGGGCTGGCCGTGCTGACCGCCGGTCCCGGGGTGACCAACGGGGTGAGCGCGATCACCACCGCGCACTTCAACGGCTCGCCCGTGGTGGTGCTGGCCGGCCGGGCGCCGGACTACCGGTGGGGCTCGGGCAGCCTGCAGGAGATCGACCACCCGCGGCTGGTCGAGGCGGTGACCAAGCGGGCCTGGACCGAGCACGAGACCGGGCGGATCGCCGGCGCGGTAGACGAGGCGTTCCGGCTGGCCGGCGCGCCACACCGGGGCCCGGTCTTCCTGGACATCTCGCTGGAGGCCTTGTTCGGCCAGGCCCCCGCGGCGCCCGCCGGGACCGGTGCGGCTGGTGCGGCTGGTGCAGCTGACGGGGGGATCGACGCGGGGGCGGTCGAAGAGATCGCCGGGCTGCTGGCGGCGGCGGAGCGGCCGGTGCTGGTTCTTGGTTCGGACGTGTGGCTGGACGGGGCAGAGAACGAGGCGCGGCTCGCGGCCGAGGCGCTGCGGCTGCCGGTGATCGCCAATGGCCAGGGCCGCGGGATTCTGCCGCCCGGGCACGAGCTGCTGGTCACCCGGGCCCGGTCGGTGGCGTTCCGCGAGGCGGACCTGGTCGTGGTGGTGGGCGCACCGCTGGACTTCCGGCTCGGTTACGGTGAGTTCGGCGGGCGGGACGGCGCGCCCCCGGCGCAGGTGGTGCACGTCGCGGACGCGCCGGAGCAGATCGCCCGGCACTGCCCGCTGGCCGCCTCGGCCGCAGGGAGCCTGGCCGCGTTCTTCGGCCAGCTCGCCGGGGCCGGCCCGCGGCAGCCGCCGCCCGGCAGCGCATGGCTGAGCAGATTGCGGGATGCGGTGGGCGCAGCCGTCAAGGATGATCAGGAACTGCTGGAGAGCGAGGCGAGCCCTATCCACCCGATGCGGGTGTACGGGGAGCTGGCCCGGGTGCTGGACGACGACGCGGTGGTCATCGGGGACGGTGGCGACTTCGTGTCGTACGCGGGCAAGTACGTGGAGCCGCGGCGGCCCGGCGGCTGGCTCGACCCGGGGCCGTACGGGTGCCTGGGCACCGGGCTCGGGTACGCGATCGCGGCGCGGCTGGCCCGGCCGTCGGCGCAGGTGGCGCTGCTGCTCGGCGACGGGGCGGCCGGGTTCTCGCTGATGGACGCGGACACGCTGGTCCGGCACAACCTGCCGGTCGTGATGGTCTGCGGCAACAACGGCATCTGGGGCCTGGAGAAGCACCCGATGCAGGCGCTATACGGCTACGACGTCGCGGCCGACCTGCAGCCGATGTGCCGGTACGACGAGGTGGTGCGCGCTCTCGGCGGCGCCGGCGAGCTGGTCACCGAGCCGGGCCAGATCGGGCCTGCGCTGCGCCGCGCGTTCGATTCCGGGGTGCCGTACCTGGTCAACGTGGCCACCGACCCGGCGGTCGCCTACCCGCGGTCGACCAGCGGGGTTTGAGCGTGCCGGCCGGCGCCGCGGGCGGGTACTGCGCGCAGTGCGGCGGGCCGGCCGGGACCGGGGACCATGCCGCGTGTGACCGGGCGGCGGCGCTGGACCCGCCGCGGTACTGCCCGCGGTGCGGCCGCCGGATGGTGGTCAAGGTCACGCCGGACCGGTGGACGGCCCGGTGCTCGCGGCACGGCGCGGCGGTCGCGGGCTGAGCGGCTGCGCCCGCGGGAGAGCCGGACGGCGGCTGGCTGACTGGAGCTGGCGGGCCTTACTCGATGGTGGCGATGAGGTCGCCCTCCTGAACCACGTCGCCCTCGGCCACGGCCAGCTTGGTGACGGTTCCTGAAGACTCGGCGAGCACGGGGATCTCCATCTTCATCGACTCGAGGATCACCAGCGTGTCACCGTCACCGACGCTCGCGCCCTCGGTGGTGACCACCTTCCAGACGTTCGCGACCATCTCCGCGCGGACTTCCGCCACCGCGCCTCCCTCCCTCAGACCTGTGTGCCCCCATTGTGCCGTGACTCAGTTGCCGAAGGCGGTCAGCACGTTGGCCGCGGGGACCACAAGCAGGCCGCCGCCGATACCCAGCCCGGCCAGGACGCCGGCGTTCTGCTCGTCGGGGCCGACGATAGCCGCACCGGCCCGGGCACTCCATATCCTGGTGTGCGTCTTCACGGACACGCCGTAGACCATGCCGGTGCTGCTGCCGACGTACACCACCCCGCTGCTCACCACTGGCGCGGTGACCAGGGTTCCGTCGCCGAAGACCCAGCGGCTCGGGCTGCCGGACGGGTCGACCGCGACCAGGTTCCCGCTCTGCAGGGTGTACATGTTCGTGCTGTCGAAGGCGGGCGCGGTGGCGGAGGCGAACGTGCCGGCCTGCTTTCCCGACGACTCCTTGAGAATGACCGGCGTGTCGACCGAGCCCCTGGCGTACAGGGAGGCACCGTTCAGGACCGCGGTGCTGCCGCCACCGCCCTCGCAACCGGTCTGATGGTGCCAGATCAGGTGCCCGCGCAGGCTGAACCGGTAGTCCTGCTGGCAGGCGTAGGACACATAGACGCCCGAGCCGTTGACGGCGGGAGAGCTCTCGTCGCCGTTCTCCACGCTGCCGGTCCACCGGACGATCCCGTCCGCCTCGCTGACCGCGTAGACCGTCCCGCCGTCACCGGCGCCGGAGACGTAGACGATGCCGTCGTAGGCGGTCGGCGGCGCGGTGAACGCAGACTGTCCGGGCATCTGGGCCGACCAGATTCGAAC
The DNA here is from genome assembly GCA_036501145.1 of Streptosporangiaceae bacterium. Taxonomy (GTDB): domain Bacteria; phylum Actinomycetota; class Actinomycetes; order Streptosporangiales; family Streptosporangiaceae; genus PALSA-505. Next base: position 114,684 of record DASYAV010000012.1, on the reverse strand, counting down.
GCATTAAAGGCCGCCTTCCCCTGGTCAACCGAACGTAAGCGGACTAGCTGCTCCGGGCCGAACCCCCGGCGCCCCGCTTCGCAAACCACCAGATAATGGCGCGCCGCGGGCATCCCTGTCAACGATTCCCCGCCGCGGCTTGTGGACAACCGCCGCAGTCTCACAATCAGGTCAGGCTGAGAGTGCGGCGGCCGATCACTTTGCTAAGGGCCTCGACGACGCCCGGGTCGTATTCGGCCGCGGTGTCCAGCCGCAGCCGCTCCAGCGCGGCCGCGGCCCGGTCCCGGTCCGCGGAGCTGCCGACCAGGTCGTCGAAGGCGTTGGCGGCCCGGATGATCCGGCTGGCCACCGGCGGCCCCTCCCCCGGGTCACCGGCCCGGGCGGGCTCGCTCTGCCGCGCCACGATGTTGGCCACGCTGTCCAGCACGCCCGCCTGGCGGATCACGTCCGCGCCGAGTTCGGCGATCCGCCGCTGGTCCGGCGGGGAGACCAGCACGGTCGCGCCGCCCGGGATCGGGTCGCGCAGCGACAGCTGGCCGATGTCGTGCATCAGCGCCGCGTACTCGAGCTCGTCCAGCTCGGACTCGCCCATGCCCAGCTCGCGGCCGACGGCCACGGCGAGCCTGCTCACCCGGCGCGAGTGCCCGCCCTCTACGTAGCCGCCCACCTCGGTCATCCGGGACAGCGCCCGCACGGTCTCCAGATAGGTGGTCCGGATGCCCACGTACCGGCGGAACGCGACCTGCGAGACGAGCAGCGGGACGGTGAACACCCACACCGCGGCCAGCCCCATCACCTCGGAGGCAAACGGGATCAGCAGCGCCGAGGCGCCCACGGCGGCACCCAGCGGCAGCTGGACGCGCAGCTCGTCCCACAGCGCCACGGTGAACCTGGCGCGCAGTTCCTCGGCCCGGATCAGCGCGCCGAACAGCGCGTCCACGAACCAGGCCAGGATGACCAGCAGGGTCATCACGATCAGCGCGATGTACCAGTGGCCGCGGATCAGGTGCGTCGTCGCGAACGGCCGGAAGACGAACGCGACGCAGGCCACGGCGACCAGCCGGGAGGCCATCCCGGCCAGCTTGGCGGGACGGCCGGCGGCCAGGTGCGGCAGCGCGCCGACGATCATGCCGCCGACGGTGATGACGATGACCTGCAGGGCGGACTGCACCGCCGGGCTGGCGCCGATGCCGAGCAGCAGCGCGTAGCCGAGCGCACCCGCCGAGGCGATCGGGGCCGACTCGCGGTTGCCGGGCAGCGTGATCCGCAGCAGCTCGCCCAAGGCGACCAGGGAGCCGAACGCCACCGCGTCGCCTGGCTGCTTGATACCGGTCACCGCGACCTGCGCGATGGCCGCCACCGAGAGCATCCCGCCGGCCGCAATGAGTAGCAGCTGCCCGGAGTCCATGGCCTGCCAGGCGGGGGCGCGGGGCCCGGTGCGCGGCGTGGTCACGACCGGCCGGCCCCGATGCGAACCAGGACAGAACTGCCGGGTGGGGCGGTCACGGCCGCCTCAGCGGTTCTCAACGACGCGCAGCGGGGCTGTCGGGTCGTCGTGGTCCTGCGCCGTCACCCCGTCGGCGGGTCCGGAGGGCGGGGCCACCTGCTCCGGCCGCTCCCAGCCGTCGCGCTCCAGCGCCCGGACGAACGCGTCCACCAGGGCCGGGTCGAACTGACTGCCGGACCAATTGCGCAGCTCGGCGATGGCCTCGTCGATCCGCCGTGCGCCACGGTAGGAGCGAGTAGAGGTCATTGAGTCGAACGCGTCGGCGACGGCGATGACCCGGGCGAACTCCGGGATCTCGTCGCCGGCCAGGCCCAGCGGGTAGCCGCGGCCGTCGATCCGCTCGTGGTGGTGCATGATGCCGGCCAGCGCCTCGTCCAGGAAGCCGATTTCCCGGACGATCTCCAGCCCGCGCATCGGATGCAGCTGGATGGCCGCGTACTCCTCCTCGGTGAGCTTCCCGGACTTCTGCAGCACCTTGGTGGGCACACCGAGCTTGCCGACGTCGTGCAGCATGCCGGCGTAGGTGATCGCCTCCAGCCGGTCGGCCCGCATGCCGATCTCCTTGGCCAGCATGGACGAGCCGCGGGACACGCGCTCGCTGTGCCCGCGGGTGTAGAAGTCTTTGGTCTCCACCGCCTTGCACAGCGCGGCCATCGTGGCCTCATACGCCCGCTGCTGCGCGGCGTACTGCATCATCGCCCATCTGGCGACGAACAGCGGCAGCACCACCAGGATGGCGGCGAACGGCCCGACCGCCCGCCACAGGCCGGCGATGAGCAGCCCGAACGCGGCATAGCCCAGGTCAGACAGCAGTACCCGGAAGTCCACGCCGGCCAGCCGCTTGCGCGCCACGCCCTCCGAGCGCCGAACCAGCGGGAGCAGGCCACCGAGCAGCCCGTGGTTCGCCACCACATGCACGACGGCGGCGACGGCGAACGGGCCGATGATCCCGGGGAAGGAGCTGCGGAACGGGACCCCGACGTGGCCGCCGAGCGCAACGTATACGCGGCCTGCCGCGTAGACGGTGAGCGCGTACATGCCGGCGTTGAACACGCGCTGGACCAGCAGCATCCGGCGAACGGAGAAGGCCGTCGACGTGCCGACCAGCGCAGCACCGACGGGGCCAAGGAGCACGACGGCGGCGAGTGTCGCAGCGGTGCTCGCGGTCCAGGAGAACCGGCGCGGCGTGAGAATCGCGGGGGCAGACTCGCAGATCAGGAACAGCAGCGCCAAGACGACGAACGGGGACCAGGCAATATCCGTAAACGGCCCGTTGACGATGACGGCAAGCCCGGCCAGCGCGACTACTGCGACATACAGGCGGGCAGGCCACGATAGCGATCTCACAGTCCTCCCCCTGGCAGATCGGCCTCCTGTTCAGTCGCCGATGAGGTCACCCCCAGACGACACCCCGAAGGACCACCGACCCCGTATCAGTCGTCAGGTCCATACGCGGCCCACCTCCTGGGAACTCTGCGCAGGCGTCAACCCGCAGTGGTTGCGGCCTGCTGCTCAGGGTATCGCCTGCGCCGCAGGAAACGCAGGCCCAATCCCCTTCGTGCGCAAATTGTGACTCACAAATTGCATATAGTTACGGCAGCTGGTCCGCAGAGAGCAATTTTCTCACTCGCCGTAGTCGCAGCTACGACCCAGTTTCGTAGCGAGTGTCATGCTTTATCCGTTAGCCTACCGCGCGTGCGGCGGCAAGCCGGTCACTTCGCCTGCTGCGGGCAGGCCGCCCGGGCGCGGGCGGGGTCACACGGGCAGCGGGCGGCATTCGTTGAGCGCGCGGATGGCGATGTCCTCGTGCGCGGTCAGGCCGAGCTCACCGAAGATCGGGAAGGCCCGCTGCAGGTACTCACCGGCCGGCCCGGTCTGGCCCAGCGCCAGGTAGGCACGGCCGATCTTGAGCAGGCAGAGCGCCTGGCCGCGGCGATCCCCGTGCTCCTCGAAGGCGGCCAGCGCGCTGCTGAGCGCCTCGATGCCCTCCTCGTAGCGGCGCTGGCCGGTGTAAGAGTCACCCAGCATGCCGAGCAGGAACGCCTGCCCGGTGACGAACAGGCCGAGTCGCTGGCTGACCTCGATGCCCTCCCGGCACCAGCGCTCGGCGAGCTCGTACCGGCCGGCCAGGAACAGCGAGTGGGCCAGCGCGGCCAGGGCGTTGTACTCCCAGGCCAGCTCGTGCTGCGCGCGGGCCAGCGCGACGGCCTGCTCGCACAGCGCCACCCCGCGGTCGTAGCTGCCGAGCCTGGTCAGCCCGAGACCCAGGATGCGCAGCGCCACCACCTCGATGCCCGGCTCCTTGAGCCGCCGGGCCAGGCCCAGGCACTGCTCGGCGTCGTCCCGCTGTGCCTCGTAGTGACCCAGCATGTCCGCACAGAAGGCCCGCCAGTACAGCGCCACCGCGAGGGTGCCGCTCACCCCGCGCGCGGCGAGGATCGGCACACACTTCTCCAGCCCGGCGTACGCGTCGGCGAACCGGCCCCGGTCGGCCATCACCCAGGCCAGGTGGAACCTGGCCTCCGACGAGGTGGCGATGTCACCGGCCTGCTCGGCGGCCTGCTCGATCACCCGCCACATCTGCTCGGCGTCGTCCACCCGGTGCTGCAGGAACTGGAAGGTCGGATGGCAGGAGGCCAGCCGCGCGGCCAGCAGGTACCGGCCGTGCGCGCAGGCCCAGCTGATGATGGCCAGCAGGTTGAGCCGTTCCGCGGTGAACCAGGCCACCGCGTCCGTGGTCAGCGGCGCAGCCGCTACGGCGGCCGCCGGGGGGGCGGGTGGCGGCGGCGGGCTGGGCGGGAAGAAGCCGAGCCGGGGCAGCCGCTGGTCGGCGAGCACCGCCAGCTCCAGGTAGCCGGCCAGCACCCGGTCCAGCGGAACGTCCCTGGCGCCCGCGGGTTCCTCAGCCATCCGCTCGGCGGCGAAGTCGCGCAGCAGGTTGTGCAGCCGGTAGCGGGTCTCCCCGGTGGCGTCCCGGCCCACCGGGCTGAGCAGCGACCTGTCCACCAGGGCGGGCACGGTCCCGGCCGCGTCCGGCTCGCCGAGCAGCGCGGCCACCACCCACTGCGGCACGTCCACCGGCCCGAGCAGGGACAGCCGCCGGAAGGCCCGCCTGGCCGGCTCGTTCAGCGCCTCGTAGCTCGGCGCCACGCTGGCCCGCACGGCCAGGTCGCCGGCGGAAAGCTCGTCCAGGCGGCTGCGCTCGTTGTCGATCAGGCCCGCCACCCGCTCCAGCGGCCAGCCGGGGTTGGCGGCCAGCTTGGCCCCGGCGATGCGCACCGCCAGCGGCAGCAGCCCGCACGCGGCGACCAGCCGGTCCGCCGCCTGCGGCTCGGCGGCGACCCGCTGCTGCCCGGCGATCCGGGCCAGCAGCTCCACCGCGTCAGTGCGGCTGAGCGAGTCCAGGGCGCAGAGCACGGCCTCCTCCGGGCCGGCCAGCCTGCTCCGGCTGGTGATCAGCAGCGCGCAGCCCGGGGTGGCCGGCAGCAGCGGCGCCACCTGGCCGGCCGATCCCGCGTCGTCGGCGAGCACCAGCACCCGGCGGCCGGCCAGTTCGGACCGGTACAGCTCGGCCCGCTCGCCGGCGCCCTCCGGGATCCGGGCCGAGCCGACCCCCATGGCGCGCAGCGCCTCGCCCAGCACCTCACCCGATTCGCGTGGCTGGTGGGTGCCGCCGCCCAGCGGCAGGTACAGCTGGCCGTCGGGAAACGTCTCGCCCAGTGCGTGCGCCACCCGCAGGGCCAGCGTGGACTTGCCCGCACCCGGCGGCCCGCTGACCACCACGACCGGGCCGGTGGCCTGCGTCGCGGGAGTCAGCAGCCCGGCGAGATGGGCGCACTCGGCCTTCCGGCCGGTGAAGTCCGGCACCACCGGGGGGAGCTGGCAGACCGGCCTGGGGCTGTCCGCCGGAAGCTGGGGACCGGCCGGGACGGCGGGCTGAGAACTGGCCGGAGCGGCCGGGCCGGGATCGTCCGGGGCGGCGGGACGGGATGCGGGGTCGCCGGGCGAGCCCTGATCATCGGTCCCGTTCATGAGGTCGCTCCAAGTTGGCAGGCCACTCAGGCTGCACTGGGTTCACACCAGCCCCGGTTTGCTCACCTAATGTAGCTGGGTGACCCCCAGGTCCGCAGACGTACCTCAGTCGCCGCGGAACTCGGTCACTTCGATTTCGACCCGTACCTGCTGTATCCGGGTGAGCACCCGGGCGCGCAGGTCACTGGGCACCAGCTCCCTGCCGCAGTGCTTGTGCACGAGCTTCTTGACCACTTCCTCGAGCCCGTACTCCCGCAGGCACGGCCCGCACTCGTCCAGGTGCTGGCGGATCTCGGCGTAGCTGATGTTGTCGATCTCGCCGTCGATGTAGCTGTAGACCCGGGCAAGTACCTCGCTGCACGGGGTCTCGTGAGGATTCCCGCAACTCATCAGGCGTCATCTCCTGCTGCATCCGCCGATGAGGGCGTGCCGTCCACTGTGTCACCCGCCGGGGCGGGTGCATCCCCGTCGGCGGATGTCCCGCCGGCGGATGTCCCGGTCTGGGACCGGACCAGGCCCCGCTCGGCGGCGTAGTCCTGCAGCATCTCGCGCAACTGGCGGCGGCCACGGTGCAGCCGGGACATCACGGTCCCGATCGGGGTGCCCATGATGTCGGCGATCTCGCGGTAGGCGAACCCCTCGACGTCGGCCAGATAGACCGCGATGCGGAAATCTTCGGGCAGTTCCTGCAGGGCGTTCTTGATGTCGGAGTCGGGCAGCCGCTCGAGCGCCTCGCTCTCCGCCGACTTCAGGCCCGAGGAGGTGTGCTCGGCCGCCTGGGCGAGCTGCCAGTCCTCGATGTCCTCGGTGCCGGCCCGCTGCGGCTCACGCTGCCGCTTGCGGTAGGTGTTGATGAACGTGTTGGTCAGGATCCTGAACAGCCACGCCTTGAGGTTGGTACCCGGCTGGAACTGGTGGAAGGACGCATACGCCTTGGCGAACGTCTCCTGGACCAGGTCCTGCGCGTCGGCCGGGTTGCGCGTCATGCGCATGGCCGCGGAGTACAGCTGGTCCAGGTAGGGCAGCACGTCCTGCTCGAAGCGCTCGCTGCGCTCGGTAAGTGTCTCCGGGACCCTACTCACCCCCTCTCGGGCCGCCGTGTCGGTCAGCCGCATGGCCGAACCGTATGGGCGGGAGGATACATCCTTCGCCCTTCGGGGCTGGAGGGGAGTCGGTGCCCGGCGGTCGTCGAGCGGCTTATAGCCAGCTGCGATCATGGCAACTGCAACGCGGCCGGCAACTTCTTCATTCCGTCGCGGCTACGAGTGAAGTAACCCGGGCGGGGAAAACCTCTACTCGGGGGATGCATCGGGAAACGAACAGGGGTAACGGTGGCCGTTCCTGCCAGCCCTTTCGCCGTGGCCGGCGACGGTTCACTCGCGGATTACTGGCGTTTCCACCGCGCTGTCGCGACCGCCCAGCTCGCCTCCTGGCTGCCCGGCGGGCGGCAGCTGCTGGTCGACATCTCCGGGCCGCAGGGACGCAGCGCCGCCCAGGCGGCCAAGGCCGGGCACCGGGTGCTGCGGGTCACCAGCCGGGACGCCCTCGACGGCGGGCCCGCCCAGCCGCGCCGCAGGCAGCGGGCGGCGGGCGCGGCCGGAACGGTGACCACGGTCGCCGCCGACCCGGGCAGCCTAGGTTTCCTCACCGACGGCAGCGTGGACGGAGTGATCGCCGATGACCGGGCGCTGTCCCGGTACATCGCGGCCGAGTACCTGGCCGCCGAGATCGCCCGGATCCTGCGCCCCGGCGGCCGCCTGATCGCCAGCGTGGACTCGCTGGTGCTCGGCATGGCGGCGCTAGCCGAGCAGCGGCACTGGGCCGAGCTGACCGACCTGCCGAGCGCCGAGGTGCTGCTGGTCCCCTGGCAGGACGGCACGTTCACCCGCTGCTACGGGGCCCAGCACCTGCGCGACCTGTGCCTGGAGGCCGGCCTGAAACCGGGCACGATCCGGCCGCGGACGGTGCTGTCGCCGTCGGTGGTGTCGCGGGTGCTGCGCCAGGAGCCCGGCGCGATCGGGCGGCTGGTCCAGGCGGAACTCACCGCCGGTGCGGATGAGTCCTTCGGTATCCAGCTGGTGCTGACGGCGCGCAAGCCGTTATGACCCGAAGACCCCGGTGAGGTCAGCGCCGGCCGCGGTCCCGCTTGGACTGGCAGCGGACGCACCGCGCGGCATCCGGCCGGGCCTCCAGGCGGCCTTCCGGCACCTCGTCGCCACAGTCCACGCAATGCCCGTACTTCCCGTCGTTCAGCCGGGTCAGCGCCTCCACCACCTGGGTGCGCTGCCGCCGGGCCGCCTCCAGGACGGCCTGGCTGCGGTCGGCCTCGGACAGGTTGGCGCCGGCGTCCGCGGGATCGGCCGGGGACCCGGTGACGCTGTCGTCCCGGTGGTTCTCCCCCTGCAGCACGGCGATCGACCTGTCGAGGTCGTGCTGGATCTCCTCCAGGCGCTTGCGGGCTGTGGCAGTGTCCACGGACCATCACCTCCTGTCCGCATGGCCGGGCAGCCAGATCTGGGTCAAGCTACCCAGCCAGTACGGGGTTCAGAACAAAGTGCCAGCGGGACCAGCGGAAGCACCGTCGGGTGGGTGTTCACCTGGCGGCCCCTGCGGCCCCGATCTGGGCTGGGACGGGCCGGATGGGCCTGGGGCGGCCTCGAGCAGTTCCGGCCCGTTGTTGCGGACGTTGTTCACCGCGGTCGACACCGGGTACGAGGTCAGCCGGCCGGCCACGGCGGGCACGAGCAGCTGGCGCAGCTCCGGGACGTCGTTGTTGTCCGGGTCGAGCCAGTCCTGCCAGGACGCCGGGTCGATCACCATCGGCATCCGGTCGTGAATCTGGCCGACCTCGTCGGTCGCGGTGGTGGTGATGATCGTTGCCGTCCACAGCCAGGCGTCGTCGGAGTCTTCCGGCATGGACTTGTCGTGCCACAGCTCGTACAGCCCGGCGAAGGCCAGCGGCCCGCCGTCCGCGCGGTGGATGAAATACGGCTGCTTGCGCTTGCGCCCGTCCTCGACGATCTGCTGCCACTCGTAGAAGCCGTCCGCGGGCAGCAGGCACCGGCGGCGGCTGAAGGCGCGCCGGTAGGCCGGTTTCTCCGACACCGTCTCGGCGCGGGCGTTGATCATGCGGCTGCCGATGGCCGGATCCTTGGCCCAGTAGGGCACCAGCCCCCAGCGCACGACGCGCAGCTGCCGCTCGGCCGGGCCGGTGTCCCCGTTGCCGGGCTTCCCCGCCGCCTTCGCCGTTTCTTCGGACGGCGGCGGGCCGGCGGGCTGCTCCTTGGCCTGCTGGTCAACCTGCCCGGCGGGCTTGCCGTGCCGGGTCAGCACCGCGTACACCGGCTTGGTCGGGGCGACGTTGTAGTCGGGCCTCAGGTCCTTTTCCGCGCGATCGCTCTGCACACCGAACTCCTCGAGGAGCTCGATGCGCTTACGCGCAGACGCGAACCGGCCGCACATACCCGTTTCCCCCTGAAGCATGAACCCTGGTCTGCAGAGTCTGCCCGGAATCTGAGTTTTTACCCTATCCCCTCCTCACGGCCACCCCACGGTAGCCGGTTCTTCGGATCTGCCGTTCCGCCGTTCGCACTACGCTCAACACCATGAATGAAGCCGAACGGTCCCGGGCCAGCGCCGGCGCCTGGCTGACTCCCGCGGCGACCGGGCCCGTTCAGGCCAGGCTGCGGCTGCCCGGCTCGAAATCGATCACCAACCGGGCGCTCGTGCTGGCCGCGCTGGCCGACGCCGGCACGACGATCACCGGCCCGCTGCGGGCCAGGGACACCGAGCTGATGGCCGGCGCGCTGCGGGCGCTGGGCGCGGTCATCGACGAGGTGCCCGGTGGCTGGGCGGTCACGCCCGGTCAAATGGACCACGGCGCGCAGATAACCGTGGGCAACGCCGGCACGGTGATCAGGTTCGTGCCGCCGGTGGCGGTGCTGGCCACCGGGGATGTCACCTTCCGCGGTGACCCGGAGGCGGCGCGGCGGCCGGTGGGGCCGCTGCTGGCCGCGCTGGCCGCGCTCGGCGCGGGCATCGACGACGGCGGCCGCGGCGCGGTCCCGTTCACCGTGCGCGGCACCGGGGGGCTGCCCGGCGGCCGGGTCACGCTGGACGCCTCGGGCTCGTCTCAGCTGGTGTCCGGGCTGCTGCTGTCGGGCTGCCGCTACGACAAGGGCCTGGAGATCCGGCACCAGGGGCCGCCGGTGCCGTCGGCGCCGCACATCGCGATGACGGCCGGGATGCTGCGGGCCGCGGGCGTGGACGTGGAGGAGCAGGTCACCGGGTCCGGGACGGCGGGCGGGACCGGAGCGGCAGGCGGGTCCGGGGCGGCGGGCGGTCCCCGGCCGGATGCCTGGCGGGTGCACCCCGGGCCGCTGCGCCCCGGCACCATCGAGGTGGAGCCGGACCTGGTCAACTCGGCCCCGTTCCTGGCCGCGGCGCTGATCACCGGGGGCACCGTGACGATCGCGGGCTGGCCGGAGCGCACCACTCAGCCCGGCGAGCACATCGTGGCCCTGCTGTCGGCGATGGGCGGGGACTGCGCGCTGGGGCCGGACGGGCTGACCGTCACCGGGCCAGGCGCGGTCCGCGGCATCACCGCCAGCCTGCGCGACTGCGGCGAGGTGGCGCCGGTGTTCACCGCGGCGGCCGCGCTGGCCTCCTCGCCGTCGGTGCTCACCGGCATCGGGCACATGCGCAGGCACGAGACGGACCGGCTGGCCGCGCTGTGCACGGAGCTCAACGCGCTCGGCGGGGACGTCAGGGAACTGCCCGACGGGCTGGAGATCCGGCCGCGCCCGCTGAGGGCGGCCGGGGTGTTCGGCAGCTACCACGACCACCGGATGGTGATGACCGCCGCGGTGCTCGGCCTGGCCGTGCCCGGCGTCCAGGTCGCGAACGCCGCCACGGTGGCCAAGACGTTCCCCGAGTTCACCCGGCTGTGGTCGGAGATGCTCGGTGACCAGACCTGACATGCGGACGGCGGCGGGGTCCTGAGCCCCGCGCCGAGCCACTCGCGCCTGGACGAAGACGACGTCCGGGTGCGGCCCGGCCGCGGCTCCCGGCCGCGCACCCGCAGGCGGCCGGGCCACGAGGACGCCGCCGAGGCGTTCGTGGTGACCGTGGACCGCGGCCGGTATGGCTGCCTGATCGGCGACAGGCCGGTGGTGGCGATGAAGGCGCGGGAACTCGGCCGCCGCAGCGTCGTGGTCGGCGACCGGGTCGCCCTCGCCGGGGACACCTCGGGTGAGCCGGGCACGCTGGCCAGGGTCGTCCGGGTGCGGCCGCGGTCGTCGGCGCTGCGGCGCAGCGCCGACGACACCGACCCGGTGGAGCGGGTGATCGTCGCTAATGCCGACCAGATGGTGATCGTGTGCGCGCTGGCCGACCCGCCGCCGCGGCTGCGGTTCATCGACCGGTGCCTGGTGGCGGCCTACGACGCCGGGCTGGACCCGCTGCTCTGCCTGACCAAGGCCGACCTGGCCGCGCCGGACGAGGTGCTGGCGGTCTACGAGCCGCTCGGCTTCCCGATCATGGTGACCGGCCGGCCGCTGCGCGACGAGGTGCTCGACGAGCTGGCCGGCCGGCTGGCCGGGCGGGAGAGCGTGCTGATCGGGCACTCCGGGGTGGGCAAGTCCACGCTGGTCAACGCGCTTATCCCGGAGGCTGGCCGGGCGGTCGGCGCGGTCAACCCGGTGACCGGCCGGGGCCGGCACACGTCGTCGTCGGCGATCGCGCTGCGGCTGGCCGGGCCGGACGGCGGATGGGTGATCGACACCCCGGGACTGCGCAGCTTCGGCCTGGCGCACATCACCCCGGACGACGTGGTGCGCGCGTTCCCGGACCTGGCCGAGGGCACCGCCGGGTGCCCGCCGGGCTGCACGCACCTGGCGGAAGGCTGCGCCCTCGACGACTGGGCCCGCGAGCACGGCGCCACCACCCGTCTGGACTCCCTCCGCCGCCTGCTCCGCAGCCGCGACTCCGCCGACACCTGACCTCCCTCCGCCGCTCTGCGTGTACGGCAGCGGACCGCCGGGTTGACTTTATTAGGTACTTGGCTAAGTATTAGGTACATGGCTAAGGAAACTGTGATCTGCACGTACCGGGTGCGGGCGGAGGGCGAAGCGGAGTTCACCGGGCTGCTGCGGCGGCACTGGCGGACGCTGCACGAGCTCGGGTTCGTCACCGACGACCGGGAGATGGTGTTCCGGTCCCAGGAGGAGGGGGCGCCGACCTACGTCGAGATCTTCACCTGGGTCGAGGGCGGCTTCGGCCAGGCGCACGAGCACCCGGACGTGCTGGCGATCTGGGAGCCGATGGAGCCGCTGCTCGAAGAGCGGGACGGGCGGCCCCGGTGGGAGTTCCCGCACTTCGAGCAGGTCACCCTGGACGCGTGAGCCGCAAGCCGCGCGGGCTGGCCGAGCTTGACGACTTCGACGCCGTCTTCGCCGCGCTCGCGCACCGGTCCCGGCGCACCATCTTGTCCGTGCTGCACGCGAGGGGCGGCCAGATGACGTCCGGGGACATCGCGGGCCGGTTCGACTGCTCCTGGCCGACCACCTCGCAGCACCTGCGGGTGCTGGAGCAGGCCGGCCTGGTGCGGATCGAACTGCGCGGCCGGGAGCACATCTACCGGCTGCAGACCGCCCGGCTGCACGCGGTGGCCGGCGGCTGGCTGGCCCGCTTCACCGACGGCCTGGCCCAGCCCCCGGAGGGTCCGGACCAGGCCGCGGGTCAGGTTGGTTACCAGGCGTAGGCCTCGGGGGCGGGGCCGGGGCCGGGGAAGATCTCGTCGAGGCGGGCCAGTTCCTTGGCGCCGAGTTCGAGTTCGGTGGCGCGGTGGGCGGCGTCCATCTGGCCGCCGGTGCGCGGGCCGATGATCGGGGCGGTGACCGCGGGCTGGTGCAGCAGCCAGGCCAGGGCGACCGCGGCTGGCGGCTCCCCCAGGTCGGCGCAGAACGCCTCGTAGGCCTCGATCTGCGGGCGCATCTGGTCCAGCGTCTCGGCGGCGCGGCCTTCGGCGCGGCGGCCGGTCTGCTCCTGACCGGTCGCGATGCCGCCGAGCAGCCCGCCGTGCAGCGGGCTCCACGGGATCACGCCGAGCCCGTAGTCCTGGCAGGCCGGCAGCACCTCGAGCTCCACAGAACGTTCGGCCAGGTTGTACAGGGACTGCTCGCTGACCAGGCCGAATGAGCGCCAGCGGGCCGCGGCCTCCTGCGCCTTGGCGATGTGCCAGCCGGCGAAGTTCGACGAGCCGGCGTAGATGATCTTGCCCTGGGTGTGCAGCACGTCGAACGCCGACCAGATCTCCTCCCACGGGGTGGCCCGGTCCACGTGGTGCATCTGGAACAGGTCGATGTGGTCGGTGCGCAGGCGGCGCAGCGAGTCCTCACAGGACCGCCGGATGTTGACCGCGGACAGGTAGCGGTCGTTCGGCCACTCGCCCTTGCCGCCGTAGAGCTTGGTGGCCAGCACGGTGCGGTCGCGGCGGCCGCCACCGGCGGCGAACCAGTTGCCGATGATCTGCTCGGTGGAACCCGAGGCACGAGGGCGGCCGTAGGTGTTGGCGGTGTCGAAGAAGTTGATGCCGGATTCGTGGGCCGCGTCCATGATCTGGTGCGCTTCGTCTTCCGGGGTGGCCGCGCCGAAGTTCATGGTGCCCAGGCAGATCCGGCTGACCGAGACTCCGCTGCGTCCGAGGTGGGTGTATTCCATGTGACATACGCTATGCCAGCCGCCCACCGTCGCGAGGACGGCCACGGCGGGGAGGCGCAGCCGTCCAGGCTGGATCGACGCTGGCCTGCGAATAGCGGTACCGTGTCGCGTCGTGGCGGGTTATGACGATGATCTGCGCTTTGCGCACGTCCTCGCCGACGCGGCCGACGACATCACCACCCGGCGGTTCAAGGCGCTTGACCTCACCGTGGAGACCAAGCCGGACCTGACCCCGGTGACCGATGCCGACCGCGCGGTGGAGGAGCAGATCCGGCACGTGCTGCGCAGGTCCCGCCCGCGCGACGCGGTGCTCGGCGAGGAACTCGGCCAGGTCGGTGTCGGGCCGCGGTGCTGGGTGGTGGACCCGATCGACGGGACGAAGAACTTCGTCCGCGGCGTGCCGGTGTGGGCCACCCTGATCGCACTGATGATCGGGGACGAGCCGGTGGCCGGCGTGGCCTCCGCGCCGACGCTGGGCCGGCGCTGGTGGGCGGCCCGCGGCGGCGGGGCGTGGACCGGGCGCGGGCTGACCAAGGCGTCCCGCTGCCAGGTGTCCGGGGTGTCCCGGCTGGCCGACGCGTCCTTCTCCTATTCGAGCATCTCCGGCTGGGAGGACGCCGGCGCGCTGGACGGCTTCCTGGCGCTGACCCGGTCGGTGTGGCGGACCCGGGCGTACGGGGACTTCTGGTCGCACATGCTGGTGGCCGAGGGCGCGGTGGACGTGGCCGCGGAGCCGCAGGTCTCGCTGTGGGACCTGGCCGCGCTGCAGATCATCGTGGAGGAAGCGGGCGGCCGGTTCACCGACCTGGACGGGGTGGCCAGGCCGGACAGGGGCAGCGCGGTGGTCACGAACGGTCACCTGCACGACGAGGTTCTGGAACGGCTGCACGGGGTATCACAAGTTCACAAATGAGCCCGCCGTAGGAGGTCTGCCCGGGCCGGCCGGAGTCCCGCCTGGCGTCCCGGCAGCACTGGGCGCACCTCCCGAACCTGCCGTAGGGCGTGTTTCCGGCCGAGAAAGTACGGAAGTGATGCCATGAACGTCCGGGACGGGATGACCACGCTGGTGCTGACCATCGGCCCAGCCCACACTCTGCGCGAGGCCGCGAGACAGATGTCCAAGCGGCGGGTGGGCGCGGCCGTGATCACCGACCCTGAACATGGCAGCGTGGGCATCCTTACCGAACGTGACGTGCTCGACTCGATCGCGGCCGGGCAGGACCCGGACCGGGAGACGGTCGGCGATCACCGCACCTCCGACATCGTGGTCGCGTCCCCGGACTGGACGCTGGAGCAGGCCGCGGGCGCGATGGTGCGGGGCGGGTTCCGGCACCTGGTCGTGGTGCAGGGGCAGGACGTCGCCGGGCTGCTGTCGATGCGGGACATCGTGCGCTGCTGGGCCGAGGCCGGCATCATGATCAAGGCGGGCTGACCCACCCCGGCAGACCCACCCCGGCCCGGCACCCCGGCATCGGCCGGAACGCCTGACCCGGCCGTCAGCTAGATCCCCTGCGCGCGCTTGTGACCCTAGTAGGATCCAGGGCCAGGAGGGAGGCGCTGACGGTGCGATTTCACCCCACCACGCGTCGTGTTCTGGCGCTGCCCGCGGTGATCACGGGACTTGGCCTGCTCCTGACCGCCTGCGGCGGCAGTTCGGGGAACAAGCCAGGTCCGGGGTCCAGCGGATCCCCGGCGTCGTCGGCCGCCTCGTCACCGCCGTCGTCATCGGCGTCGTCACCGGCCGGTTCGTCGGGAGCCGACGCGGCGGCGATCAAGGCGAACTGGGAAGCGTTCTTCTCCTCGAGCACGCCCACGTCCAGGCGGGTGGCGCTGCTGCAGAACGGATCGCAGTTCGCGACGCTGATCGCCGACCAGTCCAAGTCGTCGCTGGCCTCGGCGGCCTCGGCCAAGGTGACCGGTGTGTCGGGCATCACGGCCACCCAGGCCACGGTGAGTTACGACATCGTGGTCTCGGGCACCCCGGCGCTGAGCAACAAGAAGGGCGTCGCGGTCAAAGAGGCCGGCACCTGGAAGGTCGGCGACCAGAGCTTCTGCGGGCTGCTCCAGCTGGAGAAGGCCACCGGCCTTGTGAAGATCACCGCACTGCCCGCGGCCTGCTCATCGGCCGGATAACGGCGGGTCGCCTTGGCCGCAACGACCGAGGTGGCGGTCACGCCCCGGCACGGCGGCCGCTCGCTCGCCCTGGCCGCGCTGTGCACGCTGCTGTTCCTGACGTTCCTGGACAACACGATCGTCAGCGTGGCGCTGGGCAGCGTGCAGAGCGACCTGCACGCGAACGTCTCGGCCCTGCAGTGGGTGGTGAGCGCTTACGCGCTGACCTTTGCCAGCATCATGCTGGCCTGCGGGATGATCGGTGACGAGTTCGGCCGCAAGCTGGTCATGCTGTGCGGGGCGGGGGTGTTCTGCGGCGGCTCGGTGATGTCCGCGCTGGCGCCGAACATCGGGGTGCTGATCGCCGGCCGGGCGGTGATGGGGCTGGGCGCGGCGGCCAGCGAGCCCGGCACGCTGTCGATGCTGCGCCACCTGTACACCGAGCAGCGCAGCCGGGACCGGGCGGTCGGCGTGTGGGCCGCGGTGTCCGGGCTGGCGCTGGCCGTCGGGCCGGTGGTCGGCGGGGCGATCGTCGGCGTGTGGAGCTGGCGCGGGATCTTCTGGTTCAACCTGATCTTCGGGCTGGCCGCGCTGGTCGTCGCGGCGGTCATCCTGCCGGAAAGCGCCGACCCGGCCGCGAAACGGGTGGACACCGCGGGCACGCTGCTCGGCGCGGCCGCGCTGGCGGCGCTGGTGTTCGCGGTCATCCAGGGGGAGAGCGCCGGCTTCGGCTCGGCCGAGGTGATCAGCCTGTTCGCGGTGGGCGCGGTGGCCGGGGCGGCGTTCTTCTGGTGGGAGAGCAGGGCCGCGCACCCGCTGCTGGACCTGCGGTTCCTCCGGGTGCCGGCGTTCTCCACCGCGAACATCGCCGCGTTCTGCACGTACTTCGCCACGTTCGCGATCTTCTTCTTCACCGCGCTGTACCTGGAGGAGGTCGTCGGCGACTCCGGCTTCAAGATCGCGCTGGTGTTCCTGCCGATGACCGTGCTGATGATCGCGGCCGCGGTGGTGGCCGGCCGGTGGACCACCGCGGTCGGCCCGCGCTGGTCGATCTTCACCGGCTGCGTGCTGTTCAGCGCGGGGCTGCTGCTGGCCAGCCTCAGCCTCAGCCCGCACCCGGGCTACTGGGCGCTGGTGCCCTCGCTCGCGCTGACCGGCATCGGGATCGGCGCGACCGTGGTGCCGATCACCTCGTCCGCGCTGGGCGCGGTGCCGGCCGAACGCTCCGGCATGGCCGCGTCGGCGACCAACACCGCCCGGGAGATCGGCGCGGTGACCGGGGTGGCGGTGCTGGGCGCCCTGGTCAACTCGCAGCTCAGCTCGAGCCTGATCGGCCGGCTGCACCACCTCGGCATCCCGGCCACCTTCCAGACGCTCATCATCAACGCGATCGAGACCGGCGGCGTGCCGTCCAGCGGCAACACCACCGGGGCCGGCGGGGCGGCCGGGGCCGGGCACACCGGGCTGGTGCAGCAGGTGATCAGCGCCGCCTACACGGCGTTCCACGACGGGCTCCGCGACGCGCTGTACCTGTCGGCGGCGCTGGTGTTCCTGGCCGGGGTGCTGGCGCTGGCCACGCTGGGCAGCCGCGGCCGGCGCGCCGGGTAGTGGCTGGCGGCGTCGTGGGCGGCGGCGGCGTGGGCGGCGGCCGGGCACGGCGGATCACGCTGACCGCGGTCGCGCTGACGGCCGGCACCGGCGGCATCGACGTGGTCAGCTTCACCCGGCTGGGCGGGGTGTTCACCAGCGTGATGACGGCGAACATCGTGCTGCTCGGGCTGTCCATCGCGCGGGCGTCCGGCACGCTGGCCGGGCACACCGCGCTGTCGGTCGGCTGTTACGTGGCCGGGGTGGCCGCCGCCGCCCGGGCGATCGGGCCGCCCCCGCCGGAGCCGCCGGAACCGCCGGGAGCGCCGGGAGCGGGCGAGCTGGCCTGGCCGGGCAGGGTGACCGCGGTGTTCGGTGCCGAACTGCTGCTGCTCGCCGGGCTCGCGGCCGGCTGGGAACTGACCGGCGGGCGGCCGGCCGGGCCGGAACAGTACCTGCTGCAGGGCATCGCCGCGGCGGCGATGGGCATGCAGAGCGCCGCGGTGCGTGGCATCGGCGCGGACGAGTTCTCCACCACCTACCTGACCGGCCAGCTCACCAAGATGGTCAGCACGCTGGCCGTGCCGGGGAAACGGCGCTGGCCGGGCTGGCACCTGGCCGGGCCGCTGCTGGCGCTGATCGGCGGGGCGGTGCTGTCCGGGGTGCTGATCGCGGCGGTGCCGGATGCGGTACCGCTGATCACGTTTGTCCCGCTCGCCGGGGTGCTCGCGGCCGAGCTGGCTGCCCGGCGGCGGCCGGCCGGCCGATAGTGTTCAGCCATGCCAGGCCGGACGGCAGCCGGATCCGTGTGGCGGGTCCTCGTCGGGCCGCCGCTGCGATCCTCCGAGGTGTCCAAGGAGCAGATCAGCTCCACCGAAGGCCTCCCCGCGCTGTCGCTTGACGCGCTGACCTCGGTCGCCTACGGGCCGGAAGCGATCATCCTGGTGCTCGCCGTGGCGGGGGCGGGCGCGCTGCACCTGATCCTGCCGATCACGCTGGCGATCATCGCGCTGCTGGCCATCCTGGTGTTCTCCTACCGGCAGGTGATCGACGCCTACCCGGGCGGCGGCGGGGCGTACGCGGTGTCCCGGAAGAACCTGGGCCGGCGCGCCAGCCTGCTGGCCGGGGCGGCGCTCATCGTGGACTACACGCTGACCGTCGCGGTGTCGATCGCCGCCGGGGTGGGCGCGCTGACCTCCGCCTTCCCGCGGCTCACCGCGGACACGGTGCCACTGTGCCTGCTCATCCTGGCCGTGGTCACCGTGCTCAACCTGCGCGGCCTGGGCGAGGCGGCGCGCGCCTTCCTGCTGCCGACCGCGGTGTTCATCGTGGGCGTGCTGGCCATCATCGTCATCGGGCTGATCCACCCGCTGGCGCTGCACACCCCGCTGCCCGGCCACGCCATCGCGGCGCCGCACCCGGCGGAGGCGGTGGGGGTGCTGCTGGTGCTCAAGGCGTTCTCGGCCGGCTGCAGCGCGCTGACCGGCGTGGAAGCCATCGCCAACGGGGTGCCGCTGTTCAAGGAGCCACGGGTCAAGCGGGCGAAGCGGACCGAGATGCTGCTCGGCGTGGTGCTCGGCGCCATGCTGCTGGGCCTGGCCGAACTGGCCGACCGGTGGCACATCGGGCCGTGGTCGGGCCAGACCGTGCTCAGCCAGATCATGGCCAGGGCGGTCGGCAGGCACTGGGCCTACTACATCGTCTCGCTCACCATCACGCTGGTACTGGCGCTGGCCGCCAACACCTCGTTCGGCGGGCTGCCCGTGCTGGCCAGCCTGCTCTCCCGGGACCACTACCTGCCGCACCTGTTCTCGCTGCGCGATGACCGGCAGGTGTTCGCCACCGGCATCTGGGCGCTGGCCATCGGTTCCGCGGTGCTGCTCGTCGCGGTGAACGGCAACACCAACACGATGATCCCGCTGTTCGCCATCGGGGTGTTCATCGGCTTCACGCTGGCGCAGACCGGGCTGGTGGTGCACTGGTGGCGGGCCAGGCCGCCGCGCTGGCAGATGCGCGCCGCGGTCAACGGGTTCGGCGCGCTGGTGACCGCCGCGGCCACGGTGATCTTCCTGATCACCAAGTTCACCGAGGGCGCGTGGGTCGTGGTGGTGGCCATCCCCGCGTTCATCGGCCTGTTCAGCCGGATCCGGGCCTACTACCGCCGGGTCGGCCACGACCTGCGGCTGGACGAGGTGCCGCCCAAGCCGGCCCGCAACCGGACGATCGTCATCGTGCCGGTCACCGGGGTGTCCCGGCTGACCAGGTACGCGCTGTCGGAGGCGCTGTCGCTCGGGGACTCGGTGACGGCGGTCCGGGTGGTGCTGGACGGCGACGGCGCCGACGGCGAGCAGCAGGCCCAGCGGATGCAGGACGAATGGGCGGCGTGGGATCCGGGCGTGCCGCTAGTCGTGCTGCATACCGAGTACGCGTCCGTGGTGGAGCCGATCCTCCGCTACATCGACCACACCTGCCAGGTGCACACCGAGCAGGTCGTCGTGCTGATCCCGGCCGTCATCCCGCCGCGGCTGCGCTACCGGCTGCTGCACAACCACCTTGACCTGGTGCTGTCGGCCGCGCTGCGGTCGCGTCCCGACGTGGTGGTGGCCCGGGTGTCCATGCCGCTGGAGCGTCCGGCGGCCCCGGCACCCTGACCAGTTCAGTCTGTATTTTGTCGCACTGTGTAGTCATATATTGACGGATTGCCGTCGTGTGTCTATCGTCCCCGGTGACGCCCAACTCCCGGGCCGCGGACTTCCTTCAGCCGGGGACACCCCCGGCCGGAAGCCCGCGTGGTCTGGGCCCAGTTAAGGAGGAAGGTTTGTTGCGATCCAACGCCTCGGGCGGCAACGGAGACGCCCGGCACCGGAACAGGATGCGGCTGTGGACAGCTGGCACAGCGGCGGCGGCATTAGCGCTGACCGCGATGGCTGCGGCGCCGGCCGCGATGGCCAGCCAGCACCCCGGCTCCGCCGCCGTGCGGCACCACCCCGCCAGCACCAAGGCCACCCATCAGCACGTCACCGGGCACCTGCACGCGGTGCCGGGCCATCACGACTACGCGGCGGCCTGTGCCGCCGTCGTGGTGGGCAAGGCAGCGTGCCTGGCCCTGGTGCGGACCAACGTCAAGGCTCACCGGTCCGCGATTCACCCCGATGCCATCCCCAGCGGTGTCGGCTACGGCCCGTCCCAGTTGCAGAGCGCCTACGCGCTCCCGTCATCGACCGCGGGCAGCGGCCAGACGGTGGCGGTCGTGGATGCCTACAACGACCCGAACGCAACCTCCGACCTAGCCACCTACCGGTCGGCGGCGGGGCTGCCCGCGTGCGGTTCCGGCTGCTTCTCGGTGGTGAACCAGAACGGCGCGGCCAGCCCGCTGCCGCCCAACGCCGGCAGCAACGGCTGGGACGTCGAGGAGTCGCTGGACGTGGACATGGCGTCGGCGATCTGCCCGCTGTGCCACATCATCCTGGTCGAGGCGACCAGCGCCAGCGACGCGAACCTGGGCACCGCGGTGAACTCGGCGGTTAGTCTGGGCGCGAAGTTCGTGTCGAACAGCTACGGCGGCGGCGAGTCGTCCTCCGACACCACCTTCGACAGCGAGTATTACAACCACCCGGGCGTGGCGGTCACCGCGTCGGCCGGTGACGACGGCTACGGCGTGGAGTACCCGGCCGCGTCGCAGTACGTCACCGCGGTCGGCGGCACCTCGCTGAGCACCGCGTCCAACTCCCGCGGCTGGACCGAGACCGTGTGGGGCAGCAGCAGCGGCGGCGAAGGCACCGGCTCGGGCTGCTCGACAGTGGACCCGAAGCCGTCCTGGCAGACCGACACCGGCTGCGCCAAGCGGACCAACAACGACGTGTCCGCGGTGGCCGACCCCAACACCGGCGTGGCCGTCTACGACAGCTACAGCCAGGGCGGCTGGCTGGAGGTCGGCGGGACCAGCGCGTCCTCGCCGATCATCGCTTCGGTGTTCGCCCTGGGCGGCACCCCGGCCAGCGGCAGTTACCCGTCGTCGTATCCGTACCAGCACACCTCGAATCTGTACGACGTCACCTCGGGCGCCAACGGCAGCTGCAGCCCGGCCTACCTGTGCCACGGTGAGACCGGCTACGACGGCCCGACCGGGCTGGGCACGCCGGACGGCACGGCCGCGTTCACCAGCGGCTCGACCACCGGTAACACCGTCACCGTGACCAATCCGGGAAACCAGACCGGCACGGTGGGTACGGCGGTGAGCCTGCAGATCAGCGCGGCCGACTCGCAGTCCGGGCAGACGCTCACCTACGGCGCCACCGGCTTGCCCGCGGGGCTGTCCATCAACTCCTCCACCGGCCTGATCTCTGGCACACCGACCACCGCCAGCAGCAACAACGTCACCGTCACCGCCACCGACAGCACCGGGGCTCACGGCAGCGCATCGTTCACCTGGACGATCAATTCGGCGACCGGCAACACGGTCACCGTGGCCAATCCCGGCAACCAGACCGGGACCGTCGGCACGGCGGTCAGCCTGCAGATGAGCGGGACGGATTCCCAGTCCGGGCAGACGCTCACCTGGTCCGCCACCGGCCTGCCGGCCGGCCTGTCCATCAGCTCCTCGACCGGGCTGATCTCCGGCACACCGACCACCGCCAATAGTTACAGCGTGGCGGTCACCGCCACCGACACCACCGGTGCCCACGGCAGCGCATCGTTCACCTGGACGATCAACGCCAGCGGCGGGTGCAGCGCGTCCCAGCTGTTCGGCAACCCGGGCTTCGAGACCGGGTCCGCCTCGCCGTGGACCACCACCGCGGGCGTCGTCAACCCGAACGGCGCGGGGGAGACCGCGCACTCCGGGACCTGGTACGCCTGGCTGGACGGCTACGGCACCACACACACCGACACGCTCGCGCAGACCGTGACGATCCCGTCCGCCTGCACCGGCACGACGTTCAGCTTCTGGCTGCACATCGACACCGCCGAGACCACCAGAACCACCGCCTACGACACGCTGAAGGTGCAGGTGCTCAACAGCTCCGGCACGGTGCTGGCCACGCTGGCCACCTTCTCCAACCTCAACCACCTCACCGGCTACGCCCAGCACTCGTACTCGGTCGGCGCCTACGCCGGCCAGAAGGTCACGCTGAAGTTCACCGGCAGTGAGGACTCCTCGCTGCAGACCTCGTTCGTGGTGGACGACACCGCGGTCAGTACGGGCTGACTCCGCTCAGGCCAGGGCCCGGCGGGCTGGCTTTCCGGCCGCCCGCCGGGCCCTGCGAGTTCGTCACGCTTGCCGGCTCAGCTCTGGCTGGGCCCCGGCCGTAGCGATGGCCGGCTTGGCCCTGGGCGTGCGGGCGGGCAGCCGCAGGCCGGCCAGGGCGGCGACGACGGCCAGACCGGCGGCGAGCAGCATGGCGCGGGAGTACCCGCTGGTGAACGCCGACGCGGAGCCGTAGTGCCCGTTGCTGGCGAAGGCGACGCTGAGGATCGCCACTCCGAATGCGCCGCCGAGCTGGCGCGTCGTGCTGAACGCCCCGGATGCCTTGCCGATGTCGGCGGCACCCACCGACCCGACGACGGCCTTGGTCAGCGGCGGCAACGCCAGCGAGAAGCCCACGCCGGCCAGGGTCATCGGCACCGCCAGCCACGCGTAGGGCACCGTGGGCGAGGCGATGATCGCCATCCACGCCATGCCGGCGGCCTGCAGAACCAGTCCGGTGACGACGAGCGGGCGTTCGCCGATGCGGTCGGCCAGCGCCCCGGCCCGCGGCGCGACGAGCAGCGGGGCGATGCCCCAGGGGAGCAGCCGCAGCCCGGCGGCCAAGGCACCGTGGCCGAGCCCGACCTGCAGGAACTGCGCACCGAAGAACACCGCACCGGCCAGCGAGGCGTTCAGGCAGAAGATCGCGACGTTGCCGGCGGAGAACCCGCGTGCGGCGAACAGCCGCATCGGCAGCATCGGCTTGGCTGTCGTGTTCTCCCAGACGATGAACCCGAGCGTGCCGGCCGCGCCGGCCGCCGCGGCGGCGAGGATCTCGGTGCTGCCCCAGCCCGCCGTGCCCGCCCGGACCAGCGCCCAGGCGAAGCCAAGCGCGGCCACGCCCGCCAGGCCCAGGCCGGGCAGGTCGATGCTCACGCCCGGGACGCGGCTGGCCGGGATCTTCGTCAGCACAAACGGGATCGCGGCTACCGCGATGGGGACGTTGATCCAGAAGATCCACTGCCAGGTCAGGGCCTGGGTCACGGCGCCGCCCACGACGGGGCCGAGCGCGGCGGCCAGACCGGTCACACTGCCGTAGATGCCCATCGCCCGGCCGCGCTGCTGCGGCGGGAATGACGCGTTCAGCAGGCTCAGCGCCAAGGGCATCACGGCCGCTGCGCCGATGCCCTGCACCGCCCGGGCGGCGACGAGCACGGCGACGTTCGTGGACAGCGCGCAGGCCGCGGATGCCGCGGCGAACAGGGCCAGCCCGGCGGCATAACCGCCGCGGCGGCCGTACCGGTCGCCGACGGCAGCCGCGCTCATCAGGAGTACTGCGAAGCTGAGGGTGTAGGCGTTGACGGTCCACTCCAGGTCCTGCATCGAGGCGCCCAGGTCGCGGTGGATCGTGGTCAGTGCGGTCGCGACCACGAGCATGTCCAGCACGACCAGGAACGACCCCAGCGAGGTCAGCGCCAGGATCCAGCGTTGTGCGGTGCGATTCGGTGTCATACCGGTACCGACACCGGCAACGCCGGTTTCCCGTCACGGCCGGTGTCGGTACCGGTAACGGAAGGAATCACACGATGCGAGGATGCGATGATGGACAGGTCGGCCCTGGCGCGGGCGCGGTCAGGCGACGGGGCGGCGTTCGCCGAGCTGGCCGCCCCGTTCCGGCGTGAGCTGCTCGTGCACTGCTACCGGATGCTCGGCTCGCTCCAGGACGCCGAGGACGTGCTGCAGGAGACGCTGATGGCTGCCTGGCGCGCTCTTGACCGGTTCGAGGAGCGGTCGGGGCTGCGTACCTGGCTGTACCGGATCGCCACGAACCGCTGCCTCAACGCGCTACGCGCCGACAGCCGCCGTCCGGACACGCGGCTGCCTGAGGTGCCGTTGCCCGAACCGACCCGGCTGGCCGATCCGGTCTGGCTCGAGCCGCTGCCCGATGCGCTGCTCGAGGGGCTTCCCGACACCGCACCCGGCCCGGAGGCCGCCATCCAGCAGCGCGACAGCGTCCGGCTGGCCTTCATGGTCGCCGTGCACACCCTGCCGCCGCGGCAACGCGCCATTCTCGTGCTCCGTGTCGTACTCGGCTTCCGCGGCGCCGAGGTGGCCAGCATGCTCGACACCACCGAAGACGCGGTAGACAGCGCACTGCGGCGGGCGCGCGGCACGCTGGCCGCGCGACCGGCCGACACGGCGCCGCTGCCCGGCTCGGCGGCCGAGCAGGGGGTCGTCGACCAGTTCACCATCGCGTTCGAGAACGGTGACGTCCCCCGGATCGTCGCGCTGCTCACCGACGACGTGTGGCTCACCATGCCGCCGATGCCCTTCGAGTACCAGGGCCGCGAGCAGGCCGCGCGATTCCTCACCGCGATCTCGTTCCGCAACGGCAGCCGCAGCTACCGCCTCGTCCCCACCCGGGCCAACGGCCAGCCCGCCTTCGGCAGCTACGTCCGCGACCCGCACTCGCCGATATGGCACGCCCACGGCGTGGTCGTGCTCACCCTCGCCGACGCCGAGATCTCAGCCATCACCCGATTCGTCGACACCGGCGTCCTGCCGCACTTCGGCCTCCCCCGCACGTTGCGCGACTGAGCCCGCATCCGGGCCGCCCGGTCCGGCCGCCTGGATTGTCACCGCTGGCTGGCATGCTGGCGACCTGGCCGGGCCGGACCGGGCGCTCGCCCACGCGAAGGGAGAGCCAGATGGCGGTCAGGTACCAGCTCGTGATCGACTGCACCCACGCCAGCCGGCTGGCCAGGCTCTGGGCGGACGGGCAGGGCCCGCGGATCCGGTTCCAGATTGTGCCCGAGGGGAAGCGGTGCGGACCAGCAACCGGCTGGGCGTGCCCTACCCAGCAGGTTTCATAGGGTCCTGACCTGCGGACACACGGGATGGCGTGACTTGCCATCCTGTGAAATAGCGGGTCCTCATCTGATGCCACAGAAACCACGGAACCCGCAGAACCTAGCCCTGGGCAGCGAACGAAGCGGGCAAAGACGGGGCCTGCCTGCACGTGAACGCCCCGCCGGCACGCGTACCGGCGGGGCGCTGCGCTGGTGCACGCGACACTCAGGGTAACGCCGCGATCCGGCGGTCACCGGGCGCGGGTGTTTCTTACTGGCGGGCCACCGGGTTCTAGGCTTCGGCGCATGGCTGATTACGTGCAGGTGTCAACGACGGCGGAGAACCGGGACGCGGCTATGGGCCTGGCGCGGTCTGCGGTCCGGGCGAAGCTGGCCGCGTCCGGGCAGGTGCTCGGCCCGGTGGTGTCGGTGTTCTGGCATGCGGGCCAGTACGGCGAGGGTGAGGAGTGGCAGGTGTGGCTGAAGACCACCGCCGGCCAGTACCCGGCGCTGGAGGCGCACCTGAAGGCCAGTCACGAGTGGGGCAACCCCGAGATCACGGCGGTGCCTATCGTGGCGGGGTCGGCGCCGTACCTGGAGTGGGTGGGCCAGACGGTAGCGGCGCAGGCATAGGCAGTGCGGCGGCCTGGTCAAGGACTTCGCCCACAGCGGGCTCGGCCTGGTATGGCCGGAGCATCGTGAGGACGGCTGCGAGCCGCTGTCTGGGGCGGGCGGATGCGACGCCTGCGGCAAGGGCAAGCGCGTGGCTGGTGACGGCTGCGGCCTGTCCCGGTTCCCCGGCGTACAGGTGCGCTTCGGCGAGCCAGGACAGGTAGAGGGCTTTCTCCCTGGCGTGTGTCGCGTCGTAGCCGGCGAGCGCACCGGCTAGCAGTGGCACCGCCTGGGCGGGGCGGTGCAGCACGGTCCAGCACCGGCCGGCCATGATCTGTGCCTCGGTGTGGCTGTACCAGGAGGCCCAGCCGGGGTCAGGGTGCCGGGAGGGACGGGTGAGTGCGCGGCTGGCCGTTTCCAGGGCGCGGCCGGTCTCTGCTGCCTGCCCGGCGCAGGCGTGCGCCCAGGCGAGCCGACCGTACAGCAGCGCGCGGACGGCCGGAGGCGCGTGCCGCCCGGCCGTGCCGCAGGCTGCGGCGGCTGTCGCCGCGCCGCTGCGTCCGGTGCCGGTTTCCAGGTAGGCCAGGTGGCACAGGGCGTTGGCGGCAAGCGCGGTGTTCCCGGCGTCCAGGGCCGCCGTCCGGGAGGATTCCAGGAGCCGCCGGCCGTCTGGCAGCCAGCCGGCGTCGAACGCCGCCCAGCCGGCCTGCTGTGCTTGCTCGGCGGTCACGGCTTGCAGGGCGGTGCGGACCTGCTGTGTGCAGGAGGTATTGCGCAGCAGGGTGACCGTGGCCTGAAACTCTGCGGCGTACAGCAGGTAAGTGTCGGCACCGCCGAGATAGTCGTCCAGGTGCCGCAGCCTGGCCGTGCGTTCGGCGAGCCGGGCGGCCTCCCCGGGGCCGACGCGCCGGCCGGAGGTCAGCCAGGTGATCTGCGGCGGGGCGCCGAGGCCCGCGGCCAGGGCGGTGCTTCCGGCCAGTCCAAGGAAGATTCGGCGTTTCACGTCATCCCAATCGTCGGCAGGCACCCGGGCGGGTGCGCTGGTCGCGGCGGCGGCAGCACAGGCGAGCAGCCGGCCGCTCGCGCCGAGCACCGCGTCGAGCCGCTGCGCGACGTTGCGGGACGGCCGTTGTTTCCCGCTGGCCAGCCGGGAAATGTGGGCCGGGTCGCAGGGGACCTTACGGGCCAGGGCGCGTACGCCGAGGCCGCGCTCGTCCATGAGCGCTTTCATCATCGCGGCGAAGTCCATCGCGTGCACCATTTCCACATCGGGCCTGTACTGCGCCCGCCCTCGCAGCCACCGCGCCGATGTCCAGGGTGAAGACCCGCTGGATCTGCGGGACCAGATCCGGCGTGCCGTAGCCCTCGGTGAAGGGCGGTGACCCGGCCTCCAGACTGGCCGCGCGGCCGGCCCGGCGCACATACCCCGGCCGCGCGGCCCGCCATGCCTTACCGGCCCGGTGATGTCGTCCGGGATCTGGTCACGCTGCTGCGCGGGCACGGCCTGGCCCGCCTGGCCGGCGACGTCGGGCGGGAACCGTGGCATCAGGAGACGTTCAAGGACTTCGGAGATGGCCGGCGCAACAGCATGTCCGGCAGGTAGCTTGTGGTGGTGGCCCTGAAATACACCTACCGGGAACTCCACCCGGCGTCGGGTTCACCGCACGTCATCAACTATGACGCCGAGACCCGGCAGCAAACCTGCAAGAAATGCGGACCGGTCGGGGAGATCACTGCGGATGGCGGCGCACACGCCGCCGTAACCGGACAGTGCCCCTGGTGCAATGGCCGTGGCGGCGACGAGTACACCAACCCATCCCTGCCCCCAGGCTGGACCTGCACCAGCTGCGGCGGTGACGGGCACATCAAGGAAGGGATGCCGCTGCCGCCAGGTGTCCAGGAACGCCTAACGGCCCAGAAAGAACTCTTCCTGGCCTCCGGCGCTCCTGGCAGACGGGCCAGCAGCTAGCCCGGGGGTTCACCGGCCTCGCACAGTCCAGTCGGCCCCACACCGGCCGTACGCCCGGTGTGGGCCTGTGTGGTCGCGTGTGTGCCCTCCGCCCGTCCACCACTGCCAGCCGTCGGGGGCCTGCCCGCAGTGCCGCCTCGCCCACACCATCCTCCGCCGGCCCTGAACCGGCCCGGCTCTCAGTGATTGCTCAGCAGCGCGGGCTACCGGCCCGGCGGCACATGCGCGCGGTTCGGTGAGAATGGGCGGGTGAGCGAAGATATCGCCGACGGCGCATCGGTACGGAACTGGAAGCACCGCACTGAAGCGGATCCAGTGAGTGCCACGCTCTCCGCACTAGGTCCGTACTACGCGGTCGAACGAGAGGGTCTGGGGCACCCATTGCACAGGCAAACGACTTCGGCGTTGAGTTCAAGAACGCGCTCGCGGGCAGCTTCGACACACGCCGCTTCACCTCGTGGGCAGCCCAGGGCGTCGACTACGTGTACACCGAATGGGACGGCTACGGGCGTCTGATGATCTTCACCTGCCCGGCGGTCTCCGCAGCATTCACCAGCGAGACCGTGTACGGGGACGGTGCCGCTCGCCTGATGGTCCGGGTGCTCGGCCACTCGGCGTCGGCGAACTCGGGGAGACCGTCTACGGTTGGACGCTGCGGCTCAACGGGGACAATGTCTGGTCCGAACGTTACGGCGTACACCGCAAATGGAGTCTGAAACCGAAAGTCGGCTCCCGGTGACCTGCCGGAACCGGCGCCGCAGGCGACGCCTGGCCTGCCCCGCGGCGGCCGCGTCGAGCCGATAGCGGTGCGCCGCCAGCGGGTAGACGCCGAGGCGGCCCGGCTGGCCGCGCTCGGCGCCACGATCGTGCGCCCGCTGCAGGAGGAAGGGCTGGACCACTACGCCGTGGCCATGCTCGATCCCGAGGGCAACGAGTTCGACATCAACTGAAATTTCATCCTTGACGGTGACCGGCGTGCACGTCGCGCCGCCCGCGCACGTGGCCGGGGAGTAACCTGGCGGCCGCCGCCATCCCTCACCCGGCCTCGTCCAGCCTGGCCCGCTGCCCGCTGGTCAGTTCCAGGTCGGCGGCGGCCAGGCTCTCGTCCAGCTGCGCCACCGAGGAGGCGCCGATCACCGGGATCATCGGCAGCTCCCCGCCGGTCAGCCAGGCCAGCACCACCTGGTTGACCGTCGCGCCGGCCTCGCTGGCCACCTCGCGCAGCACCGCCAGCCGGGCTTGTGTGCCGGGGTGCCGGTACTCGGCGAACTCGGGCGCCGCGAGCTTGTCCGGCCGGACATAGCCGCCGCGCAGCAGCGAGGCGTAGACGACCATGGTGAGCTGGGGTTCGTCCCGCAGATAACTGAGCAGGTCGCCGCCCAGCAGGCCGGACATGCCGTCCGGGGAGCGGGCACCCGGCCGGTCGGTGCGCGGCCGCAGGTAGCTGTGCTGGTATTGCAGCACCTCATAACCGGGCAGCCCGGCCGCGGCGGCCAGGTTGCGGGCCCGTTCCACCCGCCACGCCCAGTGGTTGCTCGCCCCCAGCAGGCCCACCGTGCCCTCGGCCACCAGCGCGGCGAACGCCTGCACGGTCTCGGCCGGGGGCACCGCCGGATCCTCGATGTGCGCGTACAGCAGGTCCAGCCGATCGGTGCCGAGCCGGTCCCGGCTGCGCTGCGAAGACTCGCGGATCACCGCGGCCGACAGCCCTTCGGCGTTGTCGGTGAAGCTGGTGCCCGGGGCCAGTGGCCGGGCGCCGAGCTTGGTCGCGATCACGATCTCGCCGCCGATGCCGCGGCTGCGCCGCCAGCGGCCGAGCAGCTCCTCGCTCTCCCCGCCCTGGGTGCCGGCCCAAGACGCGTCGTAGGCGTTGGCGGTGTCGATGAACGTGCCGCCGGCCTCGGTGTACCGGTCCAGGATCACGAACGAGGTCGCCTCGTCCGTCGCCGTGCCGAAGTGCCACGCGCCCAGGGCGAGCACGCTCACCTCGCGCCGGGTCTTCGGGTCGGTGCCGATCGTGCGGTATTTCACGTGGGTTCCTCTTCGGTGAAGGAGTTCTACGAGCGCGGCGCGGGCGGGCGCACCCGGCTCGGCGCGCCCGGCGGCCCGGCGGCCGCGGACTTGTAGGCCGGCACGCCGACGCAGGTGAACAGCAGCGCGTCGAGCGGCTCGCCCAGCAGCGGCGGCACCTCGGTGTCGATGAAGGTCATCCCGGAAGCGCTCGCCCCGAGCGCGTAGGCGGCCAGGTGCAGCCGGCCTTCCGCCAGGCCGGCGGCGAGCTGCGCCTCGCGGTACTCCCGGTCGTCCAGCCGGCCGACGTCGGCGGCGGCGATGGTGACGAACGCGGCGTCCCGGGCGAGCGCCTGTTTCAGGCACACCCGGTGCAGCTCGCCGCGTAGCGCGCCCGGCTGCACGGGAGCCGCCAGATCGGGCCAGCGGTAGACGCCGGCCGCAAGGCCCGCGACGTCGTGCACCACGACCCAGTGCGGCACGCCGGAGCCGCGGACCGCGACGCCCAGGCAGGTGCGCAGCAGCTCCTGCGGCAGGCCGCGGGTGGCGTCCATCCGCCGCTGCGACCCGCGGGCCGCCACGACGGCTTCCACCGTCGCGGGCACGGTCATCGGCACGTCCACGGGGCCGCCCCGGTCCCACGGCGGGCCGAGCCGGCTAAGTTCCCCCGCCCGCTGTGCGGCGGTGACGAGGGGAAACTCGACGGGCGCCGCGTCGATCGGCGCCGCGGCCGCCGGGCCGGCCGCATCCAGCGCGGGGGCGCCCTCCCCGAGGCCCACCACCGCCACCGGGAACTCGTGCACCCGGTCGGCCCCGATCAGCGCGGCCACCGGCACGTCGGGGAAGCGGGGGTACAGGGCGGCAGCCAGGCCGGCCGAGTCGGCCAGCGCCAGCAACTGGGCCAGCATCGTGCCGGCGTCCCAATACACGTGCCGCCAGCCGCGTTCGCGGTAGCGCCAGCCGGTGCGCCACGGCACGCCGGTGACGACCACCGCCGGGGCGCTGCCGCGTGGCGCGGGGCCGACCCGCACCAGCGCGTGCTCCACCGGGTCATACCAGTGCACCCCGGGCGGCAGCGGCTGCCCGTCCGGCACCGCGACGTACACCTCGAGCGGGAAACGCCCGCCCGCCGATCCGGCGGCGCGGAACGGGTGCACCCCGTTAGGCCGTTCCATGGTGCGCACCACGCCGGCCGACAGGTACAGCAGCCGGGAAAGCTGCGGCGGGTCCAGCGCCGCCGGGGTAACCCGGGCCGTGCCGGCCAGCACGGCTATCGCCGGGGCCGCCGTGCCCGGCAGCTCGCGCGGCAGCGCAAGCCTGGGCAGCCGCTGCGGGTACCGCTTGATGAACCACGGCAGCCGGGCCATGTCGTTGACCTCGAGATCCTGCAGCACCCGGGGGTCGTCGGCCGGCTCGGTCCAGTCCCGGCCCGGTATATAGGACGTCAGCCGGTGCAGCGTCTGCGTCGCGGTCTCCCCCGCCGTCGTGTTCATCGTCATGGCACCGGACGCTAGGCCCTAGAGCGGGCTCTAGGGCAAGCTCATATCCTCGTGGGCATGACCGAATCAGTACTCTCCGGGCAAGGCCTGAGCATCGGGGAGGTCGCCCGGCGCACCGGGCTGAGCGTGCATGCGCTGCGTTTCTACGAGCGTGAGGGGCTGCTCGCCAGCCCGGTCGACCGGACCGCAGACGGCCGCCGCGCCTACCGCGAGCGGGACCTGGCGTGGCTGGACATGTGCGTCAAGCTCCGCTCCTCCGGCATGCCGCTGGCCGCGATCCGCCGCTACGCCGAGCTGGTCAGGGAAGGGCCCGGCAACGAGAAGGAGCGGCTGGACATCCTGCGCCAGCACCAGGAGCGGGTGACCGCCCAGATCGCCGCGCTCGGCAGCTGCCTGGAGATGATCACGTTCAAGGCCGACCTGTACCAGGAGAGCCTCGCGGCCGGCCCCGGCGACCCCAGCGGGGACGCGGTCCAGGACTGCCTGCTCGGTTACCAGTAGCCCCCGCGGCTACCGCTCGACGAGCCAGGTGTGCACGGGCTCGTTGGTGTGCATGTGCTCGATGTAACGCTGGGTCATCACCCGGAGGGCCTCGGCACGGTCCATGCCGCTGTGCTCGGTGAGCGCGGCGACCGTGGCGGTCTGCCAGGCGGCGCCGCCCCGGCCGGTGAGGCAGCGCTGCTCGACGATGTCCAGCAGCCGGCCGGCGTCCGCGGAGCTGACGCCCCAGCGGGCCAGGCCCTCGTGTGCCAGCGGCAGCAGGCGGCGCAGGATCAGCTCGGCGGCCGGTGCCTCGCCCAGGCCCGGCCAGTACAGGTGCGCGTCCAGCCCGTGCCGGGCGCCGGCGTGCAGGTTCTCCGCGGCGGTGGCGAACGACATCTGGCTCCAGATCGGCCGCTGCGCGTCGGCGAGCGAGCGGACCAGGCCGTAGTAGAAGGCCGTGTTGGCCATCACGTCCACCACCGACGGGCCGGCCGGCAGCACCCGGTTCTCCACCCGCAGGTGCGGCCGGCCGTCCACCACCGCGTAGATCGGCCGGTTCCACCGGTAGATCGTGCCGTTGTGCAGGCTCATCTCGGCCAGTTCCGGGCAGCCGCCGCCGTCCAGCACGGCCAGCGGGTCCTCCTCCTCGCAGATCGGCAGCAGCGCGGGGAAGTACCGCAGGTTCTCCTCGAACAGGTCGAACACCGAGGTGATCCAGCGGTCGCCGAACCACACCCGGGGCCGCACACCCTGCGCCTTCAGCTCGTCCGGGCGGGTGTCGGTGGCCTGCTCGAACAGGGTGATCCGGGTCTCGGCCCACAGTTCCCGGCCGAACAGGTAGGGCGAGTTGGCGCCCAGCGCGACCTGCACCCCGGCCACCGTCTGGGCCGCGTTCCAGTAGCTGGCGAACGCGTCGGGGGATACCTGCAGGTGCAGCTGCAGGCTGGTGCAGGCGGCCTCGGGGGTGATGCTGTCGGTGTGGGTGAGCAGCTTCTCCGGGCCGTCGATGGCGATCCGCATGTCCTCGCCGCGGGCGGCGAAGATCTGCTCGTTCAGCACCTTGTAGCGCTCGTTGGCCGACATCGCGTCCGGGTGCACGTCCGTCTTGGCCAGCGTGGGCAGGATGCCGACCATGACCAGCCGGGTGCCGGTGCCGCGGGCCTTGGCGTCACCGGCGTTGAGGTCGTCCCTGATCACCTGCTCCAGGTCGGCCAGCGCGTCCCCGGTCAGCTGGCGCGGCGGCACGTTGATCTCCAGGTTGAACTGGGCGACCTCGGTGCCCCAGGCGGGATCGGCGAGCACCGCGAGCACGTCGGTGCTGCGCATGGTCGGCGCGCCGCGGGAGTCCACCAGGTTCAGCTCGATCTCCTGGCCCACCTGGGACGGGTTGTCCTCGAACAGCTGCTCGCGGAGCATCCGGGCGAAGACGTCCAGGGAACGCCATACCTTGTCCCGGTACTTGCGCCTGTCCTCGCCGCTGAACGTGATCGCCTCGATGTCGCGGCCCATGGGTCCTCCGCTCGCACCTTTTCTCCACATTCGCATGCCGCCGCGGCCAGGCCAAGACTTGTACGTTCCCGGCGGTGCGGCCGGCCTAGCGCTAGCCCGTCCGGACCGGGCACGATGTGCCCATGACCGGCGTACTTATGCGGACCACAGGAGCGAGCCGTTGACCGCCCGCAGGCACCTGACCGGGCTGCTGCTCGGCACCGAGGAGGACTGGCCGCGGGCGTTCGAGCAGATCCTGCAGCGGCTGGGCCCGGTCGAAGGGCCCGGCGGCGAGCGGCACGTGTTCGACTGCGAGCGGATCACCATCGAGCCGTTCGGGCTGCGTGACCGGCCGCGTTACGACCTGGTCATCGACCGGCTCGCGTACTGGTACTACCACCCGCGGGAGTGGCTGAAGAAGGTCGCGCTGATGGACGGCGTGTACCTGCTGAACAGCCCGTTCACGTTCCAGTCGATGGAGAAGCACGCCGCCTACTGCGCGATGATGCGGCTCGGCCTGAAGGTGCCGGAGACCGTGCTGGTGCCGTACAAGAACCCGCTGGACAACGCCCGGTACGCCTACACCACGGCGAAGTACAACCAGCCGTTCGACCTGGACGAGATCGCCCGGCGGATCGGCTACCCGCTGTTCATGAAGCCGTACGACGGCGGTGCCTGGCGTGGCGTGTCCCGGGTCAGCAACGAGGCCGAACTGCACGCCGCCTACGACGCCAGCGGCGAGATGCTGATGCACCTGCAGAAGGCGATCGACAACTACGACGTGTTCGCCCGGTCACTGTCCATCGGCGCGGAGACCATGGTCATGCGGTTCCAGCCGGACCAGCCGATGCACCAGCGCTACGCGGTGGACCACAGCTTCCTGTCGCCCGAGGCCGGGGTGGAGGTGGTGACGATCGGGCGGCTGGTCAACGCGTTCTTCAGCTGGGAGTTCAACTCGTGCGAGACGCTGGTGGCCGGCGGTGAGGTCTACCCGATCGACTACGCGAACGCGTGCCCGGACGTGGCGCTGACCAGCCTGCACTACTACTTCCCCTGGGCGATGAAGGCGCTGGTCAAGTGGTGCGTGTTCGCGCAGGTGACGGGGCGGCGGGCCAGGCTCGACCTGGAGACCGACCGGTACTTCGCGGTGGCCGACACCGAGGGCATGTCCTACCCGGAGAAGCTGGACGCCTACCGGGCGCTGGCCGATGAGTACTTCGAGACCGAGCGCTACCACGACTTCTGGTCCGGCCGGCTGGCCCGGCTGGACGCACTCGTGCTCGACTGGGTGGCCGGCCCGGAATTCGACCGGCTGCTGGTGGACACGGTGCGCGCCGGCTACCCCGAGCACGAGCACGAGCGGTTCGTCGCGCACCTGCGTGGCCTGCTCGGCCTGTGGGTGCGGGACGAGAGCGCCCGGCTGCAGACCGCCTAGCCCACCGTGCGGATCAGGTTCTGGTACCAGTGGTAGGAGGACTTCGGGGTGCGGGCCTGGGTGGGGTAGTCGACGTGGACGAGGCCGAAGCGCTTGGTGTGGCCCGCGGCCCATTCGAAGTTGTCCAGCAGTGACCACACGTAGAAGCCGCGCACGTCGATGCCGTCGGCCAGCGCCTGGCGGACCGCCTGGACGTGGGCGTCCAGGTAGGCGATGCGGTCCGGGTCGTGGCAGGCTCCCGCGTCCAGGATGTCGTCGCAGGCGCAGCCGTTCTCGGAGATCACCACCGGAGGCAGGGCGGCGCCGTAGCGGGCGCGCAGCGCCCGCAGCGTCTCGGTCAGGCCGTCCGGGGCAACCGCCCAGCCGGAGGCGGTGACCGGGTAGCCGGGCGGCGGCACGATCTCCAGCGGCACCCGCCCGGCGGTGGCCCGCACCGCGTAGATGGCGTAGTAGTTGACGCCGAGCAGGTCGGGCGGGCCGGCGATGAGTTCGGTGTCGCCGTCGCGCAGCCAGGGTGCGGTCAGCGCCTCGAGTTCGGCCGGGTAGCGGCCGAGCAGCAGCGGCTCGGTGAACAGCCGGTTCTGCAGGATGTCGTACAGCGACGTCATCTCGGCGTCGGCGGCCGAAGCGGAGAAGGCGCGGGCGGGCGCGAAGCTGCAGACCGCCATGACCTGCCCGGGTGCCACCGCCCGCAGCGCGCGGACGGCCAGGCCGTGGCCGAGCAGCAGGTGGTGCGCGACCGCGAAGCAGTCCTCGAACGGCAGGGTCAGGCCGGGGGCGTGGTCGCCGGTGAGATGGCCGAGCATGCAGTGCTCGAGCATCTCGTTCACCGGGGTCCACACGCCGACCCGGTCGCCGAGCCGGCCCGCCACCAGCGAAACGTAGTCGGCGAATCTGGCCGCGGTGTCGCGGGCAGGCCAGCCGCCCGCGTCCTGGACCCACTGCGGCAGGTCCCAGTGCAGCAGCGTGACCACCGGGGTGATGCCGCGTTCGGCCAGCCCGTCCACCAGCCGGTCGTAGAAGTCCAGCCCGGCGGCGTTGGCCCGGCCCGACGAATCCGGCTGGACGCGGGGCCAGGACACGGAGAACCGGTAGGCGCCGGCGCCGAGGCCGGACAGCAGGTCCAGGTCGGCGGCCCAGCGGTGGTAGTGGTCGCAGGCGGCCTCGCCGGTGCTGCCGTCGGCGATCGCGCCCGGCCTGGCGCAGTGCGTGTCCCAGATCGACGGGGTACGGCCGTCCTCGGCCGCGGCGCCCTCGATCTGGTAGGCCGAGGTGGCGACCCCCCAGGTGAAGCCGGGCGGAAACGCTGACAAAAGCTACCTCCCAGTAGCCGGGGAACATACCATGCGTACCAATCGTCTGCGGTGAGCACCCCGGGAGGGTGAGATGGGCCGGTGAGCACGGCGGATCGGACGACGCCCGGGCAGCCCGCCGCGCCCGGCAACGGGCCCGCCGGGACCGGCGCGGCCGCCGGGACCGCCGGGGGCGTGGGTGCGACCACCGGCGCAGACCCCACGGTCCGGGTCGGGACCGGCTGGACGACCCGGTTCACCCTGCTGTGGCTGGGGTTCTGGATGGGCTGGCTGGTGCCGATCCAGCTCGTCCTGCCGAACCAGTTCGACGCGGTGGACCACGCGAACAAGGTGCGCGACTTCGGTATCACCAACGGAGCCGCGGGGGTGGTCGCGCTGCTCGCGCTGCCGCTGGCCGGGGCGCTGTGCGACCACACGCGGTCGCGGTGGGGGCGGCGGCGGGTGTGGATGGCCGCCGGGGTGGCGGTGTTCGCGGTCTCGCTGGCGGTGACCGGGCTGCAGCACAGCTGGGTCGGCGTGATGATCTGCTGGCTGTTCGCCTCGCTCGGGTTCTCGATGGCCTCGGCCGGGCTGTTCGCGGCGGTGGCCGACCACGTGCCGGTCGCGCAGCGCGGGATCATCTCGGGCGCGATCTTCGGCCCGCAGGCGCTCGGGCTGCTGGTCGGCCTGGTGCTGCTGACCCAGCTGGTCACGTCGAACGCCGGCGGGTACCTGGTGCTGGCGGTCGCGCTGATCGGCCTGTCGGTGCCGTTCGTGCTGCGCTACCGGGAGGCGCTGGCGCCGCGGTCCAGCCTGCCGCTGACCCCGCGCGGGCTGGCCGCGGCGATGTGGGTGTCGCCGCGCGAGCACCCGGACTTCGCCTGGGCGTTCGGCGGCCGGGTGATGGTGAACATCGGCAACGCGCTCGGCACCACGTACCTGCTCTACTTCTTCACCGACGACCTGCATCTGCACGACCCGGACAACGCGCTGCTCATCACCACGGCGATCTACCTGGTGTTCACGCTGGCGACCACGTACGGCGGCGGCCTGCTGTCGGACCGCTCGGGGCGGCGCCGGGTGTTCGTCGCGGTCGCGTCGGTGCTGCAGGGCGTGGCCGCGCTGCTGCTGGTGGGCTGGCCCAGCTTCACCGCGGCGCTGGTGGCGGCCGCGTTCCTCGGCGCCGGCTACGGCGCGTTCCTGTCGGTGGACCAGGCGCTGGTGACCCAGGTGCTGCCGGACGCTGGATCCCGGGCCAAGGACCTGGGCATCATGAACATCGGCAACAACGTGCCGCAGTCGCTGGCCCCGCTGGGCGCGGCGCTGATCATCGACCAGCTCGGCGGCTACCGCACGCTGTTCGCCGCGGCCGGGGTGTTCACCCTGATCGGCGCCGTGCTGGTGTACCGGATCAGCTCGGTCCGGTGAGCGCGGGCCCGCTGCCGGACGGCGGCCGGGCCGCTGGTTACAGGTCGTCCTGGTAGTTGCCCGGCGCGTCCGGGCGGACCAGCTTGGCGTCTTCGCGCACGGCCGCGACGTCGGCGGCCGCCGCCTCCTGGATGCGCCGGGTGCGCGCCGGCCACACCCGCGACAGCTGCCAGCCGACCAGGGCCAGCACCAGCGCGGCCACGACGAGAATCAGCACAATCATGACCACACGCCCTCGGGAAACACCGGGTGAGCCTGCATGTTCTCACATTTCCGCGGCGGCGGCCCCTAACATCGGGTGCCATGGCGGTGACGATCCGGGACGCCAGGGCCGGCGACGCGGAGGCGGTCGCCGGCGCGTGGCTGGACGCCGCGGATTTCTACGCCGGGCTCGAGCCGCGGGTCTTCCAGATTCCCCGCGCGGACGGCCTGTCCGACGTGTGGCGGGAGTCCCTCACCAGCGACGCGGCAGACGCGCTGCACCTCGTCGCCGAGCTGGACGGCCAGGTGATCGGCTACCTGGTGGCCCAGCTGGCGGCGCCGGAGCCGGGCGCGGACTTCCAGCTCACCAGGGACCAGAGCTGGACCCGGCTGATGATCGAGGTCCTGGTGGTGCGGCAGGAACACTGGCGGCTGGGCGCCGGAGCGGCGCTGCTGACCGCGGCCGAGGAGTGGGGCCGGGAGCTCGGCGCCCGGATGGTGCGGCTGGACACCTACGCGCACAGCCCGGTGTCGGTGCCGTTCTACGAGCAGCGGATGGGCTATCGGCGGCGGGCGATCATCTTTGAGAAGCCACTGCTTCCCGAGGAGACTCAGTAGCCTGGCAGGCCGTAGAGGTCGAGGACGTTGTAGGAGGGGTCGGCTGCGATCCGGCCATCGCCCACGGCGAGCGCGGTGGCCTGGCCGATCGGGAGAGTCCTGATCTTCTTGCCGGTTGCCGCGTTGAGCGCGACACCCGGAGAGTTCAGGTAGAGAACTCCTCCCGCCTCGGCGGCCCGCCATGGCGCCTGCGTCCCCGGCGTCTTCTGCCATTCCAGGGCGCCGGTCTGCACGTTGTAGGCACAGACGGACCGGCCCTGACTGCCGCACGTGGCATAGGCGCGCGCATTGTCCACGGCGAGCACGTTGACGGCCTGGCTCAGCGTGTATTGCGGCTGGCCGGTCTGCGGGTCCAGGGCGGCTACCGCGCCGGCGGGATCGGTGGCGAACAGATGTGCGCCACTGAAGTCGCCACGCTGGAGCGCCCACGCGCCCGGCTGCTGCCATGCCAGCTGGCCGGTGGTGAGGTTTCTGGCCTCGAGCGTGACGTTTCCCTGGCTATCGCAGTTAGACAGCATGGCCAGCGAACCCACCACCAGGGGGACGGGGTTTTCCGGGGCGCAATCGAGGACGTCGTTCTGCCAGACAAGCTTTCCGGTGTTCAGGTTGTAGACGTGGAAGAAGGTGCCATCCGCGGCACCTGACCCCGCCGCGAAGACGTAGCCCTGGGCCACCACCGCCTGGTCCAGCCCGGACTGACGGGTCACCGACCAGAGAAGTTTCCCGCTGGCCGCACTGTAGGCATAGAACCCGCTCTCTGGCTCGCTTACCGAGTCACACCCGACGCCGGCCACGACGACGACCCCACTGCCCGACACCGATAGTGATAGGTAAATCGTGTCCAGGGTCTTGTCCGGCGTCTTTCGCCAGAGCAGCTTGCCGGTGGCGGCGTCGTACTTGCTCACCGTGTAGCCGGTGACGGCATACATGTCCCCGCCAACAAGGGCAGGCGCCGCGACGCTCAGGTTTCCGCATGCCGCTCCCGGCGGGCTGGCCGGCTCGGTCATGCTCCGCAGGTGCTTGACCCGTGCCACCGTCGAGGGTGTGAGCACCTTCTCGCTGAGATTGGCCCGGCTGGCCGCGGCGCCGGCGTCCGTCTGGTACCAGGGGCTCCGCTCGCTGGCCGCCTGGCTCGCCGCGGTGGCGGCCAGGCTGGGCGTAGCACCCACGGCCGCGCAGGACGCTGCCACGGCCAGAACGGCAATTGCTTTCCTGAGCACGGTCTTCCCTTCCGAGGTCCGGGCGGCGGCACGCGTCCGCCATGCATGCGACGCGCGCGCCGGACAGACGGTTGACGCCGGACCGGAGATCGGTTACCGGAAGTTCGCCGGATTTCCCGTCAGGGGGACCAGCCGGTGGCGGCCGCCCAGTTGCTGGCCCGCGCCATGGCCGCGCTGATCCACGGCATCTTGGCCACGCTGTAGTCGTCGACGTGCATGCCGGAGCGCCCGGCCAGGTCCTGCTTCATCGCCGCGTAGGCGTCCCGTTCGGCGTCGTGCCGCCGCATCCAGTCGCGGAACAGCAGGGTCTCCCGCCAGACCGGCGCGCCGGCCGGGCGGATGTTGATGTTGACCGGGCGGCGCGGGTCGGCGTCCACCACGACTTCCTCGGGGTGGCCGGTGCCGTGCCGGTCGGTGCCGGACCACTGCCCCGGCACGTGCACGAAGCCGGCCCGCCGGGCGGCCCCGGCCACCTGCCCGGCGGCCTCCAGCCCGTCCACGACGACCTGGATGTCGATCAGCTCCTTGGCCGGGAGCCCGGGCACCGAGGTCGAGCCGATGTGATCCACCCGGATGATCTGGCGGCCGGCGCTGACCCGGAACCGGTCGATCAGCCGGCGGGCCTGGGCGGGCCAGCTGGGGTCGGGGGGGATGAGCCGGGGGTGGTCGCGCCGGGGCGCCCGGCGGCCGGCCCGCAGGCTGGCCTCGAACGGCACGAGCCGGCCCGCCCACAGCTCGCCGAGCTGCCCGGGCGTGCCGTCGAGGACGACGTCCGCCTCCGGGCCGGCGGCGGTCCCGAGCACCAGGTGCAGGCCGGGCAGGCCGGCGCCGCCTGCCGGGCCGGTGCCGGTGAGCACGACGACCGACGGATCCGCGAGGTCCCACGGCGGGGGCATGCTCAGCGTGCCGGGCAGCGCGCCGAGTTCGGTGAGGCGGCGCGCGGCCGGATGCGCGTGGCCGCATCCGGGCAGGCCGACGAGGAGCATGCTGGCATGATCACACAGCCGGGG
Organism: Streptosporangiaceae bacterium; assembly: GCA_036501145.1. Classification (GTDB taxonomy): domain Bacteria; phylum Actinomycetota; class Actinomycetes; order Streptosporangiales; family Streptosporangiaceae; genus PALSA-505. Next base: position 74,428 of record DASYAV010000012.1, on the reverse strand, counting down.
CCGATGCTCACGCGGCGGGCCGGCCCGCGGTGACACGATGGGCAGGGTGGCAGACCCAGCCGGCCCCGCCGACCGGGGCCGGCGGACAGGAGGCTGACGAATGTCCTTCACCGACGAGGAGATCGCGTACCTGCGGTCGCAGCGGCTGGCGCGGATCGCGACGGTGGCCCCGGACGGGCAGCCTGACGTGTCGCCGGTCGGGTTCGAGTTCGACGATGGCCGGTTCTACGTGGGCGGGCTCGACCTGAAGCGGACCCGGAAGTTCCGCAACGTCGAGGCGGGCAACACCAAGGTGGCCCTGGTCATCGACGACATGGTGTCGATGGATCCGTGGACGCCGCGGTTCATGCGGGTGTACGGCACCGCGGACTGGACCGAGCGGCCCCAGGGGCCCGGAGGGTCCGGCTCGGCGCCCTTCCTGCGGATCACGCCGACGCTGTCGTGGAGCTGGAACCTGGCCGGGCGGCCGTTCGGCGACGCCGAGGGCGACTTCACGGCGCGCCGGACCGTGCACACCACGGCATAGCGGTCCCATCCGGCGGCCAGGCGACGGCGGCCGGTCAGGCCAGGTGCGGCTCGGTGAGCTGCGTTTCCCGGTTGCGCACCGGCCTGGTCACCTGCTTGGCCACGCAGGCCGGCAGCCCCGGCACCCGCGCCGCGGCCTGGCTGCGGTAGGTGCTGGGCGGCATTCCGACCAGTTCGGCGAAGCGGGTGCTGAACGTGCCCAGCGACGAGCAGCCGACCTCGAAGCACACCTCGGTGACGGTAAGGTCGCCGCGGCGCAGTAGCGTCATCGCCCGCTCGATCCGCCTGGTCATCAGGTAGCTGTACGGCGACTCGCCGTAGGCCTGCCGGAACTCGCGGCTGAGGTGCCCGGCGGACATGTGCACGCCGCGGGCCAGCGCCTCGACGTCCAGCGGCTGCGCGTACTCCCGGTCGATCCGGTCACGGACGCGGCGCAGCCTGGCCAGGTCACGCAGCCGCTGCTCCGCGGAGGATCTGCTGGTCACGCCTCCATCGTAGCTTTCAGCACCCCGGTGCCCGGCGAACCGGGCAGCTGGCCGGCCACTTCAGTTGCCCGCATAACGCCAGCATGCGCCCGGTACCGGGGGTACCGGGGCAATCCGGGTAGGCCGGGAGCACCGCCCGGCGCGGCCGGCAGATCTACAATCGGCTGACGACCTACGGGGAGCCCAGGGGAGCATGTCGTGCCAGACGACGCAGGGGCCGGCCACGCGGTAGCGGGCGCGGCGGCCGGCGGCGTCCCCTCCGGGCCTTCCGGTCCCTCCGCTCCCCCGCGGTTCGCGGCGACCAAGTTCCGCCCGGCCGGGCTGCCCGCCACGCTGGTCAGCAGGCCGCTGCTGGCTGACCGGCTGTCGGCGGGGGCGGGCCAGCGGCTGACCGCGGTGGTCGGGTCGGCGGGCGCGGGCAAGAGCGTGCTGCTGGCCAGCTGGATGGCGGCCAGGCCGGCCGGGGCCAGCTTCTGGCTTTCCTGCGACGAGGCGGACGCGCGGCCGGTCCGCTTCTGGTCGGCGTTCATCGAGATGGTCCGCCGCCGGCTGCCCTGGTTCGGCGCCGACGCGGCCGAGCTGATGGCGATGGACGGCACCGTCTCGGCCGACGTCACCGCGTCGATCGCCAACGACGCTGCCGAACTGCCGGCCGGGACGGTGATCATCGTCGATGACTTCCAGCACGCCACCGCCGCCGCCGGGACCATGACCGACCTGGTAGCACGCTGGCCGTCGCACACCGCCCAGCTCGTGCTGGCCAGCCGGCTCGACCCGCCGGTCCGGCTGCACCGGCTGCGGATGTCCGGGGAACTGTGTGAGCTGCGGGACCGCGACCTGTACTTCTCGCTCGCCGAGGGGCACGACCTGCTGGCCAACTTCGGCGTCGAGATCGCCGGGGCCGACCTGGATCTGCTGCTGCGCCGCAGCGAGGGCTGGGCGGCGGCGCTGCAGATGGCCGCGCTGTCGCTGCGCTCGGCGGCCGGGCCGGACCGGGCGGCCCGGGCGCTGGATGTGCGCAGCCACGCGATCGCGGAGTACTTCGCCGCCGAGGTCCTCGACCAGCAGCCCGCGCTGACCGCCCAGTTCCTCCTCGACACCTCGGTGCTGGACGAGCTGACCGCGGGGGCGTGCACGGCGATCACCGGCCGGGCGGACGCGGCGGTGCTGCTGCGCGACATCGGCGCGGCCAACCTGTTCCTCGTCCCGCTCGATGACGAGTGGTCCAGCTTCCGCTACCACCATCTGGTCCGGCAGATCCTGCGCGCCGAGCTGCGGGCCAGAGACCCCGCCCGGGAGCAGGAAGTTCACCTGCGGGCGGGTGACTGGTACGCCGAGGCGGGCGACACCCGCCGGGCGGCCCGGCACTTCCTCGCCGCGCGGCAGGCCGACCGGGCGCTGTCCCTGCTGCAGGGCCGGCTGGTGACGGAGTTCCTGAGCGATCCCGCGCTGCCGGCCCCGCTGGATCTGTCCGGGGTCGATCCGCGGGTTCTCGCGGCGGCGCCGGAGCGGCTGCTCACGCTGGCCGCCGACCTGCTGCTGTCGGGTGATCCGGAGCGTGGCGGCGGGTATCTCGACCTGCTCGAGCGTGGCTGGGAATCGGCCCCGCCCGGGCCGGCGCTGGCCGCCAGGGCCGCGGCGCTGCGCGCGGTCCGGCACGGGCTGTACGGGCGGCTCGACGAGGCGCTGGCCGAGGCGGGAAAGGCCCGCGCCGCCCAGGAAGAGGCCCAGGAAGCGGCCGGGGAAGCGGCGGGGGAACAGGCACAGTCCCCGGCGGCGTGGATCACCGGCCTGCCGGTGCTGCTCATGCACATCCACGCCAGCCTCGGCGACCTGGCGGCGGTGGAGCGGGAGGCGGACACCGCGCTGGCCGAGCCCGGGCTGGCCGAGCCGGTGAAGCTGACCGTGGTGCCGGGCGCGCGGGCGCTGGCCCGGTTCGAGGCCGGCGACCTGGCCGGGGCCGCCGCCGACGCACGGGCCGCGCAGGCGAACGCCGGGCCGCTGGGTTTCGCCGGGCACTTCTTCGCCGTGGACTACCTGCGCGCGCTGGCGGGCCTGGCCCTGGAGCAGCGGGACATCGACGAGGCCGAACGGCTCACCGAGCAGGCGCTGTCCATCTCCGAACGCGGCAGGCCCGCCTACGAGTTCGCGGCGCTGCTCGACCGGGCGGCGATCTGGGCCACCCGCGGCTGGACCCGGGAGGCGCTGGGCACGGTAGCCACGGCCCGCGAGCTGCTGGCCGGCACCGGATCGACGCTGCTGCCGCTGGCCGACGAGCTGGAGGCCCGGCTTCGTCTCACCCTGGGTGACTTGCCCGCCGCCAGCGGGCTGGCCGACGAGCTGGCGGCCCGGTTCGGTCTCACCCCGGGTGACCTGGCCGCCGGGCGGCAGGCCTTCCTGCGGGCCAGGATCGCGCTGGCCGGCGGGGACCAGCAGGCGGCGCGGCGGCACCTGGAGCTGGCCGGCCGCGGCCCGCTGACCCCGCGCAACGCGCTGGTGCGGGAGCTGCTGCTGACCACCGCGGCGATCGAGCGCGGCGACCCGCTGGCCGTCGGCAGCCTGCTCAGCGCGCTGGACACGGCCCGGCACGGCGGCTACCTGAACACCGTCGTCACCACCGCCCCGCAGCTGACCAGCTACCTGATCGAGCAGTCGCCCCAGCTCAAGCCCGGCCCCTACCACGAACGGCTGATCCGGGCCGCGGTCGAAGCGCGCGCCGCCGTGCCGGACGCCGCCCCGCCCGGCGGCGGGACCGCCGGGCCGCTGACCGAGGCCGAGCTGCGGGTGCTGAACCTGCTGCCCACCAGCACCTACCTGCAGATCGCCGCCGCGCTGTGCGTGTCGCGGAACACGGTGAAGACGCACCTGCGGTCGGTGTACCAGAAGCTCGGTGTGGCGTCCCGGTCGGCCGCCGTCGAGCGGGCCGTCGCCCTCCGGCTGCTCTGACCGCCAGGCACCCCGCCCACCGGTCACCCTCCGGTGGGTGATGCCGCCGGCCCGGTATCCGGCCATGCTGGCCAAGGCACGGGGTCCAGCGCGCACACCGGCAGCGCACCAAGGGGGCAGGGGCAGGTGTCATACCGCACCTACGAGCTGACGTTCACCGGCCAGGCAGGCAGCACGGCACGGGCCGAATTCGAGGACTGCGAGGTCATCGTGGGGCCGCAGTCCACCACGCTGCGGGCTACGCTGCCCGACCAGTCGGCGCTGGCCGGGCTCATCGAGCGGCTATTAGCGCTGCACTGCGAACTGCTGCGGGTGGCCGTGCTGCCGCCGCCGCAGAGCCAGCCGCTGCCGGGCCGTGGTTACCCGCCACCGCCGCCGCCGCTGGCCGTGGACGCCGGAGCCCAGGTCGTCTTCGACACGGTGAACCGGCTCTTCTCGGTCGGCCTGACCCTCACCAACGCGCTGGGGCTGATCGGCCCGGGGGCCGGCGCCGACCGGGTGGCCGCCGCCATCGGGGAGCTCGACGACACCATTCGCGACATCAGGACCGCCGCCTTCGGTCACCTCACCGCGGGTACCAGCACCCCGGCCGGTTAGCTCACCGGCCAGGGTGTGCGGCAAGCACACCGCCGCCCGCCGTTCCAGGCGGAGGCAGTACCTCCGCTTCATGCTAGGCTGCGCTAAGCGGAGGTGTGTTCTCCAGTCCGGATTTAGGGGGCTATATGGCTACGGCCGCGGCGGAGAGCCCGAACCAGGCACGGCACGGCACGGCCGAGCCAGACGGCAGGCGATGGCTGATCCTGGGGGTGATCGCCCTCGCCCAGCTAATGGTGGTGCTGGATGCCACGGTGGTGACCATCGCACTGCCCTCGGCGCAGCGATCGCTGCACTTCAGCACGGTGGACCGGCAATGGATCGTCACCGCCTACGCGCTGGCGTTCGGCAGCCTGCTGCTGCTCGGCGGCAAACTGGCCGACCTGGTCGGCCGGAAGGTGACGTTCCTGCTGGGCGTGCTCGGCTTCGCCGCCGCCTCCGCGGCGGGCGGCGCCGCGACCAGCTTCGGCATGCTGGTGGCCGCCCGGGCCTGCCAGGGCTTGTTCGGCGCGCTGCTGGCGCCGTCGGCGCTGTCGCTGCTGACCACGACGTTCAGTGACCCGCGGGAACGCGGCAAGGCGTTCGGCGTGTACAGCGCGGTGGCCGGGGCCGGCGGTGCGGTGGGGTTGCTGCTCGGCGGGGCGCTGACCCAGTACATGTCGTGGCGCTGGACGCTGTACGTGAACCTGATCTTCGCCGGGATCGCGGCCGTCGGCGGCCTGCTGCTGCTGCGCCGCCAGGCCAGCCCCGGGCGGCCCCGGCTGGACCTGCTCGGCGCGACGCTGGTCTCCGGCGGCATGTTCTGCATCGTCTACGGCTTCTCCAACGCGGCCATGCACAGCTGGCACACCCCATCGACCTGGGGGTTCCTCGCGGCCGGCGGGGTGGCACTGATGCTGTTCGGCGGCTGGCAGGCACGCGCGGCGCAGCCGCTGCTGCCGCCGCGGGTGGTGACCGACCGCAACCGGGCGGGTGCGTACCTGTCCATGCTGATCGCCGGGATCGGCATGTTCGGCATCTTCCTGTTCCTCGCCTACTACATGCAGCTCACCCTGCACTTCTCCCCGGTCAGGACGGGCCTGGCGTTCCTGCCCATGGTCGGGATGATCATGCTGTTCGCGAACCTGTCCACGATCGTGTTCATGCCGCGGATCGGGCCCCGGCCGCTGATCCCGGCCGGCATGCTGGCCGCGGCCGGCGGGCTGGTCTGGATGACCAGGCTCGGCGTGGACTCCCACTACAGCGTGAACGTGCTGCCGCCGATCCTGCTGGCCGGGCTGGGCCTGGGGCTGATCTTCGCCCCGGTGTTCAACACCGGCACCTACGGGGTCGCACCGTCGGACGCCGGGGTGGCCTCGGCCACCGTCAACACCGGGCAGCAGATCGGCGGCTCCATAGGCACGTCGCTGCTGAACACCATCGCGGCCAGCGCCACGGCCTCGTATCTCACCGCACACGCCGCCCAGGCCGCCGCTGGCCGGCCCAGCCCGCTGCTGGCCGGGATGGCCGTGGTGCACGGCTACACCACCAGCTTCTGGGTGGCGGCCGCGATCTTCGCAGGCGGCGCGGTGGTCTCCGCGGTGCTGCTGCGGTCCGGACCGCTCACCAGGTGGTCGCCGCAGCCCGGCCCCGCAACCCAGGACGCGCCCGGCGCCGCGGCGGACACACAGGTGCCCGCCGCGGCAGCCGTCGGCGGCGGCCCGCCGGGCGATGAGCGGTCGCGGCCGCCCGCGAGCCCGGGCCAGGGCCTGGACGAGGCGGCGGGCCCGCGGGTCAGCGGGCACGTGCGGGGCGCGGGCGGGATGCCCCTGCCCGGGGCCACGCTGACGCTGATCAGCCGGGCCGGCCGGCAGGCTGGCCTGGGACGGGCGGGCGCCGACGGCGGCTACACGATCCCGGTGTCCCGCCCCGGGCGCTACACGCTGATGGCCATAGCGCGTGGCTACCAGCCGCAGGCGGTCGCCGTGACGGCCGACGGCGCGGCCACCGGATTCGACGTGACGCTGCCGGGTGGCAGCAGCCTGGCCGGGACGGTGCGGACCGCCGGGACGGGCCAGCCGCTGGCCGGGGCGGCGGTCAGCCTGGCCAGCGGCAGCGGCGAGATCATCACCGGGCAGACCACCGACGGTGCCGGCCGGTACCGGTTCGCCGGCCTCGCCCCCGGCGGCTACACGTTCGCGGTCACCGCTCCCGGCCACCGGCCGACCGCGCTGCCGGTCACCGTGGCCGACGGCGAGCAGGCGGTGCGGGACGCGGAACTCGACGGCGGCGGCGGCGGCGTCAGGGGCACCGCACGCACCCCGGCCGGGGCGGCGGTCCCGGACGCGCTGATCACCCTGCTCGACGGGGACGGCAACGTGGCCGCGGCCACCACGACCGGCGCCGACGGCAGCTACGCCATCCCCGGCGTGCCGGCCGGCGACTACACGGTGATCGCGACCGGCTACCCGCCGGCGGCCAGCGCGGTCACCGTCACGGCGGGGACGCCACGGGTGCACGACGTCCGGCTGGGCCACCCGGAGCCCCGGACGGGGCAGCGCCAGCACCCGGAGACCGTCAGCCGCTAGCCCGCCCCGGCCGGCCGGCCCCGGTCTGCTGGCCCCGGTCTGCTGGCCCCCGTCTGCTGGCCCCGGCGCGAGCCAGCCGGCTGGGCCCGGCGCGAGCGCGCCGTGGCGGTCGCCATCGCCGGGGGCGCGACGAACACGCAGATCGCCCGGCAGCTCTACGTCAGCGTGGCGACCGTCAAGGCGACCGTCTCGCGCATCCTGACCAGGCTGGAGCTGACCAACCGGGTGCAGATCGCGGTCGCGGTGCGGAACGCCGGCCAGCACCACGGGGCGCCCGGTGACTGAATCGCCCGTTCGGTCCGCCGGCCACCGGCTGGTGGGCGGGTCCGCGGGTAAGGTCCGCGCAAGCCGTTAAATAAATTTCCTTGACGGCTTCGCGTGCGGCACGGCGGGATCGGCGCACCGTTCCGCGGGCAGAGGATTGCGGGCTGGCCGCCGCCGATATCCGGTGGTGCGGCCAGGAACCGCCTCAGTAGGGTGGCCGGATGCCTGAGCTGCAGCCGCTGCGAGCCGGCCATGCGCCGGCGGTGCTGGCCTTCGAGCTGGCCAACCGGGCCTATTTCACCCGCTCGATCTCCGACCGGGGCGATGAGTATTTCGAGCAGTTCGCCGCGCGGCACACCGCGCTGCTGGCCGAGCAGGCGGCCGGCACCAGTGCCGCGTACGTGCTGGTCGGCGAGGACGGCTCGGTGCTGGGCCGGTTCAACCTGTACGACCTGCACGACGGCAGCGCCGTGCTCGGCTACCGGGTCGCCGAGCGGGTGGCCGGCCGCGGCGTGGCGACCGGGGCCGTGCGGGAGCTGAGCCGGCTGGCGGTGTCGCGGCACGGCCTGCGCGAGCTGCGGGCGGCGACCAGCGACGGGAACGTCGCGTCCCAGCGGGTGCTGATCAAGGCCGGGTTCGTGCCGGACGGCCCGGCCGACCCGGCCGCCATCGGCGGCCAGACGGGCAGCTGGTACCGGCTCGACCTGGCCACCGGCTGACCCGCCGCTAACCCGGGCCGGCGGCGCACCGGATGCCGATGTTGCCGGTGGTGCTCTCCGGGGTGCTCATCGTCCGGGCCGCGACCCGGTACCGGTTGCAGTACGAGGCGTGGCAGAGGTAGGAGCCGCCGCGCAGCACCCGGCCCAGGCCGCTGGCCGGCCCGCGCGGGTCGTGGCGGGTCTCCTCGCTGGGTGCGGTGTGCCAGTCCGGGCTGAACCAGTCGGCGCACCATTCCCAGACGTTGCCTGACGTGTTGTACAGGCCGAAGCCGTTCGGCCGGTACGCGCTGACCGGCGCGGTGCCGAGGAACCCGTCGTCGCCGGTGTTCCGCATCGGGAACCGGCCCTGCCAGATGTTGCACCGGTGCGTGCCACGCGGCGTCAGGTCCGCACCCCACGGGAACCGGGCCTGCGCCAGGCCGCCCCGCGCGGCTTTCTCCCATTCGGCCTCGGTGGGCAGCCGCTTGCCGGCCCAGCCCGCGTAGGCCTGGGCGTCGGCCCAGGAGACGTGCACCGCGGGGTGGTTCTGCCGGGCGGCGAAGTCCGAGCCCGGCCCTTCGGGGGCCCGCCAGGACGCGCCGCGCACCGGCAGCCACCACGGCGCCTCCGGCACCCGGGCATCCATCACCCGGCTGGCGGCCTGCTCGCCGACGAACTGATGGAAGACGAACGACCAGCCGTACCGTTCGGCGTCGGTCCGGTAGCCGGTGGCCTTGGCGAACGAGGCGAACTGCGCGTTGCTGACGGCCTTGGCGTCGATGTAGAAGTCCGGCACGAATACCTCGCGGACCGGGTGCTCGCCGTCGGCGTGGAAGCTGTCCTGGTCCTCGCTGCCCATCAGGAACGGGCCGCCGGGGATCAGCACCATGCCGCGGCGGGATCGGGGCCGCAGGGCCGGCCCTGGCGTGGGCGCGGCCCGGGCCGGCTCCGGCTGGGCGCCGGGCCGCTGCGGGGGCAGCGACCCGGGGGTGCAGCAGGCGGTCACGGCGCCGACCCGACCAGGCGGCCGGCGGGCACGTCAACCGGGAACCCGGAGGTCTCGTCCCGGCAGATGCCGGCCAGCACGCCGAACAGCCTGGCCACGACGGCGGGCTCGCGGTGCCAGAGGTTCTGTGTCTCGTCCGGGTCGGCGGTCATGTCGTAGAGCTGGCCGCCGGGGTGGTCGGCGTCCCAGGGCGGCGTCTGGTGTGCGGTGCCGGCGCCGGAACTGAACAGCGACCCGATGGTCGGCTCGGAGAAGCCGCCGCCGGAGCCGGCCGCGAAGATCGCCTTCCACCGGCCGCTGCGCACCGCGAACCGGCCGGCCAGGCTGTGATGGACGATCGGCCGGGCGGGATCGATCGCGCCGGTGCCGCGCAGCACGGGGAGCGCGTCCAGGCCGTCCTCGGCCGCGCCGCCTGGCAGCGGGGCGCCCGCGGCGGCCGCCGCGGTCGGCAGCACGTCGGTGAGGCACACCGGGTCGCCGCGCACCGTGCCCGGCGGGATCACCCCCGGCCAGCAGGCGATGAACGGCTCGCGGTGGCCGCCGTCCCACAGGTCGCCCTTCTGGCCGCGCCAGTCGCCGTTGGGCCGGTGGCCGCTGCCGCCGGTGTCGTCGCTGAAGTAGGTGAGCGCACCGTTGTCGCTGGTCACGATGACCAGTGTGCGCTCACGGACGCCGCCCGCGTCCAGCGCGGCCATGATCTCGCCCACCGCCCAGTCGACCAGGCAGACGGCGTCGCCGCGCGGCCCGGCCGCGGACCGGCCGCGGATGAACTCCGGCGGCAGGCAGGGCCGGTGCGGCGCGGACAGCGCGAGGTAGGCCAGGAACGGCCCGGCCGCCTGGTCCCGGATCCAGCGGGTCGCCTCGGCCACGAACCGCACGTCCACCTGGTCCTCGCGCCACCCGCTGACCTGCAGGCCGGGCCGCTGCTCGGCGAAGAAGCGGCGCTTGGGCTGGTCCGGGACGCCTTCGGTGCGGTCCTGGTCGAGGAAGCAGTACGGCGGCATGTCCAGCGACCCGGCGATGCCGAAGAACCGGTCGAAGCCCAGCTGGCGGGGGCCGCCGGTGAAGGCGGCCTGGTAGTCGATGTCGGCGCCGGCGTCGGTGCTGACGTCGTCGTGCAGCTGGGCGCCGGGGGCGAAGGCGTCGCGGACCGTCCCGTCCCGGTGCCGCCAGCCGAGCCCGAGGTGCCACTTGCCGAACGCCCCTGTCGCGTAGCCGGCGCCGTGCAGCACCGAGGCCAGGGTGGGCCTTGAGGGCTCGATGAGCGCCGGCCCGTGGCCCATCAGGACGAAGTTCTTCAGCGGGCCGCGCCAGCTGTACCGGCCGGTGACCAGGGCGTACCGGCTCGGTGTGCAGACCGCCGAGGCGGAGTGGCAGTTGGTGAGCCGGGCCCCGGACGCGGCCAGCGCGTCGATGTTCGGGGTGGGGATGGCGGCGGCGCCGTAGCAGCCGAGGTCACCCCAGCCCATGTCGTCGGCCAGGACGACGACGATGTTCGGCGGGCCGCTGGTTGTCGGGGGCCCGCTCGCCGTCGGCGGGCCGCTCACTGGGTGCCCGGGTTCTGGCAGCCGCCGGCCGTGCTCTTCATGATCCTTATCTGGTCGGTGGTGGACGGGTCGATCTGGAAGTTGCCGTCGGCCGCGCTGTCCGCGCACGTGCCGTCCATGTACACGTTGGAGATGCTCACGTTCGTCACCTCGTGCTGCGGGTTGACGCCCGCGATGACGCTGGGCTGCGTGAACGGCGTGACGGCGGTGATGTTCCGGAATATCAGGTCGGTAATCTGGCCGTAGCCGAGCGTTGGGTCATACCATTTGTTGTCTTCCAGGATGATGTAGAAGAGCCGCCAGTTGGCGTCTTCCACGTGGATATTCTCGAAGAGGTATTTCGACATTGTCGCGGCCCCGGCGTGCCGGGCGCGGAAAATCGCCTGCGGGGACAGGAAGTATTCCTCGGCGTGGATGACGTCGTTGTCGTACACGTGGAAATACGACTGGTTCGTCTCGATGTTCCAGCTGATCATGAAGGGCGCGCCGTTCTCGAGCTGCCACACGACGTTGTCGCGGACGACGCCCGGGCCGGACATCGGCTTCAGCGAGTCGTCGTTCACCTTGCAGAAGTTGTCCTCGACCAGGCTGTAATTGCCCGCCCAGATGCAGTCGGTGCTGTACCACCAGCTGATCGCCTTGATGTTGTGCACGGTGATGTCGGTGCCGAGCACCCGGACGTTGAAGCGCGGCGCATCCACCAGGGTTATCCCGTCGACCACCACGTTGTGTGAGTCGGCGATATCGATCATGCCGGGCTGGTTCTTGTTCTCGTCCTGGTTCCCGGTGTCGATGAACAGGCCGTCGAGCACCCCGCGGCCCTTGATCACCACGTTGTTCAGGTCGGTCCCGGTGAACGTGGCGTCCACCCAGGCGCCGCCGGCGATGTAGACGGTCTCACCCGAGTGCAGCTGGACGTCGGCGCCGAGGTCGTGGATGCCCGGCCCGAGGTAGAGCACGTTCGGGTCGCTGGCCGGCGGCACGCCGGTCTCCGGCGGGTTGGCGAAGACGAGCATCGGGTGCAGGACCGGGTTGGTGGTGTCCGGCGCGAACTCGACCGAGATGTTGGCCGCCTTGGTCAGGGTGAAGTAGCAGGTGTTGTTGGAGAACGTGGTCGCGATGTTCTGGGTGGTCGGCCTGACCAGGCAGCCGGTGGCCTGGCCGGCCAGCTTCTGCACCGCGACCTGGACGGGACCGGCGAAGGAGAACGAGGTCCAGGAGGTGTCGGCCTCCAGGTTCGTGTCGGTCTTGCGCGCGTCCACCTTGTAGACGAACGAGGACGTCTGCTGGGTGCCTTGCCTCAGGCTCACCGCGTACTGGTCGGACGGGTCGATCCCGGTGGGCGCGGGGTAGGTGGACAGCTGTTCCGGCGCGTGCGGGTCGGGGTAGATCTGGCCGTACGGGAGCTGCGCCCGGTCCCGGTCGACCTGTTGCACCGCCTGGTTGGTGACCTGGGTGATGTTGTCGGCCGTCGCGTCGACCGAGGACTGCGGGCCGTTGATCGGCTGGGTGACCCCGCCCTGGTCGTACTCGGTGCCGGTGTAGTTCCCTGTGGGCCCGTGCCGGGGCGCTGCGGCGGGCCGGGGTGCTGCGGCCGGCTTGGCCGGCCCGGCGGCGTGCGATGAGCCGGCGGGTTTCGGTGACGTGGCGGCCTGCGAGGGCGAGGTGGCGGTGAGCGCGCCGATGCCCAGCGCGAGAGCGGTCACGGCCATGGCCAGCCTGGAGGTGTGGGTGCTGAGCTTCATGCGGGAGTCTCCGTTCAGCCGAAGCGGCGCTGATGCTTGGCACGGGGGTCCCATTCGTTGAGCCCGGGGCACCCGAACGCGGGACTGAGCACGTAGTGGTCGTGTGTGGCGGCGAGCCGCTCACGCAGCCCGGCGTGGTGCCGCCTGACCTCCTCGGCGTACCGCGGGTCGGCGACCAGGTTGTGCATCTCGTACGGGTCGTCCTGCAGGTCGAAGAACTGCCAGGGCTTGCCGCCGTGCGCGTCGCCCAGGACGGTGTACTTGTACCGGCGGGTGCGCAGCCCGCGCCAGGTTTCCTCGTGGAAGGGCATGTGCTCGCGGAGCTCGGCCACGAACTCCAGCAGCACGCCATCGCGGTCCAGCCCGGTGCGCTCACCGCGCAGCAGCGGGCTCAGGTCGAGGCCGGGCTTGGCGTCGCGGGGGGTGAGGCCGGCCAGGCCGAGTAGCGTGGGGAACAGGTCCTCGGTGCACACCGGGTCGTCGATCCGCAGGCCCGGCCGGAACCGCGGCGCCGGGCCCGAGACGATCAGCGGCACCCCGGCCGATTCCTCGTACGGCCGCTGCTTGGCCAGCAGGCCGTGCGAGCCGAGCAGCTCCCCGTGGTCGGCGGTCAGCGCGACGACGGTGTCGCCGGCCAGCCCGGTCTCGGCCAGCACGGCCATCAGCCGCCCGATGTTGTCGTCCAGGTTCTCCACCATGGCGTAGTAGACCCGCAGGTCATCGAGGAGATCGCGGGAGTGCGGCCCGCGCTGGTTGTACTCCTTGTCCAGCTGGACGTTGTCCCGCAGCTTCAGCTCGCGGCCGAGCCACCGGTCCAGGTACCGCGGGGGCGCGGTGAACAGCGGGTGCGGCGGTTCCACCGACAGCACGGCGGCGAACGGGGCCTGCTGCCGTTCCGGCTGTCTCAGGTAGTCCAGCGCCAGGTCGAACAGCCCGTCGGTCTGGAAGCCGTCGATCTTGTGCGGGGTGGGGTCGTCCTCGTTGAAGTAGTAGGTGTCGTAGGGGTCGTTGCAGATGTCGAAGCCGGCGAACCGTTCCCAGCGGCCCTGGAACATCCGCGGGACCGGGGTGCGTGAGGTCTTCACCACGGTGTGACCGGGCAGGTGCCCGAACCCGCCGTACAGGTGCCACTTGCCGAACAGCGCGGTGTTGTACCCGGCCTCGTTGAACTCGTCGGCGAGCGTCCGCTCCGCGGGTGACATCCGCCACTCGATGGACGGGATGAAGCGGGTGTGCGCGTACTCGCCGGTCATCAGGCTGAACCGGAACGGCACGCAGACCGGGTACGTCGAGGACGCGGCGGTGAAGCAGGCCCCGTCGCGGGCGAGCCCGTCTATGTTGGGCGTGCTCACGTTCGGGTCGCCGTAACAGCCCAGGGCGGACCGGCGTAGCTGGTCTGAGATGACGAGCAGCACGTTCGGCCGGCGTCCCGCGTTCAACTGGCTACCTCCAGGGGTCTTCATGACTGGCAAGGGTTAACGCAGCCCGCCCGAGGTCAGCCCGCTGACGAAGCGGCGCTGCACCCCCAGGAACAGGAGCAGGGCGGGGACGACCATGAACAGTGCCGCGGCGCTGGTCAGCCCCCAGTTGGTGGAGTTCTGGTCCTGGAAGGCGAGGAAGCTGGTGGCTATCGGGCGCAGCGCAGGCTGGAAGATGAACGTGATCGAGAAGAAGAACTCGTTCCACGCGAACAGGCCGGAGATCACCGCGATCGTCATCAGGCCCGGCCAGGCCAGCGGCAGCAGGACGCGGAACAGCGAGCGCAGCTCCGACGCACCGTCGAGCCGGGCGGCCTCCAGGAACTCTCTTGGGATTTTCAGCATGTAGGACCGCAGCAGCAGCGTCGCGAACGGCGACTCGGTGGCCCAGAAGATGATGATCAGACCGAGCAGGTTGTTGGTCAGGTGCAGCCTGGTCCACAGGAAGAACAGCGGGACCAGGAACAGCTGGACGGGGAGCGCGGTGCCCAGGAACAGGTAGGCGATCATGCCGTTGCCGCCGGGCAGGTCGAACTGGCTCAGCGCGTAGGCGGCCAGGCCGGCGATCAGGCAGACGCCCAGCATCGTGCCCAGGCAGATGACCACGCTGTTGCGCATGGTCACCGAGAAGTCCCCCTGGGTCCAGGCGGTCGCGAAGTTGGACAGCTGCGGGTGGGACGGCGGGGTGAGCGGGCTGGCACCGATGGCGGCATTGGTCTTGAGCGAGTCGAAGACCAGGGTCACCAGCGGGCCCAGGGCGAACAGCGCGAGGACGACGAGCACGGCGTAGACCAGGACGCGGCCGAGCCGTCCCTGCCGCAGGCGCTGGCGCTGGCTCTGGCGCTGGCTCTGGCGCTGCCGCGCACTCATATCTTCGCCCCTCGCTTCCGGAGGTAGAAATAGCCGATGAGCACGAGCACCACGACGAAGCTCATGCTGAGCCCGATCGCGGCCGCATAGCCCGCGTTGAACTGCGTGAACGCCTCGTTGTACATGAGCGTGGACACCACCTGGCTGGCGCCGCCCGGCCCGCCGTTGGTGATGATGTATATGTAGTCGAATACCTTGAGCGACCACACGATCGTCATCAGGGCGAGAAATACCAGGGTCGGCTGGATCCCGGGAATCGTGATGTGCCGGAACTGCCGCCACCGGCCCGCGCCGTCGACCCTGGCCGCCTCGTACAGCGACGGTTCTATGCCCTGCATGGCGGCCAGGAATATCACCGCCAGGAATCCCCACCAGTGCCAGTCAACGACGAAGTTGACCGCGAACAGCGCCCATGACGTGCTGCCGAAGAACGCCACGTGCCCGATGCCGGGAATGCCGAGATGCCCGAGGGCCACGCCGATTCCGTTGGTCGGGTTCAGGATGTTCTGCCAGACCGCGGCGTTCACCACGCTGGCGGTGACGTAGGGGATGAAGAAGATCGTGCGGAAGAGGATCTGGTAGCGCCGGATTTGGGAGAGCAGATACGCGCCGAGCAGCCCCAGCGCCATCGGGACGATCAGGAACAGGGCGAACCAGATGAGGTTGTGCAGCAGCGCCTGCCTGACGTTCGGGTCGTCGAAGGCGCGGCGGTAGTTCGCCAGCCCGATGAATTTCGCCGGCCCGATGCCGGACCAGTTGGTCATCGAGTAGTAGATGGTTGCTATCGACGGCCCGATCACCACGAACAGGTTGATCAGGAGCAGCGGCAGCAGGAACAGCCAGGGCCGGAGGCGGCGCCGCCTGCTTGCGGCGGGCGGCGCCGGCTGCGCCACGGACCTGGCCTGCGGCTCGACGGTCGCGGTACCCACGGGCGGCCCGGTCAAGCCTGGTACTGTCCCGGCTTCAGGGTGGGTGGCATCGTGCCGGCTTTCAGTTCTCCCTGGAATATCTGGTTCAGCTGGCTGCAGTACTGCGCGGCGGTGATCTTCCCGTTCAGCACCTCATCGAGCCCCTGGTAGACGAACGTGTCGGACTTCGGCGGCCACCAGGTCCAGGTGACGTAGCCGAAGTCGCCCGTCGCCATCGCGTTCTGGGTGGCGGTCACCAGCCGCCGCGAGCGCGGGTCCATGCCGGCCGGCAGGCTGCTCGCGGAGAACGGGATCGGGATGTTGTAGGTGCCCGGCACGGCGGCCATCCGCTGCAGCGCCTGCTGGGTGTTGCCGAAGTACCAGTTGAGGAACTGCGCGGCCTGGTCGGGGTGGCCACTGTAGGCGCTGATGCCCAGCGATCCGCCCACACCGATCTCATACAACGGGTACTTGATGCCGCTCTGCAGCGCCGGAAGCGGGGCCCAGTCCCAGTCGTTGGAGTTGTGCGCGGCGCTGCCGAAGAACTGGCCGACCGCGGGCATCCACCACTCGCCCTGCGGGAACATGGCGACCTTCCCGGCGCCGAACTGGGCACCCATGGTGGCCGAAGGGACCGAGTAGTACTTCGGTATGGAGCCGCCCATCCAGCCCTTCTTGAAGTAGCTCTGCAGCAGTTCGACGGCGTCCACGAAGGTCGGCTCGGTCCACGGGATCTGGCCGGTCAGCGCCTGGTAGATGGCCTCCGGGCCGGAGTAGTGGTTCCAGAACACGGTCATCAGCCACTCCGAGGCCGCCGCCCAGTCCACGTTCGTGGCACCGAACGGGACGATGCCCTGCCCGGCCGCTTCGGCGGCGAGCGACTCGAGCTCGTCCCGGTTCACCGGCGGCTTCCAGTTCTTCTGCTCGAACAGCGACTTGTTGTAGTAGAGCAGCATGGTGTCCACCCGCATCGGCAGCGCGTAGATCTTGGAGCCGATGGTGAACGGCTTCAGCGCCCAGCCGGAGATCTTGTTCGGCCAGTGGTCCTGGGACGCGTAGCTGCTCAGCTCCTTGAGCGTGTGCGCCTTGCTCCAGGCCAGAGTGAGCGACGCGCTCGCGCCGCGGACGATGTCCGGGCCGGACCTGGCCTGCAGCGCCGTCTGGATCACCCGCCGCAGATCCTGACCCTGGTAGAACGTGGTGTCCACGTCGACCTTCCGGTCGGCCTTCTCGAAGACGTCGATGACGTTCTGGGTGAAGTACTTCTCGTTCGGCGCGCCGGTGATGTCGATCCACAGCGACAGGTCGGTCCGCCCGCCGCTGCCTTGTGAGCTGCAGGCGGCGAGGGCGCCGCCGGACAGCAGGGCCCCGGCGGCGAGGCCGGTGCCGGCGAGGAAGTTCCGTCGGGTGACGGTGGCCGATTCGGACATCTCAGTTTTCCTTCCGGGGAAGTTCGCGGTGCGTCTGGGCAACCGGGCGGACCCGCACCGCGTTGGTGGCGGTCCGCCCTTCCTCGACCATCAGGGCTATGCCGCCTTCGCGGAGCCCCGGGCCGGTGTCGGCCGCGGACAGGGCGACGTCATCGGCGCGGCCGCGGATCTGGTGGCCGTCCACGGCCAGGCTCAGCCGGTACGTGTGGCCGTAGCTCCACGGGAACGGCACCTCGGCGAGGACCTCCTCGCCGTCGAGCATCCGGGTCAGCCGGAGCGTGTCACGGCCGGTGAGCCGCAGCGCGTAGTAGCGCCGCAGGCCCTGCACCCGGGCCGCGATCCCGGCTGACCGGGCCAGGTGCGGGGTCACGTCGGCGGTCACCTCGTAGTCGCGCCAGTCGCGGCTGCCGTGCATCAGCAGCCCGGTGCCGCGGTCCTGGATCAGCCGGTAGGGCTCGGGCCAGCGCGGGTCGAACCGGTCGACCGCGCTGACCCAGGCGTGCCGCCACATCGTGCCGCCGCCGGCCGGCCGGGACAGCGTGATGTCCGGCTCCCCCGCCCAGGTCAGGTAGTCCAGGTAGACGGTGCGGGCGCCGCCGTCGGCCGCGCGCACCGAGACGCCGGCCGCCACGACCGGCTGGCCGCCGGTGTCGGGCACCGGCCAGCTGAGCTCCGCTCCCTCACCGGGGACCAGGCGGATCTCCGGGCCGGCCAGGGTGTGCCGCTGGTCGTCCGCCGTGTACGCCTGGACCACCAGCCGGCCGTACGCCGGGCCGCCCTCCACCTCGGCTCCGGCGCGCAGTTCCTGGCCCGGGTAGAGCGTGGGCGATGCCGCCATGCCGTAGGGCGGGATCTCGACCTCGTCGGGAGCGAGGAAGGTCGGCGTGACCGCGGCCGCCGGCGCCCCGCCGGGCGGCACCGCCACGGCCAGGGACCGCTGGCCCCGGGCGCTGTGGCCCGGCACGTTCCGCAGCGTCGGGCCGTCGGTCGTGGTGGTGAAGCCCTGTACCGAGCCGGGGAAGCCGAAGTGGAAGCGGGCGCCGCCCTTGACCTCGGCGGGCGGCAGCCCGTGCAGCGCCCGGCCGTACCCGGCGACGGTCAGCGCCTCGCGGGCCGCGTCGGTGACCGTCCCGCCGCCGTCCGCGCTGGGCAGGAACATCCGGTCACCGACCGGGCCGCGCCAGTCGGGGCCGGAGTCGATGCCGGCCAGCCCGCCGCGGACGCCGGCGATGCACCCGACGTTGCCGGCGTTGGAGTCGGTGTCCCAGCCGCAGGAGGTGATGATGCCCAGCGAGCGGCTGAAGTCGCCCTGGCCGTGCAGCAGCGAGTGGATGATGACCGCGTGGTTGGGCACGACGTGGCAGTTCCCGCCGTACCGGTGGTAGCCGTAGCGCTCGTCGATGCGCTTGCGCCCGGCCTGCCAGTCCTCGCCGGTCGCGTGCCACTCCCTGACGTCCGAGATCACCCGGCTGATCAGCGAGTCCGCGGGGATCTGCGCGGCCGCGACGTCGAGCAGGCGGTGCACGTCGGGCTCGGTGAAGGACTGCGCGACCAGCGCCGCCACCACCCGCGCGGCGTGCAGCGCCGCCCCGTCGTGGCTGACCGACGCCGCCTGCTCGGCGAGGCCGGCCGCGCGCTCCGGATCCCCGGGGCAGGCCATGGCCCAGCCCTCACAGAAGATCTGCGCGCCGACCTGCTCGGCGACGACCGCGCCGTTCCGCCGCGCCGAGCCGCTCTCCGGAGGCAGCACGCCGTCGCGGAGCAGCAGGTAGGCGGTGTGCTCGGTGGAGTTGCCGCGGCCGCCCCACCACAGCACGGTGCGGTTCTCGATCAGGTAGTTCAGCCAGGTCCGCGCGACGGCCACCGGGTCCAGCCGGTCCAGCGGGTAGTCCCGCAGCGCACGGGGGAAGGTGAATGTGCCCTCGATGTCGTCGTCGGTGACGACCAGCCGGTGGTTCTTCAGCGGCACGTCATGCCGGTCGTTCACGTAGTAGGTGACCTCGCCGAGCCGCTCCATGATCTGCTCGTGCCGCCACCCCTCGACCGGGCGGCCCAGGTATACGCCGATGATCTTGCCGAGGACGCCCGCGTAGACCCGCTCCGGGTAGCCAGCTGGCAGAGTGCCCATCACCGCTCCTGTCCGTCGTCGCCGTCGGCCGGGTTCCCGCAGCCGCACGAGCCGCGGACGACCAGGGACACCGGCAGCACCGAGACCCGCGGCCCGGCCGACTCGCCGGCTATCCGGGCCAGCAGGTGGCCGACGCCTTCCTGGCCCAGCCGGGTGAACGGCTGCGTCATCGTGGTCAAGGTCGGCAGCGCGTACGCCGCGTCGGCGATCCCGTCGAAGGAGACCACGGCCACGTCGTCCGGGCAGGCCACGCCGAGCTTGGCGAAGGCGCGCAGCAGGCCGACCGCCTGCTCGTCGCTGGACACGAAGACCGCGTCCGGCCTGCGCCGGGCGTCCCGGAACAGGTCCAGCGCGGCCAGGTAGCCCGCCCGGCGGCCGAACGGGACGTGCCGGATCAGGCTGGCGGGCAGCCGCACGCCCGCCTCGGCGAGCGCGGCCCGGCAGCCCGCGGTGCGGTCCTTGGACGGCATCACGTCCGCTGGGCCGGTGAGGCACGCTATCCGCCGCCGGCCGTGGCCAAGCAGGTGCCGGGTCGCTTCCGCGGCGCCGCCGAAGTTGTCCACCAGCACCTGGGACACGTCGTCCAGGTCGACCCGCCGGTCCAGCACCACCCACGGCTTCTTCGACGCCTGCAGTTCGGGCAGGCAGGCCACCGGGCCGTGCGCGGGCACCAGCAGGACGCCGTCCACCTGCCGCTGCAGGAACGTGCGCACGTACGCGGTCTGGCGCTCCTCGTCGTCGGTGGCGTTGCCGACCAGCAGGGTGTACCCCGCCCCGAAGGCCGCCTCCTCCAGCGCCTTGGCCAGCTCGGCGAAGAACGGGTTCGACGCATCCGGGACGACGAGCCCCAACGTCATTGTCCGGTTGATCCGCAGCGACCGCGCGATGCCGTTGGGACGGTAGCCGAGCTGCTCCACCGCGGCCAGCACCCGCGCCCTGGTCTCCGGGGCGACACCGCGCGGGCCGCCGTTGAGCACGTAGCTCACCACGGCCGGAGACACTCCAGCCAGCTCAGCTACGTCCCTGCGGCGCACCACCATGAAATTCCTACTATTAGTATCGATTTACTGGCATGGCCAGTCTTCCCCGGCGGGAGCCGGGCTGTCAACACGTGTTGCGAAGCAAGCTTCGTCGCGGTGGCCAATCAGGTCAACACGTGTTGCTAATGCCGTTACCGTATCGTTACCTATGCGGAAGATCCACGGTAGGGGGGTGACCGCGCTGGTAACCGGTACCCGGCAGCCGGTTGATCAGGAGACGCCGGTGACCGCGCCGGTTTCGTCGGTGTCGTAGCTGCCTTTGGTCGAGTCCAGCAGCACGAGACGATTGCCGAAGGGGTCCGCTACGACGGTGAGCCGGCCGATCGGGATGTCCGTCGGCCCGGCGAGCACCCTGCCACCGTTAGCGGCAAACAGGCCGGCCGCGGCGTCGGCAGAAGCGACCTTCCAGTCCGGCTCGTAGTTCTCACGGGTGGTCAGCACGATCTCGGTGGCTGACCCGGGCGTCGCGAGCCCGGCCTGCCCGGCCGCTTCGCTGCGCCACAGCAGCCGGTGACCGAGCACGTCGCGGTAGAAGGCCAGCCCGCGGTCGAGGTCCGGCACCGGAACCGTTATCGCGTCCACGTACTGAAGCAAAGGTTCCATGAGCGAAAGACTGCCAGACCGCCGGTGAACGGCAGGGCGGGCGACACCGGGGCGCGGTGTCAGGGCGCCGTGTCAGGGCGCTGGGTGCCCCCGCTTAATAGCTGCAGTTGGATCTCTCGTTCCGAACCTGATCAGCGAGCCTGGCGAGTACGGCCCGGGACTGTGACTGTACTGGCCCTTGCCTGAGCAGTCTGACCCTCACGGATGGGGCCAGCAGTGGGTGCGTACTTGCGGCGGTCACCGGCGCACAGGGCCGCCGGGCGCGGCGCGGTGGGCGTCGAAGACGCCTCGTACGACGGCCTCATCGCCTTCGATGTCAATGAGCCCCAGGGTGTCGTCAAGAGTGAGCACGCCCGCGGCCAGCCCGAGAACGACCGATGCTTCTGCGCGCACGACCGCGTCGAGGTCGCGGCGGCCAATAGGGCGTCAGCACGCCCTGCTCGCGGTCGAGGGCGGCGCGCTGCCACTCATCTCGGCGCTGCCGCCCACGGCATTCCTGAACCAGGACAAGGCAGCATCCTTCCGGGCTCGCTTCGAAATGCGCCTAGCGCTTGCGTGGCGGCGGACGCGCGTTGCTCGTCTTCGATGACGGCTCGCTGGCCCTCGATGCGCCGGGAGCACGTGACGTGGATGCCTACGTCTCTGCCGGCGCCCCGGCTCTCATGATGATGTTCATCGGCCGGCAAGGCACAGCGAAGCTGGTCCTTGGCGGGCAGATCGCCGCCTGGGGCCGCCGGCCCTGGACGCTCGCCCGCATACTCACCGCGATAAGCCCTCCATAGCCCCCGTCACCGGACGATCACCCGGCGGATGACGGCAGGTCTTTGCACATGAGCGTGCATACGGTTTCGTAGCGGCTGAGGGATCCGTCCGCGGACTGCCTGTCCCAGGAGGCGGGCTGGCGGCCGCAGGCGACATAGCCGAGCCGCTCATAGAGCGCACGGGCCCGTGGATTGCTCTCCTCCACCTTCAGTTCGGCGCAGGGCAGTCCGTGGGCGCGGATCCGCCGCTCGACCGCCTGAATGAGAAGCGTGCCGATCCCGCACGAGTGCAGCACGGCGTGCACCTCCAGATGCTCCAGCCGTCCGGCGCCGAGAGTCTGCGAGTAGTCCGCCCCGCCGAGCGCCACGGGCAGGCCGGACGGCGCGCAGACCACCAGGTAGTCCGCCTCGCCGCGGCGGGCACGTGCCAGGCCTTCGGCGACGCTGGCCAGATAGGGTGCTGACGCGAGCCAGGGACACACCGGCAGATCCTCGGTGGTCAGGTCGCGGATCGTCAGCGGCACGGCAACCTCGGGCATGCGGACCACCTCGTGTCAGGCTGGGGTCACATTACCGCCGGGCTAGCCACGCCAGCGGCCGCTGGGCCCTAGCCGGGTCGCTGGAGCACGCAGAACTCGTTGCCGTCGGGGTCGGCCAGGATGTGCCAGCGCCATCCGTCCTCGGTGACCGGCTGGGTGGTGATCTGGGTGGCGCCGCAGTTCCGGATCCGGCTGGCCTCGGCGGCGAGGTCGGGGGTGCGCAGATCCAGGTGCACGCGGTTCTTGCCGTGCTTGGCGTCATCGACGCGCTGCAGGAGTATCTCGATGCCGGATCCACCCGCCGGAATGAGGCTCTGGTACGGGCCGCTGGCTGGCTCGGGCCGGTAACCGAGCACGGCCGACCAGAACCGGGCCGCCCGGGACAGATCGGCACAGTCGATCACGATCACCAGCTCGCCGTTCCGGTAGGCGTCGGGCACGCGCGGCCCGGGTTCTGGCCCGCTGCTGTTTTCGGGCATGTCCGCTCCTCTGGCGCTACCGGACGCGTCTGCGCACCAGTTCCTTGCCTTCTTCCGGTAGCGCATCGGCGGCCATGAGCTGCGGCAGCAGGTCCGGTTCACGTGTCAGCGCGCGGAAGGCGAGCGCTACGGTCACGTTGTGGCCGGGCCGTTGCACGATCTCGACCGGGTCACCGCCGCGGATCTGCCCCGGCTCGATCACCCGCAGGTACGGGCCGGGCACCACGGCCTGCGTGAACCGCTTGATCCAGCCGTCACGCTCCAGCCAGCCCTGGAACGTCGCGCATGGGATCCGCGGGCATGAGACTTCCAGGACGACATCCGGCCCGATGCGCCAGCGCTCACCGATCAGGGCACCGTTGACGTCCACGCCAACGGTCGTGAGGTTCTCCCCGAAGGTGCCGTTCGTCAACGACCTGCCCAGCTCGTGCTCCCACCGGTCGAGGTCCTCGCGGGCATAGGCGTAGACGGCCTGGTCGGAGCCGCCGTGGTGGCTGACGTCGTAGACCCGGTCGCCGGCGAGTCCTACCATGCCGGTGCCCTTGGGGCCAGGGGCGATGACGGCGACCGGGCCGTCGACGGGCCGCTTGTCGATGCCGGTCGCGCGGATGCCTTTCCAGGGGTTGGGGCGCGGCCTGCCGATATTGACCGAGAGCACCTTCATAGGCCCACGGTATGGTCCACCTCGCCTGCGGAGCGATGTATTTACCGGCCGTGACCGCCCTCGCTGCGTCAGTCGGTGTTGCCGAGAGCGGCGGCGACGCGGTGGTGTGCCTGCCAGATTTCCCCGGGCAGGCCCGTGAACTGCTCCAGGTGCTGCTGGCGGTGGCTCATCTCCTGCTGCCACCGGGGGGTGTCGATCGACAGGATCGTCTCGAGGTCTTCGGGGGTGGCGGCGAGGCCGCCCAGGTCGAGTTCGTCCTTGGTGGGGATGATGCCGACCGGTGTCTGCCTGCCGCTGACCTGACCTTCCTTGAGCTGCAGCAGCCAGAGCAACGGCCGCAGGTTGTCGCGGTAGCCGGGCCACAGGTAGTGCCCGTCGCCGGGGTCGCGCTGGAACCAGTTGACATGCGCGAAGATCGGCTGGCTGGACGCCGAGCCGATGACCTTCAGCCAGTGCGCCGCGTAGGCACCCTCGGAATAGGCCATGAAGGGGCGCATCGACATCGGGTCGTAGCGCAGCAGCCCGTCCACGCCTTCGGCGGCGAAGGTCGCCTCGGCACCGAGCGTCAGCCCGTCGTACACCCCTTCGGCCACGTCGGTGATCGCGCGGATGAGCGGCTCGCGGTCGCTGGCCCGGCCGCCGAAGATGATCGCATCGATCGGCACGCCCTGGGGGGTGTCGTAGTCCGGCGCGATGTTCGGCACGTTGGCCAGCGTCGTGGTGAACCGGCTGTTCGGATGGGCCCACGGCGCGTCGGCTTCTGCGGGTGCCCGCTCGGTGATGAGGGTGCCCGTCCAGTCACGCCACCCGGTGAGGTCGGCGGGCGGCGCGGGGGTGCGGCCTTCCCACCAGACCTCGTGCGTGAGGTCGTTGTAGGCGACGTTGGTGAACAGTGTGCCGGTGCCCGGCGCGACCGAGTCGAGCGCGGTCGGGTTGGTGATCTCGTTGGTGTCTTTGGCCACGCCGAACACGCCGTACTCCGGGTTGATCGCATAGATCTTCCCGTCGGGGCCGACGCGCAGCCACGCGATGTCGTCGCCGTAGAAGTCGACCCGGTACCGGTCGCCGAGCTCGCCGGGCGGGAGCATCATGGCCAGGTTGGTCTTGCCCGAGGCGCTCGGGAAGCCACCGCAGATGTGGTAGCGCTTGCCGGTCAGCTTGTCGGCGATGCCGATGAGCATGAACTGCTCGGCGAGGAACTCACCCGACGCCCAGCCGTCGTAGGCGGCCTGCCGCAGCCCGTGCGCGATCTTGCCGAGCAGCGCGTTGCCACCGTAGGACGAGCCGAAGTGCAGGATGGTCCGCTCGTCGGCGATGGTGACGAAGTACCGCTGGTCGGCGGGCGTGCCCTGGCCGAGCTTCTCCAGGTCGCCGGTGACGTGCACCGCGCGGACGAAACTGTTCTGGTCGGCGAGGTTTTCGATGTGCTGCACCCCGACGCGGGCCATGCGGATCATGTGCAGCACGACCGTGCGGGCGTCGGTGAGCTGCACACCCGCGGCGTACCGCTCCAGCGGCGACCCGGCCGGTGCCATCAGGTATGGCAGGACGTACATCGTCTTGCCGGCGGAGGCGCCGCGCATCCGCTCCTCGAGCAGCCCGCGCATCTCACCGGCGGGGCGCCAGTTGTTGTAGACACCCTTGTCTGCGGGGTTGCTCGTCGCGACGACGGTGCGTTCCTCGGACCGTGCGGTGTCCTTGACGTAACTGCGGGAGTAGTAACGCCCCTCCCCGGCCGGAACGATCTCCCCCTCGGCGAGCGCCTCACCGATCAGCCGTGCGTCGTCGGACGCGCTGACCACCTCGATCCGCGCGGCGCCGGTAAGGCCTGCCCAGTACCGCACGTACTCGCGCACGTGAACGTTCCTCAGCCCTGCATCATCCAGCGCCGCATCCACGCCCACCATCAGCCCGTCCTCTCGCCAGCCAGAGGTTTACGCCTTTTGAAGATCGTAAAAAGGATAGGAGAAGGATAGTCAGTGCCGGGGAGACACCCGAGGCCGGCACCACCGTCCCAGGCCACGGCCGGCCCGCAACGCCCGCTGGATCTGAAGGTAGCCCGCCGGGCCAGCGTGGTCATTTCTCAGCCTGATTACCGATTGCTAGCATTATGAATTGCTGAGTCTTGTGCCGGCGGCGGGGCGGGTGCATGAGGTGACGCCTGGGGCGGCCGGATCCACAGCCGCCGGGCTAGGGAGCCGGATGAGCACGCCGCTGTACCAGCTGAAGGCGGAATTCTTCAAGACTCTCGGGCATCCTGCACGGATACGGATACTGGAGCTGCTCAGCGAGCGCGACCATACGGTGGCCGAGATGCTGCCGGAGGTGGGCATCGAGCCTGCGCACCTGTCCCAGCAGCTCGCCGCGCTGGCCGAGCCCGGCGAATGGGCGCCCGGACGAGTGCTTGCCGAGCTACCGGCTGTCATGAGCCCTGAGTGCCAGCATCCCGCAACCCGACCGGGCCACAACCGAAGGATGGCTTAACTGGCCTTGGCGGTGAGCTGGGAGACTCGTTGCGCGCTGATCCCTAGCAGCGCGGCTGCATCCCGGACGGATAGTCCGCTGGCCACAAGCGCGACAGCAGCCTGCCCTGTGCGGGTAGCGGCGGTGGCGGCGAGTTCGTCGGCCTGCCGCCGCAAGCGCCGGACCTCCATCGCGGTGATGTCGAGCTCCGGGTCACCGGTGTGATAGTCGTAGTCGATCACCAGCTCCGGCATGGCCTCATCGGGAAAGTCAGCGGCCAGCACGATCACCTCACGCACTGCCTGGTCCAGCCCGGGCAGGCTGCGAGCGTAGGTGTGGGCTCCTTGCAGCTCAGGAACGTCTGCCAGCCAGTGACCATCTTCACGGGTCACGAGCACCCGGTAAACCCGCTCGCTCACCGCAGCCATCCCTTCCCGAACGCGGGCTCCAGGTCGCGCTCGATCGCCCGAAGTGTCCCCGCCGGGATGTCTCCCGTATGCTGCGCCACGGTAGTGGCCACGGCCGCCTGCCTTCCGGCGGCGTCGGTGTAGCTCACCATGTAGCGGCGATGCGAACCAACCTGAAGGGCCATCACACCACCTAGCCGCTCGATTCGCCGGTTAACTTCGCGGGCCTTCACACTATATGTCTAGCCGCTAGACACAACAAGTGTCAACCCACTAGACACTAATAGGGAGAGCGGAGCCGGTGGTCACTTCGCGCACGGATGTAACCACCGGCCGCCACTAGGTTGTGCTCTCGGCTGGGCTCTTCCCTGGACCGCCGCTGCTCTGATGGGTCTCGCTGCTGGGGTCGGCCGGCAGGGGTCCGGGGGTGGCGGCCAGCGTGTGCACTTGGAGGGCTTGCTGGACTCGCTGGGCAGCGGGGGCGGCGCCGATGCGCTGGTAGATCGTCAGTGCCTGCGTCATGGGCACGGCGGCCTGGCGGGGGTTGCCTTCCCGCAGGTGGGTCTGGGCAATGCCCTCCAGGGCGCGCGCTCCCTCCGGGACCGCGCCGAGGTCACGCGCGATGTCCAGCGCGCGGGCGTGGTGCTGGCGCGCCTGCCGGATGTCAGCGGTCCGGGTCGCGAGTTCGCCGAGGCGGTTGAGCGCCTCGGCCTGCCCGAGGCGATTGCCGAGGTCACCGAATATGGTCAGGGCCTGCTGGTGGCTGACGGCGGCGGCCCGGTAGTCCCCGGTCTCCCGCTGCACGAGGCCAACGTCGTTGAGGGCCTGGGCCTGGCCGAGCATTTCGCCGAGGTCGCGGAACAGTGTGAGGGCCTGCTGATGGCTGGCGGCGGCGGCCCGGTAGTCCCCGGTTTCCTGCTGCACGACACCAAGGCCGTTGTGGCCATAGGCCTGGCCTCCCAGGTCGCCGAGGTCGCGGAACAGTGTGAGGGCCTGCTGGTGGCTGGCGGTCGAGGCCGGGTAGTCCCCGGTCAGCAGCTGCACCAGGCCCAGGCAGACGAGGGCGACCGCCTCCGCGGAGCGCTCGCGGGCGCTGCGGGCCACCGCCAGGGCCTGCTGGTGGCTGGCGGTGGAGGCCGGGTAGTCACCGGTCAGCACTTGCAGGAAGCCCAGCTGGTTGAGGGCATAGGCCTGGCCAGGCCGGTCACCCAGATCGCCGGATAGCGCCACCGCCTGGGCCAGGCTGGCGGCGGCGCCCGGATAGTCACCGGTCTCCCGCTGCAAGGCGCCGAGTCCGGCGAGCGCGTCCGCCTCGCCGAGCCGGTCGCCAGCGAGGCGCGCCGCGGCCACGGCGCCCTGGTGCAGTGCGGCGGACTGACTCCAGTGCCCACGGGTGGCCAGGAAGCCACTCAGCGCGGCGAGCAGGGCAATGGCGTGCGGGGCCCGTTCGTGACCGGCGGCGTAATCCGCGGCGGCGTACAGGTTCGCCCGCTCGGCCTCCAGCCAGGCGCCCGCCTGCGCGAGGGTGGGCAGTTCGGGAGCGTGCGCCGGTGGCGGGCCGGGCGGCGGGCGGCGGTAACCGCTGGCCCAGTAGGTGAAGTGGCGGCCGGCCGCCCGTGCGGTGTGCAGGTAGTAGTCCAGCAACCGCCCGGCCGCCTGGTCAGATTCCGCTGTGTCACAGGCGGCGAGGGCGCGGGCGTGTTCGCGGAGCAGGTCGTGCAGCTGGTAGCGGCCGGGCGCCGGCTCGGCGAGCAGGTGCTGGTCATACAGCTCATCGAGACTGCGGCGGGCAGCGTCCGGGCTGGTGCCGTCGAGTGCGGCCGCGGCATAGACGTCGACGCTGGGGCCGGGGATCAGGCCGAGGCGGCGGAACAGCCGCCGCGGGCCGGGGGTGAGGTCGGTGTAGGAAAGGTCAAACGCGGCGCCGACCGACAGGTTCTCCGCATGCATGAGGGCCAGCCGGTCCCGGGCCGCCGCCAGCTCGGTGGCCAGGCCGGCTTCCGTCCGGGCAGGGTGGTTCCGCAGCTGGCTGGCCAGCATGCTGATCGCTAGCGGCAGGTACCCGCACAGCCGGGTGATCTCGCCCGCCGCGGCTTCCCCGGCGCGCAGGCCGGGCCGGGCCGCCAGCCGCGCCAGCAGCGTCTGCGACTCCGCTGGGGACAAGGTGTCCAAGCTGATCTGGACGGCATCTTCCAGCGCGGCCAGCCGGCGGCGGCTGGTGATCAGCACCATGCTGCCCGCGGTGCCAGGCAGCAGCGGCCGGACCTGCTCATGCCCGGCCACGTCATCGAGCAGCAGCAAAGTCCTCTTGTCCGCGATGTGATCGCGCCACCGGGCCGCCCGGGCCTCCAGCCCGGGTGGTATCTGCCGGGCGGGGACTCCGGCGGTCATGAGCAAGCTGGCCAGCGCATCAGCCGGGGCCACCGGCCGCTGCCCGGGAGTGTGAGCGTGCAGCGGCAGGAAGAACTGCCCGTCGGGGAAACGATCCGTGAGCTGGTGCGCAGCATGCACCGCGAAGGTAGTCTTGCCGACCCCGGCCATCCCGTCGATCGCGTGAATGCCCAGAACCAGACCGCCCGCGGCCTTGGGAGTCAGTGCCTCCAGCAGCCGCACCAGCTCACGCTCGCGGCCGGTGAAGCTGACCGTATCGCGCGGCAGGGTCCTGGTGGCTGCCGCGGCGCCCGGCGCTACCCGGCTCCTGGCCGCCAGCACCTCGACGGCCGGCCCACGCCCGCGGGCCGCCGTCACGAACAGCTCGCGTACCGGACCGGTCAGGCCCAGCGCGCCGGCCAGCAGCACGGCGGTGTCTCTTCGCGCGGTGCGGTTGACGCCCCGCTCCAGGTCACTGACCGATCGCGGGGAAAGGCTGGCTGCCTGCGCCAGCTCCTCCTGCGTCAGCTGCGCATCGTCCCGCAGCCGCCGCAGCAGCCCGGCGAAAGAAAGCGCAGGCTGTTCGGCCACCGTTCCAGCTCCCCAGACAACCTGTCCGCCGCGGCTGCCGTACCAGGCGGAACCGACCCTGAACCCACCGTACGCAGCCTGTCTGGCCCTCGCCAGCTAGTAACGCACATGCCAGCCGCGCCAACCACCGCCCGCCGGGCGGTGGACCGGCGTGGGCATCCTGTGGGTCTCCTGTGGGCGGGCACGTGTGGTGAACACCGCCCGGGGGCCAGAAAGTGGGTTCTGCCGGGCCCGGACTGGCCGGAACCAAGCCCAGCTCAAACCCGAGGTGACCGCCATGATGACGCACACCATGATGCAGGCTCTGGGCCAAGCTCAGCTGGATGAACTTCACGACCGGGCCCGCCGCACTTCGCAGCTCCGCGACGCCCGCCGTGCCCGCCGGATGCGAAAGCAGCCGGCCAGGTACCGCGCGCCCAGGGCCCTGGCCGCCGCGGCCTCCTGGGCTCGCCGCCGCCGGACCGCGCCGGAGAGTTCGTGACGCCGAGGTCCGGCCCGCCGGGGCCGTGATCCGCGGTCAGGCCGGCCTATCCATGGCCGCTGCCCGGGGCGTCAGCGGGTGACGACGATCAGCTCGACGTCGTTGCCGGCCAGCATCTTCCGGCTCTCCTCGCCGATGCCGTCGTCCATGATCACGCAGTCGATGTCGGCGAGGCTGCACACGCGGATCATCGCGGAACTCGCCAGCTTCGTGGAGTCGGCCAGCAGCACGACGCGCTCGGACACCTCGACCAG
This sequence comes from Streptosporangiaceae bacterium, assembly GCA_036501145.1. GTDB lineage: Bacteria > Actinomycetota > Actinomycetes > Streptosporangiales > Streptosporangiaceae > PALSA-505. Next base: position 44,585 of record DASYAV010000012.1, on the reverse strand, counting down.
CTTGCGCTTGACCAGCGCCTCGTGGTCGCTGGCGCAGAACACGCCGCGCTCGGTGAGCCCCATGGTGGTCAGGAACAGCAGTGACAAGTGCAGGTTCGCGATCGCGTCGTGCGTGGCCATCCCGGAGAAGTCCTGGGTGACCGGGTGGAGCTGCCCGCCGATCCCGATGACGCGCAGCCCTTTGCCCCGGGCGACAGCGCGGACAGCACCGGCAGCGAGTGGCTGGCGACGGTCAGGTTGAGGTTCTCGGGCAGGACCAGCGCGAGCTGATAGGTCGTGGTCCCTGAGTCGATGCCGATCGTCGCCCCCGGCTCCAGCAGGCTGACCGCGGCCCGGGCAATGACGCGCTTCTCCTCCACCATCACCGTCGACTGCACGGCGAAGTCACTGGAGTTCAGCACCTCGCCGGGCAGCACAGTGACACGGTCGTGCACGCGGCGCAGCCGCTGCTGGGTCTCGAGCCGGCTCACATCGCGCCGCACGGTCATCTCGGAGACGTCCAGGGACCGGGCCATCTCGGCGATGGTGCAAAAGCCCTCGCTGGTGACCAGCTCGAGGATGCGGGCCCTGCGCTCCGGCGCCATTGTGCACTGCAGCGACTGGTCTTCGGCGGCCATCTTCCGGCCCGGCTGCTCGTGCTCCGGGCGGGCCATCCGGGCCGGGTCGGTCGCCGCCGCGGACCCAGCGGCCAACCTGCAGGCCTTCGCCCCCGGCTGACCAGCCCCCACAGCCCTACGACCAGAAAGGGACACACTCAGGGCCCGTGGAACCCCGCCCACCCGGCGCGACAGCCGGGAAACACGGCGCGGCTACACGCTGAAAATCAGCCACCCGCCGCAGCCTCAGCCAGCCAGATCAAGATCGCGAAACATCGAGGCTAACGGCTTTCCTGCGGCACCTCGTGTTGCCTCGCAGGTGCTCGTCGGTGCCTGCGTATTACGTACCGGACTGTTCCGAAGATGGACAATGCGACGAGGAGAAGAAGGGCGACGCTGCCGACTACTATCGCGATGAGACCAGGGGGGACAGGGGTGCCGGCGGGCGCAAGGCCGTCAGCGGCAAACGTCTGTGGTGTCTGAAGGTAGATCGAATGTCCGCCGCGAATGATCGTGAAGACCCGGCCGACGACCCGCACTTCCACAGGACCGTAGCTCTGTGAATCAAGAGCGACACTGCGGTTATCACCTAGAAGCCACAGCTTCCCCCGGGGCACAGTGACATGGAATCGGACCCTTGAGGCTGGTTCTCCGGGATAGAGGTAGGTCTCGTTTAGTGGTTTGCCGTTGACGGTGATCTGCCCGTGAGCGTCGCAACAGGCCACATGATCGCCGGGCAGTCCAATCACCCGGCGGACGTAGTAGCCAGGCCCAATGGACGGTTGCTGCTCGACGATCACATCTCCCCGGTGAACCTGCGTGGTGCGGTCCACCAGCACCGTGTCTCCTGGCTGGAGGGTAGGTTCCATGCTCGTTGACGGCTCGGAAAATTTGCGCGTCGTTGTGAAGAGCACGGCCACGCTGCCAAGCAGTAGCGCGACACAAAGACTGAAGGCCACCCAGAAGACAATCCGGCCCCGGTTCTTCCGGGGCGTTCTTGATGACTGTCGCACCTGCCGAAGCTTAACGAGCCAGCAGGAAGATCGCGGCGGTGGTTGACAGAATGAGGCGCATGCCGCCGTTGACTCCGCACGCCATTCCGGCAGGCACCCTGGGCCGGTCCGGCCAGCCCGAACTCCGGGCTGACGGCGGGCTGGTGCTGCGGCCGTGGGCCCCGGCCGACGCCCCGGCGCTTGCCGGGCTGTACGCGGACCCCGCCGTCCAGCATTGGCACGGGTACACGATCAGCACCCAGGACGAGGCGGTCACGTTGATCGAGGGATGGCACGAGCGGTGGCTGACGGAGAGGGCAGCATGCTGGGCGCTGGTCGCCGGCCCGGACGGGTCGTTTGCGGGCCAGGCGGGCCTGCTGGCGATCGACCTCCGTGGAGGGAGCGCGGAGTGCTTCTACTCCACGGCACCCGCACTGCGGGGGCGTGGCGTTGCGCCGTCCGCGCTGGAGGCGCTGGCCTCGTGGGCGTTCCTGGCCGGCTTTCACCGCCTCTACCTGCGGCACTCGGTGGCGAACCCGGCATCGTGCCGGGTGGCGCTGAAGTCCGGTTTTGAAGCCGAGGGCACGGAACGCGGCGCTGAGCTGCACACCGACGGCTGGCACGACATGCACTTGCACGCCCGGATTGCCACGCTGTTACCCCTGTCCGTAGTTGTTGATCAGCCATCGCCCATCGTGATGCCGGTGCAGGTAGACGGTCCACCAACTGTCGGGGTTGCCGACGGACGATGCCTGCGATTCCTTGAAGGTGCAGTAGACCGTAGCAGCGGCGCTGCTGTGGCTGGCTTGCTTGCAGTGCAACGCTGAAAAGGTGGGCCAGGTGGAGGTGTCTCCCTCGCCCCAGTCCATCTGGTCCGCGGCGGCGCGGGTGAAGTGAGCGACGGCTGCGGCCTTGTCCTTGTGGTTGATCGCGAAGAACCAGGACAGCGTGGCCTGCTCGGGGGACCGGTACAACGCCGCCGAAACGCTAGCCTGTGCGCTGCGTTCATGGAGGCAGTAGACCACGCGTGCTGACGCCTTGGCAGGAGCTCCCAGACGGGCGCCCGGCCACGTCGGCAGGAACACCCCTGGATTTGAGGGTGGCGCCCCGAGCGTGATTCGAACACGCGACCTACTGCTTAGGAGGCGGCAGAGGTATTCCGAAATGCTAGCGGATAAAGTCCCTCGTTGTGGCGGTGTCGCTCTCACCGGGATGCTAACCGATAGTGTGTCCAGCCGTTTAGGAGCAGTAGGCAATGCACTCGCCGTGAAGTGACCGCAGCCACACCGAAGCAACGGTCCCGCAACAACGCAGCACGTCCTGCAGCCAGCACGGTGCCAAGGGCTAGTGATTGCCAGCCCACTCCATCAGCCGCATCATGTTGCTACACAATATTTTTTCAAGTTCGGCGTCGCCGAAACCCAGGCTGCGGATGACTTCCGGGGTATTGCGGGTCAGCGTGCGGCGGGAGTAGGTATCCGAGCCGAAAACGATCCGGTCGGGCCCCAGTTCTGAGACGAGATACCGCAGGGCGGCCGGACTGTACAGCAGCGAGGTTTCCAGGTAAATATTTCCGTACCGGCCGGCAACGTCGAGAAAAGCAGGGTGTTGGTGCGTGTCGATAGCGCATCCGTGACCAAAATAGGCACGCTAGGGAAAGTCCTGGCTATCTGCCCGACCATCGACGGAGATTCAAGATTCGACTGGGAACTGCCGTGCGGCTGGTCGAGGACCCGTGCGGTCACGGCGTAATCGCCGATCGCGCCTTCCGGGAAGGGGCGGCCTGGCTTGTTAGTGACCGGCCTCGCCGCGCCGGCCGCGAGCTCATCGGCTTGGTGCCTGCAGCGTCGCCAGATGCTCGCCGCAGCGGGTGGCGTCATAGCCGGGCAGGCTGGCGAGCTGGTCCAGCAGCCACCGGGAGGACAGCCCCCGGATCATCGCCTGCACTTCGCGTGATCCCGTGTGGGGGGCGGGTATGACCAGTTCAAAACGCTCCCGGGTGAGCGGCACGAAAGCCAGCGTGTAGGCGAGTGCAGCTGGTTCGCTAGCCACGCCCACGTCGGCGACACCGGCCGCGATCGCCGCCGCGACCTCCAGGTGGCCGGCCGCCGCGGTCTCGTAGCCGGGTAGCAGGCCGGGGTCGATGCCATGGCCGGCCAGCTCCCGGTCGAGCACCTGGCGAGCCTCGGAGCCGGGCTCCCGGTTCACCAGCCGCAGCCCGGAGCCGGGCAGGTCACGGACGCCGGCGACGCTGCTGGCCCGGCCAGGCCGCATCACCAGGCCTTCCCGCCACGAGCAGAATCTCAGAATCTCGGCCCCGGTGCGCAGCAGGTCACCGGCGGCATCGGCGGCGTCGTCGCTGCCAGGGTCGCGCCTATGCACGCCGGCGACGTGCACGAGCCCGGCGGCGGCGAGCCTGAGCGCCTCGCTGCTCGCGCACGGCCACCACGCGAACGCGACCGGCGGGTCGAGCAACGCGAGCGGCGCCTCCAGCAGCGGTAGCGCGGGATCACAGCCGGCAACCACTAGCGTCGGGCGCGGCGGCCCGATCGGCCGGACCGGGCCAGCAGCAGCCGGGATGCCGCCGGCCGCCGGGGGCACAGCGACGTCCGCTGCTCCCGGGGCGGCGTCGGGACCGGGGTCAGCGTCCCCGGGGATGGCCAGCCCGTCGGCGGGAAGGAAGCCGGCCCTGGTCGCCGTAGCCCCGGACAGCGGCAGCGCGACGAGCACGTCGCCGACGGGCGCCAGCGTCACCCGGCCGCCCGCCGCGCCGAGCGGGGCCAACGGGCTGGCCACGGCCAGCGGCGCCGGGCTGCCCGGACCGAACAGCTCCTCGATGGCCATGCCGAGGGCGCGCGCCAGTGCCAGCGCCACCCGCAGCGACGGGTCGGAGATCCCGGACTCCATCGCGGAGACGGCCTGGCGGGAGATCCCTGCCATCTCGGCGAGCTGCTGCTGAGAGAAGCCCCTGGCCTGCCGCGCGAGCCGCAGGCTGGCGCCGTTGCTCTGGGCGGAGTCGTTCTTCACGTGCTCACCCGGGCAGCCAGGCGGTGGCCCGACCGCCGTCGTTCGGCTGTACCGCCGGCCCCCGGGAGCCGAAGCCCGGCGATCCCGCGTGGTCACCACCACGCCGCGTGCGTGCTTGCTCGTGGCGGCCTTCCTGCCGCAAGTACGGCAGCGCCCGCGCGGCGCCCTCCGCTAGCATCGCCGTCACCTCCCATGTCAACTGCCTCCTCGGCTCGCTGCACATGCCGGTCCCAGGGGCCTGCATCAAGAGCCGGTCCTTCGGTCCGGTGTCTCGATAACGGGCTGGTGACGTGCCGTATCACCCCGAGTTCCGGTAACCGCCGGCGTCAGCCAGACCGACACGGCCTGCGTGTCGGTCTCCACCCGGCAGGCGCCGCCTACGCTGAGGTCGGGCGCCCCAAAGGTCCGGGCCCGGAGCTCGATGCCGGAGGACAACGCCACCACCACCTCGACGTTGCGGCCCAGGTCGATGATGTCGGTCACCCGGCCCCGGCCGAGGCCGACGGCCGCCCCATTGGCGCCCGATGGTGACGTTCCCGGGCAGACCCGGAGAGCTTCTGGCGGCACCTGCCACAGCAGCCGGGCGCCGGCCGGCAGACCTGTGGCAAGGCCGGCCAGAACGCCGTCACCTGGGACGCCGAGGGAGGGGTCCCCGCCGGCGAGCAGCACTCCGTCGGCACCGGCCGTGCCCTCGAAGAGGTTGTCGATGCCGAGCAGGCGACCGATCTGCGTCGAAGCGGGGCGCTGGTACACGTCGCGGCAGTTCCCGGACTGGAGCACCTGCCCGTCGCTTACGATTATGATTTCGTCGGCCAGCATTGCCGCCTCTTCCGGGTCGTGGGTGACAAGGACCGTGGAGAGATTGACGTCGCGCTGGAGGCGGCGAAGTTCCCGCCGTAGCTCGGCCCGTACCGGGGCGTCCAGCGCAGAGAACGGCTCGTCAAGCAGCACCACCTGAGGATCCCCGGCGAGCGCCCGGGCCAGGCTGACCCGCTGGCGCTGCCCACCGGAGAGCTGCTCCGGCAGACGATCGAGCAGTTCGTCGAGGTGGAGTGTCTCCAGCCACCAGGCGGCCCGGGCCGGATCCGCGTGGACACCGAAGACCGCCTGCTGCCAGACCGTTCGTCCGGGGATCAGGCCGAAGCCCTGGGGGACGTAGCCGAGCCGGCGTCGCTCGGGCGCGGTGCGGCTCACGTCGAAACCGCCGTAGGTCACGGTCCCTGCGTCCGGCCCGAGCAGCCCGGCGAGGACCCGCAGCGTGACCGACTTGCCCGAGCCGGACGGTCCGACGACCGCCAGGCGGTGGCAGCTTTCGGGGTGCGCCACCCGCAGGCGGAACGTCCCGACGGTGGCGTCGATGTCGAAGCCCACCGGCGTCGGCGGCGCCGACACCGGAGCGAGCGGCGCCGGGGCCGGCCGACGCCGGACGCGGGCCGGCAGCCGGGCGCGGCCGGCGGCGACCGCCAGCACGGCGACGCCGAAGGCGAGGATCGTCGGGGCCTCGGCCTGCGACAGTGGCGCGGAGGAGAACAGGTTGTCGACGTAGACCGGGATGCTGTAGGGGTGGTAGGCGAGGACCACGGTCGTGCCGTACTCCCCGAAGGCCCGCAGCCACATGAGGACCATCCCGGTCCGGAGGCCGTCCGCCGCGACGGGTACGTCGACACGGAGGAACCGGGCCATCCGGCCGTGGCCGAGGGTGGCGGCGACGCCGTCCAGGGCCGGGTCGACGGCACGGAAGGCACTGCGGGCCACCACGACCAGGAACGGTGCGGAGACGAACGACTGGGCGATGACGACCCCGTACATCGTCTGGGTCAGCCGCTCCCCCGACAGCTGGCCGAGGAACGTGTACGGGCCGGCGATGTAGATCAGCAGGATGCCGCTGATGAGAGGTGGTACGGCCAGCGGGAGCTGGACGACCACGCCCACCACCGAGGACAGCCACCCTCGGCGGTGGGCCAGGACGTAGGCCAGCGGGATGCCGGCCACCACCCCGATGAGCACGGAGATGGTGGCGCCCACGACCGACACGTACAAGGCCGACCAGAGCCCAGGGACGTTCCAGCCTTCGTTGTGCCCACCGGCGACACGGGCGACGAACGCCCCGACCGGATATGCCAGGTAGAGGACCAGCAGGGCGCCGAGCCAGCGAAGCAGGCGCGGCGATCTGCCAGGGGTCACGACTTGAGAAGGCTGGTGAGACCGCTCGGGACGCCGGACCCGGTCACCGTCGCCGGCGACACGATATCGAAGTGGTCAGCCTTCATCTCCGCTTGGCCTGTGGGGCCGAGGAGGAACTTGATGAAGGCCTCGGCCGCAGCCAGGTGGGGGGCCTTGTTGACCAGCGTGACCGTGTAGTCGCCGGCGAGGTTGACGCCGGTGAGCTTCACGAAGGGGCTGCCCTGGGAGTTGGCGTCGGCCTCGTACATGAACGAAGCGTCGAGCTGTCCGCTCTGGATGTCGGCCTCTTCGGGGTCCTCCGCGTATTCGTCCGAGCTTTCCGTGGCGAGCGTCTTCAGCGCCGGGAGATGCTGCGCCGCCGCCGTCTCCTCGAGAGCCTTGGCGGCCAGCACACCGCCTGGGTCCTGGGACGGGTTAGTCCGCCCGAGGCGGAACCCGGGCTTGGTGATCACCTTGTACCACGGCATGGTCTGCAGGTCCTTGGCGAACTTACTCTTCGAGTAGTACCCGAGGACCTCCGGTGACGAGGCGAAGGCCGCATACCACGAGACCCAGTCGCCGTTCTTGGTGCCCTCAAGGGTGGTGTCCACCGCCGGGGAGGCACTGACGAACACGTCGGCGACATCGACCTTGTTCTTGATATCGGCCGCGAGAGATCCCGACCCGCCCGAGGTGTCGACCAGCGTGTAGCCGGTCGCGGCGTGGAACGCCGGCCCGACCGTCTTGGTCATCAGGGTGTCGAGAGACCCGGCGGAGAGCACGGCGACGTCGCCACTGTGTTTAGAACCCGCCGAACCCGGAGGGGAAGAACTCGCCGAACCCGAAGGGGAGCTGCTACAGCCAGCAGCGGCGAGTCCGATACAGGCAACGGACACGAGCGCGGCGATCTGTGCGCCGCGCCGTTGAGTGGGGGCAACCATTTAGCCAACGATAGCCAACACAGTTTGCGCGCCGCAAGAAACATGGACAGCTGGCGAGCTTGAGTATTCGAGTGGGGCGACGGGCATCGCCGGACTCCTGGCTCCTTGAGGTGATCTACCACGCTTCAGGCTCGAATTCGGCGGCCATATCGCGCCAGCCCACTGGCTCCGCGCAGTGCGCGCAGGTCAGGCGTGCCTCGGCGGGGTGTCCGCATGTGCGGTGGATCAGCCGCACCGGGGGGACATCGTTCTCGTACTTGTCGCCCCATGCCATCACAGCCACGAGCACCGGATAGAGGTCCGTGCCCTTCGGGGTGAGGCGATACTCGTGACGCGGCGGGTTGTCCTGGTAGGACACGCGCTCGAGGATCCCCTCGCCAGTCAGCAACCGCAGGCGATCGTTGAGCACGTGGACGGCCCGCCGAGTACGAAAAGAAGACTGACCGAAAGTTCCCGGTCGCCCTGATTACCGTACGCTGACGGCCTTCTCCACCAGCAAAAGCGCCCCGAGCGTGATTCGAACACGCGACCTACTGCTTAGGAGGCAGTTGCTCTATCCACTGAGCTATCGGGGCTGATCGGGAACCCAGCCTACCTGTGCCGTCGGCTGGGCCGGGAGGGTAGCGGCGGTCCGGTTCCGCGCGGCCCGGCTTGCCTCGGCCGGCAGGGCGTACCCCACCTCGCCCGCCGGGCCGCATAGTCCGGGGCGGGGGGCAGGGCTCATGTCGTCACCTCCGGTAACGGCCTGGCCGAGTTCCCGCGAACACCACACACGCTTCGTGAGTGGCGTGGAGCGGTTAGCATCGGTAGCGATGAGCCAGCCACAATGGCGTGAGCCAGAAGCCCCCTACAGCTACCGCGAAGCCTCCCGGCGAAACGGCGGGGCATACGCGGCTACCCGCACCGGCGACCGCCGCTCGCGTGAAGCCGGCCGTTCCCAGCCGCCGGCGACGAGCCAGCTCGCCAGGCGGTGGGGCCAGCTGCCCGGCCGGTTCGGGGTGCTCGTCATCATCGGCAGCGCCGCGATCGGGGCGCTGGTCACCGCGGTGACCGGCCACGCCCCCGGGATCGCGCTGGGTGTCTGCCTGGTGGCCGGGACGCTGGCCGGCGCTCTCGCCGTCCGCCCTCGTACCGGGTACCTGATCCTCCCGGTGCCCGCCATCGCTTACCTGGTCGCGGCGCTGATCGCCGGGCTGATCTACAACCGGAGCAACGACGGGTCGAGCACGTTCCTCGCCGTCAACGGCACCCAGTGGATCGCGAGCGGATTCATCGCGATGGCCGTCGCGACCGGGGTGGCCATCGTGATCACGGCGATCCGCTGGCGGCGCTTCTCCCCGCTGCGGGACGAGGATTACCGCCCGCCACGCGACGAGCACCGGCGCACGGGTTCGGGCCGGCGGGCCGACCGCGCGTTCTTATCCGCCGCGGCTGCTCAGACCACGTTCTCGGCCGACAGGCAGACCTGATTGCGGCCCTGCGCCTTGGCGCGGTAGAGGGCCGCATCGGCCGCCGCGATCAGCTCGTCGAGATCCCGGCGGGTGGCCTGCAGAGTCGCGACGCCGATCGAAACGGTCACCTGCAGCGGCGCTTCGGCACCGGCTCCGGTGCCTGTGGTGACAGTGATCTCGGCCAGTTTGGCGCGCAGCCGTTCAGTAATCTGCTCTGCCTTGACCATGTCGGTCTGCGGCAGCAGGATGGCAAATTCCTCGCCGCCGAAGCGGCCGATGATGTCGTACTCGCGCAGCAGAGCGCGGAGCGTGGCGGACAGGGTGGCCAGCACGGCATCGCCGGCGAGATGGCCGTAGGTGTCGTTGACCTGCTTGAAGTGGTCGATGTCGATCATGGCCACGGCTAGCGGAGTCCGTGTGCGGGTAGCGCGGCTGAGCTCAATGGAGGCTTCCCGCTGCCAGGTTGCGGCATTCAGCAAGCCGGTCTTGGCGTCTACCCGGGAGGCGTTCTCCAACTGGGCGTGCCGCAGTGAACGCTGCAGCAAGGTCACCGCAGGCAGGAACAGCGCGACGAGGAACCAGTTCACTGCGATCAGCACCGTCGCGGCCAGCCCGATGCACAGTTCAGCCAGGTCGTTGTAGAGCGGCTCCTTGCCGAACTGCATCTGCCGGATGCTGACACCCTGGTCTGACCCCTTCACCGCGGTCAGCACCAAGGTCGCGTTGATGGTCCACCGGATGAGCGCACACATGGCGGCGGCAGCGACCCAGATGAGCCAGTGATAGCCGGGCCCAGCTGTCACGAATGGCACGTGGTTGCGGGCGACGTGGAAGATGGCTGAGGCCGCACCGTAGGCAAGCCCCTGTGCCGACGTTGTGAAGATCCGGCGGTACAGCACCGTCTGGCGGGTCCGCCACTGGGTCAGCGCGAGCTTGGAAATGGGTGCGATCAGCGCGAACACCGGCGGCAGGAAAATCGCGATGGGCAACTGCCAGACCCCGTATACGTCCATGCTCAGCCCGGCCGGGTCACCGGCCCGCCGGGTCAGCTCGATCGATGCCGCCATGAAGCCGAGCAGCAGCACGAACAGCGCAAGATCATGCAGGCTGAACGACGTTTGCGTCGCCGCCGCCACGACGGCGCAGACATAAGCTGCGACGACCCCCGTCACGAGGCTGGCGAGCCAGTGCGGTAGCTCCCAGATCGGCCAGCTGCGCAGGCGTGCTACCAAACCACCACAACTTTGCGGGGTGGTTCGGGTGCTCATTCAGTCTCCACTCGGCATCATAAGTACCAGGCGAAACATGACATAGCAATCTGTAAGGGAATTACACCACATTGTGACATCTCCTGTCGCCTGGATGTCAAGAACCAAATGCCGCAAATGATCATGATCTCCTCTATAACTGACCACCCGGCACCCCGGTGGGTATGTCCATGTGTACAGAGTTGGCTAGAGATAGGGATAATTCAGGCAAACCCCGCATAGATAGGTCACCGTACGTCACGCTTGAGCATTCGAGTCACTCGCTCCTGGCCTGGAAAGGAGGCGACCATGCGCGACCAGGGTTGGACCTGACGGTCATGTCTTCTTGTAGCCACTGATCGCAAGCGCCAGGGCGGCCACCACACCGAGGCCGCCGCTGACAGCGATCACGTCGACGGGGGGATAGTGGGCGGCGGCGGCGCCTGCCACGATTATGGCGCCGCCTTGACCTAGATACATGCCTGCTTGCGCCAAGCCAAAAGCCTGGCTGCGCTGTTCTGCTGGCGCTGCGCTGACAAACGCCGCGTTGGCCGCCATCTGGTAACAGCTGCACGCGCCGCTGAGAAACAAGATCAGCAGCGCCGGCGGCGCGGACGGGCTCAGTGCGAACAGCACCAGCACCAGGCATGAGGCGACGGCGAGTGGGCCCATCCACGCTCCCCGCCGGGCCGGGCTGACCAGCCGGCTGAACGTCACCGAGCCCGCGGCTATCCCCAGCGCCATGGCGGCCAGCAGCAAGCCGACGAGGATGTCGCCGCCGTGCAGCCAGTTCGCCAGCGGGACGGCCAGGCCCTCCGGCACCACGACGAAGGCGGCCAGCCAGCCGAACAGCATCGGCCCGCGCAGCGCGGGATTGCCGAAGACCAGGCGGATTCCGGCGGCCGCGTCGGCCATCGGTGCGAACAGCTGGCCGGTGGAGACCCGGGCCGCGGGCCGCCTGCGGACGCCGTAGCGGACCAGCAGCGCCGACGCGGCGAAGGTCACCGCGTCGGCGAGCAGGCAGGTCCGGGCGCCGAAGAATGCCACGACGGCGCCGCCGACCGCGAACCCCGTGACCTGCGCGAACTGGTATGTCGTCATGGTGACCGCGGTGCCGAGCACGTACCGGTCGCCTTCCAGCACGTCGGGGTAGATGGCCGAGCGGGCCGCGGTGAACGGCGCGGTGAACGTGGTGACCACGAACAGCAGCACCAGCAGCACGGCGAGCGGCATGCCCGGGATCGCCATCACCAGGACCAGCAGGCAGCGCACCACGTCGCAGATGATCATCACGGCGCGGCGCGGGAACCGGTCGGCCACGCCGGACAGCAGCACCCCACCGGCGAAGATCGGCACGATCGTCACGGCATAGGTGAGCGCCGCGAGCAGCGGCGAGTGGGTGCGGCTGTACACCAGGACCGTCAGAGCGATCCGCGCGAGCTGGTCTCCGGCGACCGACAGCAGCTGTGCTGACCACAGGTTCCTGAACTCTGCGACACCGAACACGTCACGGTAGGTGGCGCGCTCCGTGGTCAGATCTAGCAACGAACCCCGTTCCCACAGTTACAGGTGCGCCCGCGCCAGCAGACAGGCCGCCTGGCCCCCACGGTTAGCGACTGAATGTAATCATATGATCGCACAAGGCGATTGCCAATATAATTCGGGCATACTTGGCCAGATCGATACCTGATCTTGCCGGGCGCTGGGTGTGGGCGTGCCCGGGCGCTCGGCCAGCTACCCGAGGGGCCGACTACCCCCGCTCGGCCGCGTTACACGCCCGGACGGCCGGGGCGGGGCGTGCCGGGGGCCGGGCTGACTAGGTCGTGGTCGAAGGCGTACACGACGGCGGCGGCGCGGTCGCGCAGCTGGAGCTTGCTGAACATGTGGTTCACGTGGGTTTTGACCGTCCCTTCGCCGACCACCAGCTCGGCGGCGATCTCGGTGTTGGTCCTGCCCTGGCCGATCAGCCCCAGCACCTCCCGTTCGCGGCCGGTCAGCGTGCCCAGGGCCGGGTCGGCGCGGGCCGGTGGCGGCGCGGACCGGTAGATGGCCAGCACCCGGCCGGTGACGGCCGGGTCGAGCCAGGCTCCCCCGCCGGCCACCTCGCGGACGGCCCGCTGCAGGTCCTCGGCGGGCACGCCCTTGAGCACGAAGCCCGAGGCGCCCGCCCGCAGCACCCCGGCCAGCACCTCGTCGTCGTCGAAGGTGGTCAGCGCGAGCACCGGCGGGCTGCCGTCGCGACCGCGCAGCTCGCGGGTGGCCCGCACGCCATCCACCAGCGGCATCCGCACGTCCATCAGCACCACGTCGGGACGGAGCGCGTCCACCGCCGCGGGCACCTCGCTGCCGTCCGCGCACTCCCCGACCACGTCGAAGCCGAACGTGGCACGCAGGATGCCGCGCAGCCCGGTGCGCACCAGCTCCTGGTCGTCGACCAGCAGCACCCGGATCATCGCGCTCATCCGGCCGGCCTGTCCGGGGACGGCTGCCCGGCGGACGGCTCCTGGGAACGCTGGCCCGGGGACGACTGGCCCGGGGACGGCTGGCCCGGGGTCAGCGGCAGGGTGGCCGTCACCAGCCAGCCCTGGCCGCCCGGGCCGGCGGTGCAGGTTCCGCCGAGCAGTTCGGCCCGCTCCCGCATGCTGAGCAGGCCGAGCCCGCTGCCCACGCCGGGCTTGCCCGCGCTGTCCACCTCCAGCCGGACCGCGTCCGTGCCCACGGTCAGCCGTACCCGGACCGGCGCGCCCGGTGCGTGCTTGACCGTGTTGGTCAGCGCCTCCTGCAGGATGCGGTAGAGCGCCAGGCCGGTGGTGGCGGGCAGCGGCCGGGGGTCGCCGTGCACGCTCAGCGTGACGTCCGCGCCCGCGGACCGGAACCGCTCCACCAGCGCGGGCAGTGTGTCCGCGCCGGGCAGCGGCGCGAAGCGCCCGGCGCCGCCGTGCTCGTGCAGCATCCCCACCACCGTGCGCACCTCCTCCAGGCTCTCCCGGCCCAGCCGCTCCGCCTCGGCCAGCGCCCGGGCCGCGTCGTCGGGCTCGTGCTCGACGGCCAGCCGGGCGCTGGTGATGTGCAGCAGCGAGACCGTCAGGGTGTGCGCGATGACGTCGTGCAGTTCGCGGCCGATGCGGCTGCGTTCCTCCGCCCTGGCCCGCTCGGCCAGCCCGGCCTGGGCCGCGCGCAGCTGGGAGACCAGGTCGATCTCGTGCCGGACGAGCAGGGCGCCGAGCACCGACAGCGTCATCCCGCCCATCCACGCGCCCCAGCCCGGATCCGCGTCGAACCACACCAACTCGACCGCGGCGAAGACCAGCACGCAGGCCCCGTAGATCAGGCCGGCCAGCCGGCCCGCGGCGTAGACGTACCAGATGGCGAGCAGGCATACCGCGAACCAGCCGACGTTGCTCGCCTGGTTGATCCCCAGCACGGCAATGCCGGCCGAGGCCACCGCGATGAACAGCGGCCGGGGCCGCCCGCCCGCCACCAGCACCGCCGCGGCGGCCACGCTCACCGCCGCCGCGGTGGCCGCGGCGGGTGCGCTGGGGTTCAGCCGAACCGCGCCCACCGTGACGACCAGGGCGTACACCCCGACGGCCGCCCAGCGCGGCCATCCCGCCGGGATCCCGGCGGGATGGGCGGGGCCTGCGCCGTCCAGCATGATTGGGATGCTACGGCCCCGGCGCCACATCATGCGGCTCGCGTCACAGCGCGGTGCGGCGGGCGGCCAGCGCGGTGGCGGCCACCGCCAGCACGGCCACGCCCACCAGCGACCCGGTGGCCGACCCGATGCCCAGCCACGGCACGCGCACCGCGTTCGTCAGCAGGGTCAGCGGAAGCGGGCTGGCGATGTGCCGGATCGCGGAGCCCATCACGTGCGGCGGTGGCCCGCCCGCGCCGAGCAGGAACGAGGGGAAGAACAGCAGCAGCCCCACGGCCTGGGCCGACCGGGCAGACGGCAGCACCGAGCCGAGCAGCACACCGATGCTGACGAAGGCCACCGCGCCCAGCGGCAGCGCGAGCGCCACCTGCCACCAGTCGTGCACGGCGGGTATCCCGTATACCGGGGCCGCCACCGCCAGCAGCAGAGCACACGCGACGCCGGTGGTGAGCAGTCCGACGGCCAGCTGGGCCACGGCGAACGACCACCGCGGGAAGCCGGCCGCGGCGAACCGCCGCAGCACGCCCTGCTCCCGGTAGGACGCCAGGTGGACTGGCAGCATCACCAGCCCCGTGGCGGCGATCACCACGGTCAGGTAGGACGCCACGTACCAGTGCGCCGGGTCGGTGTTGCTGAACGCGGGATCCGGCGCGGTGCCGAACGCGCCGCCGATGATCAGCATGGTCACGACCGGGAACGCGAACACGAAGGTGAGCACCAGCGGGTCGCGGGTCATCAGTTTCAGCTCGGCCCGGATGAGCCGTCCCATCGCCGTACTCATCACTGGCCTCATCGCCGTCCTCCGATCAGCTCGTGGTGGGTGTGAACCGGCCCGTCCTGGGCCGTCTCGCCGGCTGTCGCGCCCTCGAGACCGCCCTCGTGGCCGACCTCGAGCAGGCGCAGCAGCGCGTCGCCGAGCCCGGGCACCTGCGCCCCCAGGTCGGCCGGCACCGGGCCGTGCTGGACCAGCGCACCGCCGACGTGCGCGATGATCCGGCGGTCGCCGCGCACGGTGACCCGCTGGCCGTCCCTGTGCACCTCCGCCACCCCGTCCAGCGCGCCGATGACGTCCAGCAGCGATCCTGGCGGCCCGGCCAGGCTGAACCAGACCGTCGCGGTGCGCGCGTGCCGGTTCACCAGCTCGGCCGGTGTCCCGGCGTCCAGCACCTGGCCGGACCGCATGACCACGATCCGGTCGCACAACGCTTCCGCCTCGTCCATCTCGTGCGTGACGAGCAGCACCGTGGTGCCCGCCTCGTGCAGCTGGCGGATGGCGGCCCAGACGTTGCGGCGGGCCGCAGGGTCCAGGCCCTGGGTCAGCTCGTCCAGGATGACCAGGCGCGGCCGGTTGAGCAGCGCGAGCACGAGGAACAGCCGCTGCCGCTCGCCGCCGCTGAGCGAGGCGAACGCCGAGCTGCGCCGCTGGCTCAGCCCGAACCGCTCCAGCAGCTCACCGCCGTCTGCGGTGCGGCCCGTCGCGAACAGCTCGACCGCCTCGGCGACCCGCAGCCGGGCCGGCAGCCCGGAGTCCTGCAGCTGGCTGCCGAGCAGCGGCCGCAGCCGGGCGGCCTGGGTGACGGGGTCGAAGCCGAGCACCCGCAGCGAGCCGGAGTCCGGCGTGCGCAGGCCCTGGATGCATTCGACGGTGGTGGTCTTGCCCGCGCCGTTGGCGCCGGCCAGGCCGACGATCTCACCGGCGTGCACGTCGAGGTCAAGCCGGTGGACAACAACCCTGGTGCCGTAGGCCTTGCGCAGGCCCCGCACGGTGATCACGTCAGATTCGCTCATGCCCCGAGTCTGCTGGGGGCGGGCCGCGGGCACATCAGGCCGGAGGTAGAACCTGATCTCTATCCCCGGGTAGAGATGCGGCAGCAAAGAAACGGCCGCCCGGAGCTCCCATGAGACTCCGGGCGGCCATCGCCGCGACCGCTGCGGGCGGCCAGCTGGCCGGCTGTCCCTGCCGTTCAGCGGAATATACGTCAGGGACCCAGGCCCGATGATCGGCTGGGCGTTTTTGCGGATAACGCCCCAGCGCTGGCCGGCCGGCTAGCTGCCGCCGCGACTCACCCCGCTGCCGTGGATATCCCCGCTGCCGCCGTGGCAGGTGGTCGGCGGGGTGAACAGCGCGGTGCTGTCAACGGGTTCGTTGGATGGCGGGTTGGTGATGACCGTGTTGTGCGTCGTCCAGGTGTCCTCGCAGTTGAGCAGCGCCTTCTTCTCCGGGTTGTGTGTGGAGGCCGAGTCGCCGCCCATCCACAGGTCCACGTGGTTGTTGTTCACGCCGCCACACGGATTGCACTGGTCCTCGTGGATGAAGTACTTCTTCAGGAACGGCACGTAGATGATCTGGCACCACGGGCCGTGCAGGTCGTTGTGCTCGGCGAACGTCACCGGGTTGCTGTAGGTGCCGACGCCGCCGGCCTGGGTGTTCTTTCCCCGCGCCGTGGTGCACCCGGTGTGGGCGATGGCTTTCCCCGGCGGGGAGTTGTCTACGTATCCGTAGAACGTCACGAAGTCGGTGACACGCGAGGAGGCGGGGGACATCTTCGCGCCAGCGGCGCTGGCCCCGCCCGATGCGACCAGCCCGAGAGCCATCATGGCCGGCGCGAGGACCCCCACGCCGAGCACCAGGAAGCGCTTCTTGACCCTGGGACGAGCGAGCCTCATGTGGTCTCCTCTCTTTTAGTAAGGAAAGCATCCTAACTAATGTGGCTCAACGTACTGCGCCCTGGATGGTCCGTCAACAGGCCACCGGAAAGTTGTACGGATCCAGTAGCAGATCGTGGTTTTGCCTGCTGATCGCGGCGGTCGTGAGCGGTCAAGCCGAGCGATCACGCAGACCATGCCGTTGTGGGCGTCGCCGCCGCAGGCCAGGCCGGTTGATTTGCCTGGACGGCTGCGCCTGGCCGGCCCCGCCGCAGCCGCCGGCCGCGGCCAGCCGGACCGGGTCAGCGACCGCGACGGCGGACGATCGCACCCAGCACCACCAGGGCGAACGCGGCCAGCCGGCTGCCGGCGCCGGGACGGCCCGGCGCCCCGGAGCCGGCCCGGCGCGGCGTCCCAGCCACCGCCGGGCTCACGGCTCTCGCCGGGGCCGCGGTTCCCGCCAGCGCCTCTCCCCCGGCCAGGATCTGGCGGTGCTGCAGCGCGAACAACAGCACGAACGACGGCCCGATGAGCAGCACGAGCGCGGCGAACAGGACGACGATCGCGGCCAGCGTGGCATGCGGGGCGCCGGCGTCCGCCAGGGTGACCGCGGTGCCCGGCAGCAGCGCCGGGTACTGCGCCACGCCCCAGCCCCACACCACCGCGGCCACGCCGAGCCCGGCCAGCACCCGCGCGCCACGCACCCGTCCCGCGGTCAGCAGGATCAGCACGGCCAGGCCGGTGAGCGCGGTGACGATGACCAGCGGCAGCCCCCGCCCGGTGAGCCGGTGGGCCAGCCCGGTGTCCGAGCCGTCCAGCACGGCCAGCGTGGCCAGCGACAGCGCGCCGGTGACCGCCCCGGACGCCTGCGCCCGGCGGGTGAAGTAGCCGCGCATCCGGTCGTCGCCGCGCCGGGCCGCCTCGCCGGTCAGGTACACCGCGGCCAGATAGCCGCACGCGCCGGTGAACAGCAGGCCGGTCAGCACCGACACCGGCTGGGTCCAGGCGGCGAGGCTGGCCGCGGCGCCGCCGGCCGGCACCCGGCCGGCCGCGATGCCGCCGATCACCGCGCCCATGAAGAACGGGGTGAGCAGCGAGGACAGCGCGAACGTGGCGCCGAACAGGCGCTGCAGGCTGAGCCCGTGCACTTCCTTGCGGAAGGCGAACCCGACGCCGCGCAGCACGATGCCCAGCACGGCCAGCCAGATCGGCAGCGCGAGCGTGGTCATCACCGCGGTGAACGCGTCAGGGAACGCGGTCCAGAAGATGACCAGCGCGAAGACCAGCCAGACGTGGTTGGCCTCCCACACCGGTGTGATCGACTCCTCGATCAGCGCGCGGGGCCGCCGGCCGCGGCTGGCCCCGCCGGCCAGCAGGTCCCACAGGCCGCCGCCGAAGTCCGCGCCGCCGAGCAGCGCGTACAGGGTGATCGCGGCGAGCAGGATGCCGCCGACCGTGTCGGCGATCATGGCCGCACCTGCTTGGCCTGCCCGGGCTGGGCGGGCTGGCCGGGCTGCGGGCCGTAGGGGACGGCGGCGTCGGCTGGCTCACCGCGCCGCCAGCGCCGGGCCAGCGTGCGCAGGATGAGGACGGTGGCCACGCCGAGCACGGCGTACCCGGCGACGACGACGGTCAGGCTGGTCACCACCCCGCCGTTGGTGGTGGAGGCGGCCGCGGTGGTCTGCAGACGGTAGACCACCCAGGGCTGGCGGCCCACCTCGGTGACCACCCAGCCGGCCTCCATGGCGACGATCGCCGCCACCCCGCTGACCGCGCCGAGCAGCCAGAACAGCCGCCCGCGGGGCAGCCGGCGGCGGCGCCACCAGATCAGCAGCGCCCACAGCCCGGCCAGCAGCAGCAGGAAGCCCAGGCCGACCATGGCGTCAAAGCACAGGTGGATCAGCCACACCACCGGCGGCCGGCCGGCGGCGGGCACGGTGTCCCACCCGGTGACCCTGGTGCCAGGCCCGAACCCGACCAGCAGCGAGTCCATGTCCGGGATCCGCAGCCCGCCGTACACCCGGCCGTTCAGGTACACCCCGGCCAGCCACTCCGGCACGTGCCGGGCGGTCCGCGGCACGTACTCCATGGCGGCGAACTTCACCGGCTGGTCATGCGCGATGGCGCGGGCCGCGGTGTCGCCGACGAAGATCTGGAACGGGGTGATGATCGCGGCGGTGACGAACGGGATCGCGAACCCGGTGTAGTGGTAGCGGTCGCGCCGGCCGCGCAGGATGCCGGCCGCGTACACCGCCGCGACGGAGAACCCGGTGACCATGTAGGCGGCCAGGATCATGTGCGGCATCTCGTAGCTGGCGGCGTGGTTGAAGAACACCCGCCACGGGTTCACCGACACGATCCGGCCGCCGCGCTCGGTGAACCCGCCGGGCTGGTTCATCCACGAGTTGACCGCGATCACCGACATCGCGCCGAGGATGCCGCTGACCGCGATGGGCACGCCGCTCCACCAGTGCGCCCAGCCGGACAGCCGGCGCCAGCCGTACAGGTAGATCGCGGTGAAGATCGCCTCGAGGAAGAAGAACAGGCCCTCGACGCCGAACGGCAGGCCGAGCACCGCCCCGTACCGGCGCATCAGCCCGGGCCAGAGCAGGCCCATCTCGAAGGAGAGCACGGTGCCGGTGACCGCGCCCACGGCGACCAGCACCCCCATCGCCTGCGACCAGCGCCGGGCCAGCAGCATGGCCGTCCCGTCGCGCCGCCGCAGCCCGATGAACTCGGCGATCAGCACCACGGTCGGTAGCGCGATGCCCAGGCAGGCCAGGATGATGTGGAAGCCGAGCGTAGCCGCCATCTGCGCCCGGGCCGGGACCACCTGCCCGGCCACGTGCGGGGCGATAACCGCGTGCGCGGCGATCAGACGCATCGGGTCCATCATGCACCCTAACTACTACACGCTGTCGTAGAGGGGGGCCGGCACGCCGGTCAGCTCCCGGTGCGGAACAGGGTGAGCCGGGAGAAACCGCCGAACACCGGGTGCGCGAGCGGCAGGTAGAACCGGTACCTGGCGGGCAGCCGGTCGCGCAGCTCGCGCGGCGGCCTGGTGATCGCGGTGGTCTGCACTATCCGCAGGCCCAGCGACTCCAGCGACCGCGGGTCTTCGCAGGCCCACGCCCAGCGCGCGCCCATTTTCTGCTTGTCGGCCATCTTGTGCTGCTGCTTCATGCTGCGCTGCGGGTAGGTGTCGAAGGCGAACAGCTGGCCGGGGAACCCGGCGGCGATCTGGCTGATCGCCCGCGGGGCCTCCGCCAGGTAGGTCAGCACCCCCTCGGACACGAAGAAGTACGGGCCGGGGCTGTCCCTGACGGCCTGCATCCAGTCCTCGTCCAGCACCGAGCCGGCCAGCATCCGGCGGCGATCGGTGTCGGTGAAGAACCGCCGGCGCAGTTCGATGCTGTCCGGCATGTCCATGTCGATCCAGTGCACCTGGCCGTTGTCCACCCGCTCGAACCTGGTGTTCAGCCCGGTGCCGATCTCCACCACGGTGCCGGCCGGGTGGCGGGCCAGGAAGTCGCGCACCCAGCAGTCGAAGATCGCGGTGCGCACCACGTTGAGCCAGGCGCCCATGTCCCGCTCGTACCTGGCGGCGGGCTCGCCGATGGCGGCGACCATCTCGGCCGCCTTCGGATCCCGCAGCACCGGCTTCTTCTTGCGCTCCTCCTTGGCCCGCGCGGCCAGCGTGATGTACAGCGTCTCCTGGACCACGCCCAGGTCAACCTGAACCTCGTTGGTCATGCCGCCATTACACAGCACCTGCGTTTCGGCGGCGGCCGAATAAGCCGCCAGGCCGCTAGGTGAGCGAGCCTGCCGCGGCCTGCCGCGCGGCCGGGCCGGCCGCGCGGATCGCGGAGTCGATCCCTTCCAGGGTGCACGCGTGCAGCGCGGCGATCGTCGCCCTGGTCGGGTCGTAGCGCAGCGTCTGGTACATGTCGTTGCCGCGGCTCAGTGCCGGCGGGCCGGGTCCCGGCGGTTGCGCCTCCAGCGGCCCCGGCAGCTCCGGCCCCGGCGGTCGCGGCCGGCTCCGCGCAACGGCCGCAGAACTTGTCTCCGCTGGTCAGCGGTAAGCCCCCGCAATTCGGGCATTTAACACTATACATAATCCGCTCCTCTGATTGCCGGCCAAGACTTCTGGCACGCGGCTCAGATATGCACGACTCATGTTTGGTAGCGGCACTCTTCCGTATTCCCCGGCCTTTGCCAAGCCATTACCGAAGATGCGGCCTGGCGCGTGTAACGGGCCGGGATCCGGTCCGCTGACAAAGTGATTGTGCTGCACCGGCGGCAACGGCGCCACCGCCTCTGAGGTAGCTGTTTTGGTAACTGGATAGGTTCCTTCGTGGGGCCGCAGTCAGGTGCAGGGTTTTCCCGGTTCTGTCGGCCGGCGTAGCGTGTCGCGTTGATTACGGAGGGCCGCCTGTGGTGGGCTGCGGCTTGTGCCCGATACGTCCCCTGTGCCCGGTGATGCTGCCGGGCTGCGCGCGGCGAACGCGCGGCTGCGTGAGCTGCTGGCGGTACGGGACGCACAGATCGTGGTGCTGCGCGGGCAGGTGGAGCAGCTCGCCGCGCAGGTCGCGGACCTGGCGGCCAGGGTGAAGCAGAACTCCAGGAATTCCAGCAAGCCGCCGTCGGCGGACGGGCTGGGCAAGCCGGCGCCGCAGTCGCTGCGCAAGAAGACCGGCCGCAAGCCGGGCAGGCCGAAAGGCCAGCCGGGGGCGACGATGGTGCTGACTGATCATCCTGATCACGTGGCCCGGTATGAGCCAGGCTGCTGCTCCGGGTGCGGCGCGGCGCTGGACGGCGCGATGCAGACGGGGATGGAACGGCGGCAGGTCACCGAGATCCCGCCGGTGCGGGCCGAGGTCACCGAGCATCAGATGATCGAGCGGAAATGCGGCGGCTGCGGGACCCGGACCAGGGCGGAAGCGCCGGATGGGGTGAACGCGCCGGTGCAGTACGGGCCGCGGGTGGGCGCGCTGGCCACGTACCTGTGGCACGGCCAGTTCCTGTCCCGGGACCGGGCCTGCGCGGCACTGGCGGACATATTCGGCTGCGCCCCGTCCCCGGGTGTGATCGCCACGATGGCCAGGAAGATCGCCGGGTGCATCGCCCCGGCCCTGGACGCGATCATCAAGGCGCTGCTCAAGGCCGGCGTCGCGCACTTCGACGAGACCGGATTCCGGGTCGCCGGGAAGCTCGCCTGGGTCCACTCCGCATCCTCCGGCAAGTACGTCCTGGTCACCGTGCACGCCAAGCGCGGCACTGCCGGGATGGACGCTGCCGGGGTGCTGCCGTCGTTTTCCGGCATCGCCTGCCACGACGCATGGGCGCCGTATGACACCTACAGCGGCGTCGCCAGCCACGGTCTTTGCAATGCTCACATCCTCCGGGAGCTCGTCGCGGTCACCCAGACCGGGACGGGCCAGGACGTGATCTGGGCTCAGCAGGGCATCGACGCGCTGCTGGCCCTCAAAGACGCCGCCGGCGCCGCCCGCGCCGCCGGGCACAACGCCACCGGCCCCGAGATCCTGGGCAAGCAGTGCGGGTACTTCCAGGACGCGGCCGCCGCCGGGATCACCATCAACGCCGGCCGCCGCACGGCACTGCAGAAGAAACGGCACGCCCTGGCCACCAGGATGCGCGACCGTGCCGATGACTATCTCCGGTTCGCCCATGACCTGCGCGTTCCGTTCGATAACAACGAAGCCGAGCAGGTCATCCGCATGGCCAAGCTCCGCATCAAGGTCTCCGGCTGCATGCGGTCCATGACCGGAGCCGGCGACTTCTGCGCCATCCGTTCCTATCTGGCCACCGTCACCCGCCACGGCATCGGCTGGCTCGACGCGCTCACCCGCGCCGCCCAGGGCACCCCCTGGATCCCCAGTACCGCATAACCAGCCGTCGTCATGGCACCAGCCATGAACCGGGCGCCGCCCCGGCCGCCCGGCGATTACCGTGACTGCATGCCGCCGCGTCCCATACGCCCCCCGCTGGGCCTGTTCGACAACCCCGTCCGGGCCTTCAGCCTGGAAGAACTCACCGAGACCGTGCGCACGCTGGAACGCCAGCGGCCCGGCCAGACCGCGGAGGAACTTTCCAGGGCCGTGTTCACCGAACTCGCCATGAAACGCACCCAGCGTGCCGCCGAGCTCGTCGCCGAAGCGATCCGGATGGCCCGGCCGCGGGAGCCGCACGCCGACATCACCGGGTCACAATGGCAGGCCAGCACGCAAGAAGTCAGGAACTGGGCGCTCAGCGGCGGCTTTCAGATCGGCGACGACGGCCACATCCCAGACCAGGCAATCATGGCCTACAACCAGACACATCCCGCCCGCCCGTACTGAACCACACCCGCCCACGGCAAAGCCGCAACCGTGCCCGCCAGAAAGGCATCAGGCGGCGCTACCTATCGAGTTACCTGTTTTGTAGCTTTTCCGGCGTATACCGAATCGGCGGCGGCCGCGTCTTTGACGTATTTTAAATACGCATTGTTACGGTACCTGGAAAATCGGCGACCACCCCGCCGGGCCGGGGTTCGCAGACCTCGCTTGGTGATCTTTATGACGGCCGCGAAAAACAACCTTCGGCGCAGGTAAACCAGATGCTGGCGTCATCCGTCTTTGTGTCAGCCAACAGGCTTACGGAGTGTAACGGCGGGGGGGCCAGGCCGTGCCAGGGGAACGGATCTGCACACATTGCGGTGCGCCGCTGGCTGCGCGCGACCGGGTCTGCTTCCGCTGCCAGCGAGCCGTCCAACCGGAGCGGGCGGCGGCCAGGCCAGCCGGCCGGCACTCGGCCGGCGTGCCCGGCCGGGCCGCTGGCGGTTTAGCCCAGGCCATTCCGGATCTTCCCGCCCCGGCTGTCTCCGGTGCCCCGGCCCCAGCTGTGGCACCGGCACCGATTCCGGCCGCAGCGGCGGCCGCGGCTCCGGACGCGGTCCAGACTCCGGACGCGGATCAGGCCCCGGCCGCAGCTCCGGCTGGCCCGGGCTCGGCGGCCCCGGCGGGCTCGATCCAGATCGAGCTGATCTGGGGGCGCGACCGCCGGATGTGCCAGGTGCCGGCCGCCGGAGCCGTCATCGGCTCGACCGGCGCCGCCGACCTGGTCGTCCCGGCCGCGTTCCTCTCCCCGCGGCACGCGCAGGTGTGCTTCCGGGACGGGACCTGGCAGGTCGAGGCGCTCACCCCCGGCGGCTCGGTGCTGCTGCACGGCAAGCAGGTCCGCAGCGGCCCCATCGCCGCCGGGGACGTGTTCCGGCTCGCCGACGGGGTAGGAAACTTCGTCACGGTCAAGGTGCCGAAGGCGGGCCGGGCGCGGCCGCGCGACGGAGCGCTGCGGGCGCCACTGCCCGGCCGGGAGGAGTCGTATCTCATCGGCAGCGACGCGCGCTGCCAGGTCCGGCTGGATCACCCGCCGGTGCGGCCGCGGCACCTGGCCGTGCAGCGGGACGCGGCCGGCACGCTGTGGGCTCAGGACCAGAGAACGGCCGCCGGCACCTACGTCAACGGCCGGCGGCTGCGCGGCCGGGACCGGCTGGCGCCCGGCGACGTGATCCAGATCGGCCCGTTCAGCGCCCGCGTCGGCGCGCACGCCCTGGAACCGCTGGAGCAGGTGGCCGGCATCGAGATCGCCGTGCGCGGGGCCAGCGTGGACACGCCGCCGGCCCGGCGGGTGCGGCGCCGGACCCTGCTGCACGACGTGTCGCTGCTGCTGCGGCCGGGCAGCCTGACCGTGGTCGCCGGGCCGAGCGGGGCAGGCAAGACCACGCTCATGCGCCTGCTGTCCGGGCAGAGGCCGGCCGCGCGGGGTGTGGTGGAGTACAACGGGGCCGACCTCGGCCAGTGCCGCCAGGCGTTCGCCGCACTGATGGGTTACGTGCCGCAGGACGACGTGGTGCACGCCGACCTGACCGTCAGCGAAGCGCTGGAGTACCAGGCCCGGCTGCGGCTGGGCCCGGGGTCGCCCGCGGGATTCCGGGCGGCCCGGGTGACGCACGTCCTCGGGCTGGTCGAGCTCACCGAACAGCGGGCCCAGCAAGTGAAGACGCTGAGCGGCGGTCAGCGCAAGCGCGTGTCGATCGCCTGCGAACTGCTCAGCGAGCCGCAGGTCATCTTCCTCGATGAGCCGACGTCCGGCCTCGACCCGGGCCTGGACAAGCGGATGATGCTGCTGCTGCGGCTGCTCGCCGATCAGGGGCACACCGTCGTGCTGACCACGCACGCGATCGCCCACGTGGACGTGTGCGACACGCTGGTGCTGGTCGGGCCGGGCGGCCATGTCATCTACAGCGGGCCGCCGGACGAGGCGCTCGACTGGTTCGGCGTGCACGGCCTGGGCGACGTGTACTCGCTGGTGGAGACGGCCGAAACGGCCGAGCGGGCGGCGGCCAGGGTCCGGCAGAAGCAGGCGCCGGCCGGCCGGCGGGCGGCCCCAGCGAGCCGGGCCGGCCCGGTGGCCCGCGGCGCGGACGCCGACCTGGGCGCCGCGCGGCCACCGGCCGGCTCCCCCGCGTGGCGGCGGGCGATCATGGATCAGGCCAGGATCCTCGCCGGCCGGCACGTCCGGCTCATCGGCCGGGACCGGACCGCGCTCACCTTCAGCCTGCTGCAGGGCATCGGCATCGGCCTGCTCACCGCGGTGGTCGCGGCCAAGCCGTTCACCTGGGGGTTGCAGGGCAACGCGCCCGGCTTCGTGTTCGGCTGCGCGTCCGTCTGGTTCGGCATGATCGGCGCCGTCCGGGAACTGGTGAAGGAGCGGAACATCTGGCGCCGGGAGTTCCTGGCCGGCGGCAGCCTGCCCGCCTACCTGAGCGCCAAGGTGGCGGTGCTCGGCACGGTGGCCGCCATCCAGTCGCTGACGCTCACCGTGGTGATCGGGCTCACCCTGGGCCTGCCCACCTCGTCGCCGGTGGGCGGCGGCTTCGGGTCCTTCTTCCTCAGCCTGTGGCTGGCCAACCTGTGCGGGATGGCGGTCGGGCTGTACGTGTCGGCAGGCTCGTCGAACGCCGACCGGGCGATGAGCGTCGTGCCCTACCTGCTGATCACCCAGCTCGTGCTGTGCGGGGTGCTGTTCCGCCTCGGCGTGCTGACGTTCGTGTCCTGGCTCATGCCGGCCCGCTGGGCCGTCTCGGCGATCGGCGGCATCGCGGGCCTGTCCGCGGCCCAGCTGAAGCAGAGCCCTGGGCTGTACCCGCACTCGGCGGCCGGCCTGCTCGCGACCTGGCTGATGCTGGTCGTGCTGGCCGCGGCCGGGATCGCGCTGACGGCGTGGAAGCTGCGGCGCCTGGGGGAAAGCTGGGTGGTCGGCTCGGACGCCGCGCGGCGGCCCGGGCTTTCCGCCCGGCTCGCGCTACGTCCGGCCGCGGCGGGACCCGGAGGGCGTCATGGCTGACGTCACCGCGCTCGGCATCGACCTCGGCACCACGTTCTCGGTGGTTTCCCAGGTCAACGAGGCCGGAATGCCGCTGGTCCTGCCGAACGCCGAGGGTGCGCCGACCACCCCGTCGGTGGTCCTCTTCGACGCCGGGCACGCGGTGGTCGGCGCGATCGCCAGGGAGTCGCTGGCTAGCGAGCCGGAGTCGGTGGTTCAGCTGGTCAAGCGGCACATGGGCTCGGCGTGGACGTTCGACTACCAGGGTGTCTCCTACCGGCCGGAGCACATCTCCGCGCTGATCCTGCGCAAGCTGGTCCAGGACGCCCAGCTGCTGGCCGGGCCGGTCAGCCAGGCCGTCATCACCGTGCCTGCCTACTTCAACGACGCGATGCGGGCGGCCACCCGCCGGGCCGGCGAACTGGCCGGCCTCGACGTGCTCGGGCTGGTCTCCGAGCCGACCGCCGCCGCACTGGCCTTCGGCTACGACCGGCGCCCCGAGGGCACCACTGGGGTCGTCGTCGACCTGGGCGGCGGCACGTTCGACGTCACGGTGATGGACTACAACGGGCAGGACCTGACCGTGCGGGCCACCGGCGGTGACGCCTACCTGGGCGGCGCCAACTTCGACAAGGTCATCTTCGACTACTTCGTGCAGCAGTTCGAGGCCGCGCACGGCCTGGACATCAACGACCCGGACGCGCTGTCGCTGGAGGAGTGCACCCAGGTTTCACAGGACTGGCTGGCCCGGGCGGCCCGGATCAAGCACGACCTGACCTCCCGGGAGCGGAGCATCGCGGCCCTGCAGGCGGCCGGGCTCACGTTGCGGGTCGAGGTCCGCCGGGACGTCTTCCTCGACCGGAGCAGCGTGCTGCTCGGCGAGATGAAAGACAAGATGACCGACGTCCTCGCGGCCGCGGGCGTGCCTCCCCGCCAGGTGGACGTGGTGCTCGCGGTCGGCGGCTCCACCCGGATCCCCGCGGTGCGCACGCTCGTCAGGGACCTGTTCGGCCAGCTTCCCGACACCTCGGTCCGTCCCGACGAGGCGGTGGCGCTCGGCGCCGCGCTGTTCGCCGCACAGCGGCAGATGGAAGCCGGCGGCGCGCTGGTCATGGAGGACAACGCGCGCGAGTACCTGGAACGGGTGCAGGTGAACGACGTCGCCGCGCACAGCCTCGGGATCAGCGTGTTCGACTCCCGGCAGCACGGCAGGCCGGTGATGGCCCGCCTGCTGCCGCGCAACACGGCGCTGCCGGTGCAGGCGGCCCGCGGCTTCTACACGCTGCGGCCGGGCGAGACCAGGATCGTCGTGCCCGTGCTGGAAGGCGAGGAGTCCGACCCGGACCTCTGCCGCCGGATCGGTGAGGTGATCATCGACGGCCTGCCGCCGGGCCGGCCGGAACACCAGCGGGTGGACGTGACGATGCGGCTGGACCGGGACGGAATCCTCGAACTGTCGGCCACCGACGTGGCCAGCGGCGCGGCCGCGGCCACGTCGATCGTGCACACGGGCCAGCCCGAGCCGGTGGACACCACCGCCGACCGCGGTGCCAGAAGTCTCCTGATCGAGTAGTGAGTGACCGCCATGCATGCCTTCGACCCTGTGAAGGAATCGGACTGGTACGCGGTGCTGGGCCTTGGGCCACAGGCTTCCGCCGAGGAGATCGGCACCGCGGTCGAGCGGCTGAGCCGCCAGGCCAGCGCGCTGGCCAACACGGCGCCGCACCGGTCCCAGGAACTGCGCGAGATCAGCCGTGCGATCAAGCGCGACCTGCTCTCCGGAGCCGAGAGCCGGCAGCGGTACGACCGGTCCCGGCCGGGTAGCGGCGTGCCTTCCGGGCCCGCCGGGCCGGCATCGGCACCGGCACGGCCGACCGCTCCCCCGCCGCCTGCCGCTTTCCCTGCGCCCGCCGCTGGCCGACCACCTGTCGCGGGCCCACCGCCGCCCGGCGGCGGCCTGCCGCCCGCCGCTCCCCCGGCGCCCAGCGCTGGTCCACCGCCCGTCGCGGGCGTGCCACCCGGGGCTGGCTTCGGCGCGCGGCTGAAGAAGTTCATGCAGACCTCCTGGACCTGCCCGGCGTGCGGTGAGGGGGCGATGCCCAGCGACAGGTTCTGCAAGGCGTGCGGCACCGCGATTACGCCGCCGGTGAGCAGGCGGGAGGCCGCTTTCTGCGGGTCGTGCGGTACCCCGTTCGGCGGCCCGGAGACTTTCTGCACTCGATGCGGAACGCGCCGGGAGCAGCACGTTGAAGGGGGGCGCGGTGGTTTGCAATAACGGGCACGCGCTGCCGGCCGGAGCCGCGTTCTGTGGCGTCTGCGGCGAAGATCGCAGACCGCGGTGCGGGCAAGGACACGCAAATGCCCTCGACGCCAGATTCTGCGCGGACGCCGTCCCGCCGGACTGGCCCGTGGGCGCGTCCTGGGATGCGGGGTCATCAGCTACCAGAACGGATCGTGGTCAAAGGTGACCAGGATCGACGGCAACAACACCTTCGTATCCGTCAGCTGCCCGAGCTCATCCGCGTGCCTCGCGGCCGACTCGAACGACAACGTCCTGTACTACACCGGCACGGCCACGAGCCACTGACCACCTGCCCCGAAGGAGGGCAACACGATGACATGTTCGCAGTGCCAGGCAGCGCTTCCCACCAACGCCGCCTTCTGCACCCAGTGCGGAAGACCGGTGGCCGCCGCGGCCGCCGCCGTCCCACCCGGCGCGGCCGGGCAGGCACCACCGCCCATGCAGGCGCCGCCCCGGATGCAGGCGCCACCCCGGATGCAGGCGCCACCACCCATGGAGGCGCCGCAGATCGCCCAGGGCTGGAGCGGTGCCCCGGGCCAGGCCGGCCCAGCCGCCGCACCCGGTCCGGCCGGGCTCGGCACGACGCCGTTCCGGCTGGACCTGCGGCGGCTCACCGCCGCGGACCGGACCATCGGGATCGCGTCGCTGCTGACCTTCATCGCCCTGTTCCTGCCCTGGTTCGGTGTGGGGGTGGAGGGTGTCAGCTTCAGCGAGAGCGGCATGAGCGCACACGGCTACCTGGCCATCGTGCTGATCCTCTCCCTGGCGATCGTCCTCTACCTGCTGCTGCGGGCCGGCTGGGACAGGCTGCCGATGCGGCTGCCGGTGGCGCACGCGCCGCTGCTGCTGGTCGCGACCGGCCTGCAGCTGCTTATCGTGCTGATCGCGTTCCTGCTCAAGCCGGGCGGCCTGAACTGGTACTTCGGCGCTTACCTGGGGCTGGCCGCGGCCATCGCCGCGTGTGTCCCGATCGGCATTCCGGCCATGCGCTCGATGAGCGAGAACCGGCGGTAGCCGGCGGGCGGTAGATTCGCCACATCGGGACGGCGGGCGGTGGTGGGGCCGGGCCTTCGTGCACGCACGGGTCGAATGGATGGGTGGCGTGACGGCCGCCGCCGACGAGCCGGTGATCACCGACTTCGGCCCGGCCGCGGCCGCCGCCCTGCAGGTCGTCCGCTGGCGCGACTGGGACATCCGGGTGCCGCCGCTGGCCCTGCGGCGCGCCGTCAGTGCCCGGCGTGGCCTGCCCGGCCGGGTCGCGCTCATCGAAAATCTCGCCGGCTAGCGCCGGGAGACCGCCGTCAGCTCAGCGTCCGATGGCGTAGCGGGTGGACGGCCACCCGAAGCCGGGCAGTTTTGCGGCGGTCTGCGCGCGCCGCGTCAGCACGCCGCATACGCCGCGTGGTAACCGGGTGGAGACTTGCCGAGCAGGTATCCGTCGCCGTCCGACTGCAGGTACAGCAAGACATCCCAGCGTGTGCACGTTTGGCCGCTGCCGTCGACGCTATTCGCCGCATCCTGATGGCTGGTGAACGTGACGCTGGCGACGGTGTCGCCGTCGCCGGCCGCCGATATGCCGTGCAGCTTTTCAGCGGAATCCTGGCTCGTCGCGTAACCGTTCTGGAATGTCGGGTAAGTCAGCGCCTGGGCCGCCGCCGGATTGAGCAGCGCCCGGTAGTCCCGATAGCTGTGATTATTGATGGCCGTGAAATAACTGTCGAGAAACGCGAGAACCTGCGGCGTCTGCGAATCCGCAGCGATGCTCTGGGCCACCTCCACCTGCCCGTTGCCGGTGCCGCCGGCCGCGGGGACAGAGGGGGCGGTGCTGGGCGGCGGCGGCGAGGTCGCCAGCGGCGTCGCCGGAGCGGTGGACGGCGCTGCCGGGGCGGTCGATGATGCCGCCGGGCTGGTGGACGGTGTTGCCTTGCCCGCTGCCGCGCTGGGCTGGGGGTGGGCATGGTGGCGGGTCAGCACCAGGGCCGATGCCGTGCCGCCACCCACCAAGGCGACAGCGATCAGGACGACCAGGGCCAGCCGGAGCGGGTGACGCGATGGCGGGACGGCGGCTGCCCGGCGGGTGTCAGCTGGACCGGTACCGGCCGGGCCAGCATCGGCCAGGTCGGCGGTAGACGGGCCGGCGGTGGGCGGGCCGGCAGTGGGCGGGCCGGCGATGGGCGGACCGGCAGTGGGGCTGGCGGCAGCCGGACTTTCCGTCAGCGGACTTTCCGTGAGCGGAGTGGCAGCGGCCGGCTCGGCAAAGGCCTGGCCGCAGCCCGTGCAGAATCTCGCTCCCCCGATTCTGCTGCGTCCGCACGTCGTGCAGAACTGCATGGCTCTGTCCCCCTCGCCGTGATCACCACAGACCCCCGTCGCGCGCGTTGCGGCGGTGTCACGGATACGAGTGATTGTGCCGGCGGCTGACCGGCAGCGCCATCGCCGCAAAGGCTTGTATTTTGTACCGCTAAGCAGGTAAACCAAAGAGCCGGGAAAAGCGTCTCAGCCGACTTAAACCTACACCCGGAAACTATTCTTTGTTATTCTTCAACAAGTCGGCGGCGCGCATTCAGTGGCAGGCATTCAGTATTACATTTCCTGGCGACCAGCACCCCCGGAGCCACCTCAACGAGCCCGGACACAATGCGCCCTCCCCGGCCGCCGGCG
The DNA here is from genome assembly GCA_036501145.1 of Streptosporangiaceae bacterium. Taxonomy (GTDB): domain Bacteria; phylum Actinomycetota; class Actinomycetes; order Streptosporangiales; family Streptosporangiaceae; genus PALSA-505. The sequence goes on along the minus strand of DASYAV010000012.1, from coordinate 13,520 downwards.
AATACGAATCATGTTCCTGGAGAGTTGTGCCTGTGCCGGCAGTCCTTTCTCTCCACGCTCACGGATTCACACAGGCCTGGCCCGTGCGTGAACTAGGATGCTAGCATGCTCCTATGGTAGCCAGTCAGCAGTTCAACGTGTACCTGCCGCCGGAGTTGGTGCGGGCGGTGAAACACGCGGCGGTGGACGAGGGGATGTCGCTGTCGAAGCTGGTCGAGCAGGCGCTGCGGGGCTATCTGGCGCTGCTCGCCGAGCAGTACGCGGCCGGGGAGGAGGGGCGGTGAGGGCGATGCCGATCAGGTACGTGCGGGACATGGCCGGGGCCCGCCGGTTCTACCAGGCGCTCGGCCTGCGGCACGACTTCACCAGCCGCCCGACGCGGCGCGGCACCTCACACTGGAGCGAACTGCTCGGCGAGTCCGGCGGGCTGGCGCTGCACCACATGCCCGCCGACGCGGAGCATCCCCCGGTGGAGCTGTCGTTCGAGGCCGGCGAGCCGCTGGAGGCGGTGGTGGCGCGGCTGCGCGCGGCCGGGTACGAACCGGCCACCGAGATCGTGGACGAGGCCTTCGGGCGCTCGTTCACGGTCCGCGACCCCGAAGGCCTGCTGATCCAGGTGAACGAGCATGACCGCGACCTCCAGCGTTAGCGCCGGCGCCGCGGTTGCGGTGTCGGGGCTGGTCCGGGACTTCGGGCCGGTCCGGGCGCTGGACGGGGCGACGTTCAGCGTCGGGCACGGCGAGATCTTCGGCCTGCTGGGGCCGAACGGCGCGGGCAAGACCACCGCGATGCGCATCCTGCTCACGCTGCTGCGGCCGACCGCGGGCCGGGCCGAGGTGGCCGGCCTCGACGTGCTGGCCGAGCCGGTGGCGGTGCGCCGCCGGGTGGGCTGGGTGCCGCAGGAAAAGACCGCGGACCCGCTGCTGACCACCCGGGAGAACCTGCTGTTCATGGCGGGCATGTATCACCTTCCGGCCCGGGCCGCGCGGGAGCGGGCGGCGGACCTGCTGGCGCTGGCCGGGCTGGACGGGGCGGCCGGGCGGCTGGCCCGCGACCTGTCCGGCGGGATGCGGCGCAGGCTGGAGCTGGCGATGGGCCTGGTGCACGTGCCGGCCGTGCTGTTCCTTGACGAGCCGACGCTCGGCCTGGACGTCGGCGTCCGCCGCGGCCTGTGGGCGTACCTGCGGGAGATCCGGCGTTCCGGCACGACGGTCGTGCTGACCACGCACTACCTGGACGAGGCGGACGCGCTGTGTGACCGGGTCGCGATCATCGACCGCGGCCGGATCCGCGCCACCGGGACCCCGGCCGGCCTGAAGCAACTGTCCGGCAGCAGCACCCTGGAGGACGCGTTCCTGGCCGCGACCGGGCAATCGCTGGCCGGCCAGCCGCCCGCCGACGACCTGGTGGCGTCGTGACCAGGCTGACCGGCCCAGGCCCGGCCGGGACCCCGGCCACGAGCGCCGGCGGCACAGCGGCACGAGCCCGCGGCGCGGCAGACGCGGGCGGCACGGCAGACGTGGGCATGACGGCAGGCGCCGGCCGTGCGGCAGACGTGAGCGGCGCGGCAGAGGCGGCGCCGGGGACGCTGGTCGCGCTGTGGCGGGAGCACCGGGCGCTGCTCGGCCGCTGGCTGGCCCGGCTGCGCCGGGAGCCGCTGGGGGTGGCCGCGCTGGTGCTGCAGCCGATGGTGTGGCTGGCGCTGTTCGGGCACCTGTTCGCGAACATGGCCCAGGCCTCGTCGGTGCCGGGCGGCAGCTACCTGCGCTTCATGACCGCGGGCGCGGTCGTGATGACGACGTTCAACGCCTGCCTGCAGGGCGGCGTGGAGATTCTGTTCGACCGGGAGTCCGGGTTCCTGGTCCGGATGCTCGCCGCGCCCGCCCGGCGGCTGTCGATCGTGACCAGCCGGTTCATCCACCTCGCCGCGGTGACCAGCGTGCAGGGGCTGGTCATCCTGGTGGCCGCGTACGTCATGGGGGTGCGCTACGCCGGCGGCCTGGGCGGCATCGCCGCGTGCCTGGCCACCGGCGCGGTGTTCGGCGGCGGGGTGACCGCGCTGTCCATGGCGCTGGCGTTCTCGCTGCGCAGCCACGCGCAGTTCTTCCCGATCACCGGGTTCGCCGGGCTGCCGCTCACGTTCGTGAGCAGCGCCCTGGTCCCGCTGGCCCTGATGCCCGGCTGGATGCAGGCGGCGGCCCGGCTGAATCCGATGACCTATGCCATCGACACCGTCCGAATTCTTATCCTGGACGGCTGGCGCCTGGCCCCCGTGGCCAGCGCCGCCGGCGTGCTGCTGGCCTTCGACGCCTGCGCGGTGGCCCTGGCCGCCCTGGCCCTGCGCCGTGGCCTGCGGTGACCTCCGGCTCGGCCGCGTCCTAGCGTGGCCGCCATGACCGGCACAGAGTTCGCCGCGGGTGACGCGTGACCGGCGGCTGTATTTCCAGCAGATGGAGTCGTCGCGAACCGGGCGCAATCGCCTGCACCTCGACGTCTACCTGCCGCACGACCAGGTGCGGGCGCGGATTGATGCCGCGCTCGCGGCCGGCGGCCGGGTGGTCAGCGACGCCAACGCGCCGGACTGGTGGACGCTCGCCGATCCCGAGGGCAACGAGGTCTGCCTGGCGATCTGGGGATAGCCGGGCCGGCCGAAAACCCGGTGCGGCCCGGACCACCCGGTACCTACCCTGGCACCGTGACTGAGGTACGCCCGGATCGTCCCGAATTCGCCGACGCGGCGCGGCTGGCCCGGCGGCTGCTCCGCCGCGCGGTGCGGGCGGCCAGGACGCAGGACGCGCCCGTGCAGGAACTGCTGCGGGCGCACCTGGGACCGGAGTCCGCCGGCATCCCGGTGGTGGGTGGCGCCTGGCGGGGGTACGACCACGTGAACCTGCAGGCCGGCCTGGATGCCTGGCTCGCGGGGCCGGGCCGGGTCCATGAGCTGGCCGGGCTGACCGGGTTCCGGCACGAGGACTTCGGCCTGGCCGACCTGCTGCAGCCCGGACGGGACGGCCAGGGACCTGGCGTCGGCAGCGTCGCGATGGTGGCGCGGCCCGCCGGCCCGGGTGGCAGGACCAGGCTGTGCGTGCAGCGCGGCCTGTACCTGGTCGAGGAGGCCGGTACCCGGGCGGCGCTGCTGCTGCGCGGGCCCGGCGAGCAGGACCCGGATGACGACACAAGGCTGGAGGCCGCGTGCGCGGACCCGGCGGCCGCCGAGCGCATCATCGCCGGGGTCCGGCGGCTGGCCATCGAGCGGAACGTGTTCCGTGGGCAGGTGCTCACCTTCGGCCTGCACCAGATGTTCGGCCCCGGCCGTAATCAGGTGCTGACGTTCTCCGGCCGCCCAGCCGTATCCAGGGATCAGGTGATCCTCGCTCCCGACGTGCTCGAGGGGATCGAGCAGCAGGTCCTCGGCGTGGCGAGGCAGGCCGGCCAGCTACTGCGCAGCGGGCTGCACCTCAAGCGCGGGGTGCTGCTGTACGGTCCGCCGGGCACCGGCAAGACGCACACGATCAGGTACCTGCTCAGCCAGCTGCCCGCGGTGACCGTCATGATCGTCTCCGCCCTGGCCCTGGAGTACTTCGGGGAGGCCTGCTCGGTGGCCCGGGTGCTGCAGCCCTCGGTGATCGTGATCGAGGACGTGGATCTGATCGCCGGGGACCGGGAGGACGGCGGCGGCTCGATCCTGCTGTTCGAGCTGCTGAACGAGATGGACGGGCTCGGCGCGGATGCCGATGTGACGTTCCTGCTCACCACGAACCGTGCCGACGTGCTGGAGAAGGCCCTGGCCCAGCGGCCGGGCCGGGTTGATCACGCCGCTGAGCTGCCCCCGCCGGATGCGGCCGGGCGACGGGCGCTGATCGACCTGTACAAGGGCAACCTCGTGCTCGACCTGGCCGACCCCGACGTGGTCGTCACCCGGACCGACGGGGTGACCGCCTCGTTCATCAAGGAGCTGCTCCGGCGCGCCGCGCTGGTCGCCGGCCGGAACGGCGGCGGGCAGCCCGGCCCGCTGCGGGTGACCGACGCGCACCTGAACGCCGCACTCGACCAGCTGCTCGAAACGGGCAACGAGCTCACCAGGGCGCTGCTCGGCGGGTCACGGGACGCAGACGGCTAGATCCACTCCGTGACTTGTGCCCCGGTAGAGGCGATTTAAGCTTCACCTTATTCGCGTGTTGCGGCGCCTCGCTGATCAGCGGAGCATGTGCGGTGCGTCACAGGTCACCGCGCCGTGCGGGCCTGCCCAGCAACGGGAGCGCCACCATGCGGATCGAATCCGACGGTCACAGCCGGGGCAACCCGCGGCTGTATGAGCTGATCGAGAACGCCCCGAAGACCGGGAAGAGCCCGACGATCTGGGCCTGGCCGGAGATCATCGACTACCTCAAGACGGCGGGCCAGCCGGTGCCCGGGCCGTGGCCGCCGCACCAGGAGCCGCGGCCCGACCCCGAGGAGGACTCGCTCCCGGTGGCCATCGCCGAGCCGGAACCCGATAACCAGCCCACGAACGAGCGGTGACGGAGGACGCATGTACCCGTCCCGGTTCCGTTACGAGGCGCCGCGCTCGCTCGGCGAGGCGCTGGACCTGCTAGGGCAGCACGGCGACGAGGCGAAGGTGCTGGCCGGCGGCCAGAGCCTGGTGCCGCTGATGAAGCTGCGGTTCGCCTCCCCCGAGCTGGTCGTGGACATCAACAACCTGCCCGGCCTGGACTACCACCGCGAAGACGCCGACGGCACGCTGCACGTCGGTGCGCTGTGCCGGCATGTGGACCTGGAACGGTCCGGGGTGCTGGCGGCGAAGCAGCCGACGATGGCCGCGGCCGCCCCGCTGATCGCCGACCCGATCGTGCGCAACCGCGGCACGCTGGTCGGCTCGCTGTGCCACGCCGACCCGCAGGGCGACTGGGCGTCGGTGGTGCTGGCCCTGGGCGGCTCCGTGCTGGCCCAGGGGCCGGCCGGGCAGCGCAGCATCAAGCTGGCCGACTTCGTCACCGGCCCGTTCGAGACCGTACTGGACCCGGACGAGATCGCCATCGAGGCGGTCATCCCGGCGGCCCGGGGCACCAGGTCCGGCGGGTACCTCAAGCTGGAACGCCGGGTGGGGGACTTCGCCACGGTCGGCGTGGCGGTGGCGCTGGAGACCTCCGGGGACACGGTGACCAGCGCCGGGATCGCGCTGACCGGGGTGGGCGGGTCCACCATCGCCGCCACCGCGGCGGCGCAGGCGCTGACCGGCGAGCCGCTGACCGCCCAGCAGATCGAGCTGGCCGCGCACCTCGCCGGGGAGGCCGCCAAGCCCCGGACCGACCACCGGGGCAGCGCCGAGTACAAGCGGCACATGGTGCGCACGTTCGTGACCCGGCTGCTGAGCCGGGCCGGCGGGACCGCGGAGAGGGCGGCCTGACATGACAAGCCTGTACCAGGAAGTCGAGGACGAGGGCGCCGAGGACGTGCCGGTGCGCCGGATCACGTTCCGGATCAACGGTGTGCGGAAGCGGGCCGAAGTGGAGCCGCGGCTGCTCTTGTCGCACCTGATCCGCCGTGGGCTGGGGCTGACCGGCACGCACATGGGCTGCGACACCACGAACTGCGGCGCGTGCACCGTGCTGGTGGACGGCCGGCCGGTGAAGTCCTGCACGATGCTGGCCGTGCAGGCCGACGGGCACGAGGTGACCACGGTGGAAGGCCTCGCCACCGCCAGCGAGCTGCACCCGCTGCAGGAGGGGTTCCGGCAGGAGCACGGGCTGCAGTGCGGGTTCTGCACCCCCGGGATGATGCTCGCGGCCAAGGCGCTGCTCGACCGCAACCCGGATCCCACCGAGGAGGAGGTCCGCTGGGCGCTGTCCGGGAACCTGTGCCGCTGCACGGGTTACCAGAACATCGTCAAGTCGGTCCTGTGGGCGGCGGCCAAGGTGCGAGGGGAGTCCTGACGTGACCACGCAGGCGCTGGACGAAATCAAGATCGGCGGGCTTGGCTCGAGCCGCAAGCGAGTGGAGGACAACCGGTTCATCCGGGGCAAGGGCAACTACCTCGACGACATCGTGCTGCCCGGGATGCTGCACATGGAGATCCTGCGCAGCCCGCTGGCGCACGCCCGGATCGTGTCCATCGACACCAGCAAGGCGTGGCAGATCCCGGGCGTGCACCTGGTGCTGACCGGGGAGATGATGGCCACCCGCAACCTGGCCTGGATGCCGACGCTGTCTTATGACACGCAGGCCGTGCTGGCCACCGACAAGGTGCGCTTCCAGGGCCAGGAGGTCGCCTGCGTGATCGCAGACGACCCGTACGTCGCCAAGGACGCGTGCGAGGCGATCGAGGTCGAGTACGAGGCGCTGCCGGCCATCGTCAGCCCGGCCCAGGCGGGCGCCGACGGTGCCCCGGTGATCAGGGACGACAAGGAAGGCCAGGACGACAACGTCATCTTCCACTGGGAGGTCGGCGACGCCGAGGGCACCGAGCGGGCGTTCGCCCAGGCCGACGTGGTGTCCCGGCTGCGGCTGCATTACCCGCGCTCGCACCCGTCGCCGATCGAGTGCTGCGGCTCGATCGCGGACTTCAACCGGGCCACCGAGAAGCTGACCGTCTACATGACCACGCAGGCGCCGCACATCATCCGGGCCGCGGTGGCGCTGGTCGCCGAGCTGCCCGAGCACATGATCCGGATCATCTCGCCGGACATCGGCGGCGGCTTCGGTAACAAGGTCCCGGTCTACCCCGGGTACGTGTGCTCGATCCTGGCCTCGATCCTGACCGAGCGCCCGGTCAAGTGGATCGAGGACAAGACCGGCAACCTGATCTCCACCGGCTTCGCCCGGGACATCTACCTGGACGGGGAGCTGGCGCTGCGCAAGGACGGCAGGATCCTGGCCGTCCGGATGCGCACCGAGTCCGACCACGGCGCGTTCTTCTCCGACGCGCAGCCGAGCAAGTTCAAGATCGGGCTGCTGCATTCGGCGTTCGCCGCCTACGACATCCCGTACGCGCACCTGTCGAACCGGGGCATGTACACCAACAAGGCGCCCGGCGGGGTGGCCTACCGGTGCTCGTTCCGGGTCACCGAAGCGATGTTCTTCCAGGAGCGGATGATGCAGGCCGCGGCCCACGACCTGGGCATGGACCAGGCCGAGTTCCGCCGGGTCAACTTCGTGGCCGACGACGACTTCCCGCACCGCACGCCGTTCGGCTTCCTGACCGACTCCGGCCAGTACGGCGCCTGCCTGGACGTGGGCCTCAAGGCGGTCGGCTACCAGGACTTCCTGAAGCGGAAGGAAGAGGCCAGGGCCAGGGGCAGGCTGCTTGGCATCGGCATCTCCACGATGACCGAGCCGCTCGGCGCCGGGAACAGCCGCGAGTACGACATCCTCGGCATCAAGATGTTCGACTCGGCCGAGATCCGGGTGCACATGACCGGCAAGGCGATGGTCAGGACCGGCGCGCGCGGCCAGGGCCAGGGGCACGAGACGACCTGGGCGCAGATCGTCAGCCACGAACTCGGCATCCCCGCGGACGACATCACCGTCGAGGAAGGCGACACCGACACGGCGCCGTTCGGCATGGGCACCTACGCGTCGCGGAGCACGCCGGTCGCGGGCGCGGCGGTGGCCATGGCGGCGCGCAAGATCCGGGCCAAGGCGCGGCGGCTGGCCGCGCACCTGCTCGAGGTGTCCGAGGAAGACGTCGAGTGGGAGCTCGGCCGGTTCTACGTGCGCAGCGCCCCGGACCGCGGCGTGACCATCACCGAATGCGCGATGGCCGCCTACAGCAACATGCCCGACGGCATGGAGCCGGGCCTGCAGAACCAGTCGTTCTACGACCCGCCCAACCTGACCTGGCCGTTCGCCTGCTACATCGTCACGGTCGAGGTGGATCCGGCCACCGGTGTGTGGGACGTGACGAACATGGTCGCCGTCGACGACTGCGGCGTGCGGATCAACCCGATGATCGTCGAGGGGCAGATCATGGGCGGGCTCACCGAGGCCTACGCGATGGCGAACATGCAGTTCATCACGTTCGACGCGGACGGCAACTGCGTGGGCTCGAACTACATGGACTACTTGCTGCCGACCGCGTGGGAGACGCCAGGGTATGAGCTGCACTCCGAGGTCATGACGCCGTGCCCGCACCACCCGATCGGTGCCAAGGGCATCGGCGAGTGCGCGGCGGTGGGCGGCCCGGCGGCGTTCGTGAATGCGGTGCTGGACGCGATCTCCGACACCGGCGTGCGCAACATCGACATGCCGCTGCTGCCAGACCGGGTGTGGGAGGCGATGACCTACCGCCGGGACGTGTCCGGCGCGCCGCCGGTGCGGTCCGATGGATGAGCCGGAGCAGCCGGTGGACGGCTGGCGAGTGCTCGAGCAGGCGGGCCGGCTGGCCGACCGCGGCGAGCCGTTCGCGCTGGCCACCGTGGTATGGCGGCAGGGGCCGTCGTCCAGCCAGCAGGGCTCGCGGGCGATCATCACCGCGGCCGGCGAGCTGTACGGCTGGATCGGCGGGGCGTGCGCCCAGCCCACCGTGGTCCGCGAGGCCAGGCAGGTGATCACCGAGGGCACGCCGCGGCTGCTGCTGCTGGGCAGCCCGGAGCAGTTCGGCGGGGCGGTGCCGGACGGGATGACCGTGGTGCCGATCTCCTGCCAGAGCGAGGGGGCGCTGGAGGTGTACATCGAGCCGGTGCTCCCGGCGCCGCACCTGGTCGTGGTGGGCGGCTCGCCGATGGCACAGACACTGGCCAGCCTGGCCCGGATGCTCGGCTGGCGGGCCGAGCTGATCGCCGGGCCGGCCTTCACCGCGGCCGACGCGACCCCGCGGTCTCTGGTGGTGATCGCCACCCAGGGGGAGGGCGATGAGGACGCGGTCGAGCGGGCGGTGGCCGCACGGCCCGCCTACCTCGGGCTGGTCGGATCCCGCCGCCGCGGCGCCGCGGTGCTGGGCTACCTGGCCGAGCGGGGCGTGCCGGCCGGGCAACTCGACCGCGTGCAGGTGCCCGCGGGCATGGACCTGGGCCGGATCACCCACCAGGAGATCGCGGTGGCGATCCTGGCCGAGCTGGTCCAGCTGCGCGCCTCCGGCGCGCTGGGCACGCCGCCCGGCCCGGCCCGGCCGGCCGGGGCCAGCGCCGGGGCCAGAGCCGAGATCACCGACCCGGTGTGCGGGATGACCGTGCTGGCCGGGCCGGCCGGCAGCCCGGTCGAGCACGACGGCCTCACCTACTACTTCTGCTCCGCCGGATGCCGCCTGGTGTTCGAGCACAACCCGGCCGCCTACCTGGACTTGCCTGGCCGGAAAGACACCCTACGGCAGGACCCGCCGCCCGGTGCGGACGCCGAGCTGACCGAGGAGTCCCGATGCTGATCAGGAACGAGTTCGAGGTCGCGGCGCCCATCGGCAAGGTGTGGGCGTTCTTCGGCGACATCCCGCAGGTCGCGTCGTGCCTGCCCGGCACCGAGCTGACCGGGGACCTCGGCGACGGCAAGTACTCCGGCCGGGTGTCGATCCGGATGGGGCCGGTCCGGCTGCAGTTCGGCGGGACCGCGCAGATCACCGAGCGGGACGAGGCCGCACACCGGATCGTGGTGGACGCGGCGGGCAGCGAGGCCAAGGGCCGCGGCCAGGCCAGTATGGTGGTCACCGCCACGATGGCCACGGCGGGCCGGGGGACGAAGGTCGCCGTGGCGCAGGACCTGCAGCTGGCCGGCGCGGCCGCGCAGTACGGCCGCGGCATGATCAGCGACGTGTCGGCGGTGCTGATGAGCGACTTCTCCCGCAACCTGGCCAGCCGGATCTCCGGGAACGCCGGCGGCGCGGCCGCGGCGCCCGCGGCGGCCAGCGGCCTCACGCTGGGGCTGCGCGCGGCGCTGATGGCGCTGAGCCGGGTGTTCCGCAGGTTCTTCCTGCCCTACCAGGCCCCGGCGAGCTGAAGGAGGACGGTCATGGTGCTGTGGTGGATCGGCAACGTCATTCTGCTGGTCGTGGTGCTGCCGGTGGTGGTCTGGCTGCTCAACCGGGTGCTCGCCGCGGTGGAACGCATCAGGGCGGCGAGCGACGACATCCTGGCTGGAGGCGTCGCCTTGGCGGGAAAGCTGGACGGCGTACCCCAGGCGCTAGCCGTCACGGATAAAACGATTGAAGAAATTAAGGTCGGCGCGGTCAGGTATGCCGGGTCGGTCGCGAAGCTCCTCGGCTAGCGAAGGGACCAAGACCATGCCCGCAGCCGCCTGGATGACGATCGCCGTCGCCGGCCTGATCATCGCGATCACCGCCGTCGGCCTGCTCCGGGTCATCCTGCATCTCAAGCACGTGCGCGGCACCCTGACCGCGGTGACCGGCGGGGTGCAGGTGATCGCCGAGCGGACCAGCACCGTGCCGGAACGGCTCACCTCGGTGAACGCCAGCCTGAAGCCGGTCCGCGACTTCTGCGAAACGGTCTGAGGCCGAAGGGGGCTGATCATGACCACGAACGCGACCGTGCTGGCCGCCGGGTCGTTCACCGGCGGCACCGGCTGGTGGATCGGCTGGATCATCGGGATCGTCGTCGTGCTGGCCGTCGTCGCGCTGGTCACGCCGATCCTGCTGCTGGCCAGGTCGATCGGCAAGCAGGCGGTGCCGATCAACGACGCGCTCACCCAGGCGGTGCACAACACCACGCCGCTGGCCGCGCTGTCCACCACGATCGAGCACGCCACGATCATCATCGCCGGGCTGAAGCGCGGCCGGGAAAGGCTGGGAGGCTGACCATGGAATGGCATGGGGCGCACGTCCTCGCGATGAACTCCACCGAGCACACGCTGTGGGTGAGCGCGATCATCGTCGGGTTCGTCGTCGTGCTCGCCGTCGCGGCGCTGCTCAGCCTGCTCATCTACCTGGTGAAGATCATCGACCGGCGGGTGGTCACGGTGCGTGACACGCTCAAGGCCGCCGCGGCCAGCACCGCGGAGACCAGGCTCATCCCGCAGGTCGCCGACGGAGTGGACGCCGTGCTGGCCGAGGGGCTGCAGCACCACCTGTTCCTCGGCCGGGTGCTGGGGAAGGTGAAGTCATGACGCTGCTGGTGGTGCTGACGGTCATCGTCATCGTGCTGCTGATCGCGGGCCTGGCGGTCTACCTGTTCTGGGCGGGCTCGCTGCTCGGCCGGATCGCGGGCAACCTCGAGGAGTCCGCAGACCTGGTGCGGACGGTCAGCGGCAACGCCGACGTGATCATCCCCGGGGTCGGGCACATCAACGAGACCGGCGGCGTGGTGGCCGGCGCGCTGCCGCTGCTATACGGGATGGCCGAGGGCATCGTGGCCGGGGTCACCCCGCGCGAGCCGGCCCCCGAGGTGCCCGAGCCCGCCCGCCCCGCGTCCGGCACCCGCCGGTCCCGGCTGGCCGACGCGGTCGGCTTTACGCCAATGCGCTGACCCAGGCTTGACACCCGGGTAGCCGCCCCGGAAACATGTGGTCCGAATTACGTTCGGTGCGGTTACCACCGCGTACCGTCCGTGGCCTGTCACCCCCCGGGAGCCAGCATGCGCATGCCGTTCACCCGCCGGATGAGGACGATCCCCCGCTTGCTGCGAGTCACGGCCGCGGTGGCCGCCACCGTGCTGGCCGTCGCCTCCGGCACCGCGTCGGCGCAGGTGAAACCGGCGCTGGTGCTGCCGACGCACGACCCGTTCTACACCTATACGGGGTCCAAGCCGCTGAGCCAGATCGCCCCGGGCACGATGCTGAAGAAGCGGGCGATCACCCTGACGATCGCCGGCCTGACCGTGCCCTACCAGGCCGACCAGGTGCTCTACCGGACCAACGGTGAGCAGAGCCAGCCCACGGTCACCGTGACCACGATCATCAAGCCGCTGGCCTCGCTGCTCGGCACCAAGATCGTGTCCTTCCAGACCGCCTACGACGCGCTCGGCGCGGAGTGCGACCCGTCCTACACGCTGCGCGGCGGCAACCCGGGCGACACGCTGTCGCAGGCCGAGGCGGCGGAAATCGCGGTCTATGTGACGGCCGGGTACACCGTCACGGTGCCGGACTACGAGGGCGAGACCCTGGACTGGGGCGCGGGCCAGGAGTCCGGCTACAGCACCCTGGACAGCATCCGCGCCACCGAGAGCTACCTGGGGGCGCCGGCGTCCACGCAAGTGGGCATGCTCGGCTACTCCGGCGGGTCGATCGCCACCGAGTGGGCCAGCGAACTCGCGCCGAAGTACGCACCCGGCCTGGACATCATCGGCGCCGCGTCCGGCGGCGTGCCGGTGGACTTCGCGCAGAACCTCAGCTACATCAACGGCGACCAGGACTGGGCCGGGGTGATCCCGGCCGTGCTGGTCACGCTGTCCCGGTCGTTCGGCGTCAACCTGAACAAGTACCTGGACAGCTACGGCCAGAAGATCCTCAAGCAGGTGCAGGGCGAGTGCATCGCCTCGTTCGCCACCGCCTATCCCGGCCTGACCTTCGCCCAGCTGGTCAAGGTGCAGTACCAGAACCCGTTCGGGGTGCCGGTGCTGGTCCGCATCCTGAACCACCTGATCATGGGCAGCGCACCCGGCCACCCGCAGGTTCCTGAGCTGCTCGGGGTGGGCAACGCGGACGGCACCGGTGACGGGATCATGGTCGCCGCGGACGTGCAGGCGCTGGCCCACGAGTACTGCCAGCAGGGGGTGCCGGTCAGCTTCGACGAGTACTCCGGGCTGGAGCACACCGAGGCGGCGGTGCCGTTCGAGGCGCACGCGCTCACCTTCCTGACCAGCCTGTTCCTCGGCCTGCCGCCGAGCAACGGCTGCTCCTCGATCGGCCCGGGCGCCTCGATCGCGCCGCTGCCCATGCCGCACCGGTAAGCCGGGCGCTGGTAAATCGCTTCGGCCCGGCGGCGGGCCGGAGTTAGGCTCCGCCGTGGGATGAGAACCTGCACCGTCCGGCCGCGCACCGGCGTACGGCACTGGCCCGGCATGCGCTCGGAGTACAGCTGGATCCCGGCGGGCGTCAGCGCCGGCCGGACCGGCGTGTGCCAGGCCGGGGTGTCGTTCAGCCAGCACCGCACGGCCGCCTACGAACTGGCCGGGCGGACGGTGGACGCCGACATCGCGGCCGGGTCCGTCTTCGTCACCGGCGGCAGCCCGATCAGCTGGCTGCGGCTCGGTGAGACCGCCGAGGCGGTGGAGGTCTACCCGGACCACGCGCTGCTCCGGGCGCTGGCCGGCGGTGAACCGGAACTCGAGCCCGCCGCGGCCGTCCGGGACGGCACCGTGCTGGCGATCTGCTCGGTGCTCAAACGGGTGCACGCGGCCGGCGGGACGCTCACCGACGCCGCGGCCAGCACGCTGGCCCACCGGCTGGCCGCGCACCTGCTGGTGCACTACGGCGGCCGGCCCGCGATGCGCGAACGCGGGCCGGCCCGGCTGGACCGGGCGACCGTGGACCGGGTGACCGAGCTGGTGGACGCCGAGCTGTCCGGCACGCTGACCCTGGACCGGCTGGCCGGCGTGGCGCTGCTCAGCCCGTTCCATTTCGCGCACGCGTTCAAGGCCACC
>DASYAV010000011.1:0-7446 GCA_036501145.1 Streptosporangiaceae bacterium | reverse complement strand
CCGACTGCGCGGGCACCGCGCCGGGTGGCCCGTTCCGCGCCAGTGGCACGGACCTTATCGCCGCGGTCGCCGCGGATTTGGCGGCAGGAGTGCCCAGGGAGCGCATCGCGGCCCGTTTCCACAACGGCCTGGCCGCCCTTGTCGTCGACGGCTGCGAGTTGCTCCGCGAGCGACACGGCCTGGCCACCGTGGCCCTCTCCGGCGGGGTCTTCCAGAACCTGCTGCTCCTCGGGCGCACGGTCGCCGGCCTGGAGGCGCGAGGCTTCACCGTGCTGACCCACTCCCGCGTCCCCTGCAACGATGGCGGCATCAGCCTGGGCCAGGCAGTGGTGGCAGCCGCCCGCGACCGCTAGCCCTCCGGCTGAGCGGGGCCGGCCGACGGGGCAAGGCCGGCCGACGGGGATGCGGGGGCCTGCTGGGATGTCGCGAGTCCGCAGAAGAAGTCCGCGTACGGTACCGGGGGGCGGTTGGGGGGCGGTGGCTGCCTGGTGCAATTTGACTCGATCCACCGCACCCGCGGGTCCGGGCCGGCCGGTGACACCGGCAGCACGAATACCCGGACGTAGCCTCGGCGGATGTCAGCCTGCAGCGTGGCCAGCGTCGGGGCGGGCACGTTGCCGAGGTAGCCGCCGACAGGCAGCACCTCCCTGCCGCTGTACAGGATGTAGCCCTGCGCGAGCCCAGATGTGTCGGTGCCGAACAGGGCGTCACCGGGTGGCGTCCCGAGTTCTAGCCGCTGGACCGCCGCGGTGAGGGCGGGCCCGGCGGTGGCCAGGGTCTGGTTACGGTGTGCGGTCTTCGACGACTCGAACGGGGTGTCAAACGGGCCGAGCCCGCGGATGACACTGCTCAAGGATGCCGCCGCGGGCAGCAAGAGCACGGCGGCACCGGCGAACGCGGCCGCGGTCAGGTGCATGGCCTTGCCGGCCTCGGGCAGCAGCAGCTGAGCGCTGGCGGCCGCCGCCACGATCAGCGCCGCCACGGTGAGCGCGACCGGGCCCGATACCGTCCCTGACATCAGGTAGGCGCCGTAGCCGGCGCAGCCGAGCACGGTCGCGGCGACGATCAGTCGCACCCCGCCCGGCCAAGGGCGAGGTCCGCACGCGGCCAGGCCGGTGCCGCACAGCGCGGCGACCGCGGGGACGAGCGCGGCGACGTAGTACGAGTTGAGGTAGGTGCCGACGCTGAAGAAGAGCGCGAGGACCAGCCACCAGCCGCCCCACAGCACGACGGCGGCGCGCAGCGGGTCGCGCCTGCCCTGGCGGCGCCGGGAGATGAAAACGCCAAGCGCGCCGGCGACGGCCGCCGGCAGCATCCAGCCGCCGTCGGCCGCGAACGGGCCGGCCAGCAGACGGTGCCAACTTGGCTTGAGCCCGAAGGTCTCGGCGTTGAGCAACTGCCCGCTCTCCACGGCCTGGACAAGGAGCGGTGAAGGCGGCCCGGCGATGGTCGTCCAGTTCCCGGTGAGCCGGCCAAGGCCGTTGTAGTCGAAGACCTGCGTGTACACCGAGTCGTTGCTGCTGCCGTCCACGTAGGGCCGGTCCTGGGACGGGACGAGGGAGACCGCGGTCATCCAGGAGAGGGAGACCACTGCCGTCACCAGCCCGGCCAGCGCGACGTGCGCGCACCGGGTGCGCAGCCGGGCCGCGGGTGCGGCGAGCAGGTAGGCGGCGGCCAGTGCGGGCAGGACCAGCCAGGCCTGGATCATCTTCGCCTGGAACGCCAGCCCGACCCAGGCGCCGGCCAGCAGCAGCCGCCGCAGCGATCCGGTGAGCAGCGCGGCGGACGTCGCGTCGGCGGCGAGCACGAGCAGCAGGATCATCAGCGAATCCGACACGTTGCCGCGGCTGAGCAGCACGGTGATGGGCGTGACCGCCAGCACGGCCGCGGCGGTCAGCCCGGCCGCGGGACCGGCCAGCCGGCGGACCGCCCGGTACAGCACCAGGATGGTCAGCACGCCCTCGGCCACCTGCGGCAGGACCAGGGCCCAGATGTGAAACCCGAAGATCCGCAGCGAGAGGGCCTGCACCCAGAGCGCGCCGGGCAGCTTGTCGACGGTGACGGTCCCGGCCGGATCGAACGCCCCGAAGATGAAGTCGTGCCAGCTTTCGGACATGCTGCGGGCCGCCGCGCCATAGAACGGCTCGACGCTGGCGCCGGCCATTGCCCAGCCGTACGCGACCGCCGCGACGACGGCGATCGCCAGCAGCGCCGGCCGGGCCCAGGCGGGCTGATCGGCGGGCGAGCGCCACGGCGTCAGGAAGCGGCGCCAGCGAGGTGCTGGCGATGCGGGCGCGGGCGCCGTCCCCGGGATAACTGCCATCGCCAGCGCGGTGCGCACGAAAAACGCCCGCCCGTCATGGGCCTGACAGTCATGGCGACAATGTAATGGAATTAAAGATATTGGTCGATAGCTGGCATCGGCCTCTCGCGGCGCCGCGGTCAGCCGGTGGTGATGGCGAAGATGTGGATCTCGCCCTGGTTGGTGTCGGCGGGCAGGGTCACCGTGGCCACTCCGAGCGTGGAGTTGATGGGCACCGCCACCGAGTACACGCTGGTGGTGCCGTTCGCCGGGGAGCCGCAGCCGCAGTTGCGGTACGGCGTGCTCACGGCGACGGTGTTGCCCGTCTCGGTGCTGCCGGCCGCCCAGTCGGTGACCGCGATGGGCACCGAGGCGGTCGAGCCGTCGCTGTAGGTCACGGTCACCGTGCCGGTGCTCGGGCCGCTGGTGGACGAGGCGAGCAGGTTCAGCGTGGACGCCCCGGCCGGGGCGTTGAGGGTGACGGCCTGCCCGTTGGCCACCACGTTGTCCGGGTCGCCGGCTGGTGAGTCGGGCCAGGTGTAGGTGGCGCTGCCGGCCGTCACCGTGCTGCCCGGGGTGACCCCGGCGCCGGCCAGGGCCTGCGCCGAGTAACTGTACCCGCCGCCGTCGAAGTCGGCCGCCATCGGGTCGCTGTCGGCGGACACGCCCCGGTTGTCGAAGTAGGAGGCCAGGCTGCCGGTCGTGGCGACCTGCACG
The DNA here is from genome assembly GCA_036501145.1 of Streptosporangiaceae bacterium. Lineage (GTDB taxonomy): Bacteria > Actinomycetota > Actinomycetes > Streptosporangiales > Streptosporangiaceae > PALSA-505. The sequence goes on along the minus strand of DASYAV010000011.1, from coordinate 4,427 downwards.
GACAGGTTCTCGGCCGGCACCGCCCGGCCGCCCACCGACGCCGACACCGTCACGGTGGAGAACGTCTCCGGGGCGCCGGAGGATGCGGTCAGCTGCACCGGGATGGTGCCGCCGCCGGCCGGGATGCTGGCCGTGCCCTGCGCCGGGGTGGCCTGCAGCCCCGAGCCCGACGGCACCGTCACCGACCAGGACACCTTCTGGGCCTGGCTGGTGGCGTTGGCCACGGTGAGCTTCGCGGTGGCCGTCCCGCCCGGAGGCAGCGTGGCCGTGCCCGCGGGCGCCACGACCGCCGGCGCCTGCCCGGCCGGGTACGACGGCGGGGCATCGGCGGGAGCCGAACCCCACGACTGGTCCGGTGCCGAGGAGAGGGTGAAGGCCAGCGACCCGCCCCTGGTGAGCATGCTCTGCACCGGGATCCAGGTCTGCTGGGTTGGCTTCCCGTTGACCGCCAGGCCGGTGACGTACGGCTGGTTGTCGCCCGCCCCGGCGCCGCTGATGCTGAGCGTGGCGCCGGACGGCAGGTGCACCATGGCCTTGGTGAACAGCGGGCTGCCGGTGACCAGGACCGGCGCACCGGCGGTCTCCGGATACAGGCCCAGGTCGGCCCAGACCAGCCAGGAGCTCATCGCGCCGAGGTCATCGTTGCCCGGCTCGCCGCCCGGGGTGGCCGAGTACAGGGTGCTGGTGATCTGGCGCACCAGGCCCTGCGTCTTGTACGGCGCACCGGCGTAGTCGTAGACCCACGGGGCATTGAGGTCGATCTCGTTGCCCGCCCAGTAGTAGGGGTCGTTGGGGCCGACGTTGAGCTGGGTGAAGAACGTGTTGAGCCGGGAGATGGCCGCGGACCGGCCGCCCAGCAGGTTGATCAGCGCGCCCAGGTTCTGCGGGGCGGCGAAGCCGTACTGGGCGGCGTTGCCCTCCTGGAAGCCGGACTGGCCGAAGCTGCCGAAGCCGACCATCAGCGGGTTGCCGGCCGGGAAGCCGCCGTCGCCGCCGCGCGGCTGCAGGTAGCCGGTGGCCGGGTTGAACAGGTTCTCCCAGTTCTGGGCCCGCTGGGCGAACTCGGCCGCGGTGGAACCGTGGCCCAGCCCCTGGGCGATCTGGGAGATGCCGAAGTCGTTGAGCGCGTATTCCAGGGTCTGCGAGGCGCCGTTGTCCACCGGGGACAGGGACGTCTGCTCCACGTTGGGGGTGTAACCGAGTTTGAGGTAGTCGGCGAGCTGCGGGCGCTCCTCGTACCAGCCGTGCCCGAGCTGGCTGCTGGCCGGGACCTCGGTGGCGCCCTTGATCATCTCTTGCAGTGCCGCGGGGACGTCGAAGTTGCGCACGCCGAACGCGTAGGCGTCGGAGATCATGGAGTCGGCCGCGTCGCCGTTCATCACCCCGGTGTAGTCGTCGGCCAGCGGCCACTTGGGCAGCCACCCGCCTTGCGCGGCGTCGTTGACCAGCGACTGCATCATGTCCCCGGTCTGGCCGGGGGCGACCAGGCTGAGCAGCTGGATCTCGTCCCGGTAGACGTCCCAGCCGGAGAAGTTGGCGTACTGGACCTGCTGTCTGCCGGACAGCTTGTGCACCTTCCCGTCGAAGCCCAGGTACTGCCCGTTGGCGTCGGAGAACACGCTCGGGTCGAGCAGGCAGTGGTACAGGGCGGTGTAGAACCCGGTCAGGTCGCCTGTGGCGCCTCCGGTCACCTTGATCTTGCTGAGCAGCTGGTTCCAGGAGGCCCGGGTGCGCTGCTGGACGGAGGTGAAGCTGACGTTCGGGGAGCCCTGCTCGGCCCGCAGGTTGGCCCAGGCGTCGGCGGTGCTCACGTAGCTGGTGGCCACCTGCATCTGGACGGTCTGCGGTGCGGTGCTGCCGGACGGCGGGGCGAAGCTGGCGTACGCCGCCGCACCCGCGCCGCTGGCCGATTTCGAGCCCGGGTCGGGCTTCTCGGTCACCTGCTGGATGGAGGCGTTGCTGGCGGTGAGGTCGACCGACCCGGCACCCGAGGTGCGGATCTGGAACTGGGGCGTGTTGGAGCAGCCGATCGTGGTGCTGTCGGTCAGGGTGACCGGCGTGCCAGGGGTAAGCGTGACCTCCTGGCTCGAGGTGTCCACGCACCCGTTGTAGAAGTCGAGGTAGACGGGAGCGGTCTGGCTGGCGCTGTTGGCTTCCAGCGTGACGCTGGCCAGGTAGGTGTCGCCGCTGGTGAGGCCCTGCGGGGTGACCTGCGCCCAGGTCTGCGGGGTGACGCAGCTGGCCGTCCACGACTCGCCGGCGCCGCCGTTGGCCGAGCTCAGGCTGCCGGTGCTGGTGCTGCAGCCGTTGTTGAAGGGCCCGCCCCAGTTCAGCGTGCCGGTCTGGGAGGTGCCGAGCAGGTTGGGCCCGGTGGCCGTCTGCTGCCAGGTGCCTTCCGACGTGAACGGGCGGTTGAACCGGGCGGCGAAGTAGATCGGGTAGGTGTCCGGCGATCCGCAGAAGTGCCCGGACGTGGCCTGCCCCCCGCCCGAGCCACCGGACGCGCTGGCGGCCATGCCGTGCCCGCCCCGCCCGCGCCCCGGCATGCCCTTCTCGTGTCCGGGCCAGGGTCCCGACTTCACCTTGCCGGCGATCGCGTCGTCGCCGACGAACTGCACGGACTGGTTGGTGTCGCCGTTCTGGCTGCCGTCCACCTTGAACAGGACGTTGCCCTGGGAACCGGACGGGAAGGTGAAGTCGGCCAGCCCGGTGCGGGTGGTGGCGGTCATCTTGGCCTGGACGGCGGGCGAGCCCAGCGACACCGAGTAGTAGCCCGGGCTGGCCTGCTCGCTGGAGTGGCTGAAGCTCTCCGTCGTCGTGTACGGGTTGTCCGGCACCGTGCCCGCGGTGGGCAGGACCGGGAAGTCGCCGAAGGCGCCGCAGCCGGGCCCGGAGATGTGGGTCAGCGAGAAGCCCTTGATCTGGCTGTCCCCGTAGTAGTAGCCGCCGCCGTCCGCCCCGGTGGGTGAGGTGTCCGGGCTGAGGGTGAGCATGCCGAACGGCGCGCTGGCCCCGGGGAAGGTGTCCACCTGGCCGACCACATCGCCGCCGGAGCCGGTGCCGATGAGCGGGTTGACATAGCTCGCCGGATCGGCCACCGTCTGGCCGCCCCCTGTCGCCGCCGCCTTGGCTGTCACCGCGGCCGTGGCTGCGGGCGCGCCCTGGCCCGTCGCCGCGGCCTTGGCCACCGCCGCGGCCTTGGCCGTCACCGCGGCCTGAGCGGCGGGCGCGGCCTGCGCCGCCGAGATCAGGCCCGCGGCCAGTCCGGCCGCCATGCCCGCCGTGATGCTCCGTCGTCCGAGTCGGCCGAAATGGCGCTTGATCTCGTTCACTCGTCTTCCTTCCTGGCAGCGGGGCGCTGCACCCAGGACGAGGGCTGACGATCCGCCTCCAGGCCGCTGCGGAACGCTAGGACAACGTTGTCAAATCAAGTCAGATCAGTATGAGCACAACCCGGACGATCGCGTCAAGACGCGATGGGGCACCCGTGTCTGGTCAGAAGTGGTCAGAACCCGAAGACCCGCGCTGGCTGAATGGGTGCTGGGTTGTTACCATCTAGGCAGTCGTGCTGCTCCAGACCCTGGCAGCGGTCAACCACTGGCCAGGAGCGCTGATGAGCCGCGACGATGCGGATCCCGGTGACCGGCAGGCAGCCGGCCGGCCTTGCAACCTCGTCGTGGACGGCGGGGTGCTTCCCCGTGCGTGTGCCCGGCCATGGCGAGTTCACGGCGGACTGTGGCGTCAGCGCGGCCCGGCTGCATCGTCCCCGCCGCCGATATACACGTTCGAGGCCGGCCAAGACGTCTACCTGGAGCCTGTCGGGCTGGCCACCTGGACGCGGGCGCCGTGCGTTTCTTTCCGGGGCAAACCCGGCTCTCTTGGGGTGAGCACCGGGTTTGGAAACGCATGGCGCCCGGGGTAGACGACCTGAGCTTGGGTCTTGGTCGTGTTCAGTCTCGGTGACCGCCTCGTGGACGCCGGGCGATGAGTCCGGGGGCAGGCCGATCCGCATACCGCCGTAATCTCCATTGACTGACCCAGGCCCGCCCGCCAAGGCCAGTCCCTGGCGTAACGTTGCGGCCAGCGGCCCAGTGTCCTGGGCTGGAAGGGCGTTGCGTCCGGTCCCTGCCGACGCTCCTTACGTAGCTGAAGGAGGCGGCGGGTGCCCAAACTCCATGCTGTGCACCGTGCGCCGGCATCTGGCCTGGGCCGGCGGCCCTGAATGGCAGGCGACAGGCTGCACCGGATCCTGGCCGAGATGTCGGACGGGGCAGAGGACGCGTGGACCTCAGCCCGGCTGTGCCTGGGGTGCGTGAAGATCACCGGGATGGACGGCGCCGGGGTGATGCTGATGTCGGGTGACATACCGCGTGGGTCGTTGTGCAGCACCAACGCGGTGAGCCAGCTGATCGAGGAGCTGCAGTACA
>DASYAV010000010.1:0-52871 GCA_036501145.1 Streptosporangiaceae bacterium | reverse complement strand
GCCACCCGGACGGGCGGAAGATCACGCTCGCGCTGTCCCGGGTGCAGGCGACCGCGCCGCCCAGCCAGCGGCAGGGCGTGCTGCTGGTCAACCCGGGCGGCCCGGGCGGCAGCGGGCTCGCGCTGGCCGCGGAGGTGGCCGGCGGGCTGAGCCCGCAGGTCGCCGCTGACTACGACATCGTCGGGTTCGACCCGCGCGGCGTCGGGTCGAGCGTGCCGGCCATGCACTGTGAACCGGCCTTCTTCCACGGCGTGCGGCCCGACTACATCCCGGCCGGCCAGGCCGCGGAGCAGGTGATGGAGAACCGGGCCAAGACCTACGCGGCGGACTGCCAGAAGCGGTACGGCTGGCTGCTGCCGTACATGACCACGCAGGACGTGGCCAGGGACGTCAACTCCATCCGGATCGCGCTGGGCCAGCAGAAGATCAGCTACTTCGCGTACTCCTACGGCACCTACATCGGCCAGGTGTTCGCGACGATGTTCCCGACCCGGGTCCGGCGGATGGTGCTGGACAGCACCGTCGACCCCACCGGGGTCTGGTACACCGACAACATCGACCAGGACTACGCGTTCCAGGGCCGGATGAACGCGTTCCTGTCCTGGGTCGCCCGCTACCACAACGTCTACAACCTCGGCTCCACCCAGGCGCAGGTCCGGCAGACCTGGTACCGGGTGCGCAGCAAGCTGGAGACGCACCCGATCAGCGGCCCGTCCGGCCCGGTGATCGGCCCGGACGAGTACGACGACACGTTCCTGCAGGGCGGCTACCTGGACAACCTGTGGCCGGGGCTGGCCGCCGCGCTGTCCGGCTACCTGCACAAGGGCTCCACCCAGCAGATGATCAGCCAGTTCAACAGCTACGGCGCGCAGAACGAGAACGAGTTCGCCGTGTACAACGCCGTGCAGTGCAGCGACGTGAACTGGCCGCGCAGCTGGGCGTACTGGAACAGCGACACCCGCAAGGTGTACCGGACCGCGCCGTTCGAGTCGTGGGACAACGCGTGGTTCAACGCCGCTTGCGCGTTCTGGCCGGTCAAGGGGCCGGCCAAGCCGCTGCGGATAAACGGGGCCGGGCTGCCCGGCATCCTGATGCTGCAGGGCACGCTCGACCCCGCCACCCCGTACGCCGGGGCGATGGTGGCGCACAAGCTGCTGCCCAGCTCACGGATCGTCGTCGTCAAGGGTGGCGGCAACCACGGCCAGTCGCTGTCCTATCCGCCGAACACCTGCGTGAACGGCTACCTCGACCGTTACCTGGCCACCGGGGCGCTGCCGGCGGCCGGCGGCCCGGGCGCGGTCAACGCGACCTGCCCGGTGCTGCCCGCGCCCACGCCAGGCTCCGGCTGACCGGCGGCCGGTAAGAGTGCAGCGCGCGCCGCGGTGGTACGGATATTCTGGGAACGTGCTGCGCGTCAGGGCGCCATGGTCGTCACCGCTGCGCCTGCTTGGGGATCGTGATCGCGACGAGGTGCTGGCCATCTGTGACCGCGATCCGGTGGCGAACGTCTTCGTGGCCTCGCGGGTGCTGGCGGGCGGGCTCGAGCAGCCCAGGCTCGGCGCCCAGCTGTGGGGCTACCTGGCCGACGGGCGGCTTGAGTCGCTGTGTTACGCGGGCGCGAACCTCGTCCCGGTGTGCGCGACCCCGGACGCGATCGCGGCGTTCGCCGGGCGGGCCCGGATGCAGGGCAGGCGCTGCTCATCGCTGGTCGGGCCGGCCCCCGCGGTCAGCCAGCTGTGGGATCTGCTCAGCCCGCACTGGGGCCGCCCCAGGGACATCCGCGCCGCCCAGCCGGTGATGGCGATCTCCGGCCCGCCGCGGGTGACCCCGGACCCGCTGGTACGCCGGGTGCGCCCCGATCAGCTCGATGTCGTGTTCCCGGCCAGCGTGGCCATGTTCACCGAGGAAGTCGGCGTGTCGCCGATCGGCCCGGACGGCGGGGCGGGATACCGGGCAAGGGTGGCCGAGCTGATCGGCGCTGGCCGTGCGTTCGCCCGGATCGAGGACGGCAAGGTGATCTTCAAGGCGGAGATCGGCGCCGTGACCCCGCGCGCCTGCCAGGTGCAGGGAGTGTGGGTCCGGCCGGAGTACCGCGGCCGCGGCCTCGCCGCGGCGGGGGTGGCCGCCGTCGTCGATGAGGCGCTGCGCAGCGTCGCCCCGGTCGTCTCGCTCTACGTCAACGACTTCAACACCCCGGCCCGGGCGGCCTACCGGCGCGCCGGGTTCGCCGAAGTGGACACCTTCATGTCCGTGCTGTTCTGACCGGCGCCGGCCGGCGGCAGTCCGCGTCAGACGCCGGCCGCCGGGCAGGCCTCCCCGGCCCGGCAGCTGTCCAGCGCCCGGCGCGCCTGCTCCTCGTGCTCAGGCAGCTGCAGATCACGGAAGATCGGCAGGCACTGTTCCAGGTACCGGATGCCCTCGCCGGTGCGTCCCAGGGCCAGCTGACTCTGGGCGATCTTGAACAGGCACACCGCGTGCGCGCACTGCGCGCCGTGGTCTGCGAATGAGGCTGCCGCCTCGGACAGGGCCACGATCGCCTCGTCGTAGCGGCCCAGCCCGTTATAGGCGTCGCCGAGCAGGTCGAGAAAATACGCCTGGCCCAGCAGCTGATTTACCCCGCCGTGATCACTCATGCTCACGGCCCCCCTCCCGCCGTTCGAGGTCTCGCCCCCTCGCCGAGACCTGACGCCGTAGCATACTTGGCGTAGTTCGCATTAACATCGCACAGGCGGGCAATACAAATCCGTGAGCGGGGCAGGACAGGACGCGTATCGCCAGGCCGCTGCTGCTTATCTGCGTGAACTGCTGCTGCGGCCGGGCCGTTACCGGCGGCGCTGGGAGCAGCATGCAGAGCGCAGCAGGCCGGGCCAGGTGAATCAGCTTGCCGTGGCCGAGGTGCTGGCCCGGTACCGGTGGGATCACCCGCGCGCGGAAGGCGACGCGGATGTGCTGCCCCGCCAGCTCAAGGACACGGTGCTGCGCGCGCTGTCCGGCAAAATGCTGAGCAGATCCACGCTCGCCCTGTTCGTCGAGGCATTCGGCTTCTCCGATATGGAGGCCGAGCAACTGCGCCGGCTGTGGGCCGGGTCGAGCCGGATCAGCGTGCTGTCCGGCCCGCGGGCGCTGCAGCCCGCCATGCATTCCAGGGTCGCCGACGTGCTCGGGCCGCCGATCAGCCAGACCGTGTCCCTGCACGACCACATCAATCTGGGCGCCGACGGCCTCATCATCCAGGCCCGCACGCTCAAGGTGGTGGAGGCGACCGCCGACGGCGTGGACCGCGTCCCCTACATTCACGACACCGACGCGCTGACCCTGGAAGTGGGCCAGGGCTGCAAGGGCGTGTCCGGTTATCTGCACCGGATCGGCGACGATCTGTATCTCACCGAAATAGTGCTGGCAAAAGAGCTGGCGCTGGGCGAGACCCTGACGCTCGAATACTGGACCACCTATCACTACGCCGATGACCAGATGGACGAGGCGAAGAGACAGTACCGGCGCGCGGTGATGGGCCGTCTGGAGAATTTCGACATCCGTGTTGAATTTCATCCGGCCCGGATGCCGAAAGAAGTCTGGTGGGCGGTATGGGACGGCATCGACGGCGACGTCATCAGCCAGGAATCCGTGACACCGGACAGCCAGCATTCCGTGCACCGCTACATGCGCTTCCTGGAACGCACCGTCGTCGGCTTCCACTGGACCTGGTTACCCGCCTGCGGTGACGGAGACCGGGCGTGGCCACTAACCTCGGTGGGATGACGACGGCTACCGGTCAGGCGCCCGGCGTGCGGCAGGCGGTGATCGCCTGCGGCACGGCGGCGAAGCACGCGGCGGGCGGGCTGGCGGCGGCGCCCGGGCCGGTCATCGACGACGCGCTGCGCCGGATGGCGGGGCTGATCAGCGAGCAGGAGCCGGCCATCCTGGCGGCGAACGCCATGGACGTGGAGCGCGGCGCCGAGCAGGCGCTGGGCCGCGGTCTGCTGGACCGGCTCCGGCTGGACCCGGGTCGGCTGGCCGCCACCGCCAGGCAGCTCGAGCTGCTGGCTGAGGTGGCTTTTCCGACGAACGGCTTCGCCTTGGCCCAGTTGCCGGACGGGCTGACGCTCACCGAGCGCAGAGTGCCTATCGGCGTCGTCGGCGCGAACTTCGAGGCGCGCCCGGCGGTCACCGTGGACGTCGCCTCCCAGCTGCTCAAGTCGCGCAACGCCGGCGTGCTGCGCACCGGAGCCGCCGCGCTCGCCTCGGCCAGCGCCCTGTTCGACCTGGCGATCGGCCCGGCCCTGACCGGCGCCGGTATCGCGCCGGGCGTGCTGCAGCTCGTCCGCACCCCCGACCGCGCCGCGGCCGCCGAGCTGGTCCGGCATCCGGACCTGATCCCGCTGGTCATCCTGCGCGGCAGCGGTGAGTCCACCCGCGCCCTGGCCGCCGAGGCGGCGCGGGCCGGGGTGCGGACGCTGGCGCACGCCGACGGCGGCGGTGTGCTCTATGTCGACCGTGCGGCCGACCCCGCCGCGGCCGCCCGGCTGATCACCGCGAGCCTGGACCGGCTGGGCGTGTGCAACCGGCTCAACCTGCTGCTCATCTGCTCGGCGGTGTGGGACCGGATGCTCCCGGTGGCCATCGCCGCGCTGGACGAGCTCGGCGTGACCGCCTCGCTGCCGCCGCACGACCACCCGCTCGGCCTGGAGTGGGCGCTGCAGGCCGGCCGGGAGGCGACCGTGACGGTCGCGCCGGTGCCGGACGCGGCCGCGGCCGCCCGGACGGCGAACGAGTACACCTCCGGCCTCGCCGCCGCCATCGTCACCGCGGACCGGGCGGCGGCCGGTGAGTTCCTGGCCGGTTACCGGGGGACCGGCGCGTTCTGGAACGCCAGTACCCGGCTGCTGGACGGGTTCAAGCTGCGCGGCGTGCCGGAGACCGGGATCAACGTCGACCATGTGCCCGGCCCCCGTGGCCCGGTCACCTTCGCCGATCTCTGCCTGCGCCAGTACGTCGTAACCCCGTCCTGGGCCCCGGGCGGCCCGGCCTGAAGCAGCTCTGGCCAGGCGGAAAACCAGGTGCCCGGGGCGCGGTCCGTTGCTAGGATTTTGCGCTCTTGTGCCCCTTGTCCCGAGGAGATGAGCCGTGCCCGCCGTCAGCCGTACAGAACAGGAGCCCGCCGACCCCGAACCCGAGCCCGCCCGGGACTCAGGCGGCATAGACCCGGTCATCGCCGCCGAGCAGGCCCACCTGACCGGGGCCCGCAAGTTCCTCGGGCTGATGCGCGAGGACGTGCTCTCCCTCCAGGCACTGGGCGGCGACCCGGTGTCCGAGGAGTACATCAAGGCCGACCTGTACCGGCGGGCCGAGGCGCTGCGCGACCTGCCGGACACCCCGCTGTTCTTCGGCCGCCTGGACTACCTGCGCCCGCCGGGGGACATCGAGTCCGCCGAGGCGCCGGCCGGGCGGCCGGCCGGGCGGAGCGTGGGCACCGCGCCCGCGCACGCGCCGGGCGGTGAGAGCTTCCACGTCGGCCGCAGGCACGTGCACGACCCGGCGGGCCGCCCGGTGGTGATCGACTGGCGCGCCCCGGTGTCCCGGCCGTTCTACCGGGGCAGCCAGGCCGATCCGATGGGGCTGACCAGGCGGCGCCGGTTCGGGTTCGCCGGCGGCGAGCTCACCGCCTACGAGGACGAGGCCTTCACCGGCGCGGCCGGCCAGCCCGGGGGTTCCTCCGGTGGCCAGGTCAGCCGGATCATGCTCGATGAGATCGAGCGGCCGCGGTCCGGGCCGATGCGTGACATCGTGGCCACGATCCAGCCCGACCAGGACGACATCGTGCGGGCCGGCGCCGACCAGACGATCTGCGTGCAGGGCGCGCCGGGCACCGGGAAGACCGCGGTCGGGCTGCACCGGGTGGCCTACCTGATGTACGCCTACCGGGAACGGATGGCTCGCCGCGGGGTACTGGTCATCGGGCCGAACAGCGCCTTCCTGTCCTACATCCGCAACGTCCTCCCGGCGCTCGGCGAGACCGGGGTCACCCAGGTCACCATCGCCGACCTGGTCGCCGCGCGGCCCGGCCTGCGGGTGCGGGCCACCGACGATGACCGTGCCGCCCGGGTCAAGGGGGACGCCCGGCTGGCCGAGGTGCTCCGCCGCGCGCTCTGGGCGCGGCTGGCTGAGCCGGCCGAGGCGGTGATGCTGTCCCGCGGCTCCCGGCGCTGGCGCGTCCCGGCGTACGAGCTGGCCGGGCTGGCCGGGGAACTGCGCGACCGGGGGGTGCGCTATGGCGCAGGCCGCGAGATGCTGGCGCACCGGATCGCGCACGTGATCCTCACCCGGATGGAGGCGGCGGGCGAGGCGTGCGACGACCGCACCCACGACGCGGTCCGGCGGACCAGGCCGGTGCGGGCCGCGGTGGACGAGATCTGGCCGAAGGCCGATCCGGTCCGTCTGGTGTACACGCTGCTGGCCAGCCGGGCCGAGCTGGCCCGCGCCGCCGACGGGCTGCTGGACGACGCGGAGCAGGCCGCGGTGAGCTGGGATGGCGGCAGCCGGGCGGGCCGGGGACCCGGATCGGCCCGGTGGTCAGCGGCGGACCTGGTGCTGATCGACGAGGCGGCCGGGCTGATCGAGCGCACCGCGAGCGTGGCCCACGTGGTCGTGGACGAGGCGCAGGACCTCTCGCCGATGGAATGCCGCGCCATCGCCCGCCGGTGCGAGACCGGATCGGTGACGGTGCTCGGCGACCTGGCCCAGGGCACCACCCCGTGCGCCACCACGAGCTGGCCCGACATGCTGGCCCACTTGGGCAAACGGGACGCGCAGCTACGGGTGCTGGAGATGGGCTACCGGGTGCCGAGGGAGATCCTCGACTTCGCCAACCGGCTGCTGGACCAGATCGCGCCCAGCATGGGCAGGGCGACCTCGCTGCGACACGACCCCGGTGCGCTGGAGATCGTCAGCACCGGCCCGGACGGCCTGGACGGCGCGCTGGTCGGCAGCTGCGAGCAGGCCGCGGCCAGCCCAGGTTCCATCGCGGTCATCGCGGCCGACGATCAGGTCACCGCGCTGTCCCGGGCGCTGGGCCGGGCCGGGCTGGAACACGCCGTGCTGGACGGCGGCCAGGACCCCGCAGCGACGCCGGGCGCCGGGCGGCTCACCGTCGTTCCGGTGAGCCTGGCGAAGGGACTCGAGTTCGATCAGGTCATGGTCGTGGAGCCGGCCAGGATCACCGCGGCCGGCAGCCGTGGCATGAACCGGCTCTACGTCGCGCTCACCCGTGCGGTCTCCCGCCTGACGGTGCTGCACACCCAACCGCTGCCCGCCGTGCTGGACTGGCCTGGGCAGGCGCCCGCGGGGTCCGGGCGGGCGCGGTAGCGGACCTAACCGCGGTCTGTCTTCAGCTCGCCGATGAACGCGCGCCATTGCGCGGCGCCGAACAGCAGCGGGCCGTCCTGCGGGCGCTTGGAGTCGCGGACGCCTACCAGGCCGCCCGCGCCGGTCACTTCGACGCAGTTGCTGCCGCCCTCGTTGCCGCCGCTGTAGGAGCTCTTTCGCCAGCCGGCTCCTGCGCGACCGTCGTCGGATATAAGCATGCCGTGGGCCCTCCGTTTCAATTTCCTACAGTTCCTTTGCCACGGACGTCATGAGCGCTGCCGACTCCTCGAACGACAAGGCCGTCGCCCGCAGGTGGTTGAACAGCACGTTGTACCGGTCGACCTCATCGACGTCCTCGAGGTACAGGGTGCTTGTCAGATCTTCCAGATAGATGACGTCGGGGTCCGCACGCTCGGGAAAGGAAAGGATGACGAAGGGCTTGCCCATCCCCGGGTGGGCGCCCGCGCTGTACGGGATCACCTGGACCGCCACGTTGGGCCTGCTGGCTACGTCAACCAGGTGCTCGAGCTGGAGCCGCATCAGGCCAGGGCCGCCGACGGTGCGGTGCAGCACCGCCTCGTCCAGCACCGCCCACAATTGCGGCGGGTTGTGGCCGCTGAGCAGCATGGGCTGGCGGGCCATCCGCAGCGCGATCCAGCGCTCGGCGGCCTCCGGCGAGCTGGTCAGGTTGCCGGCGCTGATCACGCTGCGTGCGTAATCTTCGGTCTGCAGCAGGCCGGGGACCAGGTTCACCTCGTAGGTGCGGATCTCGCTGGCCGCGTCCTCCAGGCCGACGTAGGTGGCGAACCGCGGCTGGATGGTGTCGCTGTACGCGTGCCACCAGCCCTTCTGCCGGGACTCCCGGGCCAGCTGGACCAGGCTGTCCAGCCGCTGCGGGTCGACTCCGTACAGCGAGAGCATGTCCCGGACGTCCCGGGGCGACACCGACACCCGGCCGGTCTCGACCCGGCTGATCTTCGACGCGGAGCACTCCAGGTGCTCGGCGACCTCCTCGCAGGTGAGGCGAGCTGCTTCGCGGAGCGAGCGCAACTCCGAAGCCAGCCGACGGCGGCGCACCGTCGGGCTGTGCTCACCCGTCATGTGCTACCTCCCGTCAGGCCGATAGGTGGCGGGGTGGCGGGTTCCACTGTGGCTAGTTCCACGGTGGCTGGTCCCACCGTGGCTGGTCCCACCGTGGCTGGTTCCACGGTGGCTACCCAGGATGGTGGCGACTAACGGCCACTGAGTGATCATGCTGGCCCCACCCATCAGTCTGGCCACTTCATGACCACGAGTCCAGTCCGTCAGTCGACTACTGTCCGTAGTCGCTGCCGCCGGGCCGGGCTGGGGAGGCATCGCACGGATTACCTTGAGCGAATTACCGAATGCATGTTGCATCTGGCGACCGGCAGGATCATGCTGGGCATGACACCACTCTACGCACTTAAATGATTACCAGAGGTGACTTTCCATGGCGGTGAGTGCGCAGCACAGCTGCGAGTCGTCGGTGCTGGCTCCCGCGGACGCGTCCGCAGAGTCCTCCGCCGGCCCGGCCCGGGGCCCGGCACGGGTGAACGCCGCTCCCGTTGCCCCCGCTCAGCAGGGGACCGCCCATCTCGAGGGGCTCGCCAACGCCCTCACCCAGCGTGGCCTGCGGGCCAGGCTGATGGAACCCCAGGGCCGCGTCCCCAGCCTGCACGTCGTGCACCCGCTCGCATCCGCGCTGGCGGAGGACATCTACGCCGGCCGCGGCCAGGATGGAACCTGGTGGTTCTGGTGGTCGTGGGCCGAGCGGATCGGGGTGAGCGAGGACCTCGACTTCGCCGCGGCCCGGATCGCCAGGGTGCTCGCACCGCACGACTGAATCCGGCGGCCTGTCCGCACGATTGCACGGCATGCACATGCACATGAGCGGTTGGCCGGACAGGCAGTGGAAGCGGCCCCGGAGGTATCGGGACAAAACCCGGCTTATCGCAACGCCACCGGGCAACGGCTGTGGCCGCAACGCGTTTGAAATTAGCTTTCCGGTAACCGGGGGTTCTTCAGCGTCCCGCCGGGAAACCCGGGGAAAGCCTGGCTCGAACCGCGCCAGTCGGCGGCGCGCACCGCGCATTCCTGCATCGCCAGGCCGCCGAACCGGCGCAGCGCCGTGTCCCCGGCTCCGGCCAGTCCCAGATACGCAGCCGTCACGCCGTCCTCGAGGAACGCCGCCAGCGCGGCCGCCTGGTGCGCGTCCCGGACGGGGAACGGCATCTTGTAGGCGGCATCGGCAGCGGCGGGCTGGGCGCCGCGGGCCCGCAGCATCACCGCCAGCGTGTCGGCGGCCGACCGGTGATCGTTCCAGAACCCCGTCGCGGTGGCCTGCCGCCGCCCGGTCAGGTAAGCACCGGCCACGCCGTACCCGAAGATCGCGGCGTTTTCCGCGGCCAGCGCCCGCTGCAGCGCGGCCACCGCGGCCCCGGCCGCCGGGGCGGTCACCGCCGGCTCCCCGCCCGGCCCAGCAGCGCCGCGTGCGTTGCCTCCGATGCGCCGATGCTGGCCATGAGCTGTGCCAGCGAGGACGGGACCGAGCCGAGCCGCCCGGCCAGCGCACTGGCCGCGGCCCGCTCGGCCGATCGCAGGTAGCCGAGCGCGGCCGCCTGGCCCGCCGGCAGCCGCGGCCGGCGCGGCCGGGGCGGGGCCGCGGCCGCCGCCTCCGCCGCGCTCGCGCCCGCCGGGATGACCAGCCGGGCCCGCAACTGGGCCAGGTGCTGCCGGTGCTCGGCCAGTACCGGGGAGATTGCCGAGGCCAGCGCCGGGTAGGCGGACAGCACCGCGGTGTACCGGGAGATCATCGTGTACTCGGCATCGATCACTTCGTGCAGCACCCCGACGTCCGTGCCTGGCCGGGGCGGCTGGGCCCAGGGCCAGCGCGGTCCCGTCGCGCAGCCGGCCACCGCTGCCGCTGCCGCCGCCAGTGCGGACGTGGTCAGCACCCGGCGCCGCGTCGCGCCACCCGGCCCTGCCGTCACCCCGGAACCTCCCGCCGGCCCGCGCGGCTCCGCCTCGCGGGAAAAGTCAGAACAGACAGTAGTGGTTCCGGGACGCGCCGGAGGCCATCGCGGAACGGCCAGCATGGCCTGCGGCGCGGATAGTCTTTCACCAACAGTTTTCACCGACAGCACGGCGCAGGTCGCGGGCGAGGAGGTCAGGATGAGCGGTGACTCCCGTCGCGCTGCGGCACGCCCGGAGCGCCTGACCGAGCTGCTCGAGCCGGTGGTCAGCGCGGCCGGGCTCGAGCTGGACTCGATCCGGGTCGGCCGGGCCGGCCGCCGCAGCCTGCTGCGGGTTGTGGTGGACGCCGATCAGGGCGTGGACACCGACCGCATCGCCCAGGTGAGCCGCGCGGTCGCGGCCGAGGTCGACGCCAGCGACGTGATGGGTTCCGCCCCGTACACCCTGGAGGTGTCCTCGCCAGGGGTGGACCGCCCGCTGACCGAGCCCCGGCACTGGCGCCGGGCGTCCGGCCGTCTCGTCCAGGTGCCGCTCAGCGATACGGCCGGGACGGTGCAGGGCAGGGTCATTACGGCCGGGCCGGGCGGGGTCACCCTCGACGTCGGCGGCGAGCGGAGCGAGTTCGGGTACGCCGATCTCGGGCCGGGGCAGATCCAGGTGGAGTTCGGCAAGCTCGCGGGTGGCGCGGAGGACTCCGCCCCCGGCGGCGGCGGCCCCGCCGAAGAGGGGGAAGCAGATGGACATTGACCTGAGCGTGCTGCGCAGCCTGGAGAGCGAGAAAGACATCTCGATGGAGCTTGCCATCAAGGCCATCGAGGACGCCCTGCTCGTCGCGTACCACAAGACCGACGGGGCGGCGCCGACGGCACGGGTGGAGATCGACCGGCAGAGTGGGCACGTCACCGTGTGGGCGGCCAACCTGGGGCCGAACGGCGAGGTCATCGGCGAGTATGACGACACCCCGGACGGGTTCGGCCGGATCGCGGCCACCACCGCCCGCCAGGTCATCCTGCAGCGGCTGCGGGACGCCGAGGACGAGCTGACCTTCGGCGAGTACGCCGGGCGTGAGGGTGACGTGGTGGCCGGGGTGATCCAGCAGGGCAAAGACCCGCGGGCGGTGCTGGTCGACCTGGGCAAGATCGAGGCGATCCTGCCCGCCGCCGAGCAGGTCCCCGGCGAGCGTTACGCGCACGGCGAGCGGCTGCGCTGTTTCGTGCTGCGCGTGCACAAGGGGCACCGCGGCCCGTCGGTCACGCTGTCCCGGACCCACCCGAACCTGGTCAAGAAGCTGTTCATGCTGGAGGTCCCGGAGATGTCCGGGGGCGTGGTGGAGATCGCCGCGCTCGCCCGCGAGGCCGGCCACCGCACCAAGATCGCCGTGCGGTCGCACCAGGCCGGGGTGAACGCGAAGGGCGCCTGCATCGGCCCGATGGGCAGCCGGGTGCGCAACGTCATGACCGAACTGCACGGCGAGAAGATCGACATCGTCGACTTCGCGGACGACCCGGCTGAGTTCGTCGGCAACGCGCTGTCGCCGGCCCGGGTGACGCGGGTGGACGTCCTCGACCCGGTGGCCCGGATCGCCCGGGTGACGGTGCCGGACTACCAGCTGTCCCTGGCCATCGGCAAGGAAGGGCAGAACGCCCGGCTCGCCGCCAAGCTCACCGGCTGGAAGATCGACATCGTGTCTGACACCGCCACCGAGCCTGGCAGCGGCCCGGCCCGGCGCAGCCCACCCGCGGCGGACACCGGAACCAGGGCTGCGCAGGCGGAGACCGCGGCGGCGGTCGACGCGCCCGGCGATACGGCAGGCACCGCCGGCTCCCCGACACGGTAGACTTGTCGGTACATGGCCAAGCGGCCCCTACGACGCATGCGCGAAGCGCCCCCGGTGCGGACGTGTGTCGGCTGTAGGGAACGTGCGGCTAAGTCCGAGTTGCTCCGCATCGTGGCGGCCGGGAATGAGGTTGTTCCCGACCCCCTGGCGCGGCTGACCGGCCGGGGTGCGTACCTGCACCCCAGCCCGGGGTGCCTGGAGCGAGCACGGCTTCGTCGGGTGATCCCGCGCGCACTGCGCGTGCCGGGGCCGCTCGGCACGGAAGTGCTCGGCCGGTATCTTGCAGTCATGCGGTCCGACGACGGGCGGACGGAAACGTTTCGGGAAAGCGGGTCTACACAGCGATGAGCGCCCGATGAGCACACGGCGATGAGCGCGGCAGTCTGACGCTGGACCTGGGCACCACTGCCCCGGGCCCGGCTGAGGGTCCGGGAAGCTGGTCCGGGAAACCGGACCGAGGCGGGAGAGTAGTGGCGAAAGTCCGGGTTTACGAACTCGCGAAGGAATTTGGCGTTGAGAGCAAGGCCGTCATGGCCAAGCTCCAGGAGATGGGCGAATTCGTGCGCTCGGCGTCCTCGACGATCGAGGCGCCGGTGGTGCGCAGGCTCAAGGAATCATTCCAGGCACAGGCGGGTAAGGCCGGCGGCAACGGCCAGCGCCAGGGCGGGCAGCGGGCCGGTGGCCAGCGCCAGGACGCCCGGGCGGCCGGGACCCCGGCCGCTCCGGCTCCGGCCCCGGCCGCCCCGGCCGCCGCGGCGGCCCCGGCGCCCGCCCCGGCGGCAGCCGCCGAGGCGGCACCGGTTACTGGCGAGGCCACCCAGGCTCCGCCGCCGCAGGCCCCGGCACCGCAGGCGCCGGCCCCCGCGGCCGCGGACACGGCGGCGCCCGCCGCCCCGGCGGCCCCGGCCGAGCAGCAGCCCACCCCGGGCCCCCGCCCCACACCTCAGTCCCCGGCGCCCACGCCGGGGCCCCGGTCGGCGCCGCGGCACGCGCCGCGGCCCGGTCCCCGGCCGGGCAACAACCCGTTCAGTTCGACGGCGACCGGCATGGGCGCGGGCCCGCACCCGCAGGCCCGTCCCGGCACCCCCGGTCCCGGGAGTGCGCAGGGCGGCGGGCAGGCAGGCGGCAGCCGCGGCCCCGGCCGGCCAAATCCGTCCGACACGCCGAGGCCGGCCGGCGGCCCGCGGCCCAGCCCGATGAACATGCCGCCCCGGCCCGCCACCCGCGGCCCGGGCGGCGGCCGTGGTGGTCCCGGCGGCGGCGGCCCAGGCGCCCGGCCTGGCGGTCCCGGCGCGCGGCCTGGCGGTCCCGGCGCGCGGCCCGGCGGCGCCGGTGCCCGGCCCGGCGGCCGCGGCCCCGGTGGCGGCGGCGGCCCGGGCGGCGGCGCACCGGGCGGCGGCGGCCCGCGCGGTGGCGGCGGCGGCTTCGGACCGCGGCCTGGTGGCGGCGCACGTCCCGGTGGCGGCGGCCGTGGCCGCGGCGGCACCCAGGGCGCGTTCGGCCGGCAGGGCGGCCGCCCGGCGCGGAACCGGAAGTCGAAGAAGCAGCGGCGCGCTGAGTTCGACAACATGCAGGCGCCGGCCATCGGCGGCGTGCAGATCGCGCGCGGCAACGGGCAGACCATCCGGATGTCCCGCGGTGCGTCGCTGGCCGACTTCGCGGACAAGATCAACGCGAACCCGGCCTCGCTGGTGCAGGTGCTCTTCCACCTGGGCGAGCTGGTCACCGCCACCCAGTCGGTGAACGACGAGACGCTGCAGCTGCTCGGCGCGGAGCTCAACTACAACGTGCAGGTGGTGTCCCCCGAGGAGGAGGACAAGGAGCTGCTGGAGTCGTTCGACATCGACTTCGGCGAGGACGAGGGCGGCGAGGACGAGCTCGCGGCACGCCCGCCGGTGGTCACCGTGATGGGTCACGTCGACCACGGCAAGACCAAGCTGCTCGACGCGATCAGGAACGCCAACGTGGTGGCCGGCGAGGCGGGCGGCATCACCCAGCACATCGGCGCCTACCAGGTGACCACCGAGGTGGACGGCCAGGAGCGCAAGATCACGTTCATCGACACCCCGGGTCACGAGGCGTTCACCGCGATGCGGGCCCGCGGCGCGGAGACCACCGACCTGGTCGTGCTGGTCGTCGCGGCCGATGATGGCGTCAAGCCGCAGACCACCGAGGCGCTCAACCACGCCCAGGCGGCCGGCGTGCCCGTCGTCGTGGCGGTGAACAAGATCGACAAGGAGGGCGCCGACCCGCAGCGGGTACGCGCCCAGCTGACCGAGTACGGCCTGGTGGCCGAGGAGTTCGGCGGGCAGACGCTGTTCGTCGACGTGTCGGCGCGGGAGCGGACCGGCATCGAGGGCCTGCTCGAGGCGATCGTGCTGACCGCGGACGCCGAGCTTGACCTGCGGGCCAATCCCAAGCAGGACGCGCAGGGCGTGGCCATCGAGGCACACCTGGACCGCGGCCGCGGCCCGGTCGGCACCGTGCTGGTGCAGCGCGGCACGCTGCACGTCGGCGACTCGATCGTGGCCGGTGAGGCATTCGGCCGGGTCCGGGCCATGATCGACGAGAACGGTGACCAGGTGGACGAGGCACCGCCGTCGCGGCCGGTGATGGTGCTGGGCCTGACCGCGGTACCCGATGCGGGCGACAACTTCCTCGTCGTCTCCGACGACCGGATGGCCCGGCAGATCGCCGAGCGGCGCGAGGCACGCGAGCGCAGCGCGCAGTTCGCCCGGCGCGGCCGCCGGGTCACGCTGGAGGACCTGGACTCCGCGCTCAAGGCCGGCGAGAAGGAAGAGCTGCTGCTCATCGTCAAGGGCGATGTCTCCGGTTCGGTGGAGGCCCTCGAGGACGCGCTCGTCAAGATCGAGGTCGGCGAGGATGTCGGCCTGCGGGTGATCGGCCGCGGCGTCGGCGCGATCACCGAGGACGACGTGAACCTGGCCATCGCCTCCGACGCGGTGATCATCGGCTTCAACGTCCGGCCGGCCGGCCGGGCCGGCGAGCTGGCTCAGCGCGAGGGCGTGGACATCCGCTACTACTCGGTGATCTACCAGGCCATCGAAGAAGTGGAAGCCGCGCTGCGGGGCATGCTCAAGCCCGAGTTCGAAGAGGCTCAGCTCGGCACCGCGGAGGTCCGCGAGGTGTTCCGGGTGCCGCGGGTCGGCAACGTGGCCGGCTGCATCGTCCGCTCCGGCACGATCAACCGTGGCAGCAAGGCACGGCTGGTCCGCGACGGCGTGGTCATCTCGGAGAACCTCACCGTGGACTCGCTGCGCCGGTTCAAGGACGACGCGACCGAGGTGCGCGAGGGCTACGAGTGCGGTATCGGCATCGGCTACAGCGACAT
Organism: Streptosporangiaceae bacterium; assembly: GCA_036501145.1. Classification (GTDB taxonomy): domain Bacteria; phylum Actinomycetota; class Actinomycetes; order Streptosporangiales; family Streptosporangiaceae; genus PALSA-505. Next base: position 37,326 of record DASYAV010000010.1, on the reverse strand, counting down.
CAAGGTCGAGGACACGATCGAGACCTACGAGATGCGGGAGAAGCCGCGGGCCTGAGTCCGGCAGGCTGACCGGCTGACGGCGGAGCGCGAATGTACGTGGGCACACTGGCCCTCGACGTGCTGCTCGGCGACGTGCGTTCGCTGAAGCAGAAGCGCTCCGCCGTCCGGCCGATCCTCGCTGACCTGCGGCGCAGCTTCCCGGGCGTCGCGGTCGCGGAGACCGGCCACCTGGAGCTGTACCGGCGCACCGAGATCGGCCTGGCCGTGGTGGCGTCGGCCGCGGGGCATTGCGCCGACGTGCTGGCAGCCTGCGAGCGGCTCGTCGCCACCCGCCCGGAGGTCGAGCTGCTGTCGGCGCGGCAGCGGCTGCTGAACGAGGAGGACTGAAGCCATGGACCCCGCCAGGGCGCAGAAGCTGGCCGACCGCATCGCGGTCATCGTGGCCGAGATGCTGGAGCGGCGGATCAAGGATCCACGGCTCGGATTCGTCACCATCACCGAGGCCAAGATCACCAATGACCTGCGTGACGCGACCGTGTTCTACACCGTCTACGGCTCCGCCCAGGAGACCGCGGAGAGCGCGGCCGCGCTGGCCAGCGCGACCGGGGTTATCCGCTCCGAGGTGGGCCGCCAGACCGGGCTGCGGCACACCCCGTCACTGACGTTTGTCCCGGATACCCTGCCGGAGACCTCACAGCACATCGAGGACCTGGTGGCCAAGGCGAAGGCCGCCGACGCGGCCCTGGCCGCCGCCAGGGAAGGCGCGATGCCGGCCGGCGATCCCGATCCCTACAAGCCGGCCGCGGACCGGGCGGGCGAGGAGGACACGGAGGAATGACAGGCGTGCGGGACACCACTTCCCGCCCCGGCGCACCGGCCGGTCAGCAGGGGTGGTCCCGGGCCGTCAGCGTGCTTGCCGGCGCGGACGAGATCTGCCTGGCCTGCCACGTGCGGCCGGACGGTGACGCGCTGGGCTCCATGCTGGCCGTGGCGCAGGCGCTGCAGGCGCGCCCCGGCGGGCCCCCGCACGTGCTGGCCTCGTTCGGCGACCAGCCGTTCCGGGTGCCCGGGGCGCTGCGTTTCCTGCCCGGCCTCGGCCTGCTCCGCCCGCCGCCGAGCGTGCCCGAGCGGCCGCGGGTGATGCTCACCTTCGACGTCTCATCGGCGGACCGGCTGGGCCTGCTGGAGGGCCCGGCGGCGCGGGCCGGCGAGCTGATCGTGCTCGATCACCACGCGTCCAACCCCGGGTTCGGCACCATCAACCTCATCGACCCCGGCGCCGCGGCGACCGCGGTGCTGGCCGCCCGCCTGATCGACCTGCTCGGCGCCGAGCTGACCACCGACATCGCCGCCGCGCTGTACACCGGCCTGGTCACCGACACCGGCTCGTTCCGGTTCTCCGCCACACCCGGCGTGCACCGGCTTGCCGCCCGGCTGCTGGAGACCGGGCTCGACGCCGCCGCCATCGCCCGCGAACTGTGGGACTCCGTGCCGTTCGGCTACCTGCAGGTGCTGTCCGCGGCGCTGCACCGGGCCGTGCTCGAGCCCGCCGAGGCCGCCGGGCACGGGCTGGTGTGGACGGTAGTGCCCCGGCAGGACCGGGCCGAGCACGGGCTGCCGTTCGACAGCGCGCAAGGCGTCACCGACGAGATCCGGCGCACCGGGGACGCCGACGTCGCCGTCGTGTTCTACGAATCCGACAACGGCCCCTGGCACGTGTCCACCCGCTCCCGGGAGGTCGTGGACGTGGGGCGGGTGTGCACCGCGCTGGGCGGCGGCGGGCACAGCCGGGCCGCCGGGTTCACCACCCGCGACCCGGTGCCGGACACACTGGACAGGCTGCGCGCCCTGCTCGCCCGCGACGGTGCCCGGTGACCGCGCCCAGCGGGCTGGTCATCGTGGACAAGCCGTCCGGGATGACCTCGCACGACGTGGTGGCCCGGGTACGCCGGATGGCCGGCACCCGCCGGGTCGGGCACGCCGGCACGCTGGACCCGATGGCCACCGGCGTGCTGGTGGTCGGCGTGGAGAAGGCCACCCGGCTGCTCGGCCACCTCGCGCTCACCGAGAAGGAGTACCTGGCCACCATCCGGCTCGGCCAGGCCACCGACACCGACGACGCCGAGGGCCAGGTGCTGGCGTCCAGCCCGGCGGCCGGCGTCAGTGACGACGCGCTGCACGCCGCGGTGGCCGCGCTGTGCGGACAGATCAGCCAGGTTCCGCCCGCGGTCAGCGCGGTCAAGGTGGCCGGCCAGCGGGCCTACAAGCTGACCAGGCAGGGCGCCGCACCGCGGCTGGCGCCGCGCATCGTGACCGTGCGCGAATTCACCGTGCACGACATCCGCCGCGACGGCGGCCTGCTCGATGCCGACGTGTCGGTCACCTGCTCCAGCGGCACCTACATCCGGGCGCTCGCCCGTGACCTGGGCACCGCGCTGGGCACCGGCGGGCACCTCACCAGGCTGCGCCGCACCCGGGTGGGCGGGTACCGCGAGGAGCAGGCGCGTGGCCTGGACGATCTGGCCGCCGGTTTCGCGGTGCTGCCGCTCGCGCAGGCCGCCGCGGCGGCGTTCCCGCGGCTCGACGTGCCCGCCGAGCAGGCAGCCCGGCTGGCGCACGGCGGCCGGCTGCCAGGCCCCGCCGCCGCGGCCACTGCCGGCGGCGGGCCGGTGGCCGCGTTCGGGCCGGACGGCACGTTCATCGCGCTGCTCACCGAGGAAGCAGGCGGATACCGCCCGCTGGCCGTCTTCACGCCCTGACCCGTGCCGCCCGTTTCCCCGCCCTGGCGGCCCGGCCGGTCGCGATCACATGGCAGGCTTGGGCAGGACACCGAGGAGGAGGTGCAAGGCGTGCGGCTCTGGCGCGGTCTGGCCGACCTGCCCGCTGGCTGGCGTGCCTGCGTCGCCACCGTAGGGGTGTTCGACGGGGTGCACCGCGGGCATCAGCTCGTCGTGCGCACCGCGCGGGAAGCGGCGCGGGACCTCGGACTGCCCGTGGTGGTGATCACCTTCGACCCGCACCCCGACGAGGTGGTGCGGCCGGGGACGCACCCGCCGTTCCTGTGCACCGTCCGCCGCCGCGCCGAGCTGCTGGCCGGACTGGGCGTGGACGCGGTCTGCGTGCTGCCGTTCACTTACGGGTTCTCCCAGCTCGGCCCGGACGAGTTCGTCCGCCAGGTGGTCGCCGACCGGTTGCACGCCGCCCAGGTGGTGGTGGGGGAGGACTTCCGGTTCGGGCACCGGGCGGCCGGCGACGTGGCGCTGCTGGCCCAGCTCGGCGAGAAGTACGACTTCACCGCGGTCGGCGTGCCGCTGCTGGTCTCCGGCGGCATCACGATCTCCTCCAGCTACATCAGGGAACGGCTGGACGAGGGCGACGTGACCGCGGCCGCGGCGGCGCTGGGCCGCCCGCACCGGGTGGAGGGTGTGGTGGTGCGCGGGCAGCAGCGCGGCCGCGCGCTCGGCTTCCCGACGGCCAACCTGCAGACCCCGCCGCACACCGCTATCCCCGCCGACGGGGTGTACGCGGGGTGGCTGTCCAGCCTGGCCGCGGACGGGACCGCGGAGCAGCGGTGGCCGGCCGCCATCTCGATCGGCACCAACCCCACGTTCGAGGCGGGGGAGCGGACGGTGGAGGCCTACGCGCTCGACCGGGACGACCTGGACCTGTACGGGGCGCACGTGGCCGCCGACTTCGGCACCCGGCTGCGCGATACGGTGAAGTTCGCGTCCGCGGACGAGCTGGTCGTGCAGATGCACCGGGACGTGGCGGAGGCCCGCCGGCTCACCAGCTGACCGGTGCCTCCCGGACCGGCCGCCCGGACCTCGCGGGCCGGACGTGCGGCCGGGAACACAAGCGGATAACGCCGGCCGGGCCGTCCTGCGCCGTTCCAGCCTGGGCGCGGCGGCACGCAGGTCCGCGGCCAGCGCGGACAGCGGCAGGCCGGGGTGGGCCGCGGCGTGCGCCGCGACCGCGGCCAGCGTCACCGGCAGCCGGGCACACACGTCGGCCAGCTCGGCCACGGCTTCTGGTTCGTCGGCCAGCCGGTCCGGGCCGAGCCGGTAGGCCAGCATCTCCCGCGCGGCGGCCGCCCCCAGCGCGGTCAGCGTGAGCACTCGCGCGCACCCGGCCGCCACCAGTCCGGTCAGCGGCCACCGGCTGGTCACCAGCACCAGGCAGCCCGGGCCGCCAGGCAGCAGCGGCGCGGCCTGCCCGCTGCCGGCCGCGTCGTCCAGCACCAGCAGCATCCGCCTGCCCGCCAGCAGGCTGCGGTACAGCGCGGCCTGCGCCTCGGCATCGGCGGGCAGCAGATCCGGGGGCAGCCCGAGCGCACCGAGCAACCCGGGCAGCAGGCCTGAGCTCTCGGGCGGTCCGGCGTGGGCCTCGGGCGGTCCGGCGTGGGCCTCGTGCGGTCCGGCGTGGGCCTCGTGCGGTCCGGCCAGGGCCTCGTGCGATCCCGCCCGGACTTCGGCCGGGCGGGAGCCGTGCAGTCGCACATACAGCTGGCCGTCCGGGAACCGTGCACTGGCCGTGTGCGCCCAGTGCACGGCCAGCGCGGTCTTGCCCACCCCCGGCGGCCCGGTGATGACCGCGAGGCCCGGTGCCAGACCGGTCTCCGCGGCCTGGCGCAGCAGCAGGTCGAGCGCGCCGAGTTCGGCGGCCCGGCCCGCCAGCCGGGGCACCGGCGCGGGCAGCTGGCGCGGCACCGGCGCGGCGGGTGCCGGATGTGGCCGGGCGGCACCGGGCAGCTGGCGTGGCACCGGCGGGGCCAGGGCGGCGGGTGCCGGATGTGGCCGGGCGGCACCGGGCAGGTCCTGGCGCAGCACCCGGTCGTGCGCCGCGGCCAGCTCGGGGCCGGGGCGCACGCCCAGATCCCCGTCCAGCCGGGCGCCGAGCCGCCGGTACACACTCAGCGCGGCGGCCTGCCGGCCGCTGCAGGCGAGGGCGATCATCAGCCGGGCGTGCACCTGCTCGTCGAGCGGGTCGCCCGCCGCCAGTTCGCGCAGCGCGGGCAGCACCCGGCCCGGCTCGCCCACCGCGCACGCGGCGTCGGCGTAGTCCACGATCATGGCCACCCGCTGCTGCCTGAGCAGCTGGACCTCGGGATGCTCGCGCAGCAGGCCGATGTCGGCCAGCGGGTCGCCGCGCCACCAGGCCAGGCCGTGCTCGTAGCGCGCGCAGACGGCAGCCGGGCCGTCCGCCCAGGCCGCCCTGGCCTGCTGGGCCGCGTGCCGGAAACGGGGTAGATCCAGGCCGTGGCCGGCCTCCAGCCGGTATCCCGTGCCGGTACCGCACAGCACCCCGTCCCGCGGCGGTCCGCCGTGCAGAATCCGGCGCAGCCGGGACACGTAGCACTGCACCATGGCGGTCGTCGAATCCGGCGCGCCGGCGCCCCACAGCGCCTCGACGATCGCATCGCGATGCAGCGTCACACCGGGCTTGAGCGCCAGCAGGCCGAGCAGCGCACGCTGCCGGCCCGGACCCAGCCGCAGCTCCACACCGCCGCGCCAGGCGATCAGCGGGCCGAGCACGGCCACCCGGACCTGGCCGCCGGCCACGTTCCGGCCCGAACCACCGCCAAAAACCGCCCCGCCCAAAACCGCCCCGCCCAAAACCGCCCCGCCCGGTACCGCTCCGGCCAAAACCCCTCCGCCCGGGACCGCCTCGCCCGGTACCGGTGCGCGCGGCAGCGTGGCCAGCAGCTCACCCCGCCGGGCCTGGTCCAGGCCGAGGCAGTCGGCCAGCTTGCGGATGCTGGCGGCCCGCGGGCCGCCCGTCCGGCCCTGCTCCACGTCCCGGACCGCGCCTACGCTCAGCCCGGCCCGGCTGGCCAGCTGCCGCTGCGTCCAGTCGGCCGCCTGCCGGTGACCGCGGACCAGGCTGGCCAGCCGCAGCGGGGCATCCCCCTCGTGGCTCATGCCGCTCACCGTCCCGGCGTACCCCCGGCCCGGCCGCCAGAGGCCGCGCCGCACGGGCCGGCGGCCCGCTGCCTGAGAGATCCGGCCAGCCGCTGGATCCCCGCGTCCAACACTTCACCCGCCGGGCGGTCATCACCATGAAGTCTTCTAACAGAGTTCCGGAGATCTCTACCTGGGCCGGGCGGCGGTACGGCCCCGGCGCCGGGGACACCCACCCAGGCCACGGGCCAGTTTCGCAGTACCAGGACGGACAGCGCCGGGTGTCCGGCGCCGGCGCGCCGGCCACTCGCTGTGAGATCCACGGAACGGGTCTGGTTACGCTCAATAGTGCCGGCATGGGTACGGCTGCCGCGGTCCGCCAGGCCCGGACCGGAGGCGGCTGTCCGGCCGCTTGGCCCCCCGGCCGCTATGCTGGCCGGGGGGCCAAGACGTGTTTCAAACCAGCAGTGTGTCCCGCGTGATACCGTGAGTTGCGCCCGGTGGGCATATCACCGTGACCTGCTGCGCCCTCATGCAGCGGAAGCTAGCCCCCGCGGCACCGGACGGGCCCGCCGAACCCAGGCTGCGGCCCGCAGCATGACAACGATTCAGATTGAAGGAGCCACGTGCCGCTTGACACTTCCGTGAAGACGGAGATCATCGGCCAGCACGCGACCAGTGAGGGTGACACCGGTTCACCGGAAGTCCAAGTCGCGCTGCTGACCCGACGGATCAGCGACCTGACCGAGCACCTCAAGGTGCACAAGCACGACCACCACAGCCGCCGTGGGCTGCTGCTCCTCGTGGGCAGACGCCGGCGGCTGCTCAAGTACCTGGCCAAGACCGACATCAACCGGTACCGCGCGCTCATCGAGCGCCTCGGCCTGCGCAGGTAACCAGGCCAGCCTGGAACAGGCGGTCAGCCTGGCAGGTTGACATAAGGGTGGCCGGCTGCGGCGGGTGGCAACGCCCGCCGCGCCAGGTCACCACAAACTGAACAACGAATACGAAACATGTCCCGCGGCCCCGGCCACGGAGCAACGCAAGGCATCAGTGCCGGTCCTCGGTAGTGGTCCCCGGATCCGCTGACTGCGGCGCGCGAGAGCGCCGCCCGCAGCGGGCCCGCCGGGGGCTTCGATCGAAGACCGGCCGGCCGGAGCTACGGCCATACGGCCGAAGCGGCTCGCCCCAGGGACTGGGCGATCGCGGGACTCGGGTGCGGGTGCTTATACCCGCACAGACCCGCAAGGAGGCTCACCCGTGGAGGGTGTGTATAGCGCCGAGGCCGTCATAGACAACGGCCAATTCGGCAGTCATACGATCAGGTTCGAAACCGGCCGTCTGGCCCGCCAGGCCGCCGGATCTGCCGTCGTCTTCATGGACGACGAGACGATGGTGCTGTCCGCGACGACGGCATCTAAGAAGCCGAAGGACAACCTCGACTTCTTCCCGCTCACCGTGGACGTGGAAGAGCGGATGTACGCGGCGGGCCGGATTCCCGGCTCGTTCTTCCGCAGGGAGGGCCGGCCGTCCGAGGACGCCATCCTCACCTGCCGCCTTATCGACCGGCCGCTCCGGCCGTCGTTCGTCAAGGGCCTGCGCAACGAGATCCAGGTCGTCGAGACGATCATGGCCCTGCATCCCGAGCACCTGTACGACGTGGTCGCGATCAACGCCGCCTCGCTGTCCACCCAGCTGGCCGGGCTGCCGTTCTCCGGCCCGATCGGCGGTGTCCGGGTCGCGCTGATCAAGGGCCAGTGGGTGGCCTTCCCCACCCACCCGCAGCTCGACGAGGCGACCTTCGACATGGTCGTGGCCGGCCGGGTGCTCGACGACGGCGACGTGGCGATCATGATGGTCGAGGCCGAGTCCACGCCCAAGACCCTGCGCCTGCTGGCCGACGCTGACGGTGGTGCGGTCGCTCCCACCGAGGAGACCGTGGCCGCCGGGCTGGAAGCGGCGAAGCCGTTCATCAAAATCCTCTGTGAAACCCAGAAGCGGGTCGCCGCGGAGGCCGCCAAGGAGACCGCGGAGTACCCGATCTTCGTGGACTACCAGCAGGACGTGTACGACGCCCTGGCCGACGCCGTCTCCGACGAGCTGGCCCAGGCGCTCACCATCGCCGGGAAGCAGCAGCGTGAGGCCGAGACCGACCGGATCAAGGCGCTGGCCCAGGAGAAGCTCTCCAGCCAGTTCGAGGACCGGGAGAAGGAGATCAGCGCCGCGTTCCGGTCGCTGACCAAGAAGCTGGTACGCGAGCGGGTCATCCGCGACGCGGTCCGCATCGACGGCCGCGGGCTGGCCGACATCCGCCAGCTGTCCGCCGAGGTGCACGTGCTGCCCCGGGTGCACGGCTCCGCCCTCTTCGAGCGTGGCGAGACCCAGATCATGGGCGTGACCACGCTGAACATGCTGCGCATGGAGCAGATGATCGACACGCTCAACCCCGAGCGGACCAAGCGTTACATGCACAACTACAACTTCCCGCCGTACTCGACAGGGGAGACTGGCCGGGTCGGGTCGCCCAAGCGCCGCGAGATCGGTCACGGCGCGCTGGCCGAGCGGGCGCTGCTGCCCGTGCTGCCGACCCGCGAGGAGTTCCCCTACGCCATCCGGCAGGTGTCGGAGGCGCTCGGCTCCAACGGGTCCACCTCGATGGGCTCGGTCTGCGCATCCACCATGGCGCTGCTCGATGCCGGCGTGCCGCTGAAGGACATGGTGGCCGGCATCGCCATGGGGCTGATCAACGAGGGTGACCAGTACGTCACGCTCACCGACATCCTCGGCGCCGAGGACGCGTTCGGCGACATGGACTTCAAGGTCGCCGGCACCCGGGACGTGATCACCGCCCTGCAGCTGGACACCAAGCTGGACGGCATCCCCGCCTCGGTGCTCGCCGCCGCGCTCACCCAGGCGCGGGCCGCGCGGCTGACCATCCTCGATGTGATGCGCGAGGCCATCCAGGCCCCGGCCGAGATGAGCCCGAACGCGCCGCGGATCATCACCGTCAAGGTCCCGGTGGACAAGATCGGCGAGGTCATCGGGCCCAAGGGCAAGATGATCAACTCGATCCAGGAGGACACCGGCGCCGAGCTCACCATCGAGGACGACGGCACGATCTACATCGGCGCCACCGACGGCCAGTCGGCCGAGGCGGCCCGTGCGGCGGTCAACGCGATCGCCAACCCGCACATCCCCGAGGTCGGCGAGCGGTTCCTCGGCACGGTGGTGAAGACGACCACGTTCGGCGCGTTCATCTCGCTGCTGCCCGGCAAGGACGGCTTGCTGCACATCACGCAGATCCGCAAGCTGCACGGCGGCGCCAGGATCGACAACATCGACGACGTGATCAAGGTCGGCGAGAAGATCCAGGTCGAGATCCGCGAGGTGGACGACCGGGGCAAGCTGTCGCTGGTGCCGGTCGAGGTGGTCGAGCGGGAGGCAGCCGAGGGCCACACCGACGAAGGCCACACCGGCGGCAGCGGGGATGGTGGCGACGGCCACCGCGAGCACCGCGAGGGCGACCGGGACGATCACCGCGGCGACGGTCATCACCGGACCAGGCACCGCCACCGCGGCTCACACGAGTCGTGACGGCCCGGCGACCTGTGAACTCACCAGACGGTATCCCGGCAGGCGACGGACGGCTTTCTCCTGGCGACGAGGGTGTCGCCAGGACCATCCTGCCCGGCGGGCTCCGGGTGATCACCGAATCGCTGCCGGCCGTGCGGTCGGCAGCCTGCGGGATCTGGGTCGGCGTCGGCTCCCGGGACGAGGACGTCCCGCACGCCGGCGCCACCCACTACCTGGAGCACCTGCTGTTCAAGGGCACCAGCCGGCGCACCGCGCTGGACATCTCGGCGTCCATGGACGCGGTCGGCGGCGAGCTCAACGCGTTCACCGGCAAGGAATTCACCTGCTATTACGCGCGGGTGCTCGACGCCGACCTGCCGCTGGCCGTGGACGTGCTGTGCGACATGGTGACCAGCTCGAAGATCGAGCCGCCCGATGTGGACGCCGAGCGGCACGTCGTGCTCGAAGAGATCGCCATGAACGACGACGATCCCGCCGAGACGGCGCACGAGGCGTTCACCGCCGAGCTGTACGGCGACACGCCGCTCGGCCGCCCGATCCTGGGCACGGTCGACTCGATCAATTCGATCGGCCGGGAACAGATCGCCGAGCACTACCGGGCCCGGTACACCCCGCCGCACATCGTGGTCGCGGTGGCCGGGAACCTCGAGCACGAGGCGGTGGCGGACATGGTCCACCGCGGCTTCTCCGGCGCTAGCGGCGCCACCGGTGGCGCCGGCCAGCCGGAGGCCGCCCGGCCGCGGGTGGGCGGGGTCTACCCGGCCCCCGCCACCCAGCCCCATGTCCGGCTGATCTCGCGCGGCATCGAGCAGGCCAACCTGGTGTTCGGCTGCACCGGCCTGCACCGCACGGACGAGCGCAGGTTCGCCCTCGGGGTGCTGAACGCGGCGCTCGGCGGCGGCATGTCGTCCCGGCTGTTCCAGGAGGTGCGGGAGAAGCGCGGGCTGGCCTACTCGGTGTACAGCTTCAACTCCCAGCTCGCCGACACCGGCATCTGGGGGGTCTACGCCGGCTGCCAGCCGGCCAAGGCGGACGAGGTGCTGTCGATCTGCCGCGACGAGATCGCCAAGGTCGCCGAGCACGGGCTCACCGACGACGAGCTGGCCCGCGGCAAGGGCCAGCTGCGCGGCTCGATCGTGCTCGGGCTGGAGGACCCGTCGTCCCGGATGAGCAGGCTCGGCAAGTCCGAGCTGGTCTACCCGAGGCTGGAGCCGGTGGAGGAGATCCTGCACGCGATCGAGACGGTGACGCACGACGACGTGCGCGCGGTCGCGGCCGACGTGCTCACCAGGCCCCGGGTGCTCGCCGTGGTCGGCCCGTTCGACGACTCCGACGCGTTCGCCTCCGCCATCGCCTGACCGGACGGGGTGCCGCGATGATCAGCGTGGGCGTGCTCGGCGCCAAGGGACGGATGGGGTCGCAGACCGTGGCTGCCGTCGGCGGCGCCGACGGCATGACGGTGGCGGCCGCGCTGGACGCCGGTGACGGCCTCGCGGCGCTGGCCGGCTGCGACGTGGTGGTGGACTTCACTCATCCCGGCGCGGTGCTGGGCAACCTGCGCTGGTGCATCGGCCAGGGGCTGAACTGCGTGGTCGGCACGTCCGGGTTCGACGAGGCCCGGCTGGAGCAGGTGCGCGGCTGGCTGGCGGGCGCCCCGGACGTCCGCGTGCTGATCGCGCCGAACTTCTCAGTCGGCGCCGTGCTGATGATGCACTTCGCCGTCCAGGCGGCCAGGTTCTTCGAGTCGGCCGAGGTGGTCGAGCTGCATCACCCGGCCAAGGCGGACGCGCCGTCCGGCACCGCGCTGCGCACCGCGTCACTGATCGGCGCCGCCCGGGCCGACGCCGGCCTGGGCGCCTCCCCGGACGCCACCGCCAGTGCCGTCGAGGGTGCGCGCGGCGCGGTCGTCGGCGACGTGCACGTGCACGCGGTGCGGCTGGCCGGGCTGGTCGCCCACCAGGAGGTGCTGCTCGGCGGGCACGGCGAGATCCTGACCATCAGGCACGACTCGCTCGACCGGGCCTCGTTCATGCCCGGCGTGCTGCTCGCGGTGCGCGAGATCGCCGCCCAGGAACCCGGCCTCACCGTAGGTATCGAGTCCCTGCTCGGCCTGGCTTAGCGCACCGCGGGCACCGCCACCGGGTCACAGCCCGGCGACGGCCGGGATCACGTCCGCGCCGATGATCTCCAGCGGGGTGAGCCGGTGCACGTCCACCACCTGCCCGATGGCGGTGTCGAAACCCATCCCGGCCAGCTTGCCGAGCTGGTCCACCACCTCGCCGGCCTTCTCGCCCCGCTCGCCCACGTCGAACCGGAAGTAGCAGGTCTTGGCGATCTCGTCATAGACGCGGCGCTCGGCGTCGCAGTGCTCACGCAGCACGTCGAGCTTGTGCGCCAGCTCCGGGCCGGGGAACAGGTTGCAGGCCTGCGCGTAACGGGCCACGAACCGCAGCGTCTTCCGCTCGCCGCCGCCGCCGATGAGGATCGGCGGGTGCGGCTGGGCCAGCGCCTGCGGCGAGTTCAGCGGCCGGTCCAGCTGGTAGTGCGTGCCCTCGTAGCGGCTTTCGTCGCCGCTCCACATCTGCAGGCAGATCTGCAGCGTCTCCTCCAGCCGCTCGAACCGTTCGGCCAGCGGCGGGAACGGCAGGCCGAGGCCGCGTGCCTCCTCCTCGTTCCAGGCGGCGCCGATACCCAGCCAGGCCCGCCCGCCGGACAGCACGTCGAGCGTGGTCACGATCTTCGCCAGCAGGCCCGGGTGCCGGTAGACGGCCCCGGTGACCAGGGTGACCAGCCTGGCGCGGCGGGTGCACGCGGCCAGGTAGCCGAGCGTCGTGTAGGCCTCGAGCATCTCGTGCCCGGCCGGCCCCACCACGGGGATCTGGAACACGTGGTCCATCACGCTGATGAAGCCGAACCCGGCGTCGTCCGCGGTGCGGGCGACCGCGGCCAGGTCGGCACCCAGCCGTTGCGGGCCGCCCGGCCAGGTGAAGTCAGGGATCTGCAGGCCAATTCGCACGTCGCACCTCCAGGACGAGCCTTTCACGGCCCGCCGTGGCAAGCTCGTAGTCATGAGTCATCAGCATGTTGACCCGCAGTGCGCGGTCGCGCACGGCTATGCGCCCACGCCGACGGCCGACGCGGTCGCGCACGGCTACGCGCCCGTGCCCGCGTCCGCCCGGACGCTCGTCGCCGTGTTCGCCTCCCCGGTCGCCGGCTTCCTGCTGCGCTACGGCAGCGACGTGGGCTACCGCCCGGTGCTGCTCGAGCCCGACCCGGCGCGGGCCGCGGCCGGCTCACCCGGCGCCGAGGTCGTGACCAGCTTCGCCGAATGTGCCGGCCCGGACACCGACGTGGTCGTCACCGACCACCACCGCGGCGACCTCGGCCCGGTGCTGCGCGACGTGCTGGCCGGCCAGGCGGGCTGGATCGGGCTGATGGGCAGCCCCCGGCACGTCGGCCCGCACGTGGCCGCGCTCACCGAGCTAGGCGTGCCCGCGGCCGAGATCGCCCGGGTGCACCGGCCGATCGGGCTGAACATCGGCTCCAAGGCCCCGGCCGAGATCGCGATCGCCACCATCGCCGGGCTGATCGCCGAGCACAACGGCTGCCCCGGCGGCTTCGCCTTCCCCGCGCCAGCGGCTCAGGCCGCCGGATAAGGAACGCCGTCCGGGAGGTAGACAGCCGCGCCCGCCGCGCGGGCGGCCAGCCCGGCACGCACCCGCGCCTCGATCAGCGGGGGCAGGTAGGACGCCAGATCGGCCGCATCGACGAAGCGGTGGTCCTCGAGTTCCTCGGCCTGCAGCCGGATCTCGGTCCCCGGGGCGATCTCACCCCCGTCGAACACGAAGAACACGAACGGCCGCGGGCGTTCGCCGTCCGGCCGCGCCCAGGCCAGCACGAGCAGCGGCCCGGGCGTGATGGCCAGGCCGATCTCCTCCTTGACCTCGCGCGCACAGCCCTCGTGCGGCGGCTCGCCGTGCTCGAGGATGCCGCCCGGCAGCGTCCAGTAGTCGCGGTAGTTCGGCTTGACCAGCAGCACCCGGCCCAGCCGGTCGGTGATCAGTGCGGCCGCCGCCCCGTGCATGGCGGGCAGCGAGGCGTACCATCTCTCCCGCTCCGCATCGCTGAACGTGACCGACGCCATATAACCTCCACCGGCTCGCGGCCGTCCAAGTTAGTGGCTGCCCACCAGCGGCCAACTTACCGGCTGCCCGGGACGGCCGGCGCCGGCAGATACCGACACGGGAGGACATACAGGAATGCGGGTACTCTCTGCCCTCGCGGTGGCCGCCGCGGCGGCCACCGCCCTCGGCGCCGCCGCGCCCGCGGGCGCCACCGTCTCATCCGCACCTGGCGCCGCGCGGCAGCCGGTGGCGGTATCGGCGAGCTGGCCGTCAGCTGAGCGTGGCATCGCGCTCAGCTATCCCACCCTGAGCACCGGGGCCAGGCCGTCCCTGTTCATGACCGGGAACGGCGGGCGGAGCTGGCACAAGCTGCCCGCGCCGCCGGTCGGCTGGCCCGCCGACAACGACATGCCCGACGCGACCTGGGCGGCCGGGGTGATCGCCGTCACCAACGGAACCTCGGTCGTGGCCAGCCACGACGCGGGACGGCACTGGGCGAAGGTGCGGCTGGCCGGCCTGCCCACGGCGCGCACCCTGTTCGTCGGTCACATCGCCATCGCGCACGGCCGGATGTTCACCGTGGTCACCACGGTCCCCGCGGACACCTCCGCGGGCACCAGCACGGCCACGGTGTACTCCGGCCCGGCCGCGGGCGGCACGATGCGCGCGGTATCGGGGCTGTCGGTCTCCGGCAGCACCAAGGACGGCCAGTTCGGCGCCTACGGCGACCTCACCCCCGCCGGGGGCCTGCAGGTCAGCCTCGGCGTCAACTACGCCTCCTCGCACTACTGGCTGTCCGGTGACGGCGTGCACTTCACCAAGGCCCCGGCGCCCTGCGGTGCGGGTACCGCGGCGCTGCTCGGCGGCGCCCCCGGCGGCAAGCCGGTCGCGCTGTGCAGCACCGAGCCGAGCAGTGCCGGGGCCGGCAGCAACACCCACCGGGTGTGGGCCGCCCCGCGCCTGGGCGGCCGGTTCGCCGCGGCCGGCCCCAGCGTCAGCTGGTACAACCAGCAGGCGTTCGCCGCCGTCACGGACCGGGACATGGCGATGGCCGGGGCGCCCAGCCTCGACGTGACAGCCAACGCCGGCCACACCTGGTCCACCAGACTGCTCAAGCCGAACGGCGCGTTCTGGTCCGACCTGGCCTTCCCCAGCGGTTCCACCGGCGCGGTGGTGGGCGTCACCGTGAACAGCTCGCTCAAGGCGGTCGGTGCGGTATACCGGACGGTGGACGGCGGCCACACCTGGCACGCCCTGACCCTGCCGTAACCCAGGACAAGGAGTGCTGATGGGCAAGACCGTGATCCGCTCGGACGTGGCCCCGGTGGGCGGCCCGTACTCGCCGGGCCTGGACGTGGACGGCTGGGTCTTCCTGGCCGGCCAGACCGGGCACGGGGAGACGATCGAGGATCAGCTGGCCGAGGTGTTCGGGAAGCTGCGGGCGCTGCTCGCCGAGGCCGGCTGCACCCTGGCCGACGTGGTGTCCTGCCAGGCCCACCTGGCCGACCTGGAGCTGTTCGGCAGGTTCAACGCGGTCTACGAGCAGCACTTCACCGAGCCGCGGCCGGTGCGCACCACGGTCGGCGCGGCGCTGCTCGGCGGCGCGCTGGCCGAGCTCACCGTGCTGGCGCGGCGCCCGGCTGACCGGTAGCGGCGGAGGCGGCGGCCGGAGCGCCCGGCCGGGAGCTGCCCAGCAGCAGCACCCTGGCGACCAGGGCGGGGTCGTCGGTCATCGGCACGTGCCCGCAGCCGGGCAGCCGGATGAACCTGGCGTGCGGCACCCGCTGCCGGGCCAGCACCGCCTCGCGGGAGGACAGCAGCCGGTCCTTGCTGCCCCAGCCGATCGTCACCGGCACGCCGGCCGGGATCTCCCCGGTGAACGGCGCGGCCGTGGCCAGGATGGCGTTCATCGCCGGGCGGGCGGCCAGGAACGCCTCGGCGTCGCCGAGCGCCTGCTGCTGGCTCATCCGGGACGGGTGGGCGACGATCGTGGAGTACATCACCGCGCGGCCGGCCGTGCCGCGGGTCAGCCGCGGCGCCACCCGGCGCAGCCGGGGGGCGAGGAACTGCATGCTCGCGAACACGCCCTTGACGTAGCCGAGCTCGCGGTTGCTGCGCCAGAACCCGGCCGGGGACAGCGCGGTCACGCTGGCCGCCCGGCCGCGCTGGGCCGCGGCCAGCGCGATGTAGCCGCCGAGCGAGTTCCCGCCGAGGTGCGGGCGGTCCAGGCCGAGCTCGTCGAGCAGCCCGGTCACGCTCTCGGCCAGCACGTCGGCCGGCGGCCGGCCGGCCAGATCCAGCGGCGGGGACTCGCCGTGCCCAGGCAGGTCGACGGCGATGACGTCGCGGTGCGGCGTCAGCCGGTCCAGCACCGCGTCCCAGGCCTGACGGCGGTGCCCGATCCCGTGGAACAGCACGAGCGGCGGCCCGGAGCCCGCACGCGTGTAGGCCAGCGTCACGGTGCCTCCTCTACTAGCGAGTAACCTGAATGTTACACCGAAGCGCTAAATGTTTCATAGGCCCTTTTGCCGAGACGGCTGCGCCGCCCTGATCACCCCGGGAACGGCTGGCCGTTCTGCTGGCACACCGTCCCGGCCGGGGGCAGCGCGCCGGTGACCAGGTAGCTGGACTCATAGCGCGCCGCGCAGCGGCTCGGGTTGAGCAGTTCGGTGTGGCCGAATCCGCGCACGGTGAGCAGCCGGGCCCGGGCCAGCAGCCGGGACATGGCCACCGAGCCCGCATACGGGGTGGCCGGGTCGCTGGTGTTGCCGACGACCAGCACGGGATGTGCGGTCGGCCGGTTCCACGGGCCGGCGTACCGGTCCCGGGCGCTGCCCGGCCAGCGGGCGCACACCTCGGTCAGCCAGGTCCAGGGCAGCCCCATCACGCCGGACCTGGCCTCGGCGAAGCGGGCCAGCCCTGGGTAGCTGGCGGCCGGCGGGTTCGGGCCGTCGGTGCACACAACGGCGGCCTCCTGCTCGGGGCCGTTGTAGAGGGCGGGCGGGCTGGCCGGGCCGGCCAGCGGCCCATGGCGGCCCGGCGCGGAGGCCGTCCAGAGGTGCTGCAGCAGCTTGGCGCCGGCCTGCCAGCCGGCGACGCCGAGGGCGGGCGCCGGCTTGACCGCGTAGAGGAACTCGCTCACCGCCGAGATCGTGCTGGCGTAGGTGTAGCGGTGCGCGCCGGAGCCGGCCGGGTGCCCGCGCAGCCGCCGCAGCAGCGCCGCGAACTTGGCCCGGGTGGCTGCCGGGCTGCCGGCCGAGAAGGCGCAGCGCGCGGCGGGCACCCGGCCGCACAGGCCGAGGAAGGAACGCAGCGTGGCCGCGGCCGACTCATCGGTGCCCATCCGCAGCGCGGTGGGCAGTGGGCCGCCGTGCGTCCAGGCCACCGGGTTGACGTTGCCGTCCAGGATCATCGCACCGGCCCGGTGCGGGAACAGGTTGGCATAGGTGGCGCCGAGCACCGTGCCGTAGGAGATGCCGAGATAGTTCAGCACCGGGTCGTGCACGGCCTGACGCATCAGGTCCATGTCGCGGGCCACGTCCGCGGTCGTGTCGTGCGCCAGCAGGCCGCGGCCGGCGTGCGCCGCGCAGTTCGCGTCGAACCTGGCGTAGCCGCGTTCCCAGGCCGCGTCCTGCCGCGCACCCACCGGGAACCCGGCCGGCAGCCTGGCCAGGAACCTGTTCTCCGCACGGGCCGTCGGGAAACACCGCACCGCGGTGCTGCGGCCGACGCCGCGCGGGTCGAAGCTGACCACGTTGAAGCGGGCCCGGGCTACGGCGGGCAGGAACCGGTAGGCCGGCGGCAGCGCCGCCGTGCCGGGCCCGCCGGGGCCGCCGGGGTTGAAGAACAGCGTGCCGATCCGCCGCGCCGGATCGGTGGCCAGGCGCCGGATCATGGCGATGCGGATGGTGGCGCCGTGCGGCCTGCGGTGGTCCAGCGGCACCCGCGCGGTGGCGCACTGGTAGCCGGCCGGGGTGCACGGATGCCAGCGCAGCACGGGGACCGGCGCGCCAGGACTCACCGGCCGGGCCGTCGCGGAGGCCGCGGCGGCACCAGCAGGCACGGCCGACGCCAGCAGGCCGGACGCCAGCAGGGCGGACGCGATCGCGGCCGGGTACAGCCGCCTGGTCAGTGAAGGGGCAGGCACGGGGCGAACTCCTGTTCCTCGAAGATCTCGGGATGTACCCAGACCTTAGGAACTCGGGCCGCCCGGCCGCGATGGTGGCAGCACGCCGTGCCGTGGTCGTGCTAACCCCCGGGCCCGGCACGGCCGCCCCGGCAGGCCATGCCGCTCAGCCCGGGGCCTCCGGCTACTCCGGCGTGACCGGCGGGTCGGCAGGCGCCAGCCGTCCAGGATGATCGCCATTGGCCGGGTTGCCGCCGCCGGTGACCATGCCGTCCGCCGGCTGGCCCGGCACGTCCGCCGGCTGGCCCGGCACGTCCGCGAGATGCTCATGCATGCGGCCCATCCGGGACGGCCACCAGTTCCACCGGCCGAGCAGCACCACCGTGGACGGCACGAGCAGCGTCCGGACCAGGAAGGTGTCCATCAGGATGCCCAGCGCCAGGCCCAGGCCGATGTCGCGGACGTAGCTGGCGCTCGGGCCGCTCCCGGCCACCAGGATCAGCACGCCGAACGTCCCGGCCAGCACCAGCCCGGCCGAGGTCACCGTGTTGCCGGTGGCGCTCAGTGCACGGGTGACCGCCTCGCGCAGCGGCAGCTTCCGCGCCTCCTCCCGGATCCGGGTCATCACCAGGATGTTGTAGTCCTCACCCAGCGCCAGCAGGAAGATGAACATCAGGAACGGCAGGAAGAAGGTGAGCCCGTTCTCCCCGCCGAGCTTGATGAACAGCAGCACGGCCAGGCCCAGCGCGGCGAGGTAGGAGATGGCCACCGACGCGACCAGGTACAGCGGGGCCACCACGCTGCGCATCACCAAGGCCAGCAGCAGGGCGATCACCACAATGGCGATCGGGATCACCCGGACCAGGTCGCTGTTGGAGATGCTGCTGATGTCGTAGAAGGCCGGCGCCTCGCCGCCGACCGCGGAGTCGGTGGCGCCGATCGAGTGGGCCACCGTGCTGGTCAGCGAGCGGAGCGCGGGCACCTTGTTCATCGCCTCGGTGCTGCTCGCGTCGCCGGCCTTCAGCCCGGTTTCGAACTGCACGGTGCGGCCGTCCGGGCTGACGTAGTTCGCGGTGGCGCGGTAGATGTTGTATCCGGCCGCCGGGACCTTCAGCCCGGCCGGCGGTGTGGCCGGCAGCGACTTGGCCGGGCCGAGCGGGGCGAGCGCGGTGTGCAGTTCGCTGAACTGGGTGCCGGTGAGCGTCACGCCCACCGGATTCAGCGGCCCGGTGACCTGGTTGAACAGCCCGCTGGCCTGCAGTTCGCGCTCTGCGGTGGCCAGCGCCGCCGGGTCCTGCCAGGCCGGGCTGCGCAGCTTGAAGATGATGTTGGTCGGGTTGGCCGACGACTGCGGGAAGTACTTGGTGAGCAGCGCCGTGCCCTTGGCCGAGTCGGTGCCGGCCGGCGCGCTGGTGGTGCCACCGAAGCCGGCCGCCTTGTACCCGGTCGCGCCGACCGCCAGTGCGCCGAAGAAGATCACCCCGATGAGCAGGGTGGGCACCGGTCGGCGGATCACCCGGCCGGCCACCCGGCCCCAGGCGCCGCCGCTGCCCCGGGCCTGGATGCTCCATCCGATCAGCTGCTCCCGTCCGGCCACCCGCTTGAACAGCCGCCGCTTGGCCTCGATGAAGACCAGCCGGAACGACAGCAGCGCGGGCAGCAGGGTGAGCGCGGAGATCAGCATGACCACGATGCCGATGGCCAGCGGGACAGCGAGCTGGGAGTAGAACGAGAACGTGGCGGCGAGCAGGGTGAGCAGCGCCGCGATCACCGTCGCGGCGGAGAACGTGATCGACTCGCCGACCCGGGTCAGCGCGTGGACCACGGCGTCCTGGCGGCTGAGCCCGCGGCGCAGCTCCTCGCGCACCCGGAACACCAGGAACAGCCCGTAGTCGGTGCCCGCGCCTAGCACCAGCACGATCAGCAGCAGCTGGGCGATGGGTGAGACCTTCAGCCCGTGCTCGCCGAACAGCCCGACCAGCGGCCCGGCTATGGAGAACGCGACGAACGCCGGGATGAGTGTGGTCAGCGCGAGCGACAGCGAGCGGAAGATCAGCACCAGCAGCACGATGATGAACAGCGCGGACAGGCTCTCCAGCTGGTTGCCGGTGTTGCCGGAGGCCTTCTGCTGGTCCACCTGGATCGCTGTGTCACCGGCCAGGTGCACAGCCAGCCCGGACGGCAGCCCGGCATGAGAGATCTTCGACCGGAGCGCGTTCACCAGGTCGGTGTCCTGGTTCGGGTTGCTGGTGCTGAACGTGGCCAGCACGACGAACTGCTCGGCGTGCCCGTCCGGGGACTGGCCGAGGTCGCGCACCTCCTGCACCGTGGCCACCTTGCTCATCTGGCCCGACAGCGACGCCAGCGCGGACTTGTCGGCCGCGGTCAGCGGGCCGGCGGTACGCGCCGCCACCACCGGGACCGGCTGCAGGTTCGTGGTGCCGAACGGCGCGGCCAGTGCCGACGCGTGCATGCTCGGTGCGCTGGCCGGCAGGAACTTGGTGTTGTCGCTCTGCGTGACGCTGGACAGCGAAGGCAGCAGCGCGCTCGCGGCGAACGCCGCGATCAGCCAGAGGGGGATGACGATCCACCAGAAGCGGGCACAGAACCGGCCAATGGCGCCATAGACAGCGTCGATTCGCATGGGTCGCGATGGTACTCGAATCAGGTGACAATCCGGACTCGCTCTCAGCGTCCTCACAGCCGGCACAGAAGAACACACGTGCGTTCGTGGTAACCCGTTGCCGGCGGGCGGCGCAGCCTGGTCGGGGAGTACCGTCCGCGGCTACGGGTGGCCCATCGTGGCGGCGTGCGTGATCAGCAGCGAGTTGGGCGGGACGAGGTCCACGCCGTCGGGATCGTGCAGGTATCCGGGGCCGCCGCCGGGCACGCCGGTGTGCCCGTACTGCCAGACGATCCGGTGCGTGGCGGGGTCGATCACGACAACCCGGTCGTTGAAGTCGTCGTTGCACAGGATGTCGCCGTTCGGCAGCGGCAGCGCCAGCGAGGGCTGGTTGAACCCGCCCATCCGCCACAGCGGCTGGCCGTGGCTGCCGAACTCGACGAGCCGGCCCGGGTCGGAGTAGTCCGCGGTCAGGTACCGGCCCGGGTAGACCTCGTTGCTGTCCGACGGGTAGGCGACGCCGGGTGGATGGGCGGACCAGTACACGTGCCTGGCCAGGCTCATCTCGCTGGCCCAGTCGCCGTTGATCTCGGTGATCAGGTAATGGCCGTTGGTCATCGGGAAGGCGCCGTTCGGGCTGCCGAAGTGGGTGGGCGGGGCGTGCTGGCAGGCGTTGGTGGTCTGCCCGATGACGTGCAGCAGGTCGTGTGCGGGGGGCGCGATCGTGATGATCCGGCAGTTCTTGATGTCCGCGGAGATGATGTGCCCGTCCGGCGCGAGCATCGCGTCGTCGGGGTTGTTCAGGTGGTTCGGGCCGCTGCCGGGCACGCCCGGGGTGCCGTACCGGTAGACGATCTTGTGCGTGGCGACGTCGATCACGCTGATGACGAAGTCGTCCTCCTGGGTCGCGATGATGGACTTCCCGTTGGGTGAGAAGAACGCGTCGTCGGGGACCTTGAACGTCTGCCCCGGCCGCAGATCGCCCTGGCGGGGAAACTGCCAGCGCACGCGGCCCTGCGGGTCCACGATCACCAGCCGGTTGTTCAGGTGGTCGGCGATCAGCACGTCGCCGGGCAGCGCCGACGGGTCGGAGCCGGCCCGCAGGTGCCCCGGCCCGTTGACCGGTGCCAGCCAGGGTGCGCTGGCCAGCCCGGCCGGCTGTCCAGCCGCGCCGGTGCTGTTTGTGCCGGTGCTGTTTGCAGCACCGTTTGCGGCTCCGCCCGCGGCACTGCGCGTGGCGAGGTCGGCTGTGGCGGGCGGCAGCGCGGATGCGGCCGGGACCAGGCGGAACGTGGTCACCGCCGGGACGGGCGTGCCGTTCTGGTCGCCGCCCACCAGGTAGCCGGTGCCACCGAGCACGGCGGCGGCGCCGTTGGCCACCGGGACCGGCAGCCGCGCGGCCGTCACGATGCTGCCGCCCCTGGTGGCCTGCCCCGGCGGCGGGCGGAACTCCAGGACCGCGCCGCTGGTGCTCAGCGCGGCCGACGCGCTGGCCGTGCCGGACTTCCCGGCCGCCGTCGCCGCGGTCTGGCCACCGGCCACGAAGATCCGCCCGCCCAGGGTGAACCCGGTCGCGTGCGCGGTCGGCCTGGGCAGCCGCCCGGCCACCGAAGCCCGGCCGGTGGCCGTGTCGATCTGCTGAATGACGTCGGTGATGCCGGACGGCGTCTGCCCGCCGAACACCCAGATCCGGCTGCCCAGCGCGGCCACCGCCGGGTACCGCACCGGCACCGGAAGGTGGGCGGCCACGGTGAACCTGGTGCCGTCCCGGGTGGCCAGCACGTCGGCGTCCCAGCTGCTGCCGTCGTACCCGCCGACCAGGTAGGCCCGGCTGCCGACGGTGACCGCGTCCAGGTCGCTGCGCACGCCGGGCAGCCGGCCAGCCGTGACCCAGGACCTCCCCATTCCGGACTGGGCCGTGCCGGACTGGCCCGTGCCGGACTGGCCCGTGCCGGACTGGACGGTGTCGATGCTGGCCACCGAGCCGCCGCCGAAGACGAACGGCTTCCCGCCCAGCACCGCGCCGCCGGCGTCGTGCGTGGGCACGGCGAGCCTGCCCGCCCGCTCGGTCTGCCCGGTGACCGGGTCGAGCAGCGCGACCGCGTTCGTGGTGGTCGACTGGGTGGTCAGCCCGCCGGCGATGAGCAGCCCCTGCCCCGCGCCGCTCTGCGTCCCGGACGGCCCGGGCTGGGGGAGGACCACGGCCCGGGTGATCGGTGCGGGCAGCTGGTAGGGGGCGGGGACGGCCTGCAGCACCAACGGCCCGGCGGGCTGGTGGTTCTGCGTGTCCGTGCGTGCGGGGTCGCTGTCGCCGGACCGGGCGGCCGGATGCCGCGGCGCGCCTCCGCCGCCGAGTGCCACCCAGAGCACCGCGGCGGTGACCAGCAGGCAACCGAGCGCGGCGATCAGCCTGCGGCGGCCGTACGGCGGCCTGGGCCGGGCGTGGAAGTGGCCTGGGGAGGCGGGCGGAGGGCCGGGGGTGTGCCGGGGTTGCTGCCGGGTGTGCCGGGACGGTGGCCGGGGCTCCCGCGAGGGCCGCCGGGGTGGCTGCGACTGCGGGCGGGGCGGCCGGCTGCGCCGCGGATCCGGATGGGGATGCCTGGCTTGCGGCCGACCGTGCTGGCCTGGGTCTCCAGGATCGTACTGGCCTGGGTCTCCCGGACCGTGCTGGCCTGGGTCTCCCGGACCGTGCTGGCCCGGGCCCGCCGGGCCGCGGGGCGGGCGGGGCGGGCCGGTCATCGGGTCCTTCCCGGCCTCATCGGACGAAATCTATCCCGCCGGTGTCCGCCTCACTGGCATCTGCCCGGATTAGATAGGCTTCGTACCCTTTGACTGCCGCGACGGCGGCCAGCGCGTCGTCGGCCCCCGCCACCACCGCGGTGGCCAGCGCGTCGGCCAGGGCCAGGCTGGGCCCGGTGACGGTGGCCGAGGCCACGCCGCGGGCCGGCTGCCCGGTCGCCGGGCTGATCAGGTGGGCGCCCCGTTCGTAGCCGGCTGAGGTCGCCATCGCGGCCCGCGGGCTGATCACACAGGCCAGCGCTTCCGCCCGCCACGGGTGCCGGACGCCGATCCGCCACTGCCGCCCGGGGCCCGGTGACCCGAAACAGGTCAGGTCCCCGCCGCCGTTGACCAGTGCCGCCGCCACGCCGGCCTGCCGCAGCCGGCCCGCCGCGCGTTCCACCGCCCAGCCCTTGACCAGCCCAGTGGGATCCACCCCGCCGGGCATCGCCCACGGGTCGAACCAGCCGCGGGAGGCCCGCTTCGCCATCCGGCACAGGCTCAGCACCTCGGTCACCTCGGCCGGCATGGCGTGCAGCGGGACCTCGCCGCAGCGCAGCCGGCTGACCGGGCTGCCCGGATCCCACGTGCTGAAGACCGCGTCCGCCTGGTGCAGGATGCGGCAGGACCCGGCAATGGCCAGCCGCGCCGCCGGGACGGGCAGCTCACCAGGCAGAACCGTGAACGAGACAACGGTGCCCATGACCTCCTCGGTGTGGCTGAGCACGTCGGTGCTGGCTGGCCCCTTCGTGTCGGCCGGTCCGCCCGTGCTGGCCGGTCGGCCTGTGCTGACCGGTCCGCCACCAGCTACCCCGCTATCTGGCGCGCAGCCCTGCCCCGCCCGGCTAGACATGCATCTGGTCCAGGGCGGCCTGCAGCGACCGGGCGTAACCCTGACTGGTGTAGGTCGCCCCGCTCACCCCGTTGATCGAGGCACTCTGCACGCTGAGCACCTCCGAACCCAGCACCGGGATGGCCTGGCCGGAGATCTGCTGCGACGTCGGCTCGAGCGTGGACAGCGCCGCCACCGAGACGTGCGTGATCCGGGTCCCGGCCACCGTGACCTTGACCGCGATCCTGCCGTAGCCGAAATTCACCCGGGGGCCGGTGGCGGTGTGCCTGGCGGGCCTGGCGGGCGCGTGGTGCGGACTGCGGCGGGCCCGGCTGCCCGGCGTCTGGCCGTCCGGCTTGCCTGCCTTGCCCGCGGGGTGGGGCCCGCCCGCGCCGGTGGGCGTGGCCCTGGCGGACGGCGTGCGGGCGGCTCCGGGCGATCCGGCCGCGGCGGGCGCCGCCGCCCCGCTGTGGAAGACGACGACACCGGCGAACCCGGCGATCGCCCCGGCCGCGATCACCGCCGGTGCCCGCTTCAGCGTCCGGTCCGTCCTCACCATGCTCCTTCCGTTGCAGAGCGCTCAGCCACTGGGCCGCGTTACAGCGCCCCTACAGCGCGAACGCCTCGTGGTGAATCGCCTCCGGCGGGACCCCCAGCGCGTCAGCCAGGCTGGCGATGCTGGTCACGAAGCCCTCCGGGCCGCAGATGAACACGTCCCGGAGGTGCAGGTCGGGGACCAGGTGCCGGAGCGCGGCCGCGGTGACCGAGGCCTGCTCGCGGGGACCAACGAACTCGTGATACCGGCCGTGCTTGAGCTTGACCAGCTGGCGGACCTCCGGGCTCAGCACCAGGTCCTGCGGCCGGGTGGCGCGCAGGACGACAACCGGCTGCGAGCGGGCGGGCAGGTCCTCCAGCAGCGCGCGCAGCGCGGTGACCCCGATGCCGCCGGCGATCAGCACGGCCCGGCGCTGCTGCAGCGCGTCCCTGGTGAACGTGCCGTAGGGGCCCTCCACCATCACCCTGGTCCCCGGCTGGAGCTGGGCCAGCGAGGCCGAGTGGTCACCCAGGCCCTTGACCGTCAGCCGCAGGTAGGGCGGCTGTGGCAGAGCCGACAGCGAGTACGGGTGTGCCTGCCACCACACACCGGGGGCCAGGAACCGCCAGCAGAAGAACTGCCCGCCGGACACGGCCAGCCGGTCCAGCCGCCGCCCGGAGCAGATGACCGACACCACGCCGGGGCCCTCCGGCCGGACCTCTTCCACCTGGATCTGGTGCCGCAGGGTGCGCAGCACCGGCAGCCCGATCCGGTAGCCGAGCACCAGCCCGGCGGTGGCCAGCCACACCACCCACCACACCGCCTGCGTCAGCGGGTGCCCGACGAAGGCCGGGCCGAGCACGAGCACGTGGGCGAACGACAGCGCCAGGGCCAGGTACATGACCAGGTGCACGGTCCACCAGGTCTCCCGGCGGAGCCGGCTGCGCACCGCCCGGAGCGAGATCACCCCGGCCAGGCACATCAGGCCCAGCCCCAGCGTGGCGATCAGCACGTCGGGGTACGAGCTGAGCAGCACACCGGCCTGATGCCAGATCCCGCTCCTGGCCGCCTGGGCGTAGCCCACGGTGATGAACAGCGCATGCGCGGCCAGCAGGCTGATCGGCCAGGGAGCCAGCCTGCGGTGCCAGCGCAGCAGCCCGTCGTGGCCAAGCACCCGCTCGACGAACGGGATCCGGCTGACCAGCAGCACCATGACCAGCGCCAGGTACGTTCCCACCATCCCGGTGAGGCTGCCCAGGAACGTCGCCTGGCCGCCTGACGCGGTGAAGCCGCTCTCCGTGGTGAAGGAAAGTGCCGTGGTCACGCCGAGGCCCACGCCGGCCACCGCCAGCGCCACCTGGACCAGCCCGGGCCGTGGCGCCGGTGCGGGCGGAACGGGCGTGCTGCGCATCCTGGCCTGCCTGCGGGATCCCTGCGGTGGAGGTGCCGGGGTATGAGAAGGCAGCCGGGCATGGGACGGCGAGCTCATGGCAGCACAGCATGCCGGGCGAATCTGTCTGCTGGATGAAGGACCGGCCGGGCGCTGGATGCAGGCGCCGGGCCGGGCCCGGGTCAGGCCATCGTGGTGCCGGCCGCGTCCTGCAGGCCGAGTTCCTCGGTGGACACCTCGCGCATCTTGAACTTCTGGATCTTGCCGGTCACCGTCATCGGGAACTCGTCGGTGAACCGGAAGTAACGCGGCACCTTGAAATGCGCGATCTTGCCGGTGCAGTACGCCCGCAGGTCGTCTTCCGTCAGCTGCTGGCCGGCCCGCAGCCGCACCCAGGCGCACAGCTCCTCGCCATAGCGCGCGTCCGGCACCCCGATCACCTGCACGTCCTCCACCGCCGGGTGGGTATAGAGGAACTCCTCGACCTCCCGCGGGTACACGTTCTCGCCACCCCGGATGATCATGTCCTTGCTCCGGCCGACGATGTTGACGTAACCGGCGTCGTCCATGGTGGCCAGGTCGCCGGTGTGCATCCAGCGCGCCGCGTCGATGGCCTCCGCGGTCTTGTCCGGCTGGTCCCAGTAGCCGAGCATCACCGAGTAGCCCCGGGTGCACAGCTCGCCGGTGGCGCCGCGCGGCGCCACCACCCCCGTCTCCGGGTCGACGATCTTGATCTCGGTATACGGGTGCACCCGGCCCACCGTGGACACCCGGCGCTCCATGTCGTCCTCGGCAACGGTCTGGGTGGACACCGGGGAGGTCTCGGTCATCCCGTAGCAGATGGTGACCTCGGTCATATGCATCTCGCTGACCACGCGCTTCATCACCTCGACCGGGCAGGGTGAGCCGGCCATGATGCCGGTACGCAGCGAGGACAGGTCGTAGGACGCGAAGCCCGGCAGGCCGAGCTCGGCGATGAACATCGTCGGCACCCCGTACAGCGATGTGCACCGCTCGTCCTGCACGGCCTGCAGGGTGGCGGCCGGGTCGAAGCCCGGGGCCGGGATGACCATGCAGGCGCCGTGGGTGGTGGAGCCGAGGTTGCCCATGACCATGCCGAAGCAGTGGTAGAACGGCACCGGGATGCAGACCCGGTCCTGCTCGGTGTACCTGCACAGCTCGCCGACGAAGAAGGCGTTGTTCAGGATGTTGTGGTGGGACAGCGTGGCGCCCTTGGGGAAGCCCGTGGTGCCGCTGGTGTACTGGATGTTGATCGGGTCGTCGAAGGACAGCCCGGCGGCCCGCTGCGCCAGCATCTCGCGCAGGCCGGCGGCGCCGACACTGCCGTCCGAGCCCGCCGGGCCGGCCGCCAGCGCGTCCCACTCCGGGCTGCCGATGTAGATCACCTGGCTGAGCGTGCCGATCTCGCCGCGCACCTCGTCGACCATCGCCCGGTAGTCGCTGGTCTTGAAGCGCTCCGCGCTGACCAGCATGGTCACCCCGGACTGGCGCAGCGCGTACCCGAGCTCGTGGCTGCGGTAGGCCGGGTTGATGTTGACCAGGATGGCGCCGATCTTCGCCGTGGCGTACTGCAGCAGCACCCACTCCGGGACATTCGGCGCCCAGATGCCGACCCGGTCTCGCGCCCCGATCCCGGCGCCGATCAGCCCCCCGGCCAGCGCGTCGACCGCCGCGTTCAGCTCGGTGTATGTCCAGCGCCGCCCGCTAGGCACATCCACCAGCGCATCCCGGCTGCCGAACGCGGCCACCGCGGCGTCCAGGTTGGCGCCTATCGTCTCGCCGATGAGCGGCCGGTCCGAGCTGCCGTTGCTGTACGAGAGCCGTCCGGTGTCTGTCGTGGCGACCATGCTGACCTCCCACTCGTGCCGACTCCATCCTGGCCCCAAGGTCCCGGTCAGGTGAAGTGACCCGCGGCGGGGAAGGATGCGCAGCCGTCTCGGCGGATGATCTGTCGTCGTCCTGTGCTACGGTCGGTTAATGAGCTAAAGTACTAGAACACTAGATGAATGAAGGGTTGCCTCGTGATTGACTTCCACCTGGACAGCCGCTCGGGCGTGGCGCCGTATCTGCAGCTCATCCAGCAGGTGCGGCAGGCGCTCCGGCTGGGACTGCTGCGCGAGGGTGACCAGCTGCCCACCGTGAAGGACGTGGTAGGGCGGCTGGCGATCAACCCCAACACCGTGCTCAAGGCCTATCGCGAGCTGGAGTACGCCGGCCTGATCGCCGCCCGGCCCGGCGTGGGCACATTCGTGACCGCGACGCTCACCGGCTCGGTCGCCGCGTTCGGGCCGCTGCGCCAGGAGCTGCGCCGCTGGCTGGCCAAGGCCCGCCGGGCCGGGCTCGACGACGAGAGCATCGAGGCCTTGTTCCAGACCACGTTTCGGGCCGCCGCTGCGGAGGACATAGCGTGAGTGCCGCGCTAGAAGCCCGCGGCCTGGGCAAACGGTACGGGCGGAAGTGGGCGCTGTCTGACTGCACACTGGCCATCCCGGCCGGGCGGGTGGCCGGCCTGGTCGGCCCCAACGGCGCGGGCAAGTCCACCCTGCTGCAGATCGCCGTTGGGCTGCTGCGGCCGACCGCCGGGGCGGTCGAGGTGCTCGGCGGCCCGCCGGCCACCGGCCAGGAGCAGCTCGCCAGGGTCGGTTTCGTGGCCCAGGACACGCCGGTCTATGCCCGGCTGACCGTGGCCGAGCACCTGCGGCTCGGCGGCTGGGCGAACCCCCGGTGGGACCGCCAGATGGCCGAGCGCCGGATCGCCGCGCTCGACCTGGATCCACGCCAGCGCGCCGGGCGGCTGTCCGGCGGCCAGCGCGCTCAGCTCGCCCTCACCCTGGCCCTGGCCAAGCGGCCCGACCTGCTCATCCTCGACGAGCCGGTGGCCAGCCTCGACCCGCTGGCCCGGCGCGAATTCCTGCGCCACCTGATGGAGGCCGTGGCCGACAGTGAGTTGAGCGTGATCCTCTCCTCGCACCTGGTCGCCGACCTGGAGCGGGTCTGCGACTACCTGGTCGTGCTGGCCGCCGCGCACGTGCAGGTCAACGGCGAGGTCGAGGATCTGCTCGGCACACACCTGCGGCTCACCGGCCCGCGCCGCGACCCCGCCAGCCTGCCCGCGGGCCAGCACGTCATCGAGGCCAGCGAGACCGGCCGGCAGAGCACGTTCATCGTCCGCACCGACGGGCCGGTGCTGGACCCGGTGTGGACCGTCGAGCAGCTGAGCCTGGAAGACGTCGTGCTGGCCTACATGAGCCAGGCGGGCCAGGCAGAGCGCGACCGCAGGGCATCTTCCCGAGCAGGAAAGAGCCGCCGGTCCGGAATCGGAGTACTGCGATGATCCAGCTCGCCTGGCGCCAGTTCCGCACCCAGGCCGTGGTCGCCTACGGCCTGCTCGCGGTGATCGCCGTCGTCCTGGTGATCACCGGCGTGCAGCTTGTTCACTACTACGACAGCTACGTCGCGACCTGCGGCGCGCATGGCGACTGCAGCCCGGCGCAGACCGCCTTCCTGGCCCGCGATCACATCGTGCAGGCGGCGCTCGGGCCGGTCCTGCTCGTCCTGCCCGCGCTCATCGGCATGTTCTGGGGCGCGCCGCTCATCGCCCGTGAGCTGGAGACCGGTACGTTCCGGCTGGCCTGGACGCAGAGCATGACGCGGGGGCGCTGGCTGACCGTGAAGCTGGTCATGCTCGGCCTGGCCAGCATGGCCGTGACGGGCCTGCTCAGCCTGGCCGTGACCTGGTGGTTCAGCCGGATGGACCAGCTCAACCTGAACCGGTTCACCCCGGGGGTGTTCGAGGACCGCGGCATCGTGCCGATCGGCTATGCTGCCTTCGCCTTCGCGCTCGGGGTCGCCGCCGGGGTACTGATCCGCCGCACCGTCCCGGCCATGGCCGCCACCCTGCTCCCTTACGCCGGGGCCCGGCTGGCCGTGGCCTTCTGGGTCCGGCCCCATCTGATGACGCCGCTGCGGTCCACCGCCCCGCTGTCGCTCGGCGGCCCAGGCAAGGGCACACCCAACCCGTCGGACTGGCTGCTGTCCAGCCAGACCCTCAACAGGGCGGGCCAGGTGATCGGGCAGAACGGCGGCATCATCGTCGGCCACAACATGCAGGAGATCTCCTTCCAGCCACGGCCGGGCGGGGTCTGGCTAGCTGGCGCGGGCCGCTGTCCCAACATCCCGGCGGGCACCACTATGGGGCGCGGCAGCCCGGTTGGCCGCTCCGGGGCCCTGCAGACCTGCATCGACAAACTCGGCGTGCATCAGCAGCTCGTCTACCAGCCGATCAGCCGGTACTGGGCCTTCCAGGGGTACGAGACGGGGATCTTCCTCGCCGCGGCGGCCGTGCTGGCCGGCTTCTGCCTCTGGTGGGTGCGCCGCCGTCTCACCTGACACCGTTGGTCACAGCCTGGCCGTTCGCGGGTCACGGCCCGGTCCCAGGTGGCACTCCGCCATGTCGCGAACACACATCGCGGGGTTACTGTCGGATAAGGACGTGCGGATCGCCCGCACGTGCCAGCGCCTTGCCCGGAGCCGTCATGGGTCCCTGGATCATCTGGCTGATCGTGGCCGCGGTGCTCGGCGTGGCCGAGCTACTGACGGTGACGCTGGCGCTCGGCCTGCTGGCGGTGGCGGCAGTCGCCGCCGGGGTCGTCGGCGCCGCGGGCCTCGGCGTGCCCGCCGAACTCGGCGCGTTCGCTCTGGTCGCCGCGGCCGGCCTGGGCGTGGTGCGGCCGATCGCGATGCGGCACGTCAGGCAGCCGCCACCGCTGCGGACCGGCGTGGCCGCCCTGGTCGGGAAGACCGGCCTCGTCGTGCAGGAAGTTAACGAACACGACGGGCGGGTCCGCATCGGCGGCGAGATCTGGACCTCCCGCTCCTATGACGAATCCACCGTGATCCCAGTGGGCGCCAAGGTCGACGTCTTGCAGATCGAGGGGGTCACCGCCCTCGTGTACCCACGTGAATAGCGCCGTGCTGCCGCCGGGCGACCCCGGGGCAGCCCTGCCGAGCAGGAGGTAAGAGCCATGGAACTGGCCGCCGCGGTTGTCGCATTCGTCGTCGTGCTGATCGCGGTCATCACGGTGATGCGCTCGGTCCGGATCGTGCCGCAGGCCCGGGCCCGCAACATCGAACGGCTGGGCCGGTACCGCAAAACGCTCGAGCCGGGGATGAACTTCATCATCCCGTTCATCGACCGGGTGAAGCCCCTGATCGACCTGCGCGAGCAGGTGGTGTCGTTCAAGGGTGCGCCGGTCATCACCGAGGACAACCTGGTCGTGCTCATCGACACGGTGCTGTTCTTCCAGGTGACCGACCCGCGGGCGGCGGACTACGAGATCGTCAACTACATCCAGGCGATCGAGCAGCTCACCGCGACCATGCTGCGCAGCGTGATCGGCTCGATGGACCTGGAGCAGACGCTGACCTCCCGCGACCACATCAACAACATGCTGCGGGGGGTGCTCGACGAGGCGTCCGGCAAGTGGGGGATCCGGGTCACCCGGGTGGAGATCAAGGCCATCGACCCGCCGAAGAGCGTGGTGGACGCGATGGAGAAGCAGATGCGGGCCGAGCGGGAGAAGCGGGCCGCGGTGCTCAACGCCGAGGGGCAGCGCCAGTCGAAGATCCTCACCGCGGAGGGCGAGAAGCAGAGTGCGATCTTGCGGGCCGAGGGTGACAAGCAGAGCCAGATCCTGCGCGCCGAGGGCCAGTCCCAGGCGATCGGCCAGGTCTTCAAGTCGATCCACGACGCCGACCCCGACCCCAAGGTGCTCGCCTACCAGTACCTGCAGACGCTGCCGCAGCTCGCGCAGGGCCAGGGCAGCACGTTCTGGGTCATCCCCAGCGAGGTCACCAGCGCGCTGAAGAGCCTGTCCAGCGCGTTCGACGGGAGCGCCGGCGCGAAGATCGCCTCGGCCGTGTCCGGTCTCGGTGGCCCCGCCGGGGAGCAAGGCGGGCGCGCGGGTGAGCAAGGCGACCGGTCTGCGGAGCAGAGCGGCCGCGCCGGGGAGCGAGGCGAGGTGGCCGGGGGCCAGCACGATGCCGGGGCGATCGGCGAACGGTCCGCGGCCGGACTGCCGGCGCCGGAAACCGCCGCGCCTGGCCTGCCCGCGGCGGGCCAGGCCGCGATGCCGGCCATCGACCAGCTGGCCGCGGCCCGGGAGTTGCCGGCCGTGCCGCTGCCGCCGCCGAACGGCGGGGTCCCGGTCACCCATCCCGACGACGACGACCTGGGCCTGCCCGGCTGACCTGCACGGATCCCGCGGCACTTGACTGGGTGGGTCCCTGGCATGCTGAGTGCGTGACAGGGGTTCTGGCTGACCTGCTCGCTGACGCGGAGCTGGCGGCGTTCGTTGAGGCATCGCGCGCAACGCCAGGCCCGTCCGCCCGGGAGCAAGGGCCGCGGGTCATGCGGGAAGCGCAGCGGAACCGGGTCAGGGCCCGGCCTCCCGGCCCTGAGCTGGCCGCGGTCGAGAACCTGGCTGTTCCGGGTGGGGTCGCCGTGCGGCTCTACCGGCCAACGCTGCAGCCCCATCCGCTGGTCGTATTCGCCCACGGCGGTATGTGGACGATCGGCGACCTGGAGTCTCATGATCGAGCCTGCCGCCGTCTCGCGGTAGGCGCGCAGGTCGCCGTGCTGGCCGTGGACTTCCGGCGGGCGCCCGGGCATCCTTGGCCGGCGGCCGTTGATGATGTCACTGCTGCTGTCCGCTGGGCATGCGGCAACCGGGCAGAACTGGCCGGGGCTGATCAGCCCGTGCTGATCGCGGGCGACAGTTCCGGCGGGAATCTGGCCGCGCTGGCCTGCCTGCGGCTGCGCGACGAAGGCGGGCCCACCCCGGCGGCGCAACTGCTGGCCTACCCCAATACCGACCTGACCTTGTCGCAGCCAAGCGTCATCGAGAAGGGGACAGGCTGGGGGATATCCGCTGACGACGTCGCCTGGGGTGCCGAGCTGTGGGTTCCCGAACCGGCCCTGCGAGCGGACCCCCGGGTCAGCCCGCTGCACGCCAGCAACTTCGCCCACTTGCCGCCCGCTCTCATCATCACCGCCGAACATGATCCGCTGCGGGATGAAGGTGACCTGTTCGCGGACCGCCTGGCAGTAGCGGGAGTACCGGTCCAGCATCGCCGGGAGCCCAAGCTGATCCACGGTTTTCTTACGCTCGACACTGTCTCACCTGCGGCGGCCCAGGCTGGGGAGCGGTTCTTCAGTGACATTCCCAGGTTGCTCGCGACGCTGAGCTGATTCCCGCGGCACAGCCTTGGCTTCACCGGCCTGCGCCCCCGGTGACCGGACCGTCCTCGGCCTGAAGCCGCGATAACTGCAGGGCTGCGTAATCCGCCAGGCATTGTCCGGCGTCTACTGACCAAGCCTTCCGCGCGCTGTGCGGCATGCGGGGGCGAGGAGCAAGGGGATCTGCGATGCGCCGAGCTATTAAACGCGTTCTGTGCCTCACGGCGCCGACGGCGGCGCTGGCCCTGCTGGGGTTGTCCGGAGCCGCCGCCCCGGCTGGCGCCGCCGTTGTGGCCGGTACCGCCGCCCCGCCACCGACCGTTTACGTCGCCAACCAGGGCTCCGGCACGGTGACGCCGATCCGGGTCGCCACCAACCGGCCGGGCCGGGTGATCAACACCCACGGTGCCAACTACATCGCAGCCACGCCGGACGGCGCGACCGTCTACGTCGGCCACGCGGCCGGTACGGTGACCCCGATCCGGACCGCCACCAACAAGCCCGGGCGGACGTTCGAGGTGGGGGAACTTGACGCCCTCCTGGTCGGCCCCTACGGGAAGACCCTCTATGCCGTCGGGGATGACGGCACCGTGACCCCCGTCCGGATCGCCACGAACACGCCCGGGAAGACGATCAGCACCGGGGCTGACCCGGCCGGCCTTTCTGGCGTCGCGATCACCCCGAACGGGCGGACCCTCTATCTCCTCAACTACCTCAGCGACACGGTGATCCCGGTCCAGACCGCCTCTCACACGGTCGGCAAGGCGATCACGGTCGGGAGTAATCCCTCCGCCATCGCGATTACCCCGGACGGGAAGACCGCCTACGTCGCCAGCGGCTTCGACACCGTCACCCCGATCAATACCGTCACCAACACCGCGCTCACGCCGATCACGGTCGGGGAGGTTCCCGGCGCCATCGTGATCACGCCCAACGGGAAGACCGCTTACGTGCTCAGCTCCTACGGCACGGTGACCCCGATCAGCACCGCCACCAACCAGGCCGGACCGCCCATCTCCATCCCCATCCCCGGCGGCGGCGTCCTGAGTTCCATGGCGATCACCCCGGATGGCAAGGTCCTCCTGGTCGGCGGCGGCGGCGTCAGCGGGCACGCCGAGGTGACCCCGGTCAATACCGCCACCAACCAGGCCGGACAGGCCATCTCCGTGCGCCTCGGCCCGGACGCCATCGCGATTACCCCGGACGGGAAGACCGCCTACGTCGTCAACTTCGGCACCGGCAGGATTCAGGGACGTACGGTGACCCCCATCCGGATCGCTACCCTCCAGGCTGGCCGGGCGATCAGGGTCGGCCTCGACCCCACCGACCTCGTCATCGTTCGCTGACCGCTTCGACCTGACAGACCCGGGCGCAGCCCACCGCGAGCTTGGCTCAGGTGGGGTAGGTGCCGGGTCGATCCTGTAGGTGCGCCCGTAGGGCAGCCGCCAGATGAACACTCCAGGACTGGGCTGTTCGAGTTTCCAGCCGGTGTCTGTTTGACCTGGTGACATTTCCTGCAGCCGGGAGGCTGGGTTGCGTCGCCGTCGCTTCCCTTTTGCCACCAAGTCGCCGCGCCACTCGTCCAACGTCACGTCCAGCGGCTAGCGACCGGACGGGCGGCCGCAGCGGTCCACTCGGAAGATGCCGGCGATGTAGGCATGGGTCAGGAACCAATACGCGGCTGGGCGGCGGAAGGCGTTGCCCATCCGTCGACGTTTCCATCTGTCCCGGCAGGAGAGCGGAGTGTTCGTCCGCGAGCGGACCGCCCGTGCGATGGCGCTGCGCCCGCACATCGAGCGCGCCTTAGCAGTACGGACGCTCTTGCGTACCCCTGTGATAGAGGAGACCATCATGAACATGGCAACGGGCTTCGACCGCAGGCACCCGCGTGGCGTGATACTCGTCCGTGTACTGGTTACGGCCTGGCTGCTCGCCCTGACCGGCATCCTGCTTGCCTACGGCTACTGGGGCTGGTCGCTGCTGACGATCGCAGGCGCGGTGGCGAACAGTGTGCTGGCCTATCGCGTCTGGCGGACAGCAAATGCGTTAGACCCCGCACTCGCCGTCCACCTGCGCGCCCGCCTGATAGCCGCTGCCGGGCCGGCCGAAGCTTGAGCCACCTCGTTTGGGCGGGACCCCTAAGCGGGGGCAGGCCCGGCCGGGCACTTGCGGGCAGGCTAGACATCCGCCTGGCCCCGGCAGCAGCCCAGTCCGTTGCTGATGACAAGTTCTTTTTCGAGTTCGCAGATCTCCAAGCCGGAACCGGCCAGCAGGTCACCTACCATCCGCCGTAGTCTGCTCCGTGTCTGGCACACTTGTATTGCGGTCAATTCAGTTTCCGCGGTCATAGGCCCGGTTCCCTCTCCTCCTGCTCAGCGTCGATGCGGAATCTCCGCTCGGCTTCGTCCATGCGTGCGATGAGTGCATCCGGGTAGCCGGCATGGACGAGGAACCGGCGGCGCGTCGCAAACAACGGAAACGCCCAGTACAGCCGCGAATAGCACCCCCATAGCACAAGCCACTGCGGCCGGGTCTGGTTGATCCTCTCGGCGGTTGCCCGGCAGGCGTCATGATCATCCCGTGGCACCGGATAACCTCTGCCAGCCCTTCCGCGACCGTGGTCAACTCCATTGGATGACCGTCCCGTCATATACCGCCGTGCGGGCGGGAAACCCGCGCAGGTACGTGGGCTCCGCCTGGACGGGACGGATCAGCTTGACCTGGGCTACCCGGCCGCTGGCCGGCCGGCCCGCCGCGATCAGCGCCTTCGACAGCGCCTCCATCGCACGAGCACGCGTCTTGCACAAGCCGGCCGAGCCGCCCTGCGTGTCTCGCGTCACCGTCCACTCCCACAACGGGATCGGCACGTCCCCACCTCCTCTCGGACTCCTCAATCCAGATTCGCTTGCGGATCGGGGAAAGGGGAGGGGATACGCTAGGACACGAGATCATCCGCATCCGGCTGGTGGGAGCAGCGCTCGTTATGCCAGGGAAAGAGCTACCCTCCTGGGCCATGCGCTTGCGCGAAGAACGCACTCGGCGGTTGTGGAGCCAGAAGATCACAGCTATTAACCTGCGCAATGCGGCCGATGACGAGACCCGCGCCGTGCTTCCCTCTGTGGAAAACATCCAGCGA
The DNA here is from genome assembly GCA_036501145.1 of Streptosporangiaceae bacterium. GTDB lineage: Bacteria > Actinomycetota > Actinomycetes > Streptosporangiales > Streptosporangiaceae > PALSA-505. Next base: position 1,033 of record DASYAV010000010.1, on the reverse strand, counting down.
TACATCCGGGCATATGAGGCGGGCAAGCACTTTCCGGGTGACCTCTACACAGAGCTGTACTGCCGCGCTTTCGGGCTGACGCATGAATTGCTCTTCGGGACACCGGTGACCGCTGAGCCTGACAGGCTGCCAACAAAATACGATGCCCGGAGCCTCATCGGCTGGATAGGCACGACCAACGTTAGCGATGATGCGATAAGCAAGATCGAAGAGGCATGCACCATCCTGGTGGAGACACATACCCAGCAGCCACCGGCCCAGCTGCTGACTGATGTCACGCGCCTGCACGAGCAGATCCAGCAGCTATTGCGATCAGGAAAGCAGCGGTTCAGTCAGGCTCGGGACCTCTACCGCATCGATGCCGATCTGCTCGCACATGGCTCATTGCTTCTCGGTGACCTTCATTTCGACGAGCCAGCAGCCGAATATGGTTCTGCCGCAATGGTTTTCGCGCAAGAAGTCGACGCCAACTTGGCTATTGCTTTCAGTGTTCAGGCCAAGACGGAAAGATGGCGATCTCATTTCGCGGAAGCCGCGGATCTCGCACGCTGCGGATTTGATTGCAGCCCACCCACCACCATACGTATTCTGCTTGCCAGCTACGAAGCTAATGCGGCAGCACTCCTCGGAGATGCGCGCAGGGCGCGGCAAGCACTCCACCGGGCCGAAGATGCAGCGGCCGTCTCCATAACTCCAGACTCCGGAGTTTCGGCCTGGTCCTGCCCACCACCCAGGCAGGCACTCTTCGCTTCGTCAGTAGCAATCCGGACAGGTGATCCGGATGCCGCTCTGCGGGCGGCAGAGATGGCCGACTCCGCGTGGGCATCAGGCATTCCGCGTGTCCAGGCAACGTGGGCACAAGTCCGCCTCGCCGCTGGCATTGCTCACATAATGAGGTGATCTCAGCGAATTCATTTGAGGTAGCCGTACTCGAAATGGGTGAGGACGAGCGCGGCGCGGGCGATGTCACCGATCCGGCTGGGGCTGGCGGTGATGTGCTGCAGGGCCCGCCAGCGCTGGGTGAGCAGGGCGA
>DASYAV010000009.1:0-26403 GCA_036501145.1 Streptosporangiaceae bacterium | reverse complement strand
TCCCCCGGCCTTAGCCATGGGGAACCGTTAATGCAAGAGACTAGGCGTCCGGGCTCGCAGTCGCACTGCAGCCAGTTCATCCGGGTGCCGGCCGCTGCGCGGAGATCCCGCTCACCGATGAAGGCAAGCCGGCCGCCTTCTACCTGTTCTTCTCCACCACCAAGATCAACGGGTGTTCATGGGTTGAGGGCAAAAGACATCCCCGGCGTGACCGTGAACGATTTCGGCAAGCAGAAGCAGTACGGCCGCTACGTGAAGGGGTACTACTACACGGTCCTTGACGGCAACGGCCTAGAGTACGACCCGGACTTCCGCCAGATCCTCAACTACAACCCCTGCCCGGCCACGGTTCCCCGACGCCGGCTCTCCCGGCGCCCGGCCACGTCGGTCCGCTGAGCGGACCGTGCCCGGGCGCCACCGGCGCGCCGCATGCGGCCGCGGGCCGCGTGGCCACTGCGCCTAAGCTGGCACGTGCCGGCCGGCCAGCGACGCAAGGAGTGAGACCCGTGAACAGCCCCATCCGCCCATCGCGGCTGGATCCGCAGATCGCCGCGCGGCTCAAGCGGGACGCCGCCGGGCTGTTCCCGGCCATCGCACAGCAGCACGACACCGGCGAGGTGCTGATGCTGGGCTGGATGGACGACGAGGCGCTGCACCGGACGCTGACCACCGGGCTGTGCACCTACTGGTCCCGCAGCCGCCGGGAGTACTGGGTCAAGGGCGCGACCTCGGGCCACGAGCAGCGGGTGAAGTCCGTCGCGCTGGACTGTGACGGCGATACCGTGCTGGTCCGGGTGGACCAGCTGGACGGGGCCTGCCACACCGGCGCCCGCACCTGCTTCGACGCCGACCCGCTGCCGCTTTCCGCCGCCGCGGCACCCCAGCCGGAGCAGGCCGCGCCGCGGTCATAGGCTGGAGCGCACCGCTGCTATCGGGGAGCAAACAGGCATGATCGCGCGCAGGGAGTTCACCGCGGCGATAGTGGCCTGCCTGGTCGGTGCCGGGCTGGCGCTGCTGAGCCTGCGCCAGGACTGGGCCCGGGTGTTCTACCACGCGCCATCGCCGCTGCCGTCCGGGTCGGTGCCGGTGACCGGGTGGAACATCATGCCGGCCGCCAGCGCGCTCGCCCTCGCGGCGGTGGCCTGCCTGGCCGCCGTCATCGCGACCCGCGGCGTGGCCCGCCGGGTGGCCGGGGCGCTGATGGCGGTGCTCGGTGGCTGGGCGGCGGTGATCCTCAGCTCCCCGGTGCACGCGGCCGCGGTGGTTTCCGCCGCGTCCGGCGCGAACTCCTCGGCCGGGCTGGGCGGCGCGCTGCCCGGCGGCAACTCGGCGATCACCGGCACCTCGTCTACCGGAGGCAGCCTGCCGATCCTCGGCACCGCCACCCGGGTGGCACTGACCAGCGGCCCGTGGCGGGCGGCCGCCGTCATCGGCGTGGTACTGCTGATCGGCGCCGGGCTGCTCGCGGCCTGGCGTGGCCCGCGCTGGCCGGTTATGTCGGGCCGGTTCGACCGCCCCGGCCAGGAGACCGGCCTGCCCATCGCCACGCCCGGCGCCGGGCCGGCCAGCGCCCAGGCCGAGACGGCCGGGCCAGCCGCCGGTCATTCCGTGCACCACCCGGACCAGGCCGCCCCCCAGCATCCCGACGGCGAGGCCGCCGCGCTCTGGGAAGCGCTCGACCGCGGCATGGACCTGACCGACAGCGCACCGGAATCCCGACGCACCGCGCCGCCCCCGGCCGGCCACGATGACGGTGCCGCTGATGTGGCCCGCGAGGCCGGCCAGCCGGTGGCCGCACGCGGGGACGAGCCGTGACCCGGGGATACCCGGTTGGCCACGCCGCCGGCTGAGGCGGCCCGCGAGATTCTGGTCGCCGAGCACGATCCGGCCGTCGCCGAGCTCATCCGCCGCTACCTGGCCAGGGAGGGGCTGGCGGTGCGGTACGCCCGCGACGCCGCCGAGACGGTCGCCGAACTGACCGCCGGAGGCTCCGCCGCCGTCGTCCTCGACCTGACCATGCCGGGCCTGGACGCCCGGCAGATCCGCCGCCTGCTCCGCCGCGGCCCGGCCGCCGGTCCTGCCCGCGGCCCGGCCCCAGGTTCCGGCCGCGGCCCAGCCGCCCGTCCGGCCCGCGGACCGGCCGCCGCCCCGGTGATCTGCCTGACCGCCGGCGAGGGCAGCCACGCGGCCAAGGGCCTGCGCCCGCAGGACATCGGCGTCGGCCAGGACGCCTGCCTGGCCCGGCCGTTCGGGCCGCGCACGCTGGCCGGCAAGGTGCGCGCCGCCGCCCGCGGCGCGGCCCGGACCCCGGCCAGCTACACCGCGGGGCGGCTGCTGGTCGAGCCGGCCCGGCGGCGCGCCACCCTGGACGGCGTGCCGGTCACGCTCACCGGCACCGAACTCAGCGTGCTGGTCTGCCTGCTCCGCGCGGCGGGCCGGGCGGTGCCGCGGGCCGCGCTGTGCGCCGCGGTGTGGGGCGAGGACGGCCCGGCCACCGACCGGGCGGTGGACGTGTACGTCGCGCAGCTGCGGGCCAAGCTCGGGCCAGGCCACGGGATCCGCACCGTCCGCGGAATCGGTTACGTGCTGGACACCGGGCCCGCGGCCGCCGCTGCGCCGGCCACGGCGCCGGGAGAGCCGGGGACACCGGATGCCGGGGCGCGTCCGGGCGGCCCAGAGCCTCCCGCTAGCATCGGGGGCGCAGGGCACCCGACTCGAGGGGACAGCGGAACCGCGTGAGCGTGCTCGACAAGATCCTTGACGGCGTGCGCGCCGACCTCGCGGAGCGGCAGCGCGAGGTGCCGCTCGATCAGCTGAAGGAGACGGCGCGGCGCGCGCCGTCCCCGCGCGATGCCCAGGCCGCGCTGAGCGGCGACGACGTGGCCGTGATCGCCGAGGTTAAGCGGGGCAGCCCGTCCCGCGGCGCGATGGCCGAGATCACCGACCCCGCCGCGCTGGCGGTGGACTACGCGTCCGGCGGCGCCCGGGTGATCAGCGTGCTGACCGAGCCGCGGCAGTTCGGCGGCAGCCTGGCCGACCTGGCCGCGGTGCGCAGCGCGGTGCAGGTGCCGGTGCTGCGCAAGGACTTCGTCGTCGGCTCCTACCAGCTGTGGGAGGCACGCGCCCACGGCGCCGACGTCGTGCTGCTCATCGTGGCCGCGCTGGAGCAGAACGCGCTCGTCTCGCTGATCGAGCGGGCCGTGTCCATCGGCCTGCTGCCGCTCGTCGAGGTGCACACCGAGGACGAGCTGACCCGGGCGGTGGAGGCGGACGCCAAGGTCATCGGGGTGAACGCGCGCGACCTCAGCACGCTCGAGGTGGACCGGGGCGTGTTCGCCCGGCTCTGCCCACTCATCCCGGACGGCGTCATCAGGATCGCCGAGTCGGGTGTGCGCGGCCCGCACGACCTGCTCGCCTACGCGGCGGCCGGCGCCGACGCCGTGCTGGTCGGCGAGAGCCTGGTCACCGACAAGGACCCGCGCGCCGCGGTCGCCGACCTGGTCACGGCCGGCTCGCATCCCGCCCTCCGCGGCGACCGGAGATGAATTCTCCGAACGGCTCCGCCCGGGCCACAGCGGCCGGGCAGGCCCAGCCTGATCGCACCGGTCACTTCGGCCGCTTCGGTGGCCGGTTCGCGCCTGAGGCGCTGATGTCCGCGCTGGACGAGCTGGAGCGGGCCTACGCCAGCGCCCAGGCAGACCCCGCGTTCGCGGCCGAGCTGGACGCGCTGCTGCGCGACTACGCCGGCCGGCCCACGCCGGTCACCGAGGCGGCCCGGTTCGGCGAGCGGGCCGGCTGCCGGGTGCTGCTCAAGCGCGAGGACCTGGCGCACACCGGCTCCCACAAGATCAACAATGTGCTCGGCCAGGCGCTGCTGACCCGCCGGATGGGCAAGACCCGGGTGATCGCCGAGACCGGCGCCGGGCAGCACGGCGTGGCCACCGCCACCGCCTGCGCGCTGCTCGGCCTGGACTGCGTGGTCTACATGGGGGAGGAGGACACCCGGCGGCAGGCGCTCAACGTGGCCAGGATGCGGATGCTCGGCGCCGAGGTCGTCCCGGTCACCATCGGCAGCCGCACCCTCAAGGACGCGATCAACGAGGCCTTCCGGGACTGGGTCACGTCGGTGCAGACGACCCACTACTGCATCGGCTCGGTGATGGGCCCGCACCCGTTCCCGATGATGGTCCGCGACTTCCAGCGCGTCATCGGCACCGAGGCGCGCGAGCAGGTGCTGGCCCGCACCGGGTGGCTGCCCGACGCGGTGCTGGCCTGCGTCGGCGGCGGCTCCAACGCCATCGGGGTGTTCCACGCCTTCATCGGCGACCCCGCTGTGCGGCTGATCGGCTGTGAGGCCGGCGGCGAGGGAGTGCGCACCGCGCGGCACGCGGCCACGCTGGCGGCCGGGTCGGCCGGGATCATCCACGGCATGCGCACCTACCTGCTGCAGGACGCCGAGGGCCAGACGCTGCCCACGCACTCGGTGTCGGCCGGGCTCGACTACCCGGGAGTCGGCCCCGAGCACTCCTGGCTGCACGACACCGGGCGGGCCAGCTACCGGGCGGTGGACGACGAGCAGGCCATGACGGCGTTCTCGCTGCTGTGCCGGACCGAGGGCATCATCCCGGCGATCGAGTCGGCGCACGCGCTGGCCGGCGCGCTCGAGGTGGGCCGCGAACTCGGCCCGGACGTGCTGCTGCTGGTCAACCTGTCCGGCCGGGGGGACAAGGACATGGACACCGCGGCCCGCTGGTTCGGGCTGATGGACGGCGCCCGGTGACCGCGGCCAGCGACGCCTTCGGCCGGGCGGCCGCGGAAGGCCGAGCGGCGGTCATCGGCTACCTGCCGGCCGGTTTCCCGTCGGTGGACGGCGCGATCGAGGCGGCGCTGGCCATGGCGCGCTCCGGCGCGGACATCGTGGAGATCGGCCTGCCCTACTCTGACCCGCTGATGGACGGCCCGGTCATCCAGGAGGCGGTGCACCGCGCGCTGACCGGCGGGGTGCACGTGGCCGACGTGCTGCGCACCGTCTCGGCGCTGGCCGGTGAGGGCGTGCCCACCCTGGTCATGACGTACTGGAACCCGGTGGACCGGTACGGGGTGGACGCTTTCGCGGCGGACCTGGCCGCGGCCGGCGGGTCCGGGCTGATCACCCCCGACCTGACCCCGGAAGAGGCCGGGCCGTGGCTGGCTGCGGCGGCCGGGCATAACCTGGACGCGGTGTTCCTGGCCGCGGTGAGTTCCACACCGGAGCGGATCGCCAAGATCGCCGGGGTGTGCCGCGGCTTCGTCTACGCGGCCTCGCTGATGGGCGTGACCGGTGTCCGCGACACGGTCAGTGACGAGGCGGCCGGCCTGGTCGGGCGGATCCGGGAGGCCACCAGCCTGCCCGTCGCGGTCGGCCTGGGCGTGCGCGACGGCGCCCAGGCGGCCCGGGTGGCCGGCTACGCCGACGGCGTGATCGTCGGCTCCGCGTTCGTCCGCAGGCTGCTGGACGCGCCCACCGGGCAGGCCGGGGTCGCGGCAGTGGCCGACCTCGCCGCCGAACTGGCCGGCGGGGTGCGGTCGGCGGCCAGCCGGCACGGCGAGCCGGGACCGGTACCAAGCCGCTGACCACGCCAGGTTTTGAATGAGCCTGACGGTAATGTGGCAAAACCATGCCGGTTGCCTACATTCCCAGCCCCGCGCGCGGGGTGTGGCATGCCGGCCCCATCCCGGTCCGGGCGTACGCGCTGTGCCTGGTGCTCGGGGTCATCGTCGCGATCTGGATCACCGACCGGCGCTGTCAGGCCGCGGGCGGGCGGCCCGGGCTCATCCTGGACGTGGCCGCCTGGGCCGTGCCGCTCGGCCTGATCGGCGCCCGGCTGGACAGCGTGGCCACCGACTACCACCTGTTCTTCGGCCGCCACCAGGACTGGCTGACGCTGCTCAAGGTGTGGGACGGTGGGCTCGGCATGCCCGGCGGGCTGCTGCTCGGGTTCGGCGGGGCCGCGATCGCCTGCCGCCGGGCCGGGGTGCCGCTGGGCGCGGTGGCGGGCGCGGCCGCGCCCGGCATCGCGGTCGGGCAGGCCATCGGCAGCTGGGGCAACTGGTTCAGCCAGCAGGTCTACGGGCGGCCGTCCGGGCTGCCCTGGGCGCTGCAGATCGACCCGGCGCACCGGGTCACCGGCTACGAGGCGTTCGGCACCTTCCAGCCGGTGTTCCTGTACCAGTGCGTCTGGGATCTGCTGGTCGCGGCCGGAGTGCTCTGGGCCGCCCGGCGGTTCCGGCTGCCCGGCGGCCGTGTCTTCGCGGTGTATGTGGCCGCCTACGCGGTGGGGATGTTCGCCATCGAGACCATCCGCATCGACTACGCGCCGCACTTTCTCGGGCTGCGGGTGAACGAGTGGCTGGCCATCCTGGCCTTCGCCGGCGCGGCCTGGTACCTGTACCGCACCCACCCGCGCCCCGACCCGGACGAGGCGGCCGCCCCGGCCTCCCTCGCGCATCCGCCAGGCGTCCGCGACGTGCCGCTGCCCCTGCCCCCGCCTGCGACGGACGCCCCTGCCGGGCCCGCCCGGGAGTAATCGCTAGCTGTTCTGCCGGAAGAACCACTGCTGCGCCTGGTACCCCACTCCCTGGTCGAGGTTTCTCGTGCACGACCAGTTGCCGCGGAAGTGGGTGGGATCATCAGGGTTCTTCGACTCGATGAGCTGGTCCTTGACCAGCTTGGTCACGATGAGGCCGAACCCGCGAGCCTGCAGGTAACGCAGGAAGCGCGGCGCGGACTCCGGGGCGTCGTTCCAGCATGCCCACGGTGCGGCCGGCCGGGCGTAGTCGGCCCACTCACCCTCCACGACCGGGGCGTGCCCGCTGGCGGAGATGTACCCGAACTCGCGGTCCCAGGTGCTGTACTGATGCCGCCGGGGAGGCCGGTGCTCGCTGTACTCCAGCGGCCCGTCGCCGGTGATGTGGTACTTCCACGCCTGGTTCAGCAGGCTCCCGGCGCTGAGGCCCTCGATCCAGAACAGGTTCTTCGCCCGCGCGCGGACGTAGTCGGCCAGGGCCTGTATCCCGAGGTACGTGTGGCCGCGGCACCGGCCACCGGAGTGCCAGAACTGCCAGCCGCAGCCCGCCCGCTGCGCGGGCTCGTTGAAGATATCGAAGATCACGTCGGGGTCTTTGCCGAAGCGCGGGGCGAGCGCGGCCCAGAAATCCATGCTGCGCTGCGTCGGCATCGACGCGTCCACGCGGTCGGGGTCCTGCTGCCACTGCAGGTTCAGCACCACGATGAGGCCCCGTTTCTCGGCGAAGCGCACCTCCTTGATGACCGCGTCCAGGAACGGCTTGTCGATGCGGCCGCTGGTGCTGACGAGACTCGCCTGGCGGATCTGGAGGCGGATGGTGTTGGCGCACCAGTGGTCCGCGGCGGCCGCGATGCCTCTCTCGTCCTCGGCTATGTGGCTGGCCCACCGGGGGCTGGCCAACCCGGTGAGGCTGATCCCGTACGGGATGTACCGCTGCCCCCTGGCGCCGTAGACCTTCGTCCCCGTGACGTGGAACGGGCCATGCACGTGCCGGCACGCTGCCGGGTCGTCCACCTGGCGCTCCCGGCTTCCAGCCCGCTGTCCCATGGTGCCCCACATTGCGGCCACCAAGCTGACCCCCACCGCAGCTACCAGGCCAATGACAAGCAAGACCGGGAGCAGGTGCCGCCGGAACCTCCCCCGCACTGTAAACCCCCTATACCGCGCCGGTGCCAGCTCGTTGCTCTGTTAACTCGCGGGGAAACGCATCCGTTGCGTCCAGATCCCTGGTTTGTTGTGAGGTGCGGAACCTCTGGGGTAAACGTGATCCGCCCGTGACACGTCTAATAATTGCGGACCTGGACGGCTTGTCGAAAGAGAGGAACACATGGCCATGCGGAAACTGACGGTGCTTGCCGCGGCGGTCCTGCTCGGCACCGGAGTGCTGGCTGCCGGCCCGGCTAGCGCCAGCACGGGATGGACAGTCCAGCCCACGCCGGACCCTGGTCACGAGGCCAGCCTGTCCGGCGTGTCGTGCCTGCCCGGCGGCACCTGCGAGGCCGTTGGCAGCTACCGGCCGACGAAACACGGGAGTGTCATGGATCCGCTCGCCATGCGCAAGACTAGTGGGAGCGGCTGGCAGAAGCAGGCCGTACCCAGCCCGGCGAGCGGGCACGATGATCAGCTGGGTGGGGTGTCCTGCGTGTCCTCCTCGTCTTGCGAGGCCGTCGGCAGCCAGGCAGGTAATGGCGGCAGGTCCCTGGTCACCATCGCCGAGATCTGGAACGGCAGCAGGTGGCGGCTGCAGCCCATGCCCAGCCCGCAGGGCAGGGTTGAGCTCTGGCTCAGCGCCGTGTCGTGCGCGTCGGCCGCTATGTGCGTGGCTGTCGGATGGCACAGCCCCAACAAGCTGAACGACAGGGCGCTCACCGAGGTCTGGAACGGCAAGAGCTGGGCGATCGCGCCGATCAAGGTCCCGTTCGGCGACGTGCAGCTCACCGGGGTGTCCTGCCCGCGGGCCGGCTTCTGCATGGCGGTCGGTGAAGACAACAGCGGCAACGTGTCGGCGATCTGGAACGGCAGCAGCTGGGCGGTCAGCGCCATGCCCGGCGGTAGCAGCTACGGCATCACCGCGGTCTCCTGCGCGTCGGCCACCGCGTGCACCGCGGTCGGCTTCACGTTCAACGGGACCGCGGCCCGCGGGCTGGCCGAGCGGTGGAACGGCACCCGCTGGTCGGTCCAGCCACGGCCGAGCGGTGAGCTCAACGCCGTATCCTGCCCCACCGCCAGGCGCTGCGTCGCCGCCGGGCAGAATACCGCCGTGCTGAGCCAGCCGAAGCCTGTCGCTGATAGCTGGAGCAGCACCAGGGGCTGGACACGCCAGAATGCCGTGATGCCACCGGCCGCGGCCCATGCCGAGCTGGATGGCCTCTCCTGCGTGTCGCCTGGTGGCTGCACCGCCGTCGGCGATTACCAGGTCTCCAGGCACTCCAGTGGGGCCAGGCCGCTGGCCGAGCAGAGGTAGCCACACCGCCTCGCGTCGCCAGGCCGCCGGCGGCCTGGCGACGCGAGCCGGGTGTCAGGCGCGGCGGACGGCCTCGCCCTCGATCTCCAGCTTGACGGTCTTGCCGACCAGCACGCCGCCGGTCTCCAGGCCGACGTTCCAGGTCATGCCGAAGTCCTCGCGGTCGATCTCACCGGTCAGGCTGAAGCCCAGCACCTGCTGACCCCACGGGCTGTTGCCGACGCCCTCGAGCTCGAGGTTCAGCTCGACCGGCCGGGTCACGTCCTTGATCGTGAGATCGCCCAGCACGGTGAACTCGTTGCCGTGGCGGCTGGTCACCCGGGTGCTGCGGAAGGTCATCTCCGGGTGCTTCTCCACGTCCAGGAAGTCGCTGCCGGTCAGGTGCTTCTCCCGGTCGGGGTTGCGGGTGTCGATGCTGGCCGTCTTGATCACGGCCTCGGCGGCGGAGGCCAGCGGCTCACCGGCGATCGTGATCGAGCCGGTGAATTCGCCGAACTGGCCGCGCACCTTGCTCACCATCATGTGACGCGCGGAGAAGCCGATGCGGGTGTGTGCCGGGTCGAGGTCGAAGGTGCCCGGCGCCGGGATGGTCTGGCCCTGGAAGTCGCGGGTGGTGGCGGCCTGGGTGGCGGATTCGGTCATTGTGCTCTCCCTGACGAAGTGGCTCAGGTCCGAGCCACGGTGGTTGCTCTGCGGATAGTTGCGCTAACAAGTATCTTGCTCGTTGATATTCCTCGTGTCAAATAACGTAGGATGAGAGGGTGATTCCGCAAGCAGTGCCTGCCGGGCAGGATGGCCAGCCGGGCGGCCCGGTGCCGGGCCAGCCGGAGGGCATCTTCGCAGACCCGCGGCTGACCGCGATGGGGTTGCTGGTCGAGACCTACGCCGGGCTGCAGGCCAAGTTCGCGCCCGTGCTGACCGCGGCCGGGCTGGCGACGACCGACTTCGACGTGCTGCTCCGGCTGGGCCGGTCGGCCGGCCAGCGGCTGCGGATGACCGACCTGGCCACCCAGACCGCGCTGTCCACCAGTGGCATCACCCGGGTGGTGGACCGGCTCGAGCAGCGCGGCCTGGTCGTCAGGGAGACCTGCCCGTCCGACCGCCGGGGAGCCTACGCCGTGCTCACCGCGAGCGGCCGGGACCTCATCGCCGGGGTGCTCCGCCAGCACGTCCGCGACATCGACCGCTGGTTCACCGGGCTGCTCACCGAAGACCAGCTGAACGCCCTGCTCAGCGCGCTCCGCCTGGTCCGCGACGAAGTCCGGCCCGGAGCCACCGCGGGGGTTTCCACGGCGGGTGATCACGGGGACAATGAGAGCAGTGAGGTAACCTCGCTGTAACATCTTGGGTTGCAGCCGGGCGTGCCGTGGGCATTCCACGGACGCCATCTGCCGCAGGGCCAACGTCGTCCCGAACGCACACATCGAACGCGTACGAGACGACGGGAGCGCAATGGCCTCTGCCGACTCTTTCAGGCACCCCGAAAATGGCCCCGGCGCGGGCCTGTACGACAGCCGGTTCGAGCACGACGCCTGCGGCGTCGGCTTCGTGGCCGACCTGCCGGGGCGCCGCAGCCACGACATCGTGGCCAAAGCCCTGACGATTCTGCGCAACCTCGACCACCGGGGCGCCAAAGGCAGTGATCCCGGCACCGGCGACGGTGCGGGCATCCTGACCCAGATACCGGACGCGCTGCTGCGCGCGGTGTGCGGGTTCGCGCTGCCCGACGCCGGCCGCTACGCCGCCGGCGTCGCCTTCCTGCCCGCCAGCGGGGGAGCGTCGCCGGCCGCCGCGGTCGCCGCGGTCGAGCGGATCGCCGCCGAGGAGGGCCTGGCGGTGCTCGGCTGGCGCGGCGTGCCGCACGAGCCGGAGGCCTGCGGGCACGGCGCGCGGGTCGCGCTGCCCGGGCTCAGCCAGCTGTTCGTCGCGGGCCGGCACGGCCAGCGCGGCCTGGACCTCGACCGGCTGGCGTTCTGCCTGCGCAAGCGGGCCGGGCACGAGGCCGGCGTGTACTTCGCCAGCCTGTCCTCGCGGACGATCGTGTACAAGGGCATGCTCACCGCCACCCAGCTGGAGGAGTTCTACCCCGACCTGCGCGACCCCAGGTTCACCAGCGCGCTGGCCCTGGTGCACTCGCGGTTCTCCACCAACACGTTCCCGTCCTGGCCGCTGGCCCACCCGTACCGGTTCATCGCGCACAACGGCGAGATCAACACCATCCGGGGCAACCGCAACTGGCTGCGCGCCCGCGAGTCCATGCTGGGCACCGATCTGATCCCGGACGCCGGCGGCCAAGCGGGAGCGCCCGGCCAGGGGCTGGACCGGCTGTTCCCGGTGGCCGACGAGCAGGAGAGCGACTCGGCCAGCTTCGACGCCTGCCTCGAGCTGCTGCACCTGGGCGGCCGATCGCTGCCCGAGGCCGTGCTCATGATGATCCCGCAGGCCTGGGAGAACGACCCGGGGATGGACCCGCAGCTGCGGGCGTTCTACCAGTTCAACGCCGCGCTGATGGAGCCGTGGGACGGCCCGGCCTGCGTGGCCTTCACCGACGGCACGGTGATCGGCGCGGTGCTGGACCGCAACGGGCTGCGCCCCGGCCGGTACTGGGTGACCAGCGACGGTCTTGTCGTGCTGGCCAGCGAGGTGGGGGTGCTCGACATCGACCCGGCGACGGTTGTCCGCAAGGGCAGGCTGCAGCCCGGGCGGATCTTCCTGGCCGACACCGGCCAGCGGCGGATCATCGAGGACGCCGAGGTCAAGGCGGAGCTGGCCGCCCGGCACCCGTACGCGGAATGGCTGCACGCCGGCCAGCTGCACCTCGGCGACCTGCCCGCCGGGCCGGCTGGCCCGGCGGCTGAGGCTGGCCCGGATCTGGCCACCCAGCAGCGCATGTTCGGCTACACCGAGGAGGAGCTGCGGGTGCTGCTGGCCCCGATGGCCCGCACCGGCGCCGAGCCGGTCGGCTCGATGGGCACCGACACCCCGGTGGCGGTGCTGTCGGACCGGCCCCGGCTCATCTTCGACTACTTCACCCAGCTGTTCGCGCAGGTGACGAACCCGCCGCTGGACGCGATCCGGGAAGAGCTGGTGACCTCGCTGGCCTCGGCCACCGGCCCCGAGCAGAACCTGCTCGAGCCCGGGCCCGCCTCCTGCCGGCAGGTCGTCATGCCCTACCCGGTGATCGGCGAGACCGACCTGGGCAAGATCATCCACATCAACGCGGCCGGTGACCTGCCCGGGTTCGCCGCGCACGTGGTGGACGGCCGGTACCAGGTCGCGGCGGGCGGCGACGGGCTGGCGCGGCGGCTGGCCGAGCTGTGCGCCGACGTGTCCGCCGCGATCGCCGGCGGGGCCCGGATGATCGTGCTGTCCGACCGGGCGCACGCCCTGGACACCGGCCAGGAGCCGTCCGCGCCTGCCGAGCCGGCGCCGCTTCACCCGCACAGCTGGGCGCCGATCCCGTCGCTGCTGCTCACCGGGGCCATCCACCACCACCTGATCAGGGAGCGGACCAGGACCCGGGTCGGGCTGATCGTGGACGCCGGCGACGTGCGCGAGTGCCACCACGCCGCCCTGCTGGTCGGCTACGGCGCGGCCGCGGTCTGCCCGTACCTGGCCATCGGCACGGTGGCGGATCTGGCCCGGCGCGGCGAACTCGGCGGCACCGGCCCGGGGCAGGCCGCCGCCAACCTCATCAAGGCGCTCGGCAAGGGCCTGCTCAAGATCATGTCCAAGATGGGCGTGTCCACCGTCGCCTCCTACACCGGCGCCCAGATCTTCGAGGCCATCGGGCTGGGCGAGGAGGTCATCGGCACCTGCTTCGCGGGCACCACGTCCCGGCTCGGCGGCGTCGGATTCGGCGTGCTCGCCGCCGAATCGGCCCGGCGGCACCGCGCAGCGTTCCCGCCGCGCGGCGACGCGCCCGCGCACCGCAGGCTGGAGGGCGGCGGCGAGTACCAGTGGCGGCGCGAGGGCGAGCCGCACCTGTTCAACCCGCAGACCGTGTTCAAGCTGCAGCACGCCACCAGGGAACGCCGGTACGAGATATTCAAGGAGTACACCCGGCTGGTGGACGACCAGTCGGCCCGGCTGATGACGCTGCGCGGGCTGCTGCGGATCCGCGGCGCCGGTGAGGCACAGCCGTTCATTAATTCAGAGCCGTTCAATTCGGGCCGTGCGCCCGTCCCGATCGACGAGGTCGAGCCGGTGAGCAGCATCGTGCGCCGGTTCGCCACCGGGGCCATGTCCTACGGGTCGATCTCCGCCGAGGCGCACCAGACGATGGCCATCGCGATGAACCGGCTCGGCGGCAAGTCGAACACCGGCGAGGGTGGTGAGGACCCCGACCGGTTCGTCCGCGACGCCGGCGGCGACCTGCGCCGTTCGGCGGTCAAGCAGGTGGCCAGCGGCCGGTTCGGCGTGACCAGCGAGTACCTGGTGAACGCCGACGACCTGCAGATCAAGATGGCGCAGGGGGCCAAGCCGGGGGAGGGCGGCCAGCTGCCCGGGCACAAGGTGTACCCGTGGATCGCCAGGACCCGGTACGCCACGCCTGGCGTCGGCCTGATCTCCCCGCCGCCGCACCACGACATCTACTCGATCGAGGACCTGGCTCAGCTCATCCACGACCTGAAGAACGCCAACCCGGCGGCGCGGGTGCACGTCAAGCTGGTCGCCGAGGTCGGCGTGGGCACGGTCGCCGCCGGGGTGTCCAAGGCGCACGCCGACGTAGTGCTGATCTCCGGGCACGACGGCGGCACCGGCGCCGCCCCGCTGACCAGCATCAAGCACGCCGGCGCGCCGTGGGAGCTCGGCCTGGCCGAGACCCAGCAGACGCTGCTGCGCAACGGCCTGCGCGACCGCATCGTGGTGCAGGCCGACGGCCAGCTGAAGACCGGCCGCGACGTGATCATCGCGGCGCTCCTCGGCGCCGAGGAGTTCGGCTTCGCCAGCGCCCCGCTGGTCGTGGCGGGCTGCGTGATGATGCGGGTCTGCCACCTGGACACCTGCCCGGTCGGGGTGGCCACGCAGAACCCGGAGCTGCGCAAGCGGTTCACCGGCAAGCCGGAGTTCGTCGTCAACTTCTTCGAGTTCATCGCCGAGGAGGTCCGCGAGTACCTGGCCCAGCTCGGCTTCCGCACCCTGGACGAGGCGGTCGGGCACGCCGAGCTGCTGGACACCAGCGGGGCGGTCGAGCACTGGAAGGCGCGCGGGCTGGACCTCGCGCCGGTGCTGCACGTGCCCGAGCTGCCACCCGGAGCGGCCCGGCACCACACCCAGGCCCAGGACCACGGCCTGGCCCGGGCCCTAGACAACACCCTGATCCAGCTGGCCGAGGGCGCACTGGCCGACGGCACCCCGGTCCGGCTGCAGCTGCCGGTGCGCAACGTGAACCGCACCGTCGGCACCATGCTCGGCTACGAGGTGACCAGGCGGTGGGGTGGCGAAGGGCTGCCGGACAACACCATCGACGTGTCGCTGGCCGGGTCGGCCGGCCAGTCGTTCGGCGCCTTCCTGCCCCGCGGCATCACGCTGCGGCTGACCGGCGACGCCAACGACTACCTCGGCAAGGGCCTGTCCGGGGGGCGGGTCATCGCGATGCCCGACCCGGCGGCGCCGTTCGCCGCGGCCGAGCAGATCATCGCCGGCAACGTGATCGGGTACGGCGCGACCGGCGGCGAGATCTTCCTGCGCGGCGTGGTCGGCGAGCGGTTCTGCGTGCGCAACTCGGGCGCGACCGCGGTGGCCGAGGGCACCGGCGACCATGGCTGTGAGTACATGACCGGCGGCCGGGTGGCCGTGCTCGGCCCGGTCGGCCGCAACTTCGCGGCCGGCATGTCCGGCGGCCTCGCCTACCTGCTGGATCCGGACCCGGCCCGGGTGAACACCGAACTGGCCGACCTGGAGCCGCTGGGGACCGGCGACGAGGAGTTCCTGCACGGCCTGCTCGGCAGGCACCTGGCCGAGACCGGTTCCACGGTCGCGGCCGGGCTGCTCACCGACTGGGACGCCGCGGTGCGCCGATTCGTCCGGGTGATGCCCAAGGACTACAAGCGGGTGCTGCACGCGGCGAGCACCGCCGAACGCGAGGGCCGCGACGTCAACCAGGCCGTGATGGCCGCGGCACACGGGTGAACGGGGGTCACTGATGGCGGATCCGAAGGGCTTCCTGACCACACCCCGTGAAGTTCCGGCCCGGCGCCCTGTCGACGTGCGGATCAGCGACTGGCGCGAGGTGTACACCGAGTTCGGCCGCGACCGGGCCGAACAGCAGGCCGGCCGGTGCATGGACTGCGGCATCCCGTTCTGCCACCAGGGCTGCCCGCTGGGCAACCTGATCCCGGAGTGGAACGACCTGGTCTGGCGGCAGGACTGGCGGGAGGCGGCGCAGCGGCTGCACGCCACGAACAACTTCCCCGAGTTCACCGGCCGGCTCTGCCCGGCGCCGTGCGAGTCCGCCTGCGTGCTCGGCATCGCAGCGCCCAATAGCACCGGCGACCCGGTGACGATCAAGCAGGTCGAGGTGGAGATCATCGACCGGGCCTGGGCGGAGGGCTGGGCCGGCCCGCAGCCGCCGTCGGCCGCGGCGCGGGCGGCCGGCCGCCGGGTGGCGGTGGTCGGCTCCGGCCCGGCCGGGCTGGCCGCCGCCCAGCAGCTGACCAGGGCCGGGCACGCGGTCACCGTGTACGAGCGGGCCGACCGGGCCGGCGGCCTGCTGCGCTACGGCATCCCCGAGTTCAAGATGGAGAAGCGCCACCTGGACCGGCGGCTGGCCCAGATGCAGGCCGAGGGCACCCAGTTCCGCTGCGGCGTGCGGGCCGGCGTCGACGTGACCGCGGCCGAGCTGCGGGCCGGGGCGGACGCGATCGTGCTGGCCGGCGGGGCCACCGTGCCGCGGGATCTGCCGGTGCCCGGCCGCGAGCTGGCTGGCATCCACCAGGCCATGGAGTACCTGCCGCTGTCCAACCGGGTAGTGGCCGAGAGCATTTACCAGGCCGGTGCCGGCGCGGCCGGCCGGGCCGGCACCGTGGCCGAGCCGGCGATCAGCGCGCGGGGCAGGGACGTGGTGATCATCGGCGGCGGCGACACCGGCGCCGACTGCCTGGGCACCGCGCACCGGCAGGGCGCGGCGTCGGTCACCCAGCTGGAGATCATGCCGCGGCCGCCGCAGCAGCGGCCCGGCGGCCAGCCCTGGCCCACGTACCCGATGACCTACCGGGTGACCAGCGCGCACGAGGAGGGCGGCGAGCGGGTGTACGCCGTCTCCACCCAGGAGTTCGCCGGCGACGAGGCCGGCCGGGTGCGCGCGCTGTGGCTGGTCGAGGTGGAGCTGCGCGGCGGGCAGTTCGAGCCGCTGCCGGGCACCGAGCGGGAACTGCCCTGCCAGCTGGTGCTGCTCGCGCTGGGCTTCACCGGGGCCGAGCGTGGCCCACTGACCGACGGGCTCGGCGTCGAGTTCGACGCACGGGGCAACATCGCGCGGGACGCGGACTTCGCCACCACGGCCTCGGGCGGCCGGGCCTCGGTGCCGGGTGTGTTCGTGGCCGGGGATATGGGCCGCGGCCAGTCGCTCATCGTCTGGGCCATCGCCGAGGGCCGCAGCGCCGCGGCCTCGGCCGACCGCTACCTGGCCGGGGAGTCGCAGCTGCCGGCGGCGATCGCGCCCACCGCCCGCCCGCTGGCCTGACGGCCTGACCGGCCTGGGGCTGGCCGGTCCGGCCGGGTATGGGCCGAAGGTCCCGGATCTTGCCGGCTATCGGCCCTGCCCCGCCGGGCCGGGCGGCGGCAGAGTAGACGCAGGTGACGGCGGCGCGACCTGGCGGGGGAGGAGCGCCGCCGTTTCCTATGCGGGCATGGTTCCCAGCGGGCGCAGCTGCCGGGGAGCACGGTTCGGCTGCGAGGACAGTTCCCCCGGGAGGACCGGCAGCCAGGAGGCGCCCCGATGACCACACGTTCTGCCTTAGCGATCACATTCCTGGCCGCGGCCGGCGCCCTGGCCACACTCCCCGCCTTAGCCGGCCAGGCCGCCGCATCTGCGGGGCCGGCCGCGGCCGCCCCGGTGCCGACAGCGTTCGTGACCAGCCTCGACGCGAACACGGTCACCCCGATCAGCACCGCCACCAACAAGGCGGGCAAGGCCATCGGTGTGGGCATCAACCCGGACGACGTGGCCGTCACCCCCAACGGAAAGACCGCCTACGTCACCAACTCCGGCGCCAGCACGGTGAGCGCGATCAGCACGGCCACGCGGAAGGTCGTGAAGACCATCAAGGTCGGCAAGAACCCCACCTTCGTGGCCATCACCCCGGACGGCGAGACCGCCTACGTCTCGGCCGGCGACAACACCGTGACCCCGATCAGCACGGCCAGCAACACCGCGGGCCCGGCGGTCAAGGTGCCCGGCGGCCCCGGCTACATCGCCGTCACCCCGGACGGCAAGACCGCCTACGTCGCCGACGTGATCGCGGGCGAGGTGACCCCGATCACCGTGGCCACCAACAAGCCCGGCAAACCGGTCAAGGTCGGCAAGGCGCCCGGCTTCATCGCCATCACCCCGGACGGCAAAACCGCCTACGTCGCCGACTCCAACCTCCGGTCGAACCAGGTGACACCGATCCACGTGGCCACCAGCACCGCCGCCCCGCCGGTCAAGGTCGGCCTGCACCCGACCGCGATCGCCATCACCCCGGACGGCAAGACCGCGTACGTGACCTGCTTCAACGCCAACACCGAGCAGGGCTCCGTGTACCCGATCACGGTGGCGGGCAACGAGCCGGGCAAGAAGATCCCGGTCGGCGGCGCCCCCTCGCACCTGGCCATCACCCCGGACGGCAAGACCGTCTTCGTGACCAGCGGCGCCGGGATAACCCCGATCAGCGTGGCCACCAGCAAGGCCGCGGCGCCCATCGCCGCCGGAGCCGGCCCGTGGGCCATCGTGATCACCGCAGATGGCAAGACCGCCTACGTCACTGACGACGGCACCGGCATGCAGCCGGGCGACACGGTGACCCCGGTGCACATCGCCACCCGCACCGCCGGCCAGGCGATCAAGACCGGGCTCAGCCCTGTCGACATCGCACTCGCGCCCTGACCGGCTGACACCGGCGGGCCGCGAACCGGCGCCCGCCGGGTCACGCCGGCGTCCGGCGCGGGTACAACCGTGCCATGGACGCAGCACTCGACGAACTGCAGGCCCGGTCGTTCGCGCGGGCCAGCATCCCCACCCTCAGCGCCTTCCCGGCCCAGCGCCGGCTGGACGGCCCGCAGCTCGCGGCCTACCTGGACCGCCGCGCCTTCGCGGTGATCGGCTCCAGCCGGCCCGACGGCCGCCCGCACGCCGCCATGTCCTCCTACCTGCGGCGCGGGAACGTGTTCTGGCTGCCCACGGTGGGCGGGTCGGTCCGCGAGCGGAACGTCCGCGCGCAGCCGTGGCTGACCATGACGGTCGCCGAGGGGGACGGCAGCGCGCACATCGTCGTGCTCATCGAGGGCCCGGCCGAGGCCGTCCCGCTGCCCGCCGTGCCCGCCGACGTGCGGGCCGCGGTGGCCGGCGACTGGGTGGCCGCCTGGCTCCGGCTCACCCCGGCCCGGCTGCTGTCCTACGCCGACGAGGACGCCGCCCTGTAGCCCTGGCCCAGCCCGTGGCGGGCCGGTCAGCTGCGGTGATACACCTCCTGCAGCCCGTACACCGGCGTCGGGATGCCCACCTGGCGGGCCTTGAGCTGCAGCGCGAGGTACAGCGAGTAGTGCCGCGACTGGTGCAGGTTCCCGCCGTGGAACCACAGCGCCTCCTGCTGCGTCGGCTTCCACATGTTCCGCTCCTCGCCCTCCCACGGCCCCGGGTCCTTGCGGGTACCCGAGCCGAGCCCCCAGCACTTGCCGACCTTGCCCGCCACCTCCGGCGAGATCAGCTCGGCCGCCCAGCCGTTCATCGAGGTGTACCCGGTGGCGTACACCACCAGGTCGGCGGGCAGTTCGGTGCCGCCGGCGAGCACCACCGACGTCTCGGTCAGGTGATCCACCTGGCCCCTGGCCAGCTTCACCTGCCCGTTCGCCACCAGATCCGCGGCGCCCACGTCGATGTAGTAGCCCGAGCCGCGGCGCAGGTACTTCATGAACAGCCCGGACCCGTCCTCGCCCCAGTCGTGCTCGAACCCGGACGCCTCCAGCCGGGAGTAGAAGTCCTTGTCCCGCTCGCGCATCCGCTCATACAGCGGGACCTGGAAGCCGGCCAGCAGCCGGTACGGGATCGACGCGAAGATCATGTCCGCCTTCTCCGTCGTCACCCCGGCGCGTACCGCCTCCTCGGAGTACAGCGCGCTCAGCCCGATGTCCATCAGCGTGTCCGACCGGACGATGTGCGTGGACGAACGCTGCACCATCGTCACGTCCGCGCCGCTCTCCCACAGCGCGCCGGACACGTCGAACGCCGAGTTGTTGGACCCGATGACGACACACCGCTTGCCCCGGTAGCCGTCCGGGCCGGGGTGCGCCGACGAGTGGTGCTGGTCGCCGCGGAACACATCCATCCCGGGGAAGGACGGCATACTGGGCCGCCCGGACATGCCGGTGGCCAGCACCAGCTGCCTGGGCCGCAGCACCACATCTGCCTGGCCGGAAAGACGCCCTGTGGCCGGCCGGCCGTCCCGCCGCACGGTGACCGCCCACTCGCCGGCCCGCGGGTCGTAGCTGGCGCTCGTCGCCTCGCTGCTGCCCCAGTAGTTGAGCTCCATGATCTTCGTGTACGACTCGAGCCAGTCGGCGATCTTGTCCTTGGGTGAGAACACCGGCCAGTTGTCCGGGAACTTCAGGTAGGGCAGGTGGTCGTACCACACCGGGTCGTGCAGGCACAGCGTCTTGTACCGGCTGCGCCACTGGTCACCGGGCCGGGCCCGCTTGTCCACGATGACCGCGGGCACGCCGAGCTGACGCAGCCGGGCGCCCAGCGCGATGCCGGCCTGGCCGCCGCCGACGATCAGCACGTACGGCTGCTCGGTGGCGCCCAGCCCGGCCGCCTCCTGCTCCCGCTCCTCCCGCCACGTGACGCGCCCCGGCTCCGCCCCGTGCCTGACCCCCTTGGGCCGCCGCGGCCCCTTCGGCTCCTCATGCCCCTTCAGCTCATAGACACTGGTCAGCAGCGTCCAGCAGCGGCCGTCGCGCAGCCGCAGGTGGCCGAGCCCCCGGCCCACCGCGGTCTCGAAGCCGATCCACGCCTCGATCACGCCATCCGCCTCGGCGGGCTCCTCACCGTCATGAATTTCCCATCCGAACGGCTGCGCCCTGGCCAGCGTGGCCTCCAGCATGCCGGCGATGGCCGGCCGTCCCTCGTGCGTCTTGATGTTCCAGGTGAAGGCGATCAGGTCACGCCAGAAACAGTCCTCGGTGAACAGCTCCGCGGCCCCGGCGGCATCCCGCGCCGCCAGCGCGTCCTCGAAGGCCGCCAGCCAGGTCGTCACGTCGGTCGTGGCCTTGCCCGGTCGCACGGTGGTCGTCATAGTCCTCACTGTGACCACCGCCCGGCCGGGCTGGCAAGCGCCGCCTGGCGGGGAACCCGCGGCAGCCCGGGCGCCGCACCAGCCAGGCCTGCCGGACCACCCACCCACCCACCCACCCACCCACCCACCCACCCCTTTCTTAAGAGTTGACTTATATATGTCACACCGGATATCGTCCGGTCATGCACGCGTTCGACCTGCTCGGCGACCCGGTGCGCCGCCGGATCGTCGAGCTGCTCGCCGGGGGTGAGATGACCTCCGGCGCGATCTGCGCGGCCGTCCAGCAGGAGTTCGGGATCTCTCAGCCGGCCGTCTCACAGCACCTCCGGGTGCTCCGCGACGGCGGCCTGGCCACCGTCCGCCCCCAGGGCACCCGCCGGCTCTACGCGGTGAACTCCGAGCCGTTGCGTGAACTCGACACGTGGCTTGACCGATTCCGGCGCTTCTGGACTCCGCACCTGGAAGCGCTGGCCACCGAACTGGCCCGGGGCCAGCGCGAGCGCCGCCCCGGCGGCGGGGGACCGGCCGGGAAGGGAGAAGTTTCATGATCGACGTGACCGAGCAGATCAACGCCGTCCGGCGCCAGGTCGGCACGCGCGTCCTGGAGGCGGGGGAGGCGCACACCGTCACGATCAGCCGGGCCTACGGCGCCGCTGCCGAGGACGTGTGGGACGCCTGCACCAGTGCCGAGCGCATTCCCCGGTGGTTCCTGCCGGTCTCCGGGGATCTGCGGCCCGGCGGTCATTATCAGCTCGAAGGCAACGCGGAGGGCACGATCCAGCGGTGTGACCCGCCGAAGAGCTTCTTCGCCACCTGGGAGTACGGCGGCGACGTGAGCTGGATCGAAGTCCGGCTGACGGCCGAGGCGGCTGGCCGGACGCGGCTGGAGGTCGAGCACATCACCCGGGCGGGCGACGAACGATGGGCCCAGTTCGGCCCCGGTGCGGTCGGCATCGGCTGGGACATGGTGATCATGGGCCTCAGCCGGCATCTGCCCGGCGCCCCGGCGATGGATCCGGAGAGCGCCGCGGCCTGGGCCGGCTCCGACGAGGGCAGGCGGTACACGAAGCTCAGCGGCGAGCGCTGGTGCGAGGCGCACATCGCCAGCGGCGGCGGCGAAGCCGAGGCCCGCGCCATGGCCGAGCGGACGATAGCCGCCTACACCGGCGCTCCGGAAGAGCCGTCGGCCTGACCCACAACGGCGCGCCGGGTCAGGATCGGCGCTCCACCAGGGGATGGTTGATCTCGGTGTAGTAGCTGCCGGCCGCGATGCACGGCCCAGCCTGGCAGGACACCGCGGCCAGTTCGTTGGTCGAAGCGCCTGGGTCGGGAGTGGTCTGGACGGCCCATGTCTTCCCGTTCCACTGCTCGGCCAGTGTCGGGTCGATGCTCTGCGACGTGTGCCCCGTCCAGGAGCCGACGGCGGTGCATGACGTGGCCGAACTGCACGACACCCCGTCCAGCTTGGTGAGAGCGGCGTCGGACGGGTTCACGGCAGGCAGGATGCTCCACGTCTTGCCGTCCCACCGTTCCGCCAGCGGCACGTCGACGCTGCGTGGCTTGGTGCCCGACGCGTAGCCGACAGCCATGCAGGAGGTGGCCGAGGTGCACGACACGCCGGATAGCCAGCTCTCGGCCGATCCCGCCGCGTTCGGGGTCTGCTGGCGGGTCCACGTCGCACCGTTCCACCGTTCGGCCAGCGTGTACTGGTTGTCGCCGCTTTCGTAGGAGCCGACGAGGGTACAGGCGCTGGCTGACGTGCACGACACCCCGCCCATCGTGACGTCCTCGGCCGGGGTCGGGGCGGTCTCGACGGTCCACGTCGTGCCGTTCCACTGTTCGGCCAGGACCTTATAGGGGGAGGAGTGCTTGAGATTGAAGAAGACGCCCACCGCCATGCACGACGTGGCCGACGTGCACGAGACTCCCGACAGCGGGCTGAACTCGGCCGACGTGGGCAGCGGCTGGACCACCCAGGCCGTGCCGTTCCACCGTTCGGCCAGCCCGTCGAGGTACCCGGTGCCCGAATCAGGTGCGCGGTAGTACCCGACAGCCGTGCACTCGCTGGCCGACGTGCAGGACACCGCGGCCAGTGGGCTGCCCGCCAGATCGCCAGTCATCGAGCCGGGCACGTGCGGCGTCGGCTCGGCCGCCCACCGGGTGCCGTCCCACCGCTCGGCCAGCGTGCCATCGCCGATCCCGTTCACATGGTTGCTGGCGTTGCCGACCGCCATGCACGCGGCCGCCGAGACGCAGGAGATCCCGGCCAGGCCGCTGCTTTCTGCTCCCAGCGGGCTGGGGCTGTGCTGGATGGCCCAGCTGGTGCCGTTCCACGCCTCAGCCAGCGTGACTCCGGTCTTGGTGCTGTCCGCCCCGACGGCGCCGCAGGCGGTGGCAGACGGGCAGGAGACCGCGCTCAGCTGCACGGTCTTACCGCGGCGCGGCGTGGCCTGGACGGACCATTGCGTGCCGTTCCATCGCTCCGCCAAAGTGCCGGTCGGGTGGTATCCCTTGGCGTCGTTCCCGAACCCGACCGCGGTGCATGACCGGCTGGATGCGCACGACACGCCGAACAGGAAGTTGCCCCCGGCCGGGTCAGGAACGCTCTGCACGGCCCATGTCGTGCCGTTCCACCGGTCGGCCACTGCGGTGCTGCTGGTTTGCGGGCCGGAGTGGCCGACGGCGGTGCACGCCGTCCCGGACGTGCACGACACGCCGGTCAGAGCCGAGTTCCCGGCCGGGTTGGGAACGTGCTGCAGGGCCCACGTGGTGCCGTTCCACCGCTCGGCCACGCTGCGGGTCCTGGGGCCGCCAGTGTTGGTGGAGCCGACGGCCGTGCAGTCGCTGACAGACGGGCACGAGACCGCCGACAGAGAGTCATAGGAAGTCGCGTTAGCAGACTTCTGGATGACCCACTTCGTGCCGTTCCACCGTTCGGCCAGCGTGAGCAGGTCGGGCACGTCACGGCTGTACCCGACCGCGGTGCACGCGCTGGCCGACGCGCAGGACACGCCGAGCAGATAGCTGCCTTCGTCCCGCTGAACGGTGGGCTGGACGGCCCATGTCGTGCCGTTCCACCGCTCGGCCAACGGTCGGTCGAAGCCGCTGCCGGGTCGTGCGTACCCGACCGCGGTGCACGCGTCAGCCGAGGTGCACGACACCGCGGACAGTGAATAGCTCTCCGCCCCCGCCGGGCGCGGCACGCTCAGCACCGCCCATGTGGTGCCATCCCACCGCTCCGCCAGCGCTTTCTGGCCGCCCGCGAGGGCGACCGTGGAACCGACGGCCATACACACCGCCGCGGACACGCAGGACACTCCGCCGAACTGACCCTGTGGCGCGGTGGCAACCGGGCTGGGCTGCACCGACCAGCTCTCGGTGGCCGCCGCGCCGCTGCTGGCCGGACCCAGCGGCCCCAGCAGCCCGGCCACTGCCAGCGCGGCCGAGCCGGCCGTCAGCAGCCGCCGCAGTCTTCCCCGCCCGGTGGTTAACGTCCTGACCGCGTCCATGCCACGCCTCCCCGCCACTTGGTGTTGATGAGACGCGGTGGGCAGGGGAACGGTTGTCGGGGCAGCTCAGGTGCCGGTCAATCTTCCGGCGGCACCCCGAGCATCGGCAGGCACGGCGCCAGGCCGTCGATCTCGACCGGCACCGACCGGGTGGCCAGCCAGTCGTCCCGGGTCAGCCGCAGCCGCTGCTGCACCGCTGGGCGGCCCCGCACCGCGTGCAGCGCGATGCCGTCGTCGCGGTAGCCCAGCTTGTATGAGACGCCGAGCGAGGCGGCGTTGTTCTCGAACGCGCCGGACACCGCCTGCTGCGCGCCCAGGCCCTCGAAGGCCAGGTGCAGCACGGCGGCCCGCATCTGGGTGCCGATGCCCTGCCCGTGATGGGTGCGGCCGAGCCAGGAGCCGGTGTGCACCTCACGCAGTACGGCGAACTCGCGGGCGCCGATGCCCTGCGTGCCGACCACGGTGCCACCGCGGAGCACGACGAGCTCCAGGCTCCACTCCGACGGCTTCCACGCGGCCCACCGGGACCAGTGGTACTGCATCGTGCTGAGCGCGCGTTCGTCAGGAGGCGCGTCGGTCCACGGCATGTTGAACGGCATCACGTCCGGGTCGTGTACCCCCGCCGCCGCCAGATCGGCGAGCGCTTCGAGGTCCGGCTGGCTGGGCAGCCGCAGTTCCAGCTGTGGCGTGCGCAGCCGCAGCCCGGTCAGTGGCCAGTACGACGAAGACATGGCCGTGATTGTGCCCCGCCCGGGCCCGCCCGGCATCCCGTTTACCGGCCGCCAGCCGCTGTCGGAGGGTGGCCGTAGCCTGGCGCGGAGAACCGGTTGGAGGAACGGCTAATGGTGACGATCGACGACGTGCGGGCCTGGGCCATGTCGCTGCCGCGCAGCTCCGAGCACCTGATCCACCACCGGGTGAAGTTCCGCGTCGGGAAGATCGTCTATGCCTCGATCTCCGCGGACGAGACCACCATGGGCGTCGGCTTCCCCAAGGAGGAACGCGACGCGCTGGTCGCCGCCGAGCCGGCCAAGTTCGCCCTGCCCCGGCCCAGCGACCTGCGCTTCCACTGGGTGCACGCGAAGATGGCCAAGCTCGACGTGCCGGAGATGCGCGAGCTGGTCACCGACGCCTGGCTGATGGTCGTGCCCAAGCGGGTCGGCGCCGAGCACCTAGCCCGCATCCGTGACACGATCACCCAGCTCCCGGACTGACGCGCTCACCCAGCCCGCACCGCGCGCTCAGTAGCGCTCGACCAGGTCGATGCGGTTCGCTGGCGGCTCGTACTGGACCGGCCAGAAGTCGGTGATCCGGGTGATCAGGCCGTCGGCGCCGAAGTCGAAGAAGCACAGCCCCGGCTCGCTCTCCCCGCCGACGCTGATCTCGATCCAGCTCGCCGCGTGGCTGCCCTCCGCGACGATCCGCCGCACCGACGCGTGCCAGTCGCCAGGGAACCCCTCGGCGTTGAACCGCCGGTAGGCCTCCCGGCCGCGGACCCGCTCCCGGGTCGCTGGCGCCTCGTACACCACGTCCTCGGCTACAAGCCCGACGAACGTGTTCCAGTCCCTGGCCTCGCCCGCGGCCCAGTACCTCTCCACAACACGGTGCGCGTCATCCATGCCCGGCAAGCTACTGCGGGGCTCGGACAATCCCGTCCCATCGGTGCGCCGAATCAGGTAGATTGAAGGTTAGCAAAGTCAGCTACGGCAGCATCAATAAAATATTCCGCCCCGATAATCCAATCGGCAGAGATAATGGTCTCAAAAGCCATTCAGTGTGGGTTCGAATCCCACTCGGGGCACAATGTTATAAGACTGTCAGTGTCATTCTGCATAATGTTGGTGTGTATCCACGAAGTACTGCCCGCGCTGTCATGGGTGGCCACTGAGTGAGCAGGCGTATGCCTACCTGCTTGGCCTGTACCTGGGTGACGGACATATCGTGCGCACGGGGAGGACCTGTCTGCTCTCCATCGCGTGCGCTGACAGTTGGCCGGGGCTGTTGGTAGAGGCGAGGCATGCGATGAAAAGCGTCATGCCATCATCGAGTGTCTACCTACGCTCACGCCGTGGGATCGCATGTACGTACGTGCAGAGCGTCTCCAAGCACTGGCCGTGCCTCTTCCCGCAGCACGGACCGGGCGGGAAACATGAGCGCAAGATCGAGCTTGAAGTATGGCAGCAGAGGATAGTCGATAAATTCACTGCCGCATTCGTCCGCGGGCTGTTCCACTCCGATGGCTGCCGCACGCCGAATCGCATACGCAGACGTTGCAATGATGGTGATCGCTGGTATCAGTACCCGCGCTATTTCTTTACTAACTACTCGGCCGATATTCTCCGTCTCTGCGGGGAGAGCCTGGATGCCCT
>DASYAV010000008.1:0-5103 GCA_036501145.1 Streptosporangiaceae bacterium | reverse complement strand
ACGTCCCCATTGAGTACAGATTGTAAATCATCTCGAAGCGCGGCTGGGCGTCATCCATGATGTCGAGCAGATCGACCGCCGTCACATCGGAAAGGTAGCTGTAATTGGTTTCGGCGTTATCGCGCAGTGCCTTGCAGATCGCGACGATGTTCTCTTTCTTGACGGTGATTGTCTTTTCCCCGCGAAATAGACGGGAAGAGACGACTGCGCCGGGAAACTGTTCTTGAATGATTCGTAGTTCGGGGTGGTCATCGGGGTTCAGTTCAACCCATTCATCGGGCCGTTTGACCTGAATCTCGCGCAGTTGGAGGTCGGCAGGTGTCAGCCCCAGGCGCACATCAATGTCTACCATGCTCTGATCCCTCTAGCGGCGGTCGCTGAAATGCTCGCGGTCGATCTTCTTCTGCAGCTGATTGATGCCGTAGATCAGGGCGTCAGGATTGGGCGGACAGCCGGGAACGTAGATGTCCACGGGAACGATCTGGTCCACGCCCTGCAGGATGGCATAGTTGTTGAAGACGCCGCCGCAGGAAGCGCAGTCGCCCATCGAGATGACCCATTTCGGCTCGGGCATCTGGTCGTAGACCTGTCGCAGCACCGGGGCCATCTTCTGGCTGACTCGGCCGGAGACGATCATCAGGTCAGCCTCACGCGGGGTCGACCCGAACTTCTCCATGCCGAACCGGGCCAGATCGTGGCGGGGGCCGGTGGTCTGCATCATCTCGATCGCACAGCAAGCCAGGCCGAAGGCCGCCGGCCACACCGAGCGCGACCGCGCCCAGCCGGCCAGTTTCTCCACTGAGCTCAGCAGTACCCCGCCCGGCAGGTGCTCCTCAATGCCCATGCCGGACTCCGTCTGTCGTCATGCATCCAGAATGGACGGAGGGGCTTACGGCTAACTTGCCGCTAACTTGCGGCGGCTGTCAGCGCAGGCGGCTTGCGGCGGTCTCGCGCCACGACTGCACGCCTTCCCGATCGCCGATCGCGAGCGCCTCCCGGTAGTGCGCATCGGCAGCGGGAAGGCCAAGGTAGCGGGCGAGGTCGCCGAGGATCTGGGCGGCAGGCCACAGCGTTATCAGCAGCGACTCGGCGCCGACTGGCTGCGTGGCGTACGGCAGCAGTGCCTGGTAGGCCGACCCAGCGCGGTCACGGTCATCGGCGGCGATCCCGAGTAGCCCGCGGACACCGTTCGCGAACAGCCACATGCGATCACGGGGAACCGGGAGCATCCGGCCCGCCACGGCCCGCGCCTCGGCGGCACGGCCGGCGGCGGCCAGCCCAAGGGCGTGCAGCTCGGGGAACCAGCCAGCCAGGGACAGTTCGTCGGCGATCTCGGCCATCCGGCCCTGCATGATCAGCAGCACTGCCGCGGCCACCTGGTCGACGATGGTGGCATGCAGGCGCAGCCCGAACGTGCCCAGCTGACGGGACGCCTCCCGGTAACGTTCCGCGGCGGCCGGGTCGCCGTCCAACGCCGTGCGCATCGCCCGGTACAGGCCGGTTGCGACCCCGATCGTGGGCAGCTGGTATCGCCGGGCGATCCGCTCCGCCTCGGCGGCATGCCGGTCCGCCGCCCGGAAGTCGCCGGCACCGCAGCTGGCTGACATAAGCATGGCCTGGGCGGCAGCCTCCGCGGTCGCGGGCTTGCCGCTCACGGCGAGCAGCTCGCCTCCGATCCTCCGCCGTTCATCCGGCCCGCCGGAACGAAAGCTCTGTGCCCAGCTGCCCGCGAGGGCCATTACCAGCAGGCCCGGGTCGCCGATCCGCTGGGCCATCGCCACCGCCTGCACGCAGGCCTCACGACCACGCTCAGTCTCCGCGTCCTCCAGTTCGATAGCGAGCGTGGTGAGCAGCTGGCAGCGCTGCGGATGGTCACCCGGCGGCAGCTCCCGCAGCAGCCGCTCGGCTACGCTGACCAGCCCGAGGTTGGTTCCCCCGTACTCGTGTGAGAACATCACCCGCGGTACGTCCAGGGCCGTGACCGCACGGGCGAGCAGCTCTGGATCGTCCAGCCGCAGCGCGGCACGGACGGCATGCTGGCGCAGCGGGCCCGCGATGGCGAGCTGGCCGTCATGGGACAGCGCGCGGCCGAGGCCGAGCATCAGCTCCAGTCTTTCCCTCCCGTCAGTACCGTCCTCTTGCTGGCCGGGGATGCGGGCCCGGTCGAGGAGTTCAAGGGCCTGCTCCCGGAGCCGGGCGGCCTCGTGAAAGGCGAACCGCCGCTCGGCCTGGGCGGCGGCCAGGCTGCAGTACCGTGCGGCCCCTGCCGGGTCGGTCCCCGCCATCGCGAAATGATGCGCGAGGGAGAAAACGTCGCCCGGGTTGTGCCGTTCGACCGCTGCCGCGACCTGGGTGTGCAGCCGGCTGCGGCGCAGCCGGGACAAGTTGCCGTACACCGTGTCACGGACCAGCGCGTGCGCGAACCGGATGCGGCCAGGTCCGGGCTCGGTCACCAGCCCCGAACGGAGCGCTGCGTCGACGGCGTCCAGCAGGACGCTGTCCTCGAAGCCGGCGATATCGCCCAGCACCCTGACGTCGGCCTCGGTGCCGATCACCGACGCCTGCGCCAGGAGAGCCCGGGCCGGGGCGGGCAGGCCGGCGATCCGGTGCCGCAGCACCTCGCCAACCCCGGCAGGCACCTCGGTGACCGCGTGCTCGGCCCCGATGGAATCTAGCAGCCGTGCGGTTTCCAGCAGGAAGAACGGGTTACCGCCAGTCCGCTTCGCGATCGCCTGCACGGTTGCGTTGTCGACGGGGCGCGCGCACGTGGCGCGGAGGAGCCGACCCGCCGCGGTCTCGTCAAGCCCCCGCAGCGCGATCCGGTCCGGCTGGCTGGCGGCCAGGGCCGCCAGCCAGGCACCGAGCCGGTCTCCCGCCTCGGCAGGCCGGTAGGCCGCCAGGATAAGGACTCGGCCCGCTGCGCCCGCCGTGTCGGCTGCAACCGTGTCGCCTGCCGCCGCGCCGGCGGTGATATCGGTGAGGATGGCCAGTGTCTCGCTGTCGGCCCGGTGAAGGTCGTCAAGCACGAGCAGCAGCGGGGCGGCGCGGCTGGCAGCAGCCAGGTAGCGGCCGACCGCCTGGTGCAGCCGGAACCTTGCCGCGGGGACGTCATCCTCGGCCGTGCGGTCGTCCTCGAGCAGCGCGGCCAGCGACCGCGGGTCGGCTGGCGGCGCCGTCCGGGCCAGCCGCCGGATGGCTTCCGCCCACGGCCAGCCGGCAGGCGCACCGTCATGCTCGGGACACCGTCCGGCTGTCACCACCCACCCATCGGCCGCCAGCCGCCGGCTGACCTGCTCGGCCAGCGCGGTCTTCCCCTCCCCGGCATCGCCGGTCACCAGCACGATCTTCTGCCGTCCCTGGGCCGCTTGCGCCGCCGCGTGCAGAGCCCGGGCCAGTTCGGCTTCCCGGCCGACGTACGGTCTGCGGGTCACCGCAATCTGCCGCACGGGCGCGCCGGCGCCATGCGCCGGAACAAGCAGGGACGGTTCCTGCGCCAGGATGTCCCGCTCCAAGGCGCACAGCGCCGGCCCGGGATCGACACCGAGCTCGGCGGACAGTAGCTCACGCACCCGGCGCAGCGCAGCGAGCGCGTCGCCCTGCCGCCCGGACTGGTACAGCGCCAGCGCCAGCAGCCGCCAGCCTTCCTCCCGCAGCGGCTGCTCGGCGGTCAGCCGCTCCAGGTCGGCGACCACCTGCGCCGCCCGGCCGAGCCGCACCGCCGCGCCTGCCTGCGCCTCCATGGCGGTCAGGCGAAGATCCGCCAGCCGTGACGCCTCCAGGTCCGCCCATCGCAGGCCGGCGAACTCCTCGAAAGCGCCGCCGCGCCACAACGCGAGCGCAGCGGAAAGGCGGGCATGCACGACGGCGGGATCGCCCAGTTCGGCGAACCGCCGCACCTCATCCTCAAAGGACCAGGCATCGACCGCGCCATCGCTCAACCGGGCCGCGTACCCGGGCGGGGACGTGACTAGGACTTGCGCGTGAGTCCAGGCCGCACGTCCCGGCTCAAGCACACGGCGCAGCCGGGAGACGTAGGACTGCACGGCCATTTGCGCGCCGGGCGGGGCCTCGCCGTCGTAGAGATCCTCGATGATGGTGCCCACCGAGACCACTTGACCGCGCGCCGCGATCAGCCGGGCCAGCATGCACCGCTGCCGAGGGCCACCGGCACTGACAGGAACGCCGCTGACGGTGACCTCCATCGGGCCGAGCACCCGGACCTCAATCACTGACACCCCTCTGGCAGACAAGATCAGCACAAGCGTTGCAGTGGCCCCAGCCCCGCCGCAAGCCGGGGCCACCTCAGCTAACTGCATCCGCGCCGCGGAGGTATCTCACCAGGCGTGCAAAGGAGTGCGGCTCGTTTGGAGTGAGGGTCAGGTACTGAGTGTGTGCTGGCGTTGGGCTGTCCGGGGTGGAGGTTCGCTCGGAACGAACGTCCAGGCCAGATTTCGCCGGGGTGGCCGATGATGGCGTTATGAGAGTGCTGGTGCTTGGCGGGACCCATCATGTCGGGCGTGCGGTCGTGGAGGCCGCGCTGGCGCGGGGCGACGAGGTAACGACGCTGACTAGGGGCCTGAGCGGGCCGCCGGCGGCCGGGGCTCATGCCCTGCACGCCGACCGGGCGAGCGCCCGGGAGGTCGCCGCCGCTCGCGGCGGTGCGGACTGGGACGCGGTTATCGATACCTGGAGCGGTGCGCCGCGCGCGGTCCAGGTCGCGGCCGGGAACCTGGCCGGACGGACGGGACACTACTGCTACGTGTCGAGCCGGTCGGTTTACCAGTGGCCGATACCGCCGCATGCCGGCGAGAGCGCGCCGGTCGTCGATGCTGATCCGGCGTCGCAGGACGACGGGGACTACGCGGCGGCCAAGCGCGGCGGCGAGATGGCGGCGATGGAGGCATTCGGCGACCGGGCGCTGATCGCGCGGGCCGGCCTCATCCTTGGTCCCTATGAAATCGCGGGTCGCATGCCATGGTGGCTGCGGCGGATCGAGCGCGGCGGCGACGTGCTCGCCCCCGGGCCGGAGGATTTGCCGTTGCAGTACATCGACTGCCGTGACCTGGCCGCCTGGCTGCTGCACGCCGCGGATGCCGGGACCGG
>DASYAV010000007.1:0-9891 GCA_036501145.1 Streptosporangiaceae bacterium | reverse complement strand
GGGCCACTTGGCTGACCCAACAAGCTCTAGGTTCGTCGTAAGGCCCCTGGTCCGGCATCGGATGGATGACCTATCTTCGGCACCGTCTTGCGCCTTAGCCGCGGGTCCGGCCACTCGATTACCTAAGGCACATCTGACCTGCGAAAACGACGCGCCTCAGGAGAGGGGTGGCGCGGCCCGGCCGGGTCCGCTCAGCAGCGGCGGCAGGGCGCAGCCGTTCAGTATTAAAAGCAAATAGACTGGTAGGGCCGCCTCTGGCGGATCGCCCACCCACGACCCAAGCGAGACTCACGCATGCCCACAGCCCAGCTAGCAACCCGCGACGACCTGCGCAACGTCGCCATCGTCGCGCACGTCGACCACGGCAAGACCACGCTGGTGGACGCCATGCTGTGGCAATCGGGGGCGTTCCGCGCCAACGCGCAGGTCGCCGAGCGGGTGCTCGACTCCGGTGACCTGGAGCGGGAGAAGGGCATCACGATCCTGGCCAAGAACACCGCGGTCCGGCACGGCGGGATGACGATCAACATCATCGACACCCCCGGCCACTCGGACTTCGGCGGTGAGGTGGAGCGCGGGCTGGCCATGGTGGACGGCGTGCTGCTGCTCGTGGACGCCAGCGAGGGGCCGCTGCCGCAGACCAGGTTCGTGCTGCGCAAGACGCTGGAGGCCGGGCTCCCGGTCATCCTGGTCATCAACAAGGTGGACCGGCCGGACGCACGCATCTCCGAGGTCGTGGACGCCTGTTATGAGCTGTTCCTCGATCTGGACGCCACCGAGGAGCAGATCGAGTTCCCGATCGTGTACGCGTCGGCCCGGGCAGGCCGGGCCTCACTGACCCGTCCCGAGGACGGCTCGCTGCCCGGCTCGGACGACCTGGAGCCGTTGTTCGCGGTGCTGCGGCAGGCGGTGCCCGCGCCGTCCTATGACCCGGACGCCCCGCTGCAGGCGCACGTCGCCAACCTGGACGCCTCCTCCTACCTGGGCCGGATCGCGCTGTGCCGGGTGCACAACGGGACGATCAACCGGGGCCAGCAGGTGGCCTGGTGCCGGCGTGACGGAAGCATCGAGCGGGTCAAGATCACCGAGCTGTACCTGACCGAGGCGCTGGACAGGGTGCCGGTGGACCAGGCCGGGCCGGGGGACATCATCGCCATCGCCGGGATCGGCGACATCATGATCGGCGAGACACTGGCCGATCCGGACGACCCGCGGCCGCTGCCGCTGATCACCGTGGACGAGCCGGCCATCTCGATGACCATCGGGGTGAACACCTCACCGCTGGCCGGCATGGGCATCGCCGCCGCCGGCTCCCGGTCCAGCAGCACGGTCAAGGAAAGGACCAAGGTCACCGCGCGGCTGGTGCGCGACCGGCTGGACCGCGAACTGGTCGGGAACGTGTCGCTGCGGGTCATGCCGACCGACCGGCCGGACACCTGGGAGGTGCAGGGCCGCGGCGAGCTGGCCCTGGCCGTGCTGGTGGAGACCATGCGGCGGGAGCGCTACGAGCTGACCGTCGGCCGCCCGACCGTGGTCACCCAGGACGTGGACGGCAAGGTGCACGAGCCGGTCGAGCAGCTCAGTGTGGACGTGCCCGAGGAGTACCTGGGTGCGGTCACTTCGCTGCTGGCCGTGCGCAAGGGCCGGATGGACAACATGATCAACCACGGCACCGGGTGGGTGCGGCTGGAGTTCACCGTGCCGGCCCGCGGGCTGATCGGCTTCCGCACCCAGTTCCTCACCGACACCCGGGGGACCGGTATCGCGCACCACGTGTTCGAGGGCTACGAGCCGTGGGCCGGCCCGCTGCGCGCCCGGCCGACCGGGTCGCTAGTCGCCGACCGGTCCGGCTCGGTGACCACCTACGCCATGTTCCAGCTGCAAGAGCGCGGGTCGCTGTTCGTGACCCCGGGCACCGAGGTGTACGAGGGCATGATCGTGGGGGAGAACTCGCGCTCCGACGACATGGACGTGAACGTGACCAGGGAGCGCAAGCTCACCAACGTGCGGTCGTCCACCGCCGAGGAACTCGAGCGGCTCGTGCCGCCGCGGCTGCTCAGCCTGGAGCAGGCGCTGGAGTTCTGCTCGGCTGACGAGTGCGTCGAGGTCACCCCGACCGCCGTCCGACTGCGCAAGACCATCCTGGACGCCAAGGAGCGGGGCCGCCTCCGCGCCCGTCAGTCCCGCGAGCGCAACTGAGATGCGGCCAGCCCGCGGCTGTTGGTGACGCCCCGGCGTCTGGCCGGGAAACGTTCCCGGCCAACCCCACGGTCCAGAAGGCCGCGCTCGCCGAGCAGGAGCAGGGGTAACTCCGGTACCAGCGTTAAGCGTTCGGGGTAGTCATCACCGTCCACCTCCGCCCGTTCCACCGTTCGGCCAGGGTGGAGTTCCCGCCGTTGCCCACCGCGATGCAGGCGCCCGGCGACGGGCAGGAGATCGCGGCCAGCTGGCCCCGGCCACCGGGTGGGTTGACGGTGCGCTGGATGTCCCAGGCCGTCCCGTCCCAGCGTTCCGCCAGTGTCGTGTCGCGCGCGGAGCCGTTGTTCTCCCACCCCGCGGCGACGCACAGCCCGGGCCCGGCGCAGGAGACCCCTTGCAGGAAGGACTGCGAGCCGCTGGCCCGGTGCGGGGTCGCCATGCGCGTCCAGCTCGTCCCGTCCCAGCGGTCCGCCACGAGGGCGACCTTCTGGTTGCCTCCGTTGTCGCCCACCGCGATGCAGCCGCCCAGCCCGGCACAGGAGACCGAGACAAGCTCGCCCTGAGTGCCGACCCCGCCGTGGGTCGGTGCGACGTGCTGGCGGGCCCAGTTCGCCCCGTCCCAGCGCAGCGCCAGCGGCTGGCTGCCGGTGCTGCCCACCGCGACGCAGGCGCTCGTGGCCGTGCACGACACCCCGAACAGCTCGAGCGAGGTCGGCCCGGCCCCCGGGTTGCGTGTTCCCTGGGTGGCCCAGGTCCGCCCGTTCCAGCGCATGGCGAGCGTCCCCCGGTCACGGCTGCCTACGGCGGTGCACGCGCCAGGCGACGTGCACGAGACCCCGCGCAGCCGGGCCAGGGTCGGGTCGCCCGGGCTGGGAGTGTGCTGGATGGTCCAGGTCCGCCCGTCCCAGTGCTCCGCCAGCGTCCCGGCCCCGAGCAAGCCGTCATACCGGATCCCCACCGCTATGCAGTCCCGTGGCCCGGTGCAGGAGACACCGTCGAGCTCACCCCCCTCGCCGGGGAGCGCCGGCACGTGCTGGATGACCCACGTCCGGCCGTTCCAGCGCTCGGCCACGGGTACTTCCCGCTTCGGGTAGATGGCTTCGCCGACCGCGGTGCAGGCTGCCGGGGAGGTACAGGACACGCCGTAGAGCAGGGTGGCTTGCGCGGAGCTTGCCTGGCCGAAGCCCGCGCCGCCGGGGGTGGCGGCAGCTTCCGGCGCTGCCGCCAGTCCGGCCGCCAGGACCGCCACCAGACCGGCCACCGGTGCCGTGGTCCGCATTGCGATCTTCATCCGCACTGGTGCCTCCGTGGTCACGCGGGGCCCTGGAAATCCTTTGCTGCCCTTTAGACGCCGATGTATGGCGACCGGTTGCCAGGTCTCTGGTGATGCACGAAGTGATCTTCGTGGGGTAACTTTGCCTACACACGGTGATCGACTGGTAACGGATCGGGGGTCCGTTGCGGAGTCACCGCGAGGGGGGATTATGACTCACACACTGGCGTCTGTGAGCGTCAGCCAGAGTGTCCAGAACTTGCTGAATACCATTGCGCACTCGGTGCCGAAGATCGGCGTGTTCATCCTGGTCCTGATCGTCGGCTGGATCGTGGCCAGCATCGTCAGGCGGGTGATCGAGGCCCTGCTGAAGCGGGTGCACTTCGACCAGATGGCCGAGCGTGGCCCGATCGGGCAGGCACTCAGCAGCCGTGGCTACCATGCCAGCAACCTGCTCGCCAAGATCATCTATTACGCGGTGCTGCTGATCACTCTGCAGCTCGCGTTCGGCGTGTTCGGGCCGAACCCGGTGTCCACCATGCTCAACGGCATGGTGAACTGGCTGCCCAAGGCGTTCGTCGCGGTCATCCTGGTCGTGGTCGCCTCGGCCATCGCCAAGGTGGTCAAGGACCTGATCGGTGCGGCCCTCGGCGGACTGTCCTACGGCCGGTTCATTGCCAGCGCGGCCGCGATCGTCATCATCGCGCTTGGCGTGATCGCCGCGCTGAACCAGATCGACGTCGCGTCGGCGATCACCCAGCCGGTGCTGATCGCCACCCTCGCCACGGTCGGCGCCATCCTGGCCATCGGCATCGGCGGCGGCATGGTCCGGCCCATGGAGCAGCGCTGGGAGCGGATGCTCGACGCGGCCGAGCGGGAGACCAGCAGCATGGCCGCCTACCAGCGTGGCCGCCAGGACGCGCTCAGCTCGCCCGGTGCGGTGGCCGGCATGGCCGGTGCGGGGGAGACCGGCGCGGAGGCCAGCCAGCACGCCTACGCCGGTCACCCTGGCCAGCAGGCGGGCTACGCCGGGCAGCAGGGCGCGGGCTACGCGGGACCGCCGCAGGGCCAGGCCGGGCCGCCGCTGGCGCAGAGCGGCCAGCAGTACGAAGGCCAGCAGGGCCCGGGTTACACCGGGCCGCCCGAAGGCCAGGCCGGGCCGCCGGAGGCCCAAGGTGGCCCGCAGTACACCCCGCCGGAGGGTTTCGGCTACGCCGGGCCGGAGGGGCCGCAAGGCCCGGGGCAGCCCGCGCCGCCGCACGGCCGCATGCCCGCACCGGGTACGGGCGAGCAGCCGCCGCCCGGGCCGGGTGGTGAGATGCCGCCGCAGCAGCACCACGGGCGTCCCGATACGCCCTGACGTACCTTGGCCCGGCCGCCGCCGGGTTGGAACACAAACACCGGTGCCCCGGTGGCGCGTGCCCATTCGCGCCGCCGGGGCACCGGTGCTGTGCCACCGCCCTCGGTTGGTCCCGTCAGGTCAGCCGCTGCGTCTCCGCCTGCTTCATGAGCTGGCAGATCGCGGCGAGCCGCAGCGACTCCCAGTCGGCCGCGGCGCCGGGCAGCGGCAGCCAGCCGCGGCCCATCGCCGCCTCGATGAATCCTCGTGCGTACCCGAGCAGTGCGTGCACCGCCGGGCCACGGCCCGTCCGGCCGGCGGCCAGGTCCCTCGTTCCGCCGCCCGGACCGGGGCCGGGGTGTTTCCGCGGTGCCAGTGCGTCCCGCACCTCGGCGGCGTGCTGATCCACCGCCGCGAGCATGCCGGGAAGTCCGGCCGATGCGGACAGCCCGCAGGCGCCCACCCGGCCAGCCAGCCGCAGGCTAATTTCGGACACCTCGGGAGACACAGCAACAACAGTACCCAGACAGGGCATCAATTGTCACGACATGTAACCAATGTTACTAGTGCAACTACGGGGCGTAACTATCACTCTGAGATGGCTTTGCCCTGGGTCAAGACGTCGGTCGGCGAGCCGCAGGGTTACTTTATGGTCAGGTAGATGGCGCTGGCCAGGCCGGCCAGCACGCAGTAGATCGCGAACGGGGTGAGCGTGCGGGTCTGCAGGTAGCGGACCAGGAAGCGCAGCGTGAGGTAGGCGCTGACCCCGGCCACGATGCTGCCCACCAGGATCTCCATGTGCATGCCCTGCGCGCTCGCGCCGGTCAGGTCCTTCGCCTTCAGCACGCCGGCGGCCAGGATGACGGGCGCGGACAGCAGGAACGAGAACCGCGCCGCGTCCTGCCGGGACAGGCCGCGGAACATGCCGCCGGCCATCACGATGCCGTCCCGGCTGATGCCGGCCAGCAGGGCCAGGATCTGCGTCGCCCCGATGAGCAGCGCGTTCAGGAGGCCGGCCCGCGCCAGCCGGACGTCGGCCTGCACGGCCTGGGTGTACTCCTCGCGGCGGGCGGCCTGGTGGCCCGACGCGTGCCGCCCTGCCACCCGCTGCTCGGGCGGCGGGACCCTCCCGTACGCCTCCTGCCCGCCGAACTCCCGCTCCCCGGGATACCCGCGCTCGCCGCCGTATCCTCGCTCTCCGGGATACGCCCGCTCCCCGCCGTATCCCCGCTCGCCGCCAAACTCCCGCTCCCCGGGGTACCCGCGTTCCCCGCCGTGCGCCTGTTCCCCGCCGTACGCCCGCTCAGCCGCGTACCCGCGCTCCCCGGCGTACCCGCGCTGGCCCGCGTACTCTGGCTCGTCCGCGAGCTGCGCTTCGGCCTGCTGAGACGCGCGGCCGCGCAGCCGCTCCACGGCGAACAGGATCACCCCGTTGGCCATCAGCAGCCAGGCGGCCACCACCGCCTTGGCGAAGACCTGCTGGAACGCGTGCTGGGCCACCACGCCCACGATGCCCACCGGGATCGTCCCGATGATGATCATCCAGGCCAGGCGCTGCGACGGCGTCTCCAGCCGCCGGTCGCGCAGCGAGGTGAAGAAACCGCCGATGATCCGTATCCAGTCCCGCCAGAAGTAGATGATCATCGCGATCGCGGTGGCGACGTGCAGGCCCACGATGAACGCCAGGTAGTCCGGCGACGAGACGTTCAGGTTCTTCGCCCAGCTGCCCCCGATGACGGCCGGGATCAGCACGTTGTGGCCGAGGCTGGAGATGGGGAAGAGCTCGGTTACCCCTTGGATGAACCCCGTGATGATGGTCTGGGCGTAGGTCAGGTGTGACAAGGGAGTCCCCTCAGCGGTGGCTCGGCAGCGGGCCCATGGTATGAGGATCGCGGACAAACCAGCGCCGACCGGCCCCCCGGCTGGTCAGGCCGTGCCCTGGGGACAAGGCCCGAAGCGGTGATCCCCATGGAAACAGGGCGAGGTAATTATGTCAGCCCGGCCTGGCCCGGAGTACCCGATTGACCGTTTTGCGGCCACCCCGTGCCCGGGTTCCGCTGCCGCCCGATGGCCAGGCGGCAGCCGTTCATCAGGAAGCTATTTGGTGTTCGGGATCTCCGGCGTGTCCTGCGACTTGCGGCGGGAGATCTTGGAGCCGAGCCAGACCAGCGGGTCGTACTTGCGCCCGGCCACCCGCTCCTTCATCGGGATCAGCGCGTTGTCGGTGATCTTGATGTGCTCGGGGCAGACCTCCGTGCAGCACTTGGTGATGTTGCAGTAGCCGAGGCCGAAGTCATCCTGGGCGAGGTTGCGCCGGTCCGCGGTGTCGGCCGGGTGCATCTCCAGTTCGGCGATCCGCATCAGGAACCGGGGACCGGCGAACGCGGCCTCGTTCTCGGTGTGGTCGCGGATCACGTGGCAGGTGTTCTGGCACAGGTAGCACTCGATGCACTTGCGGAATTCCTGTGACCGGTTGACGTCCACCTGCTGCATCCGGAACTCGCCCGGCTTGACCGACGGGTCCGGCGTGAACGACGGGATCTGCCGCGCCTTGGTGTAGTTGAAGGACACGTCGGTGACCAGGTCCCTGATCACCGGGAACGTGCGCATCGGGGTGATCGTCAGCACCTCGTCCTCGGCGAAGACCGACATCCGGGTCATGCAGGCCAGCCGGGGGCGCCCGTTGATCTCCATCGAGCAGGAGCCGCACTTGCCGGCCTTGCAGTTCCACCGGACGGCGAGGTCGCCGGACTGGGTCTGCTGGATGCGGTGCAGCACGTCGAGGACGACCTCGCCCTCGTTGACCTCGACCTTGTAGTCGGTTAGGTCGCCGCTGCCCGCGTCGCCGCGCCAGATCCGGAGCTGGGCCAGGTAACCCATCAGTTCTTCTCCTCGGGAACGGACCCGGCCGCGGCGGGGATTTCGTCATCGGTCAGGTACTTCTTCAGCTCGGCCCCGTCGAACAGCAGGAGCAGGTCCTCGCGCATCGCCACCATCGGCTGCCGGGTGAGCCGCACCTGGTCGTGCTCGAGCGAGCAGATCAGGTTGACCTTTCGCCACTCGGCCGACATTTCCGGGTAGTCGTCGCGGGCGTGCCCGCCGCGGCTCTCCTGCCGTTCCAGCGCGGCCATCGCGACGCACTCCGCGACGATCAGCATGTTCCGCAGGTCGAGGGCCAGATGCCAGCCCGGGTTGTAGGCCCGGCCACCGGGGGCGCCGACCTTGCGGGCGCGCTCCTTCAGCTTCTCCAGCTCGCCGAGCGCCTGTTCCATCTCCTTCTCGGTGCGGATCAGGCCGACCAGCGTGGTCATGATGTCCTGCAGTTCGGCGTGCACCGCGTACGGGTTCTCCGCGCCATCTCGGTCCAGCGGCGCGGTGGCCTCGGCCACCGCAGCGGTCAGGTCCGCCTCGGCCACCGCCGGCCGGTCGGCGCCGTCCAGCCCGTCCAGATAGTCGGCCGCCCCGATACCCGCCCGCCGGCCGAACACCAGCAGGTCAGACAGCGAGTTGCCGCCGAGCCGGTTGGAGCCGTGCATGCCGCCGGACACCTCGCCCGCGGCGAACAGGCCGGGCGCGGCCGCCGCGGCGGTGTCCGGGTCCACCTCGACCCCGCCCATCACGTAGTGGCAGGTCGGGCCGACCTCCATCGGCTCCTTGGTGATGTCCACGTCGGCCAGTTCCTTGAACTGGTGGTGCATGGACGGCAGCCGGCGCAGGATCTCGTCGGCCGGCATCCGGCTCGCGATGTCCAGGAACACGCCGCCGTGCTCGGACCCGCGGCCCGCCTTGACCTCGGAGTTGATCGACCTGGCCACCTCGTCACGGGGCAGCAGCTCCGGCGGGCGGCGGTTGTTGTCCGGGTCGGTGTACCAGCGGTCGGCCTCTTCCTCGGTCTCCGCGTACTGCGCCCGGAACACGTCCGGCACGTAGTTGAACATGAACCGCTTGCCCTCGGAGTTGCGCAGCACCCCGCCGTCGCCGCGCACCGACTCGGTGACCAGCAGGCCCTTCACCGAGGGCGGCCACACCATCCCGGTCGGGTGCAGCTGGACGAACTCCATGTTGAGCAGCTTCGCGCCGGCCAGCATCGCCAGCGAGTGCCCGTCGCCGGTGTACTCCCAGGAGTTCGAGGTGACCTTGTAGGTCTTGCCGATGCCACCGGTGGCCAGCACGATGGCCGGCGCCTCGAACACGACGAACTGGCCGGTGTCGCGGAAGTAGCCGAACGCGCCGGCGATCCGGTCCCCGTCCTTGACCAGCCGGGTGATCGTGGTCTCCGCGAAGACCTTGATCATGGCCTCCGGGTCGCCGTGCTCGGCGGCGTCCTGCTGCTGCAGCGCGACGACCTTCTGCTGCATGGTGCGGATCATTTCCAGGCCGGTCCGGTCGCCGACGTGGGCCAGCCGCGGGTACTCGTGCCCGCCGAAGTTCCGCTGGCTGATCTTGCCTTCCTTGGTGCGGTCGAATACCGCGCCCCAGGCTTCCAGCTCCCACACCCGGTCCGGGGCCTCGTTGGCGTGGAGCTCGGCCATCCGCGGGTTGTTCAGGAACTTGCCGCCGCGCATCGTGTCGCGGAAGTGCACCTGCCAGTTGTCGTTCGGGTTGACGTTGCCCAGCGCGGCGGCACAGCCGCCCTCGGCCATAACGGTGTGCGCCTTGCCGAACAGCGACTTGGAGATGATCGCGGTCTTCATGCCGCGCAGCCGCGCCTCGATGGCAGCCCGCAGGCCGGAGCCGCCCGCGCCGATCACCACCACGTCGTAGGAGTAGCGATCTATGCGATCTATGTCAGTCATAACCGCAGTCCGTTCTTCATTGACGAATCCAAGATCTGGGGAAGCGCCGCCGGCCGCGAGCAGGACGTGCAGGCCCTGGAGCGTGAGCGCGCCGGGCGTGATCCAGGCGGGCTGCCTGTGCCTTGCCTGGGCCGGGAGGTCTGCGCCCGTGCCCGGTAGCTGGTGGGGGCCAGGAGAAGCCCGGCCAAGGTGAAGAGCAGCGCCGCGGTGATCCGGGCGCCTGCCGCCGCGGAGCGTCCGGTCGGCGATCTGCGCCCGCGTCCCGGCAGGCGTTTCCGTTGCCT
>DASYAV010000006.1:0-27434 GCA_036501145.1 Streptosporangiaceae bacterium | reverse complement strand
ACTAGGGCCCGCGACGTGAAGGCGGCGCACCTGCGGCGAGATCCCAGGGCAAGCATCGTGGTGTGCGAGGACTCTCTGCCGTACCGCGGGGTCGAGGTCCGCTGCCACGCCCGGCTGCTCACCGCAGGAGT
The DNA here is from genome assembly GCA_036501145.1 of Streptosporangiaceae bacterium. GTDB lineage: Bacteria > Actinomycetota > Actinomycetes > Streptosporangiales > Streptosporangiaceae > PALSA-505. Next base: position 27,303 of record DASYAV010000006.1, on the reverse strand, counting down.
CGGCGACGCGGTGAAGCGAATCGCGTCTCGCTACCTTGGCCGTGAGGCCGGAGCGGCGTATGCCGCGCGGGACGTCGACGACCTCCTCGTTCGCCTCGAACCGGGTGAGCTGCGTGCCTGGGACTACGCCGACGAGATGGCCTGAGGCCTCCAGCCAGCCGATGCGGGGCTCGGTGCGGCTATGTGCGCAGTCCGGCACGGCCGAGCTGGCCGACAGCATGCCTGCACCGGCCGGGCGGCCGGACCGCCGCCGGCGAGGCAGGCTTCCTCAACCTTCCGGATCGGACGTACGCTCCTGGAATGAGCGAGCCGACGGTTGCCGCATCGCAGAGGACCGGATCGTCTGGTGGGGCCGCGGAGTCGGCCCGGCGCTGGTGGATTCTCGGCGTGGTCGGGCTGGCCCAGCTGATGGTGATCCTGGACGCCACGATCGTGAACATCGCGCTGCCCTCCGCCCAGCGCTCGCTGGCGTTCTCCAACGCCGACCGGCAGTGGGTGGTGACGGCGTACTCGCTGGCCTTCGGCGGGCTGCTGCTGCTCGGCGGCCGGCTGTCGGATCTGCTCGGCCGGCGGAGGATGCTGATCATCGGCCTGGTGGGCTTCGCCGCCGCCTCGGCGCTAGGCGGCGCGGCGACCGGTTTCCCGCTCCTGGTGATCGGCCGCGGACTTCAGGGGGCGTTCGGCGCGATGCTGGCTCCGGCCGCGCTGTCGACGCTGACCGTGACGTTCACCGACCCGGCCGAACGCGGCAAGGCGTTCGGCGTCTATGGCGCCATCGCCGGAGGAGGCGGGGCGGTGGGGCTGCTGCTGGGCGGGGTGCTGACCGAGTACCTGTCCTGGCGATGGTGCCTGTACGTCAACGTCATCCTGGCGGTCGTCGCGGTCGCGGGCGCGGTCCGGCTGCTGGGCAGCTACCCCCGTGATCCGGACGTGCACATTGACTGGCCGGGAACGGTCCTGGTGGTGGCCGGGCTGGTGTCCGTCGTTTACGGGCTGTCGGAGGCCGACACCTCAGGCTGGGGCGCGCCGACGACCATTGCACTGCTGGTGGCGGGGGTGGTCCTGCTGGCCGTGTTCGTGCTGGTCGAGCGGCGGGTCGCACATCCGTTGCTGCCGCTGCGGATCATCCTGAACCGCTTCCGCGGGGGTGCGTACCTGGCCATCGGGCTGTCCGCCATCGGCGTATTCGGGATCTTCCTGTTCCTGACCTACTACCTGCAACTGACCCTGGCCTACTCGCCGGTCAAGTCCGGCCTGGCCTTCCTGCCGATGATCGCGGCGATCGTAGCGGCGTCCACCATCTCCAGCGGGGTGCTGATGCCGCGGACCGGACCGCGACCCCTGATCCCGACCGGCCTGGTGCTCGCGGCGGTCGGCCTAGCCATCCTGGCCGCCGAACTGGGACTGCGCACCAGCTACCTGAGCTGGATCCTGCCCGCCCTGCTCCTGGTCGGGGCGGGCCTGGGCCTGGTGTTCGGCTGTGCGCTGAACACCGCAACCTATGACACCGGCGCCGCGGACGCGGGCGTAGCCTCGGCGCTGGTCAACACCAACCAGCAGGTCGGCGGCTCGATCGGCACCGCGCTGCTGAACACCCTCGCGGCCAGCGCGCTGACCAGCTACGTGCTGGCCCACGGCCACAGCCCGCTGGCCCTGGCCCAGGCAGCGGTGCACAGCTACGTCGTCGCGTTCTGGGTCTCGGCCGCGATCTTCGTCGGCTCCGCGGTGGTGTGCGGGCTGGTGCTGGCCTCCGGCACCCTGACCCAGGGCGCCCCCGTCCTGCCGCCTGCCCAGGAAGCGGACGTGACCACGAAGGAGATGAGCGCGCGTGAGTCCTGAGTACCCCGAGGTACCGCGAGGAACGGAGGGCGGGCCGGGGACCGGCGTGCGGCTGGTCACCGTGTCGGCGTCCTACGGGGCCGGCGGCAGCGTCGTCGCCCCGGCGCTTGCCGACCGGCTCGGCCTGCCGTTCATGCAGCGGGTCACCACCTCAGAGGGGCATCCCGCGCCGCCGGGGCCGTGCGACGAGCAGGTGTCGGACGAGGAGGCCAAGGCCACCCCGGTGCACCGGGTGCTGGCTCATTTCACCCAGGCGATGCCGGCCGGGCCCACCCAGTCCCCGCCGTCCACCCACCATCAGGACCATCACCTGCGCGGGCACGGCGAAGCAGGGATCCACCGGCTGCTCGCGGTCGGCGGCGGGGTGATCCTGGGCCGGGCGGCGGCGGTCGTGCTGGGCAAGGAGCGCGGCTTTCACGTCCGGCTTGACGGCCCGGCCGCGCGCCGTGTCGCGCAGGGCGCGGTGATCGAGGGCATCGGCGAGCAGGAGGCCCAGGTCCGGCTGCGCGCGGCCGACAAGGCACGCAACGCCTACGTCCGCCGGCTGTACCGCACCGACCCGGCCGACCCGGCGCTGTACCACCTGGTGATCGACTCCACGGTGATACCGCTGGACACCGTCGTCGAGATCATCCTGGCCGCCGCCCGCGCGCACCACGCGGCGGCGCAGGGCGCGACGGCAGGATCCTCTTCGGCGCCGGCTTCGGCTGGGTAGCTGGCCCGCGGGCGTGCTTGCTCGCCGGCTGGGCGGCTAGCTGGCGAGCGTCGCGTCCAGGGTGATCTCGGGCACGCCGGCCAGCGCCCTGCTGACCGGGCAGCCGGCCTTGGCCGTGGCGGCGTGCTGCTGGAACGTGCTGTCGTCAATGCCCGGCACCCGGCCCACGGTGACCAGTTCGATCTTGGTGATGGTCGGCGCCCCGTCCACCAGCCGCAGCGTGACCGCGGCGTCGGTCCGCACCGACTCCGGCGGCGTGCCGGCCTCGGCGAGGATGTTGGACAGCGCCATCGAGAAACAGGAGGCGTGCGCGGCCGCGATGAGCTGCTCGGGGTTGGCGCCGGGGCCGTCCTCGAAGCGGGACCTGAAGGAGTACTCGCCGCTGATCGTGTCGCCGGCGGTGAACGTGCCGGAACCGGCCCGCAGGTCACCCTTCCACTCCGCGCTTCCCTTGGCCGGCATGGCTGACTCCTGTCTGGTAGCCGTTTTTGTCTTCGGGACTCTCAGCTACCCGGATCGTATCGTCTGCCAGCCGGCGGCCAGGGCGCTATCCGGGCACGTGCTCCCGGGCACGCGGTCCGGGGGCACGTGCGCACGTGCTCCGGGACCGGCTTAGCGCATGTGCTCCTGGAAGCGCTCCCAGTCAGGGCCGGGGCCGGACCGCCAGTAGCGGCGCATCCGGTGCCGGAAGCTGACCGCGGCGATGATCCCCGCCACCATGGCCACCAGCCAGAACAGCAGCAGCAGCTTGATGAACACACCGAGGACCAGCCCGGCGCCCGGCAGCACCAGCACGGCGATCAGGGCCAGCAGGGCCAGCGGCAGGAGCCGCGGCCGCCGCCTGCGGTACACCACCCACGGGCCGCGGGCCCACGGCGGGCCGCCCGGTCCGGACGGCGGGCCCGCGTGCCCGGCCTGCGGCGGGACGGGTGCCGGGCCGGGCAGGTCGGCCATGACGTGCCGCAGGTCACCGGCGGTCTTGGCGCTGAGCGCCGCCGCGATGCGCTCGTCCAGCTCGTCGGCGGTGAGCCGGCCCTCGGCGAAGTGCTCGCGCAGCCGGGCCGTCACCTGCTCGCGGTCGGCGTCTGAGATACGGATTCGGTCGTTCATCATGCGCCTCGGTCAGTTCTCTGGCTCGTTGTTGGCTGGCTCGTCGTTGCCTGGCTCGTCGTTGCCTGGCTCGTCGTTGCCCGGCTCGTCGTTGCCTGGCTCGTCGTTGCCCGGCTCGTTGGCTGCTCGGCCGGCGGCCGCTGGGTCGCTGTCCGCTGAGTCGGCGCCTGCTGGGTCGCTGTCCGCTGGGTCGCTGTCGTCGGCGAGGATTCGGTACAGCTCGCGCCGGGTCCTGGCTAGCAGCCGTTCGGCTGACACGACCTGCTCGTGCGTGCCCGCGTGGGCGATCTGCACGATGCCGCCGCCGAGCCGGGCCGCCTCGGCGAACAGCCCGGGGACCTCCCAGGCCTCCTGCTGCGCGGCCGACTCCCAGGCGCCGCGGGCCCGCTCGGGGTGCTCGGCCACGTACTGGCGGCCCGCGTCGGTCAGGCTGAACGTGCGGCGGCCGTCCTCTTCCTCGCCCGCGATCAGGCCCTCGTCGGCGAGCTGGGACAACGCGGGATAGACCGCGCCCGGGCTCGGCCGCCAGGCGCCCCCGCTGCGCTCGGCGATCTCGGACATGATCTGGTAGCCGTTCCGCGGGCCCTCCTTGAGCAGGGCCAGGATCGCCGCCCGCACGTCACCGCGGCTGGCCTTCGGCCCGCGGCCCGGACCCCGCCGACCCGGGCCGAAGGCCGGGCCAGGCGGGCCCGGCGGCATCCCCGGCCACCAGTTGCCCCAGCCGAAGCCGCCGCCCCACTGCCCGCGCCCACGGGCGGCCCGGCCGAACCCGTGCTCTTTGCCGAACCCGTGCTCCTTCGGCCCGCCGGACCACTGCCCCTCGGGCCCGCCGAACCCGTGCTCCCTGGGCCCGCCGAACCCGTGCTCCCTGGGCCCGCCGGACCACTCCCCCTTCGGGTCGCCGGACCACTGCTCCTTGGGCCGGCCGGTCCACTGGCCGCCGGCAGCGGCCCCCAGGCCGCGCCGCAGCTGGCCCAGCGCGTCACTGAGCGCGTCACCCACCTGCTCGAACACCTCGCGCAGGCTCTCCTCGAAGTCGCCTGCTCCGTAAGCCGCTGCCGCCATCTCCGTCATCCCCTTCGCGATACGCTCACGATATATCGAGAATGTAGGTCGCCCATCCGGCGGTGTCAAGTTATTACTCGAGTCTATGTCGCGTTCCGCGGCCCTCACCCACGCGACGGCGGAGCCTGCCGGGTGACTTGACACTCAATCTGGTGGGACAAAACCGGCTAAGACGGGCGTAATTCCAACCATTTTGAGTGTCAAGTGGAAGTGATCATCGATCAGTGGCCCGGTCCGGCGGGGCTAGGGTGGCGGCGTGATCGAGATCATGAGGTTCCGGCTGGCGGCCGGGACCGGCGAGGGGGCGTTCCTGGCCGCGGACCGCAAGGTGGCGGAGGAGTTCGCCAGCCAGCAGCCCGGCCTGCTGCGACGGACCACCGGCCGGGGCGAGGGCGGCGACTGGATCGTCATCGACCTGTGGCGTTCCGCGGCCGACGCTGACGCCTGCGACCGGCGGTGGGACCGCGACCCGGTGACGCAGGCGTTCATGGCGTTGCTCGACCGCGCCTCGGTGACCACCGAGCGGTACACCGAACCGGGCTGACGGGCCGGCCACCGCACGCGGCACGGTCGGAGAGCGGCGCTGCCGGAGGGCTGTGCCGTCGGAGGGCTGTGCCACACTGCCGATTGTGACTTGGACCGTGAGCGCGCCGGAACGGGTGTGGGAGCCGTTCGTCGCCGACGAGCGCACGACGCTTGACGGATTCCTCGACAAGCAGCGCACCACCCTGCTGTCGAAGTGCGACGGCCTGACCGGTGAGCAACTGGCCCGTCGCGCCGTGCCGCCATCGAGCCTGTCACTGCTCGGGCTCGTGCGTCATCTGACCGAAGCTGAACGCGGCCACTTCCGGATCGAATTCGCTGGTGAGGACGTGCCGCACCCGTACTCAACCGACGACCGGCCCGACGCCGCGTTCACTGAAGCTTCGGCCGGAACCGCTGAACAGGACGTCGCCACCTTCATCGCCGAGTGGGATCTGGCTCGCGCGGCGATCGCCGGCACCTCGCTGGACGCTTGCTTCACCCACCCGGAGATCGGCCAGATCTCGCTGCGCACGCAGCTAAACCACATGATCGAGGAGTACGCCCGGCATATCGGCCAGGCCGACCTGCTCCGCGAGTGCATCGACGGCGTCACCGGCGACTAGCCGCGGTCGGCCGGGCCGAGGCAGCATAGTTATCGTCAAATAAGTTGACCGTCAAGTTTCTTGACCATATGGTCGGAGACATGGACGACATGGACGATGCAGAGCTGAGCACGCCCACGCTGATACGGGCCGCGCGAGGGGTGTACGCCCGGGCCATCCGAGCCGAACTGCACGAGATCGGCATCAACGACCTGCCGAGAAACGGCACGTTCATCCTGGCCGGCATCGGCGCCGACACCGGCGGGCAGCCCAGGCCGGGCCTGCCGGCCGGGCTCGAGGTGACCAAGCAGGCGGTGAGCCAGGTGACGGACGTCCTGGTGAGCCGGGGCTACGTCACCCGCGGCACGGACACCGGCGACCGGCGCCGGGTCGTTCTCGAGCTGACCGAGCGCGGACAGCAGGCGGTGGAGGCGGTGGCGCGCGGGGTGGAGGCGGTGGACGCCCGGCTGCGCGATCGGGCCGGCGCCGAGCAGATCGAGGCCATGCGGTCTGCGCTCGGCGCGCTGGCCGACATCAAGGTCGCGAACGTGGCCAGCGGGGTGGGCATGGCCCGGCCGGCCCGTCTGCTGCGGCGGTTCAGCCCGATCTTCCCGGTGCGCGACGTGCGGGCCGCGCTGGCGCACTACGCGTCGCTCGGCTTCGACACCTACCCGTATGAGGACGGCACCGGGTACGGCTTCGCCCGCCGGGACGGCGCCGAGCTGCACTTCGAGCTGCACGGGGAGCATGGCCCGGGGCACAGCCACGCGACGGCGTACCTGTACGTGCGCGACGCAGACGAGCTGTACGCGCAGTGGAGCAGGCCGGGGATCGGCGGCGAGACCCGCCCGGTCGAGCAGACGGAGTACAAGATGCGGCAGGGCGTGCACTTCGACCCGGACGGCAACGTGATCCGCTTCGGCTCGTTCGTCGAGGAGTGAGGCCACGTCGGCGGCCAGCACCGGCGGCGCCGGGCCGGGGCCAGCGCGGATGACCGGACGCAGTGAGGCCGTCTTCATCGGCGGCCGGTCCGGGGTCGGCAAGAGCAGCGCCGGGCAGGAGATGCACGCCCAGCTGTCGGCGGCCCGGATCCGGCACTGCCTGATCGAGGGGGACAACCTCGACCTGGCCTACCCGCCGCCGTGGGAGCACGGCCTGGCGGAGCGGAACCTGGCCGCGATGTGGGACAACTACCGGGCCCTGGGCTACCGGCGGATGATCTACACGAACACGGCGAGCGTGTCCGGCACGGTGATCGGCGAGCTCACCGCGGCGATAGGCGACGGCCCGCAGGTCACCGGTGTGCTGCTGACCTGCACCGACGGTACGGCACGAGAACGGCTGGGCCAGCGGGAGATCGGCACCGCGCTGGACTGGCACATCGAGCGCAGCACGGTGATGGCGGCCAGGCTGGACAGCCGCGTGCCCGGCTGGGTGCACCGGGTCGCCACCGACAGCCGACCCGTCGCCGACATCGCGGCGGAGATCATCGGGCTGGCTGGCTGGGCCGGAGCGCCACCGGACACGGCGGGCCACTGACCGCACACAGCCGCTGGGATCAGCCGGCCAGGAACTTGACCAGGGCGACGACGCCGACCACGACGATGATCGCGCGCATCAGCACCGGGGACAGCCGCCGGCCGATGACGCCGCCGATCTGGCCGCCGATGGCCGAGCCGACGGCGATGCTCAGAACGTAGGTCCAGTCCGGGTGGGCCAGGATCATGAACGTCACCCCGGCCACCCCGTTGACCAGGCCGGTGAGCACGTTCTTCAGTGCGTTCACCCGCTGCAGGTCGGCGTCCAGCATGATGCCCATCAGGGCGATCAGCAGCACCCCCTGGGCGGCGCCGAAGTAGCCGCCGTACACCCCGGTGAGCAGCACCGCGGCCCACAGCAGGGCGGGCCGGGCCGCGGATCCGTGACGCTCGCTGCCGAGCAGCCGGCGGGCCAGCCACGGCTGGGCCACCACCAGCGCCAGGGCCGCGATGATGAGCGCCGGGACCACGTCGCCGAACACCCCGGGCGGCAGGGTGAGCAGCAGCAGCGCGCCGGTGATCCCGCCGATCAGCGAGGCGCTGCCGAACCTGGCCAGCCGGTCGCGCTGGCCGGCCAGCTCGCGGCGGTAGCTCCAGGCACCACTGAATGACCCCGGGACCAGACCGATGGTGTTGGAGACGTTCGCGGTGACCGGGGGCACGCCCAGCGCGAGCAGCACCGGGAACGTGATCAGGGTGCCGGATCCGACGACGGTGTTGATCGTCCCGGCCGCGACTCCGGCCGCGCCCACCGGCACGACCATCGCCCAGCCGGTCACGCTGGGCCGTACTTCACGCAGGCACACCCTCTGGCCGGTCCGCCACCACGATCGTCCGCAGCAGTCAGCCTGTTCACGATATTCCGGTACGGCGCATACGGGCAGCGAGAGATCGGTCACATGCAGCAGCCACTCATACACAACGCCCAAGGGGCATGCAGCCAACCCTGACCTCCGCGAGAGATGATCGGGGCATGAGCAGCACGGCGCCGGAGACCACGGACCGGCCCGCCGTCAGTCGGCGGCAGGTGCTGGCGCGGACCCGGCTGGACTTCTGGCTTGACGCCGCGGTGCTGGTGGGCTACACGGTCGCCTACAGCTACGGGTTCACCGGCATCGTGATCCACGAGTGGCTGGGCCTGGCGGTCGGGCTGGTGCTACTCGTCCACCTCACCCTGCACTGGGACTGGGTGGTCCGCACCACCCGGCGGCTGCTCCGCCGACGCGGCCAGGACCGGCTGATCTGGCTGGTCAACCTGGCGCTGCTGTTCGCCATGACGCTGTGTGTGGCCTCCGGCATCCTAATCTCCCGGGTGGCGATGCCGGCCCTGGGCTTCTTCCTCGTCACCGCCAACCCGTTCTGGGACCGGCTGCACACACTGACCGCCGACATCACGCTGGGCCTGGTCCCGGTGCACCTCGCGCTGCGCTGGCGGTGGATCGTCTCGGTCGGGCGCCGTCTGCTCCCCCGCAAGCCAGGCCGGCGGGCCCGGTGACGTTCTTCCGGCGGCTGGCCGCGGTGCTGCTGGTGGTGGCGGCCGTGGTCGCGCTCGGGGTGGCCTGGGAGCACAGCAGCGAGGCCGACTGGATCACTCCCCCGCAAGACGGCCGGATACCTGTCAACGAGGTGGCCGCGCCGCCGCCGGGCAGCGCGGTCCACCGGGGCGTGGTGTTTCACCAGAATCCGGCGGCCGGCGAGCAAGGGCCCGGGCTCAGCTTCTCCGACACCGGCAACCTGACCCGCACCGCCGAGATCGAGACCGCCGTCGTCGCCGGGGTGGTGGTGCTTGATGTCATCCGGCGGCGGCAGCGCCGGGCCCGCCGCACGCCCCGCTGAGCGGCGGCCAGGCCCAAACCCGGCCAGCGGAGGGTCAGCGGGCCAGCAGCGCCGCCTTGCCGAGCAGTTGCTCGCCCTCGCTGATGAGCTTGCGGGCCAGCCCGGGTGGCACGTGCCGCCCAGTGAAGGCCGCGCCGAGCAGGATGGCCCGCATCCGGCCGGCCAGCGCGTCCCGCTGGGTACCCAGGCCGGCCAGCGCGTTCTCCAGCCGGGTGTACCGCGCGTCGCCCCTGCTCTGGCTGGCCAGCGCGGTGGTGGAGGCGCGCAGCGTGTTCAGGCCGAACGAGCCGACCGCCGCGTTGAGCTGGCTGTACACCTGCCCCAGCCGGGTCAGCGTGGCGGTGTGCGCCCGCATGGCGGCCGGCCGCGCTGCCCGGGTCAGCACCTCGGTCAGCGCCGCCGCGGTCAGCATGCCGGCCGGCCGGGTGAGCATCGCAGCGTTCATCGTCCGCCCCTCCACCGTCGAACAGGTCTGCGCCGATCATCCCCCGGGACGCAGCGTCGCGGAATACTCAATTCCCGCAAATCGCCCAGCCGCTGAACGGGTGATGGCGGCCAGGCAAAGCCTTCCCCCAGCAATGGCAATTTTCCGAGACGGCTGCCGCCTCGGCCGGGCGCCGCCCGCAGCCACTGGGCGGTCAGGCCGCCATTTCGGTGGCGCCGGTGAACGCGGCCCACAGGGTGGCGTAGGCGCCGCCGCGCTCCAGCAGTTCGTCGTGCGTGCCCACTTCGGCGATCCGGCCGGCGTCCATCACCACGATGCGGTCGGCGCGGGCGGCGGTGGTCAGCCGGTGCGCGACCAGGATCGTGGTCCGCCGGGCGGTGAGCCGCTCGGTGGCGTCGTTGACCGCGGCCTCGGCGGCCAGGTCGAGTGCCGCGGTCGCCTCGTCGAGCAGCAGGATGGCCGGGTCCACCAGGTTGGCGCGGGCCAGCGCGATGAGCTGGCGCTGGCCGGCGGCCAGGTTCCGGCCCCGCTCGGCCACCTCGTGCCGGAACCCGCCGGGCATCCGGGCGATCATCCCGATCGCGCCGACGCCCCGCGCGGCCGCCTCGACCTCGGCGTCGGTGGCGCCCGGTCTGCCGTAGGCGATCGCGTCCCGGATCGTGCCGGGGAACAGGTAGGGCTCCTGCGGCACGACGCCCAGTTGCTGCCGGTAGGCGGCCAGGTCGAGGTCACGCACATCCGTCCCGTCCACCCGCAGGTGGCCGCCGGTGACGTCGTAGAACCGGGCGATGAGCTTGACCATGGTGGACTTGCCCGCGCCGGTCTGGCCGACCAGGGCCACCGTCTCGCCGGGCCGCACCGCCAGGCTCACCCCGGCCAGCGCGTCGGCCGGCTGCCCGGAGTACCGGAACCGGACGTCGTCGAACTCGATCTCGCCGCGGATCCGGCCCGGTGCCACCGGCCGGTCCGGGCCGGGGGTGCTGGTCGGCTCGTGCAGCAGGCCGGAGATCCGCTGCAGCCCGACCGCGGCCTGCTGGTAGCCGTCGAACACCTGGGACAGCTGCTGCACCGGCGAGAACAGCAGGTCGATGTAGAGCAGGTAGGCGATCAGCCCGCCGGCGGTCAGCGCTCCGCTGTGCACCTCACCGGCCGCGACGAGCAGGATCAGCGCGCCGGCCACCGTGGACAGCAGCTGGACCAGCGGGAAGTACAGCGCGATGTAGCGCTGCGCGCGCAACCGGGACCGCCGGTAGGCGGCGCTCAGCCCGGTGAAGATCTCCTGGTTGCGGCCTTCCCGCCGGTAGGCCTGCGCGGTGCGCAGGCCGGCCACGTTCTCGGCCAGGTCGGCGTTGACGATGCTGACCTTCTCCCGCGCGTCGCTGTAGGCACGCGACGCCTTGGTCCGGAAGGTAAGCGTGGCCACGAACAGCACCGGCACGATGCAGAGCAGGATGAGGCCCAGCCGCAGGTTGATGATCAGCAAGGCGACGAGCACGCCGGTGAACGTCAGCACCGAGTTGACCATGGTGATCAGGCCGGTCTGCAGGAACGAGTCCACCGCGTCCACGTCGGTGGTCATCCTGGTCATGATCCGGCCGGACATCTCCCGCTCATAGAAGTCCAGGCCGAGCCGCTGCAGGTGGGAGAAGATCTTCAGCCGGAGGGTGTACAGCATCCGCTCGCCGTTGCGGCCCACCACGTTGGTCTGCACCACGTTGATGACCCAGTCGGCGCACACGATGGCCACCCCGATGAGCGAGACCAGGACGATCGGGTGGAACTGGTGGGCCAGCACGCCATGGTCCACGCCGCCGCGGACCAGGGCCGGCATGGCCACGCTGGCCACCGCGTCAAGCCCGTCAAGGACCAGGCCGGCCAGCAGCGCCAGCGCGATGGGCCGCAACAGCCCGCGCAGGGTGAAGTGCGGGTCGGGGGCGCGGGCGGTCTGCGGGCTGACCTGGGGCAGCTCGTCGGCGGGCGGCAGCGCGTCTACCTTGGCCAGCAGCTCGGGGGTGGCCGGGATGGCGGCCAGCACGCCACCGCCGGCGCCGCTGCTGCCGCGGCCGCCGCGAGCCGCGGCGCCCATGCCGCGGCCGATGGCCGTGCTCGCCACCCGGGTGAGCTGGCCGCCGGAAATCCCGCGCCCGCGCCCGGCCGCCGGCTGGTCCGGCCACAGCGCCGCGGTGACCCCGACCGGCCCCGGCTCCGGCGCGCTGCGCGCTGCCCCGGATGGGGTCGATGTGACATCGCCTGCATCCTGATGTGGCCGATGTGACATCGCCTCCCTTGTGCCGGCGGTAGCGGCGCGGTCCGGTGCGGGCCCGGTGTCCGCATAGCTGGGCAGTTCGCCGGCGTCTACGCCTTCGGCGTCGTCGCCCGGGCCGGCCAGCAGCAGCCGGTACAGCGGACAGCGCGCCATCAGCTCGTCGTGGCTGCCCTCGTCCACCAGGCGGCCCTCGTCGAGCACCGCGATCCGGTCGGCCAGCTGCAGGGTGGACCGGCGGTGCGCGATCAGCAGCGTGGTTCGCCCGGCCATCACCTTACGCAGGGTGGCGTGGATCTGCGCCTCGACCGTCGCGTCGATCGCCGAGGTGGCGTCGTCCAGGATGAGGATAGCCGGGTCGGTGATCAGCGCCCGGGCCAGTGAGATCCGCTGACGCTGCCCGCCGGACAGCGTCAGTCCCTGCTCGCCGATGACCGTGTCGTAGCCGCCCGGCAGGGCGGCGATGAACTCCTCAGCCTCGGCCGCGCGGGCCGCGGCCGCGATCTGGTCCATGGTCGCGTCCGGCCTGCCGTAGGCGATGTTGGCCCGGATCGTGTCGGAGAACAGGAAGGTGTCCTCCATGACCAGTCCGATGGCGGCGCGCAGCGAGTCCACCGTGAGATCACGGACGTCGTGCCCGCCGACCTGGATCGCGCCGCCGCGCACGTCGTAGAACCGGGGCAGCAGCAGGGAGACCGTGGACTTGCCGGAGCCCGAGGTGCCGACCACGGCCACCGTCTCCCCCGGCGGCACGGTGAGCGACAGCCCGTGCAGCACCGGCTGGGAGGGCAGGTAGCCGAACGTCACGTCGTCCAGCCGCACCCCGGCCGGGCCGGGCGGCAGCGGCACCGCGCCCGGCTTCTGGGTGACCACCGGCTTGGCGTCGATCACCTCGTAGACCCGGATCACGCTGGCCCTGGCCTCCTGGCCGATCGTGATCAGGCTGGTCAGTGCGCGCACCGGCGAGACCATCTGCCCGACGTACAGCGAGAAGGCGAGGAACACACCGAGCGGGATCTCGTGGTGCAGCGCCAGCCAGCCGCCGAGCAGCAGCACCGCGACCTGGCCGAACTGCGGCACCACGCCGAGCGCGGGGGTGTAGCGGGCGGTCAGCTTGACCACCCGGACCCGGGCCGAGTACAGCCGGGTGGCCGCCCGGTCCAGCCGGTCGACCTCCTGCTCTTCCTGGCCGAAACCCTTGACCACGCGCACCCCGGCCACCGCGCCGTCCACCACCCCGGCCACCCCGGCTTCCTTCTGCTGGGCGTCCCAGCTAGCCGGGAACAGCTTGCGCCTCGAGGCGATCGCGATCAGCCAGAGCACCGGCGCGATGGCCAGCGCGACCAGGGTGAGCAGCGGGGACAGCCATGCCATGACGGCGATCGAGCCGACGAACAGCAGCGCGTTGCCCAGCAGCATCGGCACCTGCTGGAGGAGGCTCTGCACCATGTTGAGGTCGGAGATGGACCGGCTGACGATCTGCCCGGTGTGCAGCTGGTCCTGCCGGGCGCCGTCGAGATGCTGCAGCGAGTCGAACAGCTCGGTACGCATGTCGTGCTGCACGTCGAGGGAAAGCTGGCCACCCCGGTAGCGCCGGGTGTAGACACCGGCGAAGCTGATCAGCCCGGTCACGATGAGCAGGGTGGCGCCGAGCCAGATCGGCTGGCGGCGGGCGACGACCCCGTTGTCCACGATCCACGCCATGATCAGCGGCAGCGCCACCTGGGCGGCGGTGGCGGTGACCGAGCCGCTCAGCGCGAGGAAGACCAGGCGCCGGTGCTGCAGGCAGTAGCCGGCCAGCCTGCGCAGCCAGCCCTCACCCAGGCCGGCCGTGCCGTCGGGTCGCGGCTTGCGCGGGCCGGCCGGTGGCTGCTGCGGGCCGGCGGAGGTGTGGCGCCCGGCAGGGTGGGCACCGCCGTTCGGTGTGCCGTGTCCGGCTGTCGAGCCGTTTTCCGCTGTCGTGTCAGCTCCTGTTCCCCGCGCCGCGGGCCGGCGCGGCCTTGGCCGCCTTCCGTGCCCGGCGCCGTTCGTCCATGGCCGCGTCGAGGTCACCGAACGCGCGCAGCATCGCGGCCGGGTCGCCGGTGGCGTCCAGCAGCGAGGTGAGCCAGCCGGTGTAGGCTGCGTCGGCCCGCTCGACCGCGGCCCGGCCGGCCGGGGTCAGCCGCAGCCGGACCACCCGGCGGTCCCCCGCCTCGGCCTCCCGCTCGGCGTAGCCCAGCGCGACCAGCGCGTCCGCGGTGGCGGTCAGCGTGGGCTTGGCCACAGCCAGCCGTTCGGCCAGCCGGGCCGAGCGCTCCCCGCCCGCGCCGGCCAGCTTGAGTATCCGGTACTGCTGCGGGGTGAGCCCGGCGTCGATCCGCTCCAGCGCCCGGTGCATCCGCATCAGGGTCAGCACGGCCGTTTCGGCCCCGGCGGCGCCGGGAAGCTCGTTCTGCGCAGCCTGCGCGCCCTGAGCTTGACTGCCGGGCGCCGGAGCCTGCGTGGCCGGTGCGTTCGCTTCGATGCCGGCCATGGCGCGGTCCTTCATTGGTGAGGCTACCTAACAGTTCGATACCCTAACAATCTCCCGCCGAAGCCTGTTCCCGGGCACGCGGGATGGGCTGGCCGGGCGCGCGAGATGGCGAACCGATTGAGTGCGGCGCCAGCCGTTAGCGCTGGCCAGGAAAGGGACGGGCCCGCCGCTACAGCCAGACTTCGCCGTCGGCGAGATCACGCTCGCCCGGGTGGTTGGTGAGTACCGCCACCAGTGCACTGATAATCCGCCCGGTATCGGCCCTGGTGCGCCGGTCGTTTCCGGGCAGGAAGATCATTCCGTAGTGGCCGGGGCCGCCGGGTGTGATGGCCTCGTGATGCAGGGGCCGGAAATCCCGGACGTTGTTCGTGACGACGGCCCGGTGTCCGGTGCGGGCCACCGCCATCACCTCGGGATCGGGCAGCGCTTCGCGCCCCGGCTGGCCTGCCACCGCGGCCACGTCGTGGCCACGCGCGCACAGTTCGCGGGCGATGGCAGGAGCAAGCATCTCATCGAGCAGCAGCCTCACCGGCGGACCGCGGCCTGCCCGGCCAGCCAGGTGCGCTGCGCCTCGCTGGCATCGGCCTCGTTCAGGCTGATCCATTCGTCGATCTCGCCCGGGTACGCCCCGTAGTAGGCGACGGCCGCCTGCACCAGGCCGAGCGGCATCTCCAGGTAGCTTGCCGCCTCGGTCACATCACCGTCGTTGTCGCGGACGACCGCGACGACCTCCCACACATCCTTGCCCGTTCCCACAAGCCGGGCCCGGCGCCCCGCCGGGCCGTCGGCGAACCGGATGAGCGGGTGATCGTCCATCCGCAGCCCTTCCTCGACGTAGCGCTGCGCCAGCGTCCGCGGGGGGACATGAGCACGCCGGGCCCGGCTACCGAGCCGGTCGAGCGTTGCGTCGGCTAGCCGGAGGCTGAGTGGATGGCTCGTCATGTAGTACATGGTAGCGCAGCACGCTACAGTCGGGCGGCGGCCAGTTCCCAGCGACCGGGGTCAGGGCTGGGTGGCGCCGCCGGGGTCGGTCAGGTCGTGCTGGTAGGCGTAGCGCACGGCCTGGGCCCGGTCGCTGAGGCCGGCCTTGGCGAAGATGTTGTTGATGTGTGTCTTCACCGTCGACGGGCTGATGACGAGGGCGGCGGCGATCTGGGCGTTGGTTCGCCCGGCGGCGATCAGGGACAGCACCTCGGCTTCGCGGGCGGTCAGCCCGTCGGGCAGCGGCCGGGTAGGCACGGAGTCCGGCCCGGGCCCGGCCGCGGCGACCAGCCGGGCCTGCACGGCGGGGTCGAGGATGGCCTGGCCGCCGGCCGCGGCGTGCACCGCGCGGGCGATCTGCTCCCGGCCGGCGTCCTTGGTGAGGTAGCCGGTGGCACCGGCGCGCAGCGCGGCCAGGATCGATTCGTCGTCGGCGTAGGTGGTGAGCACCACGACGGCGGTGCCGGGATGGGCCTGCCGGATCCGGCGGGTGGCCGCCACCCCGTCGAGGCGGGGCATCCGCAGGTCCATCAGCACGACCTGCGGCAGGTGGCGGGCGACCAGTGCCACAGCCTGCTCGCCGTCGGCGGCGGACCCGACGACCTCGAACCCGGGCAGCACGCTGAGCACGGTGACCAGGCCCTCGCGCACCACCCGCTGGTCGTCGGCCACGACCACGCGAACCCTGGCCCTGTCCTTGTTAGCGCTGCCCTCGCTCATTGCGGCACCTTCAGTTCGACGGCCCAGCCCTCGCCGGGCTCCCCCTGCTGCCGCACCGGGCCGGCCTGCAGGGTGCCGCCGAGGAGTTCGGCGCGCTCGGTCAGGCCGTTCAGCCCGTAGCCGCCGCCGGTGGCGGCCAGCGGCTTCGCGGGGTGGCTGGCGGGCGCGCCCGGCGGTGCCATGTTGGCCACCCGCAGGACGACGTCATGCTCCCGGTAGGACAGTGTCACGGTCACAGCGGCGCCGGGGGCGTGTTTGCGGGCGTTGGCCAGCGCTTCCTGGGCGGTGCGGTAGCAGGCGAAGCCAACCTCGAGGGCGAGCCGGCGGGGGGTGCCGTGCACTTCATAGCTGATCTTTCCGGCCTGGCCGTCGGCGTCGGCGAGGGCGCGCAGCGCCTCGGGCAGGTTGACCGGGTCGGTCCGCAGCGCGGCGATGGCCTGCCGGGTCTCGTCCAGGCCCGCCACGGCCAGGTGCCGTGCCTCGCCGACCAGGCGGCGGCCGCCTTCGGGGTCCTGGCCCTCGCTCAGCAGGGCGTCGGCCGCGTCCAGCTGGACGATCAGGCCGCCGAGGGTGTGCGCCAGGATGTCGTGGATCTCCCTGGCGATGCGGGTCCGCTCGTCCAGCACCTGCGCCCTGACGTGTTCCTGCTCGGCCCGCTGGGTCTGCGCGGCGGCCAGTTCGGCCTGCTCGGCCCGCATCCGGTACTGGCTTCGCCACAGCCCCGCGAGCAGCCCGCCGACCACCGCCAGGCAGGTGCCGAGCAGGGAGAACCCTGTCGTGTTGATGACCAGCGAACCGATGCCCAGGGTGATCAGCCCGCAGGCCGCCACCACGACCGCCTCGAACGGGTCGAACGAGGTGCCGGCCAGCAGCGCGACCACGGCGGGCAGTGACACGGCGGCGCTGCTGGGGCTGACCAGGGCGGCCAGCGAGCCCGCGACGATCCCGGCGACCAGGAACGGTATCCGGATCCGCCGGTCCACCCGTTCGGGCAGCCAGGTGAGCCAGGCCAGGCCGGCCAGGACGCTGCCCACCAGCAGGACCAGGGGCCGGCCGGTGAGCCCGGGTGCGGGGTGGCCGGCCCAGATGCCGGCCAGCACCAGCCCCAGCGCGCAGACCCGCAGCAGCCACATCCAGCCATGCCAGTTCTGCCAGCGGGCCAGCGTCCCCGTGTTCACCAGCATGTCTCTCCAGGTAGGCCGGTCCAGCCCATTGTCCCATCCGGGACCCGGGGCGGTGCGGTCAGCGCTCGTCACGGTGATCTTCGTCGCCGTAGGGTGTCTTTCCGGCCGGGAAAGTACCGCCGTAGGGTGTGTTTCCGGCCCGGGATGCACCGTCGCGATCGCGGCGGGCGCCGAGCTTCCTGCCGCCGCCCTTGGCGACCTTCATGACCGCGATGACCACGGCGATGGCTATCCCGGACGGGACGCCGAGGTGCTGCAGCAGATGTATCAGGATGATCATGGCGTCGCTCCGGCCGGCTCGGCTAGCGGATGCTGCTGATGACCGGGGCGGCAACCGTGTCCGCGGCGGCGCGGGTGGCCGTCCGCGCCCGGACGCCCAGCAGCGCGCTGCGGGCCAGCGCCATGGTGATGGCCATGAAGATCAGCGCGTTGGTGAGCCCGGCCCCGCTGAGCTGGTGGCTGGCCAGGAACTGGCCGAGGGAGGCGGGGAACCAGTGGATCGTGCCGTAGATGAACAGCAGCCGGGCGCCGAAGATCACCGCCCAGAACGCGGTGTAGCCGAAGCCGGCCCGGCTGTACGGCCGGCCGCCCGTGCCCTGGCCGCCTGTGCCCTGGCCGCCTGTGCCCCGGCCCGCCAGCCTGCTCTTCGTGGTCTTGGTGGGGTCGAAGTAGACCGAGACGAACAGGTGCGCGGCCAGGCCGAGCAGCACCCCCACGGCCGCGCCGACGACCTGGAGAACCACGTTGTGGCCGTTGGCCGGGATGCTGTCCAGGAACAGCGGGACAATCAGCACGGTGGTGAGCAGCGGGCGCAGCACCCGGAACCAGCCGATCTTCCGGCGGCCGAGGTCGGACTCCATCAGGACCCCGAACACAATCAGGTTGAGCAACCAGACATTCGCTGGCATGACGCCTCCTTCAGGCAAGGACTGAGACGTCTTCCAGCCTCGGCAGCCAGGGCCTCCGGGACATCGGCTGCCGGTTCGGTCATCGGGTGGAGCCGGGTGGAGAAACGGCGGCGGCCTCCACCCGCCCGCTCCACCCGCACGGGCCCGGGCGGTTACCCGGCCAGCGCGGCGGCGATGCGCTCCACGATCTCGGTGAGGATGGGCCGGGGGGTGGCGAAGTTGAGCCGGAACGACCCCGGGCCGCCGTCGCCGAACGCGGGCCCGTCCACCACGGTGACCTTCGCCCGCTCGCTGATCAGTTCGCCGGGCGAGCCCGGCAGTTCCATCGCGGTGCAGTCGAGCCAGGCCAGGTAGGTGCCGTCCGGCGGCCGGTAGCGCAGCTGCGGCAGGTGCCGGGCGAGCAGGCCGGCCAGCAGCTGGCGGCTGCCGTCCAGGTACTCGACGACGTCGGCCAGCCACGGCTCGCCGCCGCGGAACGCCGCGATGTTGGCCACGACACCAGCGTTGCTCGCCCCGTGCGGAACGAAGAATCCCATGTCCGCCCAGGTCTGCTGGTCGGCCTGATTGCTGAGGATGGCCTGGGCGCACTTGAGCCCGGGCAGGTTCCACGCCTTGGACGCGGACGTCGCGGTGATCGTGTGCCCGGCCGCGGTGTCCGAGGTCGAGGCGTACGGGATGTGCCGCTCCCCCGGGTAGATCAGCGGGGCGTGGATCTCGTCGGCGAACACCCGGCCGCCATGCCGGTCCACCACCTCGGTGATCTGGGCCAGTTCCGCGGCGGTGCAGACCCGGCCGAGCGGGTTGTACGGGTTGCACAGGATGAGCAGGTGCCCGCCGGCCCGGAACGCCTCGTTGATCCCCTCGATGTCGAACCGGAAGTAGCCGTCGTCGTCCAGCATCCGAACCTGGATGACCTCCCGCCCCCAGACCCCGGGCAGGGTGAGGAACGGCATGTAGGCCGGGGTGGGCAGGATCACCGGGGAGGACGGCCGGGAGAAGTAGGTGATCGCGAGCTCCAGCACCTTGAGCACGTCAGGGACGTCGTGCACCAGCTCGGGATCGACCTGCCAGCCGAACCGGCGGGCCTGGAACTCCGCGCACGCCTGCGCCAGTTCGGCGGCCAGCGGCGGCGGCAGGTAGCCGAACTTCGCGTCGGCGGCCAGCGCGGCTAGTTCGTCGAGGATCGGCGGCGCGGCGCCGAAGTCCATCTCCGCCACGGCGGCACCCAGGCCGCCCGGGCCCGGGGCCGTCCACTTGAAGCTGCCGCGGGCCCGCAGCATGTCCGGGGTTGTCTTCTCGATCGTCTCTGTCAGGGTTAGGGGCACACCAATATCCTGCCCCGGCCAGCCCCCGGCCGGTCGCCGGGGCGCCGGGGAGGCTGGTCACAATGGCAGGCCAGCACGCAAGAGGTCAGGAAGTGGCGCTCAGTGCCGGCTTCCAGGTTGGCCGTGATCTTCTGCCACTCGGTGAGCGTCGGCACCTGGGAGTAATCTCGCGTCTTGAGATCGGCTGTATCCCTGCCCTGCCGGTTCTTCAGAACTGGGACCTGCTGCACGTAGGAATCTCCGACGACTCGACGCATCAGCTCACAAGCAACAGAGAGGAGAGTCGTGGGTACCGTTGACCTCCTGGACCGTCGTGTGATGACGGCCCTCGAAGCAGCCCGCCAGCTTCGCATTCCGCCAACCACGCTGATCCGCTGGCTTGAAGGTGAGCATCGCGGCGGCACCTGGTACCCGCCTGTCCTGCGCGAGGAGGCTACCGGCCAGCCAGAGATCACCTGGGGCGAGGCTGTGGAGGCCCGATACCTGCGTGCGTACAGGGCCAAGAACGTACCGATGCAGCGATTGCGTCCGTTCATCGCCGACATGCGTCAGCGATTCGGCGTCCCGTATCCCCTGGCGCATTTCCAGCCGTTTGCGAGCGGCAGACGGCTGCTGCTCGAGGTCCAGGATCAGCTGCGCCTGCCCGGATCACTGCGAATGATCTATGAGGTCAGCACCGGTCAGCTGATCCTCGATCCGCGGGTTGTGGGTTTCCTAGACCGTGTGGAATTCGCGGATTCTCCAGGGCAAGAAGCCGTGCGCATCCGGCCGGCGGGGAAGGAGTCCCCGGTTGTCATCGACCCCAGAGTTTCGTCGGGAGCCTCGACCGTCTACGGCACCAGAACCGAGATCCTCGCTGAGCAGGCTAGCGTAGGCGCCACCGTGGACGAGATCGCTGAAGACTTCGCGCTTCCACTGGCTGTCGTCAAAGCGGCGCTGTCATACGAGTGGTCCACGCCAGTCGCCGCCTGACTTCCGGTGAAGCCACAATGGTACGTGGATGCGGACACCCTCGGGCTTGCGCATGTAATGATCCGCGCACGCCGTGATGTCGCCTTCCCTGGGGACACCGGTGAGCGCCACACAAGCAGCTGGCGCATGGATCCGTGTCTGATTTCTGACCCGGCAACCAGCGATGAGGTGTGGATCCCGCTGGTGACCAGAGCGGGCATGGCGATCATCAGCAGGGACATACACATTGCGTCCCGCACGGCAGAGAAGGACCAGGTGCTCAAGGCTGGCGCTCGCATGTTCGCGATCACCACCCGCGAGGACCTCAGCACGTGGGGGGCTGGTAGAGGTGGTCGCGACCCAGTGGCGCGCGATCGAGGACGCTGCACAACACCCCGGCCCGTGTATCTACAGCGTCACCCGAAGCACGGTCAACAGGATCGATCTGTGAAGGCCATCCGGTTCCGGCGCGGGCGGGCCAATGAATGGCGCGGTCGCTTGAGGCCGCCGTCACCGGGCCGGATGGCGTCGGCCACCATCCGGGCCATCGCCTTTCAGCAGCAGTATTGAGCCCACAGAAACGGCATCTGCCGGCTACGCGCGGCCGCGCAGCGTGTCCAGGATCTTCTCACCGCTAACCAGCCCTTCGCCAACATCCCGGAAACCCTCCAGGGTACCCCAGCAGCTCCAGGTCACCCGCTCCCAGGACACGTAGCCATCGGCATACTCCACGTGGACCTGGCCCCTGTCGGGCTCGCCGGGGTTATTGATCACCAGTTCGCTGGCGAGTTCACGCACCTGGAGCCCGGAGTCGGCCAGAAGCCCGGCCATCCTCGGCGGGACCTTCACATATCCCGCCGAAGAGGAAGAGGACCCATACCTGGTGCATGATCGCGCCGACATCTACGTCGGGCCGCACGATTTCGACGACGGTGACCTGCGGGCGCCCGACGGCACCCCGCTGCCGCTGCGCAGCCAGTACAAGCACTGGGTGGAGGTCCGGGATCTCGACCGCGACCTGGACCGCCAGCTCGGCACCGCACGCGAGATCTACGAAGCACTGAAGGCAGCCGGCAAGTGGAAACTGGTACTCGCCGACGACATGCAAAAGGTCATCGACAGCTTCGAACCCGCCAAGTTATCCGCAGCGGGTTCGGGTTGGCGTCTCCCGGGGGTAAGCAGCGGTGCGGCTTTCACGGAGAGCCGGGCGAGGGCGGGGACGGGCTCGTAGGATTGCCCGGGTGGCGATGGCTGATCCGCAACCAGCGGACGACCTGTCCGCTGTCCTCGAACCGTACCTGCCGCTGCTCGGCGCACTGCGGCGCGGCACACCGGTCGATCCGGGCCGGGCCAGCCTAGTTGAGGCGGCCGCGGAGGTGTGGAGCAAGCCGGGGTTCGACGTCTTTCTGTCGCAGCCCAGCCTCGGGTTCGAGCCGTTCGACTACCAGTGGCAGACCGCGCAGACGGTGCTGCGCCGGATGCGGGGCCGGGCCATCCTGGCCGACGAGGTCGGGCTGGGCAAGACGATCGAGGCCGGGCTGGTGCTGTCCGAACTGCGGATGCGCGGCCTGGCCGACCGTGCCCTCGTGGTCGTGCCCGCGGGGCTGGCCGAGCAATGGCGGGACGAACTCGAGCGCAAGTTTGCACTGCCCGCCACCATCGCCGGCCGGACGGACCAGGCCGCGACGGCCCAGGACGGCCAGCAGCCGGTGGTCATCGTCTCGCTGGCGGCCGCGCGCCGGGAGCCGTTCAGGTCCGGGCTGACCGACCGGCCGTGGGACGTGGTGATCATGGACGAGGCGCACCGGCTGCGCAATCCGCGCAGCGCGTCGGGCCGATTGGCCCGCGCGCTGAGCGCGCGATACCTGCTGCTGCTCACCGCCACGCCGGTGGAGAACCGGCTGCAGGACCTGTACGAGCTGGTCAGCCTGGTCGCGCCTGGGCTGCTCGGCACGCCGACGCAGTTCCGCTCGGCGCACGGCAGTGGCGACCCGGGATCGCCCCGTGACGTGTCCGGGCTGCGGGCCAGCACCCGGGAGGTGATGATCCGGCACCGGCGCAGCGAGGTGAGCCTGATGCTGCCGCAGCGGCTGGCCGAGACCGTGCTGGTCGCCCCCACCGCCGGGGAAGCGGACCTGTATGCCGCGATCGCCGCCCGGATCAGGCAGGAGGCCCGCGACGCGTCACCGGCCCGGCGGATGACCCTGCGCAGCGTGGCCAGGCTGGCCGGTTCCAGCCCGGCCGCGGTGGCGCCGACGCTGGCCAAGGTGGGCTGGGACGACCTGGCCCGGCGGGCCGCCGCGGTCGGCTCCCCGGCCAAGATCGCCGAGCTGGTGACACGGCTGCGCAGTGCTGCCCCGGAGAAGGTACTGGTGTTCACCGCGTTCCGGCAGACCCTGGCGCTGATGGCTGGCGTGCTCAACGACGCTGGCATCCCGGCCGCCGTCTATCACGGCGGCCTGGCCCGCCCGGACAAGGAGAAGGCGATCGCGTGCTTCCGGGACGAGGTGCCGGTCATGCTCAGCACCGAGTCGGCGGGCGAAGGCCGGAACCTGCAGTTCTGCCACATGATGGTCAACGTCGACCTGCCGTGGAACCCGATGCAGATCGAGCAGCGACTCGGCCGGCTGCACCGGGTGGGCCAGACACATGAGGTGCTGCTGACCAACCTGGTTGCCCGCGGCACGATCGAGCAGCGCATCCTGCACGTTCTCGAGGCGAAGATCAACCTGTTCGAGCTGGTGGTCGGCGAGCTGGACATGATCCTGGGCCGGGTGAACGACGACTTCGACTTCGAGACGTCGGTGTTCGACGCGTACGTGGAGGCCCGCGACGACGGCGAGTTCACCGACCGGCTGACCGAGATCGGCGAGAACCTGGCGCGTGCCAGGACCGAGTACCTGAGCGATCGTGCGCACGCCGATGACCTGATCGATGGGGGCGTCGAACAGGCCGGGCGGGGCGAACGTGCCGGGCGGGCCTGAGCCGACGGTGAGCGAGCGGTGAGCGGGGACAGCGGGCTGGCCTTCTGGCTGGACTACGTCGAGTCGCGCGGCGGGCTGTGGGAGCCCGCCGGCGACAGCACGCTCGTGATGATCCCGCCGCAATTGCAGCAGCGGCTCGGGCTTGACGAGGAGTTCGCCGTCACCGTGCACCCCGACGTGGCCCGCGAGGACGGGGTGGCGCTGCTCGGTGCCGGGCACCCGCTGCTCACCGCGGCCGCCGAGGAGGTGCTGGCGGCCGACGACGCCGGGGTGCTCGCCCTGGCCGCCCCGGCCTCCCTGCCGCCGGACGGCCACCGGCTGCTAGCGAAGGCACGCGAGGCCTTCCCCGTCGAGCACGGCCGGATCGATGCCACCGGGCCGGTAGAGCGCAGGCTGCGCCAGGTGCTGAGGGCGGGGGTGCTGGTGACCTACGCGGCATCACCGGACGAGGTGTTCCACGAACGGGCCGAGTGCTGGCTCGACGTCCCCTCGCGGCGGGAACTGCCCGGGTCTGCCGTGCGGGAGCTGCGGCGGTTCGCCGACGGCGGTCCACCGCCCAGCACACCGCAGGATCTCGCCGCCGTGCCCCCCGCCGTCGCCGCCGCGCACCGCCTTCTGGATGAGAGATTTTCTGAACGGTCCCGGGCTCTGGCCGGTGGTCAGGCGCGAGCCGCGGCGCAGGCCGAACTAGCCAGAGCGAAGAAGTATTATGCCGAGGCGCTCGCGTCGCTGGCCAAACGCCAGGCAGGCGCCGCACCGGACCGGCAGGCAATGCTGGCTGCCCGCGCGGACGCTGTCCGGGCGGAGGAGCGGCGGCGGCTGGCCGAAATCGAGGAGAAGTACGCAGCCCGGCACGGCATCCGGCCCTACCGGCTGCACCTCCTGCTGGCGCCGGTGCTGCGGCTGCCGGTGGACGTGCTGCGTGGGGCGCGCCGGTTCGGTCTGATGCTGGACTGGATGCTGCCCGCCGGCGAGTTCGCGCCGCTGAACTGTCCCGGCTGCGGCGCGGACACGGCCCGCTCGCCGCTGGTGGCGGCCAAGACCGGGCTGGGCTGCGAGAGCTGCCTGGCCAGCCCGGCCGCACCCGCGCCGGCCGCACCCGCGGCGGCTGGGGGGAGCGGCAGGCCGGCCGCCGTGGACGCTCCCAGGTCCGCCCCGGCACCGGCTGGCGTGAGCGGCGGGCCGGGCGGCAGGCGTCCGGTAACCCCCGCCGGGCCGGCACCCGCACGGAAGAAGACCACGGGACCGGGCACGGGCGGGCCCCCACCGCCGGCGAACCGGCAGCAGGCCGCGGCCACCCGGCCTGTGCCACCGGCAGCGAAGCGGAAGCGGCCGGACGCACGGGCGGTGAGCCAGGCAGGCGGGAAACTGGCCATGGAGTTCTGGTCGGTGACCGCGCAGGGCAACCCGCGGGCGCTGCGGCGGCTGTGCGCCGCGGACACCCCGGCGGCGGCCGTGATCCGGCTGTACGGCGCCGAGGGGCCTACGGTGGCGATAGGCTCCGGGCCGGGCGAGCGCCCGGACCGGCTGACCTCGGAGAGCGCGGTGTACGGCGATGGCGAGCTGGCCGGGACCTCGGGATATCTGAGCACCGGCCGCGGCGACTACACCTACCTGCTGCGCTGGCACCGGCAGACCAGGCTGGTGAGCGAGGTGCTGCCGTTCGGGGGCTGGGTGTCGGCCCGGATGCCGTCGGCCCGGTGGCTGCGCAGCCCGGGCGCGGCGCGGATGTTCGGCGGGCTGCCCGAGCCGCAGGCCGACCTCGACCCGGTGGCGATCCGGCTGTGGCGCAGGGCCCTCCCGGCGCACGGGCTCCCGCTCACCCTGCGCTGCCTGGCCGCGTGGTGGCGGATCGACGATGGCCCCGGGCTGCTGGCCGCGCACCCGCCGGGCGTACTGGCCGCCGCCCTGCACCGGATGGTCGGTTACCGGGCCGCCGAGACCGGGATCACTCACGACGCCATCGCGGCGCTGTACCGGGTCGCGCCGGGCGACACCCGCGCGGTGACGCCGCTGCTGCAGACCCGGCTGAAGCTGACCCCGGCACAATCCTGGTAAGGAGGCGCGCGGCACGATGCCGGCGAACAGGATGAACCGCGAGGAGTTCTTCGCCAAGCTGGCGCCGCTGGACGAGGCGGGCCTGAAGAAGGCGCTGTGGAACCTCTACTGGCGCGCCCCGGCCCAGCTGCGGGAACGGATCGAGGGTGAGATCGAGCCGGCCGAGAAGGACCGCCGCCAGCGGGCCGCCGCGCAGCCGCCCAACCCCCATCTCGTGCTGATGGACGTGAACGAGTTCGCCGAGCTGGCCCGCTCGGGTGCCTATATGGCCGGGGACCGGCGCGTGTCGCCGCGGGAACGGACCCGCTGGCGGGTGACGTTCCGCCGGCTCGCCGCCGACGCCCAGGCCGCGCTGCGGGCCGAGGAGCCCGGCCCCGCGGAGGACGCGCTGGCGCAGCTCATCGACCTGGCCTGCGAGACCCGCGACGTCGACTACTTCCGCTCCGAGGATCCGATGGAGGCGGCGCGGTTCGTCGTCTCGGACGCCGCCGGATTGCTGTGGGGCACGATGCGGGACCGGTACGGGTTCGCCGGGTTCGCCGGACGTGCGGCACCGCAGTTCGTCCGCTGGGAGTCCCGGTACGGCTGGACCAGGTCGGCCTGGGGCCAGCTCGCGCAGAAGGAGACCTCGCTGGCCAGCGTGCTCACCCGGATGCTGCCGGCCACCGACATGTGGGTGGGTTTCGCCGAGCGCTATCTCGGCGCGCTGGACGAGGCCGCCCGGGGCGACGCGGCGGCGCGGGACGGGATCTGGTTCGCCTCCGGCTCAGGCGCGGGCTCGGCGCGCAGGTACCGGCGGGAGCAGCGCGCCGGGGCGCTGGCCGAGTGGAACCTGGAGCTGCTGGACCGGCTTGACGGCCCGGAGACGGGGCATCTGCTGGACCGGCTGGTCAAGCACCCGGCGCTGGAGGGTCCCGAGTGCACGCTTCTGCGGGCGCACCTGGCGCGGCGGCGCGGCGACCAGGACGGCGTGCACGCCCTTTTGCACGAGGTGCTGGAGAAACTGCCCGGCCACCAGGAAGCGCTCGCCTTCGCGGCGGAGACCGGCGCGCCCCTGCCACCCCGCGCCGCCCAGGCCGCGCAAAAGCGGCGAGGATGGGATGCAACGCCGGAGTGACCGGCAGCCTACCGGGCGGGGTGGTGCCATGCTGGAGGTGCTCACCGCACCGCGGGTGCTGACCGGGGACGGGGTTGTCGCCGACGGCGCCGTGCTGATCGGCGGCAGCGGCATCGACTGGGCAGGCCCGGTGCGGCAGCTGCCGGCCGGGCACGCCGGCCTGCCGCGCACCGACTATGCCGGCGCGACGATCCTGCCGGGGCTGATCGACAGTCACGTGCATCTCGGCTTTGACGGCGGCCCGCAGCCTGCCACCCGGATGCGCGCCGAGACCGATGCCCAGCAGCTGGCGCTGATGCTGCACAGCGCGCGGGAACTGCTCGGCGTCGGCGTGACCACCGCCCGCGACCTCGGCGGGCGCGGCTACCTGAGCGTCGTGGCGCGGGACGCCATCGCCGGCGGGCTGGCCCGCGGACCACGGATGGTGGTGGCCGGCAGCCCGGTGACGGTCACCGGCGGGCACTGCTGGTTCATGGGCGGCGAGGCCGACAGCGAGGACGACCTGCGCCGCCTGGTCCGCACCCACCACAAGAACGGCGCCGACCTGATCAAGGTGATGTCCACCGGCGGCTTCATGACCCGCGGCTCGGCGCCATGGTACGCGCAGTTCAGCACGGCGCAG
>DASYAV010000005.1:0-1639 GCA_036501145.1 Streptosporangiaceae bacterium | reverse complement strand
CCCATGCGGGGGCTGCGGATCCCGGCGAGGATCGGTGCGATGACGTGGTCGCGGAGGGCGAGTAGCGCGGTGATGGTGCGGGCGGCATCGGGCGGGACGTGGCAGCGGCGGGTCCTGCCGGGCTTGTCGATGAGCTGCTTGCCGCGGAGCTTGCGCAGGTCGTAGGCGGCCTGGCGGGTGGTGTAGCCGTCGTGCCCCGTAATCTGCCGGACCCGGGCGGCGTGCTCGGCGGCGGTGAAGCCGGCGGGCGCCGGGGCCAGCGCGAGCGCGGCGGCCAGGGCTGCCCGGATCCGCGGCTTGTTCAGGTCGATGCCGGCGATCCTGCGCGTGCCTGCCCGGGCGGGCAGCGGCAGCTCATCGAGGATCCCGTCGGGCAGGAAGCCGGTGTCTGCGCAGTCCAGCGCGGTGGCGAACCGGCCGGCGATGCCGGCCAGGACGGTGATGATCTGGCCGAAGTTGTCCAGGCCGCGGCGGCAGCGCAGTTCTTTGGCGTTGTGCACGGCGGCCTCGAAACGCAGCACGTGCTCGCCCTTGGTATAGGCCTTGACCTGGAGCCGCCCGAAGGTAATGCGGAACCAGCTGAGCCCGTACCGTGGTTTCCCGGTCACGATCTCCTGCGCCGGCGGGCCGTCCTTGCGGTTGCGGTGCGGCCGGCTGGCAAGGCCGAAGATGGTGCGGATCGCGGGGATGCCCAGCCGGGACCGGGTCCGGTCCAGAACCCGGTCAAAGAGAGCCTCCATCTGCGCGCCGGACTTGAACAGCAGGTTCCGGGAGTACTCGGCCTGGTAGACCGAGTAGCCGTAGCGGAACCCGCTGCGCTCCTGCTCGGCGAGGTCCAGCCCGAAGCACAGGCACGCGGTGTAGATCCACCGGTCGCAGACCCGGCCCAGGCGCCCTGTAGCCGCATCATGCGGCCAGGCATCTGCGACCCGGGCCAGGCCCTGCGGATCCGCGATTTCAGTAAAGCAGTTCCCCTCCTTGGTGAACCCGATGCCCTCGCCCTGCGCGGCGACCGCGGCGTACTCGTGGCCGTTGAGGATCACCTGCGCCCCGAACGGGGGATGCCCGGACATCTTGATCACCAGGTGCCCGAACGCCGGATCCATGATGTGGAAGCTGTAGTGGTAAACGTGCTCCCGCTTCTTCTCGATGTTCGTGATGGCCCCGGCCGCGGAGCGGTGCACCTTCCACACCGGAGCCGGGGCCTTCGCGGCGAGGATCATGAATACCCCGGTGGTGACCGTGTGCGTTTCCAGGTACTCCTCGGCGATCAGGTGCTTACGCTCCCCGGCGGTGCAGTAAGCCAGCGGGACGCCGTTCGCCTTCGCCCAGGCCTTGACCCGCCGGGCGAACCGGCCCGCCATCCGCATCAGGTGCGTGTTATCGAGCTGGTCGTCGCTGCCGTGCAGCCGCCGCCACCAGCAGCGGAATCCGCCCGGATTATGCCCGACCGGGAAGTAGGCGTTCAGCACCACCCGGTCTACGCAGTCATAGCTGCCGTCGATCAGGTGCCCGTACCGCTCCGAGAAGTCATCGGCCATCTACCGACCGTAAAGCCACCCGCAGCCCACGTCACGACATCAGCCGGACTGCCCCGAAGGGGCCACTCCTTCCGGGCGAAGTCCCGGACGGAGCGTAG
>DASYAV010000004.1:0-7944 GCA_036501145.1 Streptosporangiaceae bacterium | reverse complement strand
GGGCAGAGGGTCACCCCGTGCCGAGCAGCCGGAGCACGCCCTGGTGCACGGCCCGGGTGGCCTGCTCGATGGTCATCCTGCCTGCCTTGACCTCATCCTCGGTGGCGCGGCCCAGCGCCAGGCTCGCGGACAGCAGCCAGTGCGCCGGGACCGAGGCGTCGAAGTCGCCGCTGGCCTGGCCGCGGCGGACGATGGCGAGCATGCGGTCCAGGACGGACGCGTGCCGGCTGGCGTCCCTGCCGGGGTCGACGGCGGGCTGCAGCCACAGGAACGGGTAGCGGGCGGCTACCTGCCAGCCGGCGTCCAGCAGCCGGGTCAGCGCCTGGGCGGGTGGATCCCGGTCGAGGTCCACGCTGTCGAGGAGGGCGGTGAACTCGGTGCTGGCGTGTTCGATGACCGCGTCGATCAGCGCGTCACGGGTCGGGAAGTGCGCGTAGACGGTCTGCCTGCTGACTCCTGCCGCCCGCGCGATCTCGTCCATAGACGCGTCCGGCCGTCCTGCGAGGGTCTGGATCGCTGCGTCCACGACCGCCGCGATGGACTGCCGGGCGTCGGATCGCTGCCTGCGCCTCCTGGCCTGCGGTTCGGCCATGCGTCTCCTTATTTTTGACAGTAATGTCAAGGATAAGTTAGCCTTGACAATCATGTATGAGAAAAGATACCCGGTTGCCGTCGAGGCAGAGGGGCTGCGGAAGCGGTTCGGCGCCACCGAGGCGCTGCGCGGCCTGGACCTGACGGTTGCCGCGGGAAGCATCTACGGGCTGCTCGGCCCGAACGGCGCGGGCAAGACCACGCTGATTCGCATCCTCGCCACGTTGCTGCGGCCGGACGGCGGCCGCGCTGCCGTGCTCGGCCATGATGTCGTGCGGGAGGCGGTCGCCGTGCGCCGCCGGATCGCGCTGGCAGGCCAAGCCGCCACCGTGGATGAGGACCTCACCGGCCGGGAGAACCTGCTGTTCCTCGGCCGCCTGTGCGGCTTGTCCCGCAGCGGCGCGCGGGCCCGCGCCGACGGGCTGCTGGAGGCCTTCGGCCTGGCGGGTGCCGGCGGCAAGCAGGTGAAGGCGTACTCCGGCGGGATGCGCCGCCGCCTCGACCTCGCCGCGAGCTTCCTCGTCCCGGCGGACCTGTACTTCCTGGACGAGCCGACCACCGGCCTGGACCCGGCCGCACGGGCTGAGGTCTGGCGGATCGTGCGCTCGGCCGCGGAGGCCGGGTCGACGGTGCTGCTCACCACCCAGTACCTGGAGGAAGCCGACCGGCTCGCGGACCGGGTCGCGGTCATCGGCCACGGCACGGTGCTCGCCGAGGGCACCCCGGCCGGGCTGAAGGCGGACGTAGGCAAGGGCACGCTGGATGAGGTCTTCCTCGCGCTCACCCAGGACACGGAAGGGAGCGCCGCGTGACCGAGGTCATCACCGGCACCACCCGGCCGGAACCACCGGGAGCGTGGACCGCCACGCTCGCGTTCGGCTACCGGGCGCTGCTGAAGATCAGGCACGTCCCCGAGCAGCTCTTCGACGTGATCGCGATCCCGGTCGTGTTCACGCTGATGTTCACCTACCTGTTCGGCGGCGCGCTGGCCGGCTCACCCGGCCGGTACCTGCCGTTCCTGCTCCCCGGCACGCTGGTCATGGCGGTGCTGCTGGTCAGCATGTACGCCGGGATCGGCCTGAGCACCGACGTGGCCAAGGGGATCACCGGCCGGTTCCGGTCCCTGCCCGTCTGGCGTCTCGCGCCGGTCGCCGGCGCGGTCCTCGGCGACGTGGCCCGCTACCTGATCGCCGCCGGGCTGGTCACCGTCCTCGGCGGGATCATGGGATACCGCCCGCCCGGCGGCGCGCCCGGCGTGCTGGCCGGGACCGGGCTGCTGCTCGCCTTCGCGTTGTGCCTGTCCTGGGCGTGGACCTCGCTCGGCCTGGTGCTGCGCGCCCCGCAGGCGGTGATGAGCGCCGGCACCGTCGTGCTGTTCCCGCTCACCCTGGCCAGCAACGTGTTCGTCCAGCCGGCCACCATGCCCGGCTGGCTGCAGGCCTTCGTCCGGGTCAACCCGGTCAGCCACCTGGTCACCGCCGAGCGCGGCCTGCTCGCCGGCCACCCGGCCGCCGGCCAGATCGCCTGGGTGCTGCTGGCTGCCGCGGCCCTGCTCGCCGTCTTCGCCCCGCTCACCGGGTACCTGTACGCCCAGCGGGCCTGACGGCCATTGGGCGAGGTCGCCGAGGCCGACGGCCACGATGTACGTGCCCGGGTCCGGGCGGCAGCACGGCGGGCGATGGCCGCACAGAAAGGTGGCACCACACGGAAAAGGCGCATGAGCCGGGTGTCACCGGGTAGCGCGCATTCCCTGGCAGTGTCTGCGCGGTGGATGGTGAGGATGGCGGGCAGCGGGGCGCGAGATGCCGGCGAAGGCTGTGTCGCAGCAGGCCGGGAGCCGGTACGGTCGGATGCTGAGCGGGTTCGGGCCGGCAGTCGGAGGTGTCAGGGTGGCGGCGGACGCGAGTGCGCAGATCACGGATTTGACGGTGGATGATCACGCGTGCCTGACATTCGGTGAGGCGGAGGAGCTGTTCGACCTGACCGCGGCGTTCGTCCGGGACGGTCTGGCCGGGGGCCTGAAGGTGATGTGGCTCAGCGACGCCGAGCCGGGGCTGGCGGTGGCTGAGCTGTCCCGGCGGGGAATCACGGTGGATCCGGCGATGGCCGCCGGGCAGATGACGGCGGCCGGGTGCGAGGGCCGCCTGCTGTCCGGGCAGGTGTTCAGCGCTGACGCGGCGATCGGGTGGCTAACGCGGCAGGTGGCGTCCTCCAGGGAGCTGGGGTTCCCGGGGCTGCGGGTCGCCGTGGACATGAGCTGGGCGCTGCGGCCGGTGACCGGGATCGAGCAGCTGCCCCAGTTCGAGGAGGGCGTCGCGGCGGCGCTGTCCGGTACCACGGCGTCGGTGCTGTGCCAGTATGACCGGGACCGGTTCGACCCGGTCACCCTGGCGTCGGTGGCCGCGTTCCACACGCGCTCGGTGACGGCCGCCACCTACCACGCGGACGCGGTGCTGCGGATCTGCCGCCAGTACGCCCCACCAGGTATCCGGATCGCCGGCGAGATCGACTACCAGGCCGAAGAGCCGCTGGCGCTGGCCCTGGCCGAGGCAGTCCGCCTCGACGGCGACATCACCGTCAACATGACCACCCTGGCCTTCATCGACGCGTTCTGCGCCCGGATGATCGCCGACACCGCGCGCATGCTGGCCGGCTCCCGCACCGTCATCCTGCAGTGCCTGCCCGAGGTCGCCGCCGGGTTCGTCCGGCTCGGCCTCGTGGGCCTGCCCGGCGTCAGCCTGGTGACCGCCTGTGAGCAGTGACCCCCGCCGCAACCAGGCCGGACCGCACACCGGCACCCCGGTACTGGACCAGGCTTTCGACGGTGACTCGCTGTACGCGCTTCGGGCGGCGGTCGCGGCGCACGCCGCCGACGCCGGGCTGCCACCGCAGCAGGTCTACGACGTCGTCGCCGCCGCGCACGAGCTGGCGGCCAACGCGGTACGCCACGGCGCCGGCCACGGGCGGCTGCGCCTGTGGACAGACGGCCGCTCACTGCACTGCCAGGTCAGCGACGACGGCCCGGCCGGGCAGGACGCCGCCCGCACGGACGCGCCAGCATGGCCCCGGGCGCACAGCCATGGGCTGTGGCTGGTCGACCAGGTCGCCGACCAGGTCAGCCTGGACCGCGACCCCGGCGGCACCACGGTCACGGTCACCTTCGGCATCGGCTCGCCCAGCTGACCGCACGAGCCCTGGACGAGGACTCCCGCCAAGAAGGCGACGGCAACTTCGCGGCACCGCAGGACCGGCACTGAAACCAGCCGGCCGGCACAGGCGCCGCGCCGGGACGACACCTTCACCGCTTCCACGCAGGATCCGTAGTGGGTGGTACCGGCAGTCAGAGATGATGGCGCTGCAGGACGGCCGCAGCCGTCGAAACCCTGCCGGTGGCGGGGATCAGGGCCTGGACGCCAAGGCGCAGGCAGAATGTGGCGGGAATGGGGGTGATGCGGCCTTGACAATAATTGACGCACATCATGCGGTCGGCTCCGCGATGAGGTTTGCCGAACCCGGATACCACGACGTAGGTGCCTGGCCGCGGGTGACCGACGACCTCCAGCACAACGTGACGGCGGGCACCGGACTTGCGGCCGGTGTGCTCTAGGAGGAGCAGTTGCGAGCCGAACGGGAAGCCCAGCCGCGCCCGTACAAGCCGACGGGCAGCAGCCCGGCCGCCCAGGCGGCCAGGGCGGTGCCGGGCGACGATGACGAGGACACGGGTCTCCTCCCGGTGAGCAGACGGTGAGCAGGTCAGGGCCCCGCCCGTGTCACAGCGGTACCGGGCGGTGGGCGGTGATCCCGTAGTCGTCGCCCGCCGCGCTGACCAGCAGCCCGAGCGCGTCGGTCACCGCCGCCTGCTCTGCGGGCGCGAGCCGGGCCAGGATCCTGGCCAGTTCTTGCCGGCGCCACGCGTCCGCGGCTGCTACCAGGTCCCGGCCGCTGGCGGTCAGCTCGAGGGCGACCACCCCGCGGTGCTGCGGATCGGTACCGCGGGCTACGTGCCCTGCTGCGACCATCCGGTCAGCCAGCCGGGTGACGGTCGACGGGTCAAGGCCGAGGGTCCGTGCTGCCCGCCCGGACGCCACCGGCCCCAGGTCGGCGAGCACGGCCAGCAGCCGGAACTGCGGCAGGGTCACCGCGGAGTCCAGGACGTCCAGGCTCCGCAGCGCCACGCCGGCCAGCACCCGCGTGGCGGCCTGTAGCACTTCCGAGGCCCCGGGCGCGAGCCCTGGGACGTCCTCGTCCTCTGTCGATGGCATGCCAGGAGCCTTCCGCCTTGCGGTCTCCACGAGGGAGAACTATTGTAGGAGCCAATACTTGTACCATGTTAGACGATTACTGGCTCGTGGCAGGTGACGAAGGTGCGGCAGTTCAGGTTCAGGGCCCTGGTCACGCTTGACTCCGCCGAACCGCGCCCTGGAGCGCTGCACCCGCCCGCGCGTCAGTACCCGAATCAACTCACCCTCTGGTCTGGCGGCGATGTCGGCCACGGCACCCTTTGCCGGAGGGGTTTTACCGACTACGGCGCGTCCTGACTTAGGCCTTGCCGGTAGGGCGCCCCGCAGCAGCCGGATAACGCCGAGGCGGGGTTGCCGTCCTGGCATCAGTGCACATCCGTGCGGCGTGCGGCCGCCCGGGCGGGCAGCACAGCCGGGCCGCACAGCCGGGCCGCGGCCCCAGCCGGGCCCGCGCATGCCCGGCTGCCGCAATGCCCGTGCTGGCGCACCCAGATCATGTACACTACAACTATTGTATGATGCAAATATTGAATTGCGCGCACGATATGGATTACCAGGTGGCAAGAGAACCGCAAGCCGACCAGCCCTCGGCGGACGCAGTACTGACCGTGGACCGGCCATGACGGCGACGGGCAGTCCGGCGGCCGCGCGGGCGGCGGCGTGGCTGCGGGCCGGCCGGGGCGGGATGTTCCTGCTCGCCCTGCTGGTGGGCGCCGGGGCGGGGCTCGGCGCGGTGGCGTTCCGGTACCTGGTCTACTTCTTCACCTGGCTGGCCACCGGGCACAGCGAGTTCGGGCAGGCCGGCTACGTGGGGAGCGCGCACCTGCCGTGGCTGGGACTTGGTTTCTTCGTGGTGATCCCGGCGATCGGCGGCCTGCTGTACGGGCCGCTGATCTACAACTGGGCGCGGGAGGCACGAGGGCACGGCGTGCCCGAGGTGATGATCGCGGTCGCCGACAACGGCGGGCGGATCCGCTGGCAGGTCAGCGTGGTCAAGGCACTGGCCTCGGCTCTGTGCATCGGCTCCGGCGGCTCGGTGGGGCGCGAGGGGCCGATCGTGCAGATCGGGTCCGCGCTCGCCTCCAGCATCGGGCAGTGGGTGCGGATGCCGGAGAACCGGCTGCGGATCATGGTCGCCTGCGGCGCCGCCGGCGGGATCTCCGCCACGTTCAACGCCCCGATCACCGGGGTGTTCTTCGGCGTTGAGATCATCTTGCGCGAGTTCGCGGTCGACGCCCTGTTCACCGTGATGCTCTCGGCGATGGTCGCCGACGTGATCGCGATCCCGTTCCTCGGCGACAAGCCGTTCCTGTCTGGCTTCCCGGCCGGGATCGCGCTGCACCACCCGACCACCTACCTGCTCGTCGCCGGGCTCGCGGTCGTCGCCGCGCTGATGGGGCTGGCGTTCGCGAAGGTGCTGTACAAGGTCGAGGACCTGTGCGACGCGCTGTGGAAGAACCGTCCCGAGTGGGCCAGGCCCGCCGTCGGCGGGGTCGCGCTCGGGCTGCTGCTGCTCGCGCTGCCGCAGATGTACGGCGTCGGCTACCCCGTCATGTACCAGACCACCGCCGGCGGGTACGCGCTGTGGTTCCTGGTCATCCTCGCCTTCGGCAAGATCCTCGCGACCAGCCTGTCGATCGGGATCGGCGGCTCGGGTGGCGTCTTCGCGCCGTCGCTGTTCATCGGCGTCACCTCCGGCTACGCCTACGGCGACATCGTCAACCACATCTTCGGCGCCGCAGCGGGGCAGCCTGCGCTGTACGCGGTGGTCGCGATGGGCGCGGTATTCACCTCCGCCGCCCGCGCCCCGCTCACCTCGCTGGCCAGCGTCGTGGAGATGACCGGCGACTTCTCGCTGACTCTCCCGGTGATGCTCGCGGTTGCGATCGCCTCCACCGTCTCCCGCGCGCTGTCCTACGGCACCATCTACACCACCAAGCTCCTACGCCGCGGCACCGACATCGACCGCGCCGCCCCCTGGCGGGCGCTGCAGGACCTCAAGATCACCGACGTCATGCGGCCCTTCCCGGCCCCGCTTCCCGTACCGCCCGACCGCACCGGCGGGGCCCTGGCGGGCAACGACAGCGCGCCAGGGCCGCAGGCCATCCCCGGGCCGGTCACCTACCGCCATGACGTTCAGGCGCTGTTCGCGTCGGAATCACTCGGCCCGGCGCTGCGCCAGTTGGAGGTCTACGGCCGCGACGGCCTGCCCGTGCTGTCCGCAGACGGGCAACGGGTTCAGGGCTGGGTCACCAGCGCGGGCGTGCTGCGAGCCCTCGCCCGCGAGGTCTCCGGCGCTCACGGCGAGGCCGCGCAGGCCCAGGCCGCCGCCGACGGGGACGACGGCGACGTCGAGGCCATGCTCAGGCACCCTTCGGCCCCGCTGCCCGGTTACCAGGTCATCGAGATCACCGTCACCGACGGCTCGCCCGCCTCCGGCCGGAAACTGAACGACGTCCGCTGGCCGTCGGCCAGCACCCCCGTCTCGGTCCTGCGCGGCCGGCGGCTCCACGCGGCCCATCCAGGCAGCGACCTGCGCCCCGGTGACCGCGTCATCCTGCTGGTCCCCGCACCGCAGGACCCCCCGCCCAGGCAACCGGGCAGCGAAAGCCGCGAGCAGCCCGCCAGCCATGAAGCCAGCAGCACGTGAAGCACGCACCGCTGGGCATCCTGTCGAACATCCAGGGCAATGCCGGCGCCTCGTTCTCGCGCGGCAAGGTCACGTCGGCGATCACGGCTGCGGCCGTATTACCGGCGGCGGGCCGGCATTGGCGTTAGCGCACTTTTAGAACGGATAACTCAAGCTCATGCGGTCGTGCGCGGCTTGTTCATATCGCGCTCGGGGCGTTTATGACAATCTGCAGAAACGTTTTGCGATAATGCCGGAATGACCGCCTGGCCGTTCTGGATGACTGCCAGACGTTCTTAGACTCGGGTCGTGGACGCACGCATTCTCGTTGTCGAGGACGATCTGACCGTGGCGGAGGTCGTCGTGGACTACCTGCGCCACGCCGGCCTGGAGCCCAGGCACGCGATGGACGGGCAGGCCGCCCTGGAGATCGCCGCGGCCTGGCGGCCCGACCTGGTGGTGCTCGACCTCATGCTGCCCGGA
>DASYAV010000003.1:0-88704 GCA_036501145.1 Streptosporangiaceae bacterium | reverse complement strand
GCCCTGCGTGCCAGCGAACAAAGAACGGAGTGGACCCCGACCGCGGCGGCCAGGCTCAGCGAGATCAAGGATTCCCTCCGCCGGCGGACTCAGGCAGACGGAGAATGAACGGACGCCCACGCTGACCAAGGTCGATCTCGTTCGCACGATCGGCGGTCCGCGGCGCCTCAGCAACAAGATCACGATCTACGGCTGGAGTACTAGGCCAGTTATGTATTTATCAGGCCGCCAGGCTGGATCGCCTGGTTCGAGGTGGCGATCCTGGTCAGCATCACCAGCCTGCTGGTGGCGGCGCGGCGTGGTGACTGGCACGGGCGCTGGATCTCCGCCCGCTTCCTGGCCGAGCAGATCCGGTCCCTGCTGTTCCTGGGCTTCACCGACATCGTGGTCCCCGAACGGGCCGCCCCGCCGGCCGACCATCAGGCGGCCGGCGAGGCGAGCTGGACCGAGCGGGCGGCCAGCGAGGTCTGGTTCGCCCGGCCAGAGCACGAGCCGGTACGGGACTTCCAGGCGCTGAAGCGCATCCTGGACCGGCAGTGGATCCAGGACCAGTTCCAGTACCACATCGACACCAGGGACCGCTGCCGGGCACGCGGCAGGCGCATCCAGGCCGGCGTGGTCGCGTTGTTCAGCCTCAGCGCCATCGCGGCCCTGCTGCACAGCCTGGGGGCGGGATCAGCCTCGGGGCGGCCGTTCAAGTGGTGGGACTTCCTGGCGATAGTCGTGCCGGCGACCGGCGGCGCCCTCGGAGCGTACGGGGCCCAGCGCGACTACCGCCGTCACCAGGAGCGGTCCACGCTGTTCGCCGACACCCTGAAACGCACCCATGAGCGGCTGCAGAGCGCCGCCGACCTGCGCGACATCCAGCAGGCCGCGCTGACCGTCCGGCGGGCGATGCGCGGCGAGGCCGCGACCTGGTATTCGGTCGTGCACCCACAGGACGTCGAGGTGCTGTAACGCCGGGCTACGGGCGCACCTCGTACACCAGGTTGAACGGCGTTTCCGCGGCCCGCCGGAACCTGGTGAACCCGGCGTCGGTGGTCACCTGCCGGATGGCCGCCTCGCCGGCCTGCGCGCCGAGCGAGTAGCCGCCCTTCTGGGACAGCGCGTTCGGCACGCACAGCAGCGTCGAGAAGCCGTAGTAGACCCGGCCGACCGGGTTCATGTTGCCGGCCACGGCGTCGGCCGCGGCCGGCTCGACCACCAGCCAGGTGCCGTCCGGCTTGAGCGCCTGCCGCACGTGCCGGGCCGCCGCCAGCGGATCGCCCATGTCGTGCAGGCAGTCGAATGTGGTGGCGAGGTCGTAACCGGAGCCGGAGAACGACGCCGACGACGCCACCTCGAAGCCGACCCGGTCCGCCACGCCGGCGTCGCCGGCCCGCTTGCGCGCCAGCTCGATGGAGCCCTCGTGGTAGTCCGACCCGGTGAACCGTGAGTTCGGGTACTGCTGGGCCAGCAGGATCGTGGACGCGCCGAGTCCGCAGCCGATGTCGGCCACCCGGGCGCCGTCCCGCAGCTTGGCCTCCACCCCGTCCAGCGCCGGAATCCAGGACGGCACCAGGTTCGCGAGGTAGGAGGCGCGGAAGAACTGCTCACAGCCCACGAACACGTCCTCGTCCTGCTCGTGCCAGCCGAGGCCGTCCCCGCTGCGGAACGCCTCGGTGATCTGCGGCACGGCCTGCAGGGTGCCGAGTGCCAGCACGAACGCGCCGGGCACAGAGACCGGACCGTCCGGGTTGGCCAGCACGAACGCCTGCTCCTCGGTCATCGAGTAGCTGTCCGTAGCCGGGTCGAACTCCACATAGCCGCCGGCCGCCTGCCCGCGCAGCCACTCGGCCACGTACCGCGGGCTGGTCTTGGTCCGTTCCGCGAGCTCATCCGCCCTGGCCGGCGACTCCGCCAGCGCCCGGTACAGGCCGAGCCGGTGCCCGATCACCACGTTGGCCGCGCCGACCGTGGCCCCCAAATCCCCGACGAACCCCATCAGGAACTCGTGCAGCTTGTCCTCATTGATCGCCATGATCTGCCTCCCCTGGGCTTTGCTTTCAGGGCAGGCTGCCCGGCCGGGTTGCAGCCCGGTTGCAACCAGATTGCATAACGGCGGTGCATCCCGCCGGGACGGAAGACAGCCGCCAGCTAGCCGCTCACCGTCCGCTGCGCGTCCTCGGCCTCGCTGAGCACGCGCGGCAGTCCGTGCCGGCGGGCCAGGTCCGCGGCCCGGCGCAGGCTGGCCCTAGCCCGGTCCCGCTCGCCCAGCCGGGCCAGGGCACGCCCGTCGGCGGCCAGCCCGGCCGCGAGCGTCGCGGTCCACGGCACCCGCTCGGCCACCACCAGCAGTGGAGCGAGCGTGTCCCGGGCCTGTTCCGGCTCGCCCCGGTCCAGCCAGGCCGAAGAGACCGCCAGGTAGGCGTCGTCGCCCAGCACCCAGGCGCCAGGACCGGTGCGGGCGCCGGCGAGCAGGTCCGCCGCCCGGGTCAGCAGGTCCGCCGATCCGGTGGCGGCGGCCAGCGAGGCCGTGCAGCGCAGCAGGTGAGCCTCGGCCCCGTCCACCTCGGCGGCCGCCAGGCCCTGCTCGTACAGCGAGATCGCCCCGGCCCGGTCCCCGGTGACCTGCAGCGTCCGGCCGAGCATGGCACAGGCCGCCGCCTGAGCCCAGCTGTGCTCGTGCCGCCGGGTGATGTCGAGGGCCTCGCGGCCCAGCCGGACCGCGTCGCCGTCGTGGCCGCGCAGCCGGGCGATCCAGCCCAGGTGTGCGACGTACCAGGCGGCCAGATGCGGGTAGCCGCTGCGGCGGTTCACGTTGAGCGCCGACCCGACCGCGCTGACCGCCGCGTCCCAGTCGGCCGCGGCGACATCCAGGAACGCCGACTCGAATACCGCCCACTGCAGCCGGAAGAGGTCGCCGAGCCGGCGCAGCAGCGGATCCAGCTCGGCCAGCACCTCGCGCAGCTCGGCGGCCTGTCCGGCATACAGGTAGGCGGTCTTGAGCCCGTCGAGCCCGGTGGCCAGCGCCTGCTCGTCACCGGCGGCCCGGCCGGCCGCGACGGCGCGCAGGCCGTGGCCCAGCGCCTTGCCGAGCTGGAGCCGGTTGCTGGCCAGCACGGCCAGCCGGGCCAGCAGCGTCGCCTCGCCCACCCGGTCACCGAGCACCTCGGCGATGCGCAGCCCATCGGCCAGGTGGGACTCGCAGTAGCTGACCTGAAGGCCCAGCGAGACCGGCACGTCCCCGCCCAGTTCCCGCAGCAGCAGCATCCGCAGCCGCCGGTCACCGGCCGTCCGGGCCTGCTCCTCCCCGGCGGTGAATTCCGCCAGCGCCTCGGCCTGCGCACCCGCCGCCTCGTGCGCCCGCCCGCGCACCAGCCGCACCCGGGCGGCGACCTCAGGATCATCGCCCCGTGCGGCCGCCTCCAGCGCCTGGCCGGCCAGCGCCACCGCGTCGCTCACCGCGAACCGGCGCATCGCGTCTTCGGCGGCGATCAGCCAGGCCCTGGCCGCCCGGCGCCAGTCCCCGGCCGCCGCCGCGTGCCTGGCCAGCGCCTCGGGCTGCCCGGTGAGCAGGTCGGCCGCCCGGCGGTGCAGCGCGATCCGGGCCGGTTCCGGCGTGGTCGCGTAGAGCACCTCCTGGATCAGGTCGTTCGCGAACTCGTAGTCGGCGCCCCTGGCCACCAGCAGCCGGGCCTGCCGGGCCAGCTCACACAGCTCGAGCGCGCCGGCCGGCGGCAGGTCGAGCAGGCTGGCCAGCGTCAGCGGGTCGACCGCCGGGCCGAGCACCGAGGCGGCACGCAACAGCGTCTCCGCGGCCGTCCCG
Source organism: Streptosporangiaceae bacterium (assembly GCA_036501145.1). Classification (GTDB taxonomy): domain Bacteria; phylum Actinomycetota; class Actinomycetes; order Streptosporangiales; family Streptosporangiaceae; genus PALSA-505. Next base: position 84,896 of record DASYAV010000003.1, on the reverse strand, counting down.
GTCCGGTGCAGCCGCGCCTGCACCGCGTCGCGCAGCGACCCGGGCACGCCGGTGTCACCCGCCGCCAGCGCCCGCAGTACCTCCACCACGAACAGCGTGTGCCCCCCGGTGCGCTGCAGGATCGGCCCGGCGAGCTCGCCCTGCCCGGCCCGCCGGGCCAGCTGCCCGACCGCGTCGGCGCCGAGCGGCCCCACCTCGACCCGGGTGGCCAGCGCGGCCAGCCCCCCGGCGACCTGCGGCTCCTGCTCGGCCCGCACGGTCACCGCGGTGAGCAGCCGGCAGCCGGGGGTGTGCCGCCGCAGGTAGTGCACCAGCTCGACGGTGGACCGGCCGGCGTACTGCAGGTCGTCCACGACCAGCAGCACCGGCGCGGTGGCGGCCAGGCCGGACAGCAGCGCGGTCACCGCCTCGAAGGCCCGGCGGCGCTCCATCTCCGGGCTGCCCCGCCAGGCCGGTGGCGGGCCGAGCAGCGCCGCGGCGCCCGGCAGCAGCGCGGCAGCGGCCGCGGTGTGCTCGCCGAGCAGCGCCCCGAGCCCGGCGGCGGTCATCCCGCGCAGCGCTGGGCCGAGCGCCTCCACCACCGGCTGCAGGAACAGCGACCGTTCGGTCTCGTAGCACCGGGTGCGCAGCACGGTGCCGCCGCCGGCCCCGGCCTCGGCGGCCAGCCGCTCGGCCAGGGTGGTCTTGCCGATTCCGGCCTCCCCGGCGATCACCAGCAGGCCTGGCTCGCCGGCCACGGCGGCCCGCCAGGCCGCCCGCAGCACAGCCAGCTCGCCATCCCGGCCAGCCAGCTCCGCCGTCCCTGCCTCGCCTGGTTCAGCCACGCCAGGCTGGGCCCGCCCGGCCGCCCCGCCCGCCGCGGCCGCCCGCCCGGTCCCCTCGTCCGCCGCGGCCGGCCTGACCGGCGCCAGCGCCGCCGCCAGCCCCGGGGCGCGGCCCGCCGCGACGGGGATGGCCTGCTGGCCACCCAGGATGGCCAGATGCAGCTGCTGTGTCTGGGCGGCCGGCCCGGCACCGAGTTCCTCGCGCAGCCGTTCCCGAAGCGCGGCGTAGGCGGACAGCGCCCTGGCCGGCTCACCGTCCGCCGCCGACGCCGACATGTACCAGCGGTGCGCGGCCTCATCCAGCGGGTCGGCGGCCATCGCCGCGGACGCGTGCCGGGCCGCCCGCCGGGGGTCGCCGGTGGCCAGGGCGGCCTCCGCCGCGGCCAGCCGGGCGCGGCGGAGCAGTTCACGCAGCTCGTCTCGAGCCGGGGCGCCCCAGGCCGCGTACGGTTCGTCGGCCAGCGCGGTGCCCGGCGCCAGCAGCCCGAGCGCCCGCCCGGCCGCCTCCAGTGCCCGCCGGGCGGCATCACCCGCGTCAGGCCCGGCCCCTCCGCTGCCGGCCGCACCCAGCAGGCGCTCGGCCACGTCGCACTGCCGCGCGGCGACATCCAGATCCACCTCGACGTGCTCCGGCCCGGCCAGCCGGTACCCCTGCCGGTTGCCCGCGATGACCGCCGGGCCGAGCGATCCCCGCAGCCTGCTCACCAGCGAGGCGACGTTCTGTTCCGCGGCGGCGGGCGGCCGGGCCGGCCACAGCACGGCGATGATCCGGTCGGCCGGCACCAGCCCAGGCCGCTCCACCGTGAGCAGCTTGAGCAGGGTCCGCGCCTTCCGGCTGCCGATCTCGCCGTCGGCTAACGGGCTGCCGTCGCGGATCACCACGAACGTGCCCGCGAGGCACAGCTCGATGCGCGGTGCGCCGGCCCTTCGCATACGACCATCCCCCTGAAACAGTTTCCTACCCGGCCGGCCGGCGCCGGTCAAGACTCCCGGTGTGGTTCTGACCTGCCGCGATGTGGTTATCTTCCAGATATGGCTGCCGGGGTGGAACTCGAGGTCGGCCAGCGCACAGCCGGCTTCGGTGCTCCCCCTCGTCCGCCCCGAAGGCGGCGCCCTGCTGCCGCGGCGGGAACCGGAAAGCGCGCTCCCGGCAAGAACGGGTGTCAGGCGACACTCGGAGGGGTCTGGGGATGATGACTGGGCAGAGCCAGCGGATCGAGGTGCGGGCCAGCCCCGCCGGCGGTGCAGCGGAAGACGACGCGGCCGTCATCGGGCGGTCTCGTGATGAGCCGGAGCATTTCGCGGTGCTGTTCCGCCGGTACGCCCCGGAGGTGCAGCGGTACGTGCGCCGCCGCATCGGTGCCGATGCGGCCGACGATGTGGTGGCTGAGACGTTTCTGGCCGCGTTCGGCCAGCGGGACCGTTACGACCCCGGCCGCGGCAGCGCGCGGCCGTGGCTGTACGGGATCGCCACCAACCGCATCGGCCGCTACCGCAGATCGGAGATCCAGCAATACCGGATGCTTGCCCGCACCGGGCGGGATCCGGTGGCCGAGCCCTTCACCGACCGGGTCGACGCTGCGGTCAGCGCCGCCGGGTCGCGCGGGCAGCTGGCGGCGGCGCTGGCGCGGCTGCCCGCGGCGCACCGGGACACGCTGCTGCTCGTCGTGTGGGGCGACCTCAGCTACGCCGAGGCCGCCGCCGCGCTCGGCGTCCCCACGGGACGGTGCGATCACGGATGAACCGGGCGCGGGCCAGGCTCAGGCGATCCCTCGCCCGGCCCGGCGAGCCAGCGTCGGGCGGCGCTCTGGACGGGGAGCGTCACGACAGGATTAAGGAGAGCTGACATGAACGAGACGGAACTGCTGGCCAGGCTGCGGGAGGAGATCCCGCTCGAGAACGCCTCGCCGAAGGCCGAGCGCCTGTTCCTGGCGGGTCTCGAGCAGGTGCCCGGCAGCCGCGGCAGCACCCGGCGCCCGGTGGCCCGCTGGCGGCGCGCAGCGAGATCGCATCCGGGCTGGCGGCTTGGCGCTGCCGGGGGGCTGGCTGCGGCGGCGGCCGCGGTGGCCGTGGCGGTGGCCGTGGCGGTCCCGCACCCGGGTGGCGCCGGGAGCACCATCACGGTCAGGGAGCTTGCCTACCGTGCCGCGGCCGCGGCCGGGCGGCAGCCGCAGGTGCGCCCCGGGCAGTGGGTGTACTGGAAAGAACTGCGAAGCATGGGAAGCAAGGCCAGGTCCAGCACCTTCCAGGTGTGGACCACCGCGGATTCGGCGAAGGCTGCTTTCGCCGCGCACGGCAAGGTTCACTTCGTTCACTTCCCTGGCCAGCACGGCCGCCAGTTCATCGGGCAGCCGGAGCTGCTGCCCGGCAGCGGGACTCCGGTGAGCGCGGAGACGGGAACGGTACCCGTCAGGTACGCCGGCCTCGGCTCGCTGCCGCACAGCCCGCAGGCACTGCTGCGTTACCTCGCGAACCTGTCCCTCGGCCACCGGAGCGGCTGGGGCCCGGCTCCGGTCCGGGAATTCACCATCATTGCGGACCTGCTCACCACGTATGTGATGCCGCCGGGCCTGACCGCCGAGCTCTACCGGGCACTCGGTGACGTGCCGGGCGTGACCATCGACACCCACGCGGTGGACGTGGCGGGCCGGCCCGGCATCGGCTTCCTGCATTCCGTGCAGCCGGCGGCGGGCGCCGAAGAGATCGTCGTCAACCCGCACAGCTACCGCCTGATGGGCACCGCGCTGGTTGGCCGCCCGGCGCCGGGGGAGGCGCCCAGCGTGCTGAACGGCGTCGCCTACCTCCGGATGGCCCTGGTACGGGGACCGGGCGTGATGCCGTAGCACGCCCGCGGCACCCTGGGCATCTGGCCGGCGGTACCGGCCAGGTGCCCCTGCGGTGGTTCTGACCTGCCGCGATGTGGTTATGTTCCGGGTATGGCTGCCGAGATGGAACTCGAGGTCGGCGAGCGCACGGTCCGGCTCACCAACCCGGACCGGGTGTACTTCCCGGCCCGCGGTGAGACCAAGCTCGACCTGGCCCGCTACTACCTGGCGGTGGGCGACGGCATCGTCCGCGCGCTGGCCGAACGGCCCTGCATGATGCACCGGTTTCCGGTCGGCGTGGCGGGGGAGAAGGTGCACCAGAAACGGGTGCCGCACGGCGCGCCGCCCTGGCTGCAGACGGTCCGGCTGCACTTCCCCCGGTACAACCGGTACGCCGACGAGCTGTGCGTCACCGAACTGGCCAGCGTCATCTGGGCGGTGCAGATGTCCACCGTGGAGTTCCATCCGTGGAACTCCCGCCGCGCCGACCCCGAGCGCCCGGACGAGTGGCGGATCGACCTGGACCCGATGCCGGAATGTGACTTCGGCACCGTCCGCCGGGTCGCCCACGTGGTGCACGGCATCCTGGACGAGCTGGGCATCACCGGCTGGCCGAAGACGTCCGGCGGCAGCGGCCTGCACATCTACGTGCGGATCGAGCCGCGCTGGGAGTTCGCCGAGGTGCGCCGGGCCGCGCAGGCCTTCGCCAAAGAGGTGGAACGCCGCGCCCCGGACGCCGTCACCACCACCTGGTGGCGCAAGGACCGGGATCCGCGGATGCTGTTCGTGGACTACAACCAGAACGCCAGGGACCACACCATCGCCAGCGCCTACTCGGTGCGCGGCGTGCCCGAGGCCACGGTGTCCACCCCGATCCGCTGGGACGAGGTGGACGACGTGCAGCCGCGGGAGTTCACCATCGCCACCGTGCCGGCCCGGTTCGCCAAGCTCGGCGACCTGCACCGGGGCATCGACGACCACGCCTACCGGCTGGACACCCTGCTGGAGTGGGCCGACCGCGACGGCCTGTGACCCCAGCCGCCCGCAACCCGGCCACCCCGCGCCTGCACAAGATGAGCCGGTCCAGTTCGCTTCTGGAATGGCCGAGCGCGTACGGCGTGCTGTGCGTTTGGGGCACGTATGCCTGGCCTACAGCGGCGGCCGGATCGGCTCGATCGACCTGACTCCCCGCCGCCGCCGCGGGCCGGACCACATGGCCGGCACCGCGTCCACCGCCTGGGCGATCGCGAAGGCGGCCGGCTCGTAGTTCACCCGCCAGCCGACGAAGTCCGGCCAGGCGTCCCGTGGGTCACGCTCGATCGGGAAGTCCACCGTGCGCATCCGGTTCACCGCGTCGAGGAACTCCTCGTACGTCACCTGGATCCCGGCCGCCTTGTCCGGTTTATCCGGCACCTTGATGCCCATCGCCCTGGCGATCTGGTTGAAGCACAGGAACCCGCTGCGCAGGCACAGCCGGGCCGGCACCTCCGGGGCGATCTTCGGCGACAGCGCCATCAGCAGCGCCGCCGAGTCCAGCACCGCCAGCAGCGAGGTCACCCAGGACGACAGCGGCCGGGGTGACCGGAACCGCACCAGCGACAGGTAGGTGGTGTGGCTCTCGCCGACGTCGGCGGCCCACCGTTCCCACCGCTCGTACAGCTCCGGCAGCGTGTCCAGGGTGGACACGCCGGTGCCCAGCGCGTAGTGCGTGCGGGACAGCAGTTCGGGCCCCCAGGACGGCGCGCCGCCCCGGCCGTTCAGCAGTGCCACCTCGGTCTCCCGCCGGTTGAACGCGGCATACAGCGCGGGCAGGTAGCCGATCTGCAGGGCCACCACGATCAGCCCGGTCGCCGCCGCGATGAACACGACGGCCAGCGGCACCCCGGCGTCCGGCTCAGCGAAGCCCAGGGTGAACATCGAGGAGCCGGCGTTGGTGAACGCCGAGCCGATGCCGCGGTCCACGAACGGCCACAGCAACAGCGCGAACCCGGTGAACGAGATGCTCAGCCAGGCGGCCAGTTGCCCGAGCAGCACCGCCGACGCCTGGGTGGCCATTACCCGGTCCCGGGTGCGGAAGTCCGAGGCCAGCCCACCGGCCAGCCAGTACGCCTTGTTCACCAGCCTGTCCACCCAGCGCACCAGCCAGCTGCTCACCGGGCGGGGCACGATCAGCGTGCCGACCACGCTGGCCCACGCCGTGAGCACCAGCAGCGCGCCGATGAACGCGGCCACCGACCGGGCCGCGAGCGGTACGACCATGAGCACTCCCTCGAGATCACGACGGGCTACGCGAAACCTATCTAGCCCGCGAGGGCCAGGCATTACCGATGCCCCGCCGGAACAGCGCTGCCCGGACGGGCCACCGCCCGGTAACTTTGCCTCATGCATGCCGTCGGGCTCGTCCTGCACCCGCAACGGGATTCCACCGTCGCGGTGCGGTCGGTGCTGGACTGGGCCGCGAACCGCGGCGCCCAGGTCCTCGGCATCGACTCCGAGGTCGCCAGGCTGGACTGCACCGCGATCGCGGTCCCCGCCGAGGAGATCGGCCAGCGGGTGGATCTGCTGGTCAGCCTGGGCGGCGACGGCACCATGCTGCGCGCCATGCGGCTGGCCGACGGGCAGCGCGGCCCGGTGCTCGGGGTCAACCTGGGCAAGCTCGGCTTCCTGGCCGAGGTGGACGTGCCCGACCTCCCCGCCGCACTGTCGGCCATCGACAACGAAGAGTTCACCGTGGAGTCCCGGCTGGCGGTGGACGCCGTGTTCGGCGACCGCGTCATCACCGCGTTCAACGATGTCGCGTTCGTCCGCTTCCCCGGCCAGCCCACCGTGGGCATCGCGGTGCGCGCGGCCGGCCACCCGTTCGTCAGCTACGCCGCCGACGCGGTGGTGGTCGCCACCCCGACCGGCTCCACCGCCTACAGCTTCTCGGCCGGCGGCCCGATCGTCAGCCCGGCGGTGGAGGCGCTGCTGGTCACCCCGGCCGCGCCGCATTCGGCTTACAACCGTGGCCTGGTGCTGTCCGTGCACGACGCCCTCAGCCTGGAGGTGCTGCCGCGCAGCGGGCCGGTCGCCGTCGAGGTGGACGGCCAGGCGTCCGGCCAGGTCGCGCCGGGCGACCAGATTGAGCTGCGGCCCCGCCCGGCCGCCGCGCACGTGGTCCGGCTCGGCGTGACCACGTTCTACGAGCGGGCCCGCCGCAAGCTGCGGCTCACTGACTCCGCCGAGGTCCTGCCCAGGCTCGACGCGTAGCGCGCCGCTGAGCCGCCCGCCACCTCCCGGCCCCGTCACAGCACCGCCAGCGCGGGCAGCAGCCGGTCGGCCAGCTCCACGTCCGCGTCCAGCGGCCGGTCGGCCACCCGCGGGTCCAGCGTCCCGCCGGCCAGCTCCAGCGCGTCCAGCAGCGCCCCGGCGGCCAGCTCGTCGCCGCGCAGCCGCAGCGCCCGCACCGCCGCCACCAGCTCGCAGGCGACCACGATCCGGTAGGCGGCCACGCTGTCGGTGGCGGCCCGGGCCGCCTGGGTGGAGAAGTTGGCCTGCTCCTCCAGGCCGCGGGACAGCACCGCGGTGCCCAGCGCGGCGGGCGAGGCCAGCCGCCTGATGTCGGCCAGCGAGGAGTGCGCGACGTACTCCAGCGACATCACCCCCGAGCTGCCCGGCACCTCGTCGGCCAGGAACGGCCGCAGCCCGGTGAAGGCCGGCTCGACCAGCGTGGCGAGCCTGGCCGCCGACAGCGCCGCGGTCTGGAACAGCGCCGCCCGCACCGCGTCCAGCGCCAGCCCGAGATATGCGGTGTAGAAGTTGCCGTTGTGCCGCACGTCGCCGGCCGCCACGTCGACCAGCGGGTTCTCCGCCGCCGCGTTGATCTCGACCGCCACCACGGCCGACAGCGAGCGCACCGCGTCCATCGCCGCTCCGTGCACCTGCGGCAGCGCCCGGTACCCGTACGGGTCCTGGATCCGGGCCGCGATCAGGTCCTGACCGTCCAGCAGCTGCCGCATCCGCGCCGCCACCGCCTGCTGGCCGGCGTGCGGCCGGGCCGCGTGCACCCCGGCCGTGTACGACTCGGCCGACCCGTTCACCGCCAGGAAGCTGAGCGCGGCCACCACGGTCGTGGCATCCAGCAGTTCGCCGAGGTCCGCGCAGGCCAGCGCGGCTTCGCCGATGGTGGCCGCGCTGCTGCTCATGAAGGCCAGGGCGTCGGCCGGATCCAGGCCGAACGGCGGCATCGTGCCGCCCTGCCACGGCTGCTCGCCGAGCAGGCACAGCCCGACCGAGGCGAGCGCGGCCAGGTCGCCGGTGCCGATCGCGCCGATCATCCGCACCGGCGGGGTCAGCCCCAGGTTCAGCGCCTCGGCCAGCACGCCGAGCAGCGACGGGTCCACCCCGGAACCGCCCGCCGCCAGCTGGTTCAGCCGCACCGCGACCAGCGCCCTGGCCCGGGTGACGTCGAGCAGCGGGCCGGCCCCGGTGGCGTGGCTGCGCAGCAGCCGCAGCCCGTGGCCGGCGTCGGACACGCTGACCGTCCGGTTGGCGCCGACCCCGGTGGTGCGCCCGTACACCGGCCGGGTCGCGGTCACCCGGGTCACCACGTCCCTGGCCCGCTGCGCCCGGTCCAGCCCGGCGGGCGCCACGCTCACCCGCGCGCCGTCCCTGGCGATGAGCCTGACCTGTGCGCATGTCATCGAGACGCCGTCCACATCGACTGGCGCCTGACCCGTCGTGCTGGGCTCAGCCATGGGATAACAATTAGCAAATAGCGGACCGGGTAACCTCCACACCCTGCGCATCCTCCAAGATCATGATGCCGATCATGAGTGGCACGTCCGCGCACGGCGGATTGGCCGCGGGCGAGCCGCGGACACCTCCCCCCGGCGACGCCATCACGCTCTCAGCCCAGGCCAGTGGGCCGCATCGGGGAACTCCAGGGAACAATCCGCCGCGACAGCCGCGCTCTATCCCGATCGTCACCGACCACTTCGTCGCACTGGCCGACCCCAAGAAAAACTTCGCCGCGCAGAACGTCCTGCCGCTGGTCTACAAGCCGGCCATGACCCCCCAGATCACCAGCACGCTGAACGCCATCTCCGCGGCGCTGACCACCAACGCGCTGCTGCAGATGGACACGGCACTCGACGTCCAGCACGCCAGCTACTCCCAGGTGGCGGCCGGCTTCCTCAAGGCCGTGCATCTCGGGTAGCGCCGCGTCCCGGGCGGCGCCAGGTATCAAGACGGTTAACATCCGTCCCGGTAGACTCAATGGCGTTGCGGAGCTTGACCGGGTTCGTTAACTTTGGTCGCGGCTCCGGTCCACCACGTCACGGGGGTACCATGCGTCCGGTCCGTCCGGGTGTCGCGCTCGGCGCGCCCCTCCTGCTGCTAGCCGCCGCGTGCGGCTCGCAGCAGGCGGGCACGTTCCACCCCACCGGGGCGGTGGCCTCGGCCAGCGCGCAGCCTTCGGCCAAACCGTCCGGGCCGGTCCCGTTCCCCGGCAAGGTCAAGTTCGAGTTCGACGCGCTGCCCTCCGACCCGACGCAGGCCGCGCTGGTCAGCACCGACCGCGCCTTCCTCCTCGCGTACTACGACGCCATCTACACCCGCGGGAAGAACAAGGACTACCGCTCCTACATCGCCGACCAGGGCGTCCTTACCAGCGTGCGGGACAAGATCTCCACGCTGGTGAGTGCGTCGCACGGTTTCGCCGGGGTGGACAAGCACTTCGACACCACGGTCACGTCGCCGCGTGACTTCCCCGGCGATATGTATGTGAACTACTGCAACGATGAAGCTGGGCTGCAGTTCACCAGCATCAAGACCGGGCGGCTGCTCGGCAACGGTTCCACTCCCGGTGAGAAGTACTACTACGAGAGCGACTTGTTCGCCCCCGGCAAGCACCGCACCTGGGAGCTGATAGGCACCCTGACCACCCCCTATCCCACCGGCAAAGCCCGGGAGTGCAAGCCATGAGAATTCCCCGCATGTTCGTTCTTCCCGCCGCGGTCTGCGCCGGCCTGCTCGCCAGCGTGCTGGCGGCCGCCCCGGCCCTTGCCGCAGGCGGCCCGTCCATGCCGTCCGGGCCTGGCGGCGGCACCATCTCCGGCTGCTCGGGGGCGACCTGTTACGCCGAGGTGTGGAGTCACATCACGCTCTCCGGCAACAGTGTCTCCCCCTCGGGCGGCGGCGGATCTCCCGTCGCGATGCCACCGCCACCCTGCTACCTGCAGCCGGAGTTCAGCGGGCCGGAGATGTACCAGATGTGGCAGCAGAGCAAGAACCAGCGGGTCGGGCCCAACGGGACGGACCCGTGGGGCGACTTCCCTGGCGGTGCGGGGGCGATCAAGGCGCACCAGAACGACACCAACGGGGAATGGTGGGGCCTGGTCATCAACCTGCAGGTGTCCGGAGGCTGCAGCATTCATCCGTTCATTCAGTGGGTGAGGAACGGTGCGCCACCGCCGCTGCCGCAGGTGCCCCAGGTCGACCTGGCCGACTACGCGTACAACCACATGACCATCGGGCCGGCGACGCTGACGTTCAGCCCGGCGAACCGCAGCATCGTGAACCTGCCGACCTACGTCTGGGACCACCCCCCCTTCAACGGGCACGCATTCGTCAAAGCCACGCTGGGCAACGAGTCCGCGACGGTTACCGCCAGACCCAGCAAGCTGCAGCTCACCGACAACGGGGGCGGTCTCGTCTACGACACCGGCTGCACGGCTACCGGGTCCACCGCGACCGACCCGCCGAAGAACGCGGGCCCCGGCACGACGCCCGACTGCGGGGTGGTCTTCTCGGCACCCGGCGCGAATTCCATCACCGGAACCCTGGACTGGAAGCCGACCGGGGGCGGCCGTACCTTCCGGGACATCCAGGCGATCAGCACCAAGGGCGTCACCGTCGCGGAGATCCAGAGCCTGAATAACTGACGCACCGCCGGCATCCCGGGTAAGCACGAGCCCGGGATGCCGGCGGCCGTGAGTCCCGCCTGAGGACTTAAGATCGCTGGGAGCCTATTGCCGAGCGCTAAGGAGCCCACTCTGTCCCGGGTGATACATGCTCCTCGCGGGTCACAGCTGACCTGCCAGGGCTGGCCGCAGGAAGCGGCCATGCGGATGCTGATGAACAACCTCGACCCCGAGGTGGCCGAGCATCCCGAGCAGCTGATTGTCTACGGCGGATCCGGCCGCGCGGCGCGCAGCTGGGACGCCTACGACGCCATCGTGGCCAGCCTGCAGCGGCTGGCCGGCGACGAGACCCTGCTTGTCCAGTCGGGCAAGCCGGTCGGCGTGGTGCGCACCCACGAGTGGGCGCCCCGGGTGCTGATCGCCAACTCGCTGCTGGTGCCGCAGTGGGCCACCTGGGAGGAATTCCGCCGGCTGGAGGGCCTGGGCCTGACCATGTACGGCCAGATGACGGCCGGGTCGTGGATCTACATCGGCACCCAGGGCATCCTGCAGGGCACCTACGAGACGTTCGCCGCGGTGGCGGCGAAACGGTTCGGCGGCACGCTGGCCGGCACGATCACGCTCACCGCCGGGCTGGGCGGCATGGGCGGCGCCCAGCCGCTCGCGGTGACGATGAACGGCGGCGTGGTCATCTGCGTGGACTGCGACCCGTCCCGGATCGCCCGACGGATCGAGCACGGCTACCTGGACGAGGCCGCCGACGACATCGACGACGCGGTGCGCCGCGCGGTGGCCGCCCGCGACGCCGGCCGGGCACTGTCGATCGGGCTGCTCGGCAACGCCGCCGAGGTGCTGCCCGCGCTGCTGGAGATGAGCGCGCCGATCGACATCGTCACCGACCAGACCTCGGCGCACGACCCACTCAGCTATCTGCCCCGCGGCGTCGCGTTCGAGGACATGGCGGCACTGCGCGCCGAGGACCCGGACGGGTTCACCCGGCGTGCCCGCGAGTCGATGGCCGCGCACGTCGAGGCGATGGTCGGGTTCGGCGACCGCGGCGCCGAGGTGTTCGACTACGGCAACTCGATCCGCGGCGAGGCCCAGCTGGCCGGGTACGCCCGCGCCTTCGACTTCCCCGGCTTCGTGCCCGCCTACATCAGGCCGCTGTTCTGCGAGGGCAAGGGGCCGTTCCGGTGGGCCGCGCTGTCCGGCGACCCGAAGGACATCGCCGCCACCGACGCGGCCATACTCAAGCTGTTCCCTGACAACGAGCCGCTGGCCCGCTGGATCGCGATGGCCCAGCAGAAGGTGCACTTCCAGGGCCTGCCGGCCCGGATTTGCTGGCTCGGCTATGGCGAACGGGACAAGGCCGGGCTGGCCTTCAACGACCTGGTCGCCCGCGGTGAGGTGGCCGCGCCGATCGTGCTCGGCCGCGACCACCTGGACTGCGGCTCGGTGGCCTCCCCGTACCGGGAGACCGAGGGGATGGCCGACGGCTCGGACGCCATCGCCGACTGGCCGATCCTCAACGCCCTGGTCAACGTGTCCTCCGGCGCGTCCTGGGTGAGCGTGCACCACGGCGGCGGGGTCGGCATCGGCCGGTCCATCCACGCCGGCCAGGTGTGCGTGGCCGACGGAACGCAGCTGGCCGCGCAGAAGCTGGAGCGGGTGCTGACCAACGACCCGGGGATGGGCATCTTCCGGCACGCCGACGCCGGCTACGGCAAGGCGTCCGAGGTGGCCACCCAGCGCGGCGTTCAGATCCCGATGGCCTGACCGATGAGCTTCGCCGGGCTGTGGGAGTCGCTGCTGCCGCTGGGCCGGGACGAGCGGACCGGCGGTTACCGCCGTTACTCCTGGACCGAGGCGGACCGGCAGTGCCGCGCCTGGTTCGCCGCCGCCGCCCGGGACCGGGATCTGGCCCTCGCGCCGGACGGCAACGGCAACCTGTGGGCCTGGTGGGGCGGTGCGCCCGAGCCCGGCGCCGGGGCCATCGTCACCGGCAGCCACCTCGACTCGGTGCCCGACGGCGGCGCGTTCGACGGCCCGCTCGGCGTGGTGTCCGGCTTCGCCGCGATCGACCTGCTCCGCGCGGCGGGCCGTACCCCGGTCCGGCCGCTCGGCGTGGCCGCGTTCTGCGAGGAGGAGGGGGCCAGGTTCGGCGTGGCCTGCCTGGGCAGCAAGCTGCTCACCGGCGCTGTCGCCCCGGAGGTGGCCCGGGAGCTGCGCGACGCCGGCGGCGTCAGCTGGGCCGGCGCGATGGCCGCGGCCGGCGCGGACCCGGCCCGGATGGGACCGGACGGCAGGCTGCTGTCCGGGATCGGCGGGTACGTCGAACTGCACGTCGAGCAGGGCCGCGCGCTGGCCGCCCCGCTGGACGCCCCGGTCGGCGTGGCCGACCGCATCTGGCCGCACGGCCGCTGGCGGTTCGCCTTCACCGGCCGGGCCGACCACGCCGGCACCGCCCGGCTGGCCGACCGGCGGGACCCGATGCTGCCGTACGCGGCCACCGTGCTGGCCGCGCGGGAGATCGCCGGCGGGCTGGGCACGCTGGCCACGTTCGGCAAGATCGTGGCCGAGCCCGGCGGCGTCAACGCCGTGCCCGCCTCGGTGCACGCCTGGCTGGACGCCAGGGCGCCGGACACCAGCCTGCTGACCGGCACGGTCGACGCGATCCGCACCGTCGCGGCCGACGCCGCCACCCAGCACGAGGTCGACCTGGCCGTGACCGCCGAGTCCGCCGCCCCGGCCACCGTCTTCGACGCCGCGCTGCGCGACCGGGTCACGGCCACGCTGACCAGGGCCGGCATCGACGCACCGCTGCTGCCCACCGGCGCCGGGCACGACGCCGGCATCCTGGCCGGCCGGATCCCCACCGCGATGCTGTTCGTGCGCAACCCGACCGGCGTCTCGCACGCCCCGGCCGAGCACGCCGACCGCGCGGACTGCGAACTCGGTGTCACCGCGCTCGCCGCCGTGCTCGAGGACCTGGCCTGCCAGTGAGTGACACGGTGAGCGACCCAGTGAATGACACAGTGAGTGACACGGTGAGCGGCCCGGAGGGCGGCCGGAGCGCGGCCCGGTGACCGACCCGGTCCGCCGCTGGCACGCAGAGCTGGCCTGGCTGCCCGGCCAGGGTGTCCGCCGTGACGTGCTGATCGAAGCGGCCGGCGACCGGTTCAGCCGCGTGCAGGCCGGCACGCCGAGCGCCGGCTCCGGCGTGGTCACCGTTCATTTGAAAGGTCTTACGCTGCCCGGACTCGCGAACGCTCATTCACACGCGTTCCACCGGGCGCTGCGCGGGGTGACCCAGGCCGGGCAGGGCACGTTCTGGACCTGGCGGGAGCGGATGTACCAGGTCGCGGCGCGGCTGACGCCGGACAGCTACCTGGCGCTGGCCCGCGCCGTCTACGCCGAGATGGCGCTGGCCGGGATGACCTGCGTGGGGGAGTTCCACTACCTGCACCACGCGCCGGGCGGCGATCGGTACGCCGACCCGAACGAGATGGGCCGGGCGCTGCTGGCGGCCGCGGCCCAGGCCGGCATCCGGATCACCCTGCTCGACACCTGCTACCTGGCCGGCGGGCTGTCCCGCCGCGGCGGGTTCCAGCCGCTGGACGGGCCGCAGCTGCGGTTCGGCGACGGCTCCGCCGACTCCTGGGCGGAGCGGGCCGATGCGCTCGGCGCGGATGAGCACGGCATGCTCGCCCCGCACGCACGGGCCGGGGCGGCGATCCACTCGGTGCGCGCGGTGCCGCAGGACCAGATGCACGCGGTGACCGGCTGGGCGCAGCGGTACGGCGCGCCGCTGCACGCGCACCTGTCCGAGCAGCCGGCCGAGAACGCCGCGTGCCGGGCGGCCTACGGCATCAGTCCTACCGAACTGCTCGCCTCGGCCGGCGCGCTGGGCCCGCGCGCCACCATGGTGCACGCCACCCACCTGTCGGAGTTCGACGTGGCGCAGCTCGGCGAGAGCGGCACCTGCGCGTGTTTCTGCCCCACCACCGAGGCCGACCTGGCCGACGGGATCGGCCCGGCGTGGCAGCTTTCCGCCGCGGGCAGCCCGCTGTCGGTGGGCAGCGACAGCCACGCGGTGATCGACCTGTTCGCCGAGGCGCGGGGGATCGAGCTGACCCAGCGGCTGGCCTCCGGGCGGCGTGGCAGCTTCACCGCCGCCGGCCTGGCCACCGCGGCCACCTCGGCCGGGCATGCCTGCCTGGGCTGGCCCGACGCCGGCCACATCGTGCCCGGCGCGCTGGCCGACCTGGTCACCGTCGGGCTCGATTCGGTGCGGCTGGCCGGGACAGCGGAGCCGGCCGCGCTGGAGAGCGTGCTGTTCGCGGCCACCGCGGCCGACGTCAGGCACGTGGTGTCCGGCGGCCGGGACGTGGTGGCCGACGGCCGGCACCTGCTGATTGACGACCCGCCGGGGGAGCTGGCGGCCACCGTGGCCGCGGTGCTGGGCTGAGCCCGGGCCGGTCACAGCCAGCCGCGGTGCACGGCCTCCATCCCGACCTGGAACCGGGTGCGCGCGCCCACCTGCTGCATCAGGTCGTGGATGTGCCGCTGCACGGTGCGCATGCTCCAGCCGAACGTGCGCGCGATGACCGCGTCGGTGGCGCCGCTGGCCAGCAGGCTGAGCAGCTGCTGGTCGCGCGGATCCATCGGCACCGGGCCGCCGCCCTTCGACTCCGACCGGTTCAGCGGCACCGCCCGCGCCCACACCGCCTCGAACAGCCCGGTGGCCATCTCCAGCAGCGACGACGGGTGGATGAGGTAGGCGATCGCGTTCTGGTAGTCGGCCGGCGAGCAGACGATCGCCATCGTGTCGTCGCACACCACCATCTTCGCCGTCAGCGACCCGGCCACCCTGGCCCGCTCGCCGCGGTGGATGCCCTCCCAGATGTTCTCCAGCCGGCCGGGGATCGCCACCGACTCCTGGTCGTAGACGACCCGGTAGCTCACCGCGTTCGCGGCCAGGTGGCGCCGCTCCTCCAGGTTCGGCCCCTCGTCGCCGTGTTCGCCCTGCGGCACGAAGTACGGCGGCTTGTCGAACCCGCGGACCTCACGCTGGGCCGCGCGCTGCACCCGGACGAACGTGCGCCAGATCTTCGGTGCGCCCTCGATCACCTCGACGTGGCCGGCCGGGCGGCCCGCCGTCGCCTCGGTCCGGAACGCCTCGTCCAGCTTGTTCAGGTGCTGCTGCAGCTGCTTGAGCTCATGCTCGCGCTTGGCGATCAGCACCGAGCCCGCCAGTGACGGCTCGACCGCGAAATACCTGGCCGGACGGCCGGACGTCTTGGTCACCAGCCCGCGGCCGATGAGCTGGGTGAGCGCCCGCGAGGTCTTCGTGGTGGTGAAGTTGACCCGGCCGGAGAGGGTGTCCACGGTGGCGTGCGCCTGCGGGATCAGCGCCTCGTAGACCCGCGCCTCACTCTCCGGAATCCCGACCGTTTCCCACATGATCCCGTCCTGGCGTAGTTATGACATACGTCATAAAGATGAAGCGTACTAGTACTTGTCGGTTTCGTCATAAGTATGACAACGTCTCAACCGCTACGACTCGCCGGGCTCCCCTTGTGAACCCCCTTCCTTAAAGGGAAAACACCGATGAAGTACGTGTCACGGCTACGACTGTTCGCCGCGTTCACCGTCGCTCTCCTTACCGCCATGAGCATGTTTGTGACCATTAACGGCACAGCACAGGCGGCCACCACCGGGCATCGGCCGAAGCCGGCCGGCCTCGGCAAGATCACCTCGACGCCGGACGCGCGGGCGGTGTGCAAGGCGGCGATGGTGGGTTACTCGACCTGCATGGCGCTGCAGCGCACCAACGTGAAGTCCTACACGGGCATCCACCCGGACGTGACCCCGTCCGGGTACGGGCCCTCACAGCTGCAGAACGCCTACAACCTGCCCTCGGGCTCGGCCGGCAGCGGCCAGACGGTGGCGATCGTGGACGCCTACGACGACCCGACCGCCGAGGCCGACCTGCAGACCTACCGGGCGCAGTACGGCCTGCCGGTCTGCGACACCGCCAACGGCTGCTTCCAGAAGCTCAACCAGGACGGGCAGGCCAGCCCGCTGCCGCCGGCCGCGGGTGGCAACGGCTGGGACATCGAGGAGTCCCTCGACGTCGACATGGTCAGCGCGATCTGCCCGCTGTGTCACATCGACCTGGTCGAGGCGGACAGCAACGCCGACACCGACCTGGCCACCGCCGAGGACACCGCGGTGACGCTGGGCGCGAAGTTCGTCTCCAACTCCTGGGGCGGCTGTGAAGACCCCAGCGAGACCACCTCGGACGCCTACTTCAACCACCCGGGCGTGGCGATCGCCGCGGCCTCCGGTGACTACGGCTACGACAACTACCTGGAAGGCTGCGACACGCCGAGCTACCCGGCCGCCTCGCAGTACGTGACCTCGGTCGGCGGCACCGCGCTGACCCAGGACTCCGGCTCGTCACGCGGCTGGGATGAGACGACCTGGAGCCCGGACCCGCAGGCCACCGGATCCGGCTGCTCGCAGTATGAGCCCAAGCCGGCCTGGCAGACCGACACCGGCTGCACCAACCGGATGACCAACGACGTGTCCGCGGTCGGCGACCCGGCCACCGGTGTGGCCATCTACGACAGCTACAGCGACGGCGGCTGGGGCGAGGAGGGCGGCACCAGCGTGGCCAGCCCGATCATCGCCTCGGTGTACGCGCTGGCCGGGACCCCGCTGTCTGGGACCTACCCGGCTGCGTATCCCTACTCGCACACCTCGGCGCTGAACGACGTCACCTCCGGCAGCGACTACGGCCAGTCCTGCGCCCCGGCCTACTTCTGCACCGCGGGCCAGGGCTATGACGGCCCGACCGGCCTGGGCACCCCGAACGGGGTGACCGCCTTCCAGGGCGCGCCGTCCGGCGTGCTGGCCGGGAAGGTGACCAGCAAGGCGGGCGCCGCACTGGCCGGCGCGACGGTGTCGGCGGGCAGCGGGTACACCGTCACCACCGACTCGTCCGGCGACTACACGATGACCGTCCCGGACGGCACGTACAGCGTGACCGCCGAGGCGTTCGGCTACAAGAAGCTCACCGCGTCCGGGGTGAGCGTCAGCACCGGCAGCACCACGACGCAGAACTTCGCGCTGAAGGGCGTGCCCAGCCACACCCTGACCGGCACGATCACCGACGGCTCCGGGCACAACTGGCCGCTGTACGCCTCGATCAGCGTCCAGGGCTACCCGGGCGGGGCGGTGTACACCAACCCCTACACCGGGCAGTACAGCATCACCCTGCCGGACAACCACAGCTATTCGCTCACCGTGACCCCGGTCAACCAGGGGTACAACGCCGCTACCGCGTCGGTGAAGATGCTCGCCGCCGACAAGACGAAGAACTTCAAGGTCGCCGTGGGCGCAACCACCTGCGACGCTCCCGGTTACGGGTTCACCTACCGGGGCACCAGCCAGGCCTTCACCGGCTGGTCCGGCACCACGGCCCAGGACGGCTGGACCAACGTGGACAACGCGGGCAACGGCGACGACTGGATGTTCGGCACCGACCCGGTCGGCGGCCGTCAGGGTGAGGGTCCCCCGGCGGGCAGCACCGGCGAGTACGCCATCGTCGACTCCGACTACTACGGCTGGGGTACCAAGGAGGACACCTCGCTGGTGTCGCCGGTGGTCAACCTGTCCAAGCAGACCGCACCCGAGATCAGCTTCGACACCTGGTACCAGGAGTGGCCCAGCGGCCAGACCGCGGACGTGGATCTGAGCCTGGACGGCGGGCAGACCTGGAACACCGTCTACCAGTTCAGCAACGACAACTACACCGACGGCCACGTCAGCATCCCGATCCCGCAGGCGGCAGGCCAGTCCGACGTGCAGGTCCGGTTCCACTACAGCACCAACGGCTACGGCTGGTGGTGGGCGCTGGACAACGTGTTCGTCGGCACCCAGAAGTGCTCCGCGACGCCGGGCGGCCTGGTCGAAGGGACCGTGACCGACAACAACACCGGCGACGCGCTGGACGGCGCCACGGTCAGCAACGACACCACCACCGGGCAATCCGGTGTCTCGGCGGCCAACCCGGCCGACCCCAGCCTGCCCAGCGGTTTCTACTGGATGTTCGCCTCCCCGGCGGGCAGCGACCGGCTCACCGCCAGCGACGGCAGCTACGCCTCGTCCACCCAGCCGGTGACCGTCGCCCCCAACGCGGTGACCCGCCAGAACTGGGCGCTGCAGGCCGGCAACCTGTCGATGTCGGCGGGCAGCCTGTCGGTGAGCCAGACGCTGGGCGCCACCAAGACCAAGGAGGTCAAGATCACCGACACCGGCACCCAGCCGGTGCAGGTCCAGCTCAACCCGCAGGGCAGCGCGTTCACCCCGATGGGTGTCAAGCCCGGTGACAAGGCCGCGGTCAAGGGAGCCCCGCTGGAGAAGGTCAAGGGGCACTTCCGGCCGGTGGCCAGTGTCCAGAAGTCCAGTGTGCCGAAGTCCGGCGCGCCGAAGTCAACGGCCGGCGGGCTGCGGCTGGGCCCGGCGGCGCCGTCCGACACCCCGTGGACCGCGATCGCCAACTACCCCGAGCCGATCATGGAGAACGCGGTCGGTTACGACACCGGCACCGGCAACGTCTACTCCGTCGGCGGGTTCAACGGCTCGTCCGACGTGACCGACGCCTACGTCTACTCGGGGTCCACCCAGGCGTGGAGCGCGATCGCGCCGCTGCCGCAGCCACTGGAGGCACTCGGCGGCGCGTTCCTCAACGGGAAGATGTACGTCGTCGGCGGCTGGGACACCAACGGTGACGCCACCAACGGCCTGTACGCCTACGACCCGTCCAGCCAGACCTGGACCCAGCAGGCGAACCTGCCGGAGGGTGTCAGCGGCCCCGCCGTGGCCACCCTCAACGGCCAGCTGTACGTGGTCGGCGGCTGCACCACCGGCGCATGCTCACCGACGTCGGATGCCACCTACCGCTACAACCCGAACAGCAACAGCTGGGCGCAGCTGGCCAACTACCCGACGGCGACCGCGTTCGCCGGCTGCGCCGGGGCGGCCGGCGGCATCGTCTGCGCCGGCGGCGACGACGCCGACAGCGGTGCCACGCTCACCTCCACCTACATCTACAACCCATCCACCAACACCTGGACGCAGGGCGCGGACATGCCCTACGACGACTGGGGCATGATCGCCAGCGGGTCGGGCGACCAGCTGCAGCTCGCCGACGGCGTGACGGCCGACGGCACCGCGGCCACCAACCAGGTCATCGAGTACAACCCGGCCAGCGACAAGTGGACCGCGCTGCCCAACGCCAACAACGCCGAAGCCCTCGGCGGCGGAAGCTGCGGGCTGTACCAGATCGGCGGCGGCAGCACCCCCAGCACGCCCACGCCGTTCGCCGAGGTGCTGCCCGGCTACAACCAGTGCGGCACCGAGTCCATCTCGTGGTTGTCCACGAGCAGCAGCAAGTTCACCCTGAACCCGGGTCAGTCGCAGACCGTGGCCGTGAGGCTGGATTCGTCCGCCGTCAGCCAGCCCGGCAGCTACACCGCCCAGCTCGGGGTGCAGACCGACACTCCCTACCAGTTCTCGCCGATCAACGTGGCGATGCAGGTGAACCCGCCGTCCACCTGGAGCAAGGTGACCGGGACGGTGACCGACGCCGGCTCCGGCAACCCGATCGCCGGGGCGACGGTGCAGATCTGCACGCAGTACAGCACCAAGACCGGTGCCTGTGGTGCGGTGTCGTACACCCTGACGACCGACAGCTCGGGTAACTACCAGCTGTGGCTCAACCGGGGCTACAACCCGCTGCAGATCGTGGCCGCGCTGGACGGCTATCAGCCCGCCACCAAGGTGACCAAGCTCATCGCGGGAGTACCCGACACGGTGAACTTCGCCCTGAACAAGGCCGGCTAGCCAGCACGGGCCGGCCGCCACCAACGGCTGCCGGAAGGGTGACCAGCGGGGGTCACCCTTCTGGCAGCGGTGACTTGCCGCAGGGCTTCTTTCCGGTCAGGAAGCCCTGCCATAGGGCCTCTTCCGGCCAGAAAACATTGACCCGCAGAGGATCATGTGAGGAAACTTCCTACATGATGAAGCTGAAGCTGGTTGCCACCGCGGCCGCGGTGGCAGGGACGGCGCTGCTGGGCATGCCGGCAGCGAGTGCGGCAAGCTCGGGCGGGCCGGGATCCACTGCGGCGAGCTCGGGCGGGCAGACGACCGCGTTC
The DNA here is from genome assembly GCA_036501145.1 of Streptosporangiaceae bacterium. GTDB lineage: Bacteria > Actinomycetota > Actinomycetes > Streptosporangiales > Streptosporangiaceae > PALSA-505. The sequence goes on along the minus strand of DASYAV010000003.1, from coordinate 64,122 downwards.
GTCGACGTCGCCGTGGCCACGGTGTGGACATCGCCCGCCAAGCCGAGGAAGAACATCGATGCCCCGGCGCTCACCAACCCGGTCAACATGACCCAGTGGCTGGCCAACATGAACACCCAGCAGCGGCGCCATCTGACGACCAGGAACGCCACCCAGACGCAGGCCCTGTACGGGCGGCCGGTCTACATTTTCGCCAAGCAGGGAAGCTGGGACGAGGTGGCGGTGCCCGGGCAGCCCACGCCCAAGAACCCGCTCGGCTACCCGGGCTGGATACCGGCCGTCCAGCTCGCCGCGAGCCCGTCGTACGCGCGGCAGCAGCAGCGGCCATTCGCTCAGGTGGACTCCGCACCGAGGGTCTGGCTCTACAACGACGCCCACCGGACTCAGCCGTTCATGCAGGTCAGCTTCAACACCCGGCTGCCGGTGCTGCGGCGCGATCCGGCGGCGCACGCGATCGAGGTGGCCACTCCCGCGGAAGGGCCGAAGTGGCTCAGCGCGGCCGACGCGACCATCTACCGTTCTGCCTCCCAGATCCCGAACCCGACGGGCGCGGACCTGGTCCGGACGGCCGAGAAGTTCCTCGGCGTCGACTACATCTGGGCGGGACGCTCAGGCTGGATGTTCGACTGTTCCGGGCTCACTGGCGCCGTCTACGAGGCCTACGGCATCACCATTCCCCGGGACGCGGACGCGCAGGCTCTCGACGGTGGGGCCACCCGGGTCGCCACCCATGACCAGCAGACGACGGCGAACCTTCAGCGGGGTGACATCCTCTTCTACGCGACCGACGCCGGCACCGGCTCGATCTACCACGACGCGATGTACGCGGGGAACGGGAAGATGATCGAGGCCTACGGCGCGGGCATTCCCGTGCGGCTGACCCCCGTCCGGTTCGGCACCGACTACTGGGGCGCGGTCCGGTACCTGAAGTCCTGACGGTATTCCGCGGGGCACCTACATCGGCTCGATCTCCTGCAGGCCGGGCTCCCGCGAGCCGGGCTCCTGCAGGCCGGGCTCCTGCAGGCCGGGCTCCTGCGAGCCGGGGTCCCGCAGGCCGGCCGGCGAGTCCTGGCCCGGGTCGAGACGGAGCCAGCGGGTGAGCCCGAGGTCACGCAGGAACGGCACGTCGTGGCTGGCCACCAGCAGCGCGCCCCGGTAGCAGCGCAGCGCTTCGGTCAGCTGCCGGACGCTGGGCAGGTCGAGGTTGTTGGTCGGCTCGTCCAGCATCAGCAGTTGCGGGGCGGGCTCGGCCAGCAGCAGCGCCGCCAGCGTCGCCCGGAACAGCTCGCCGCCGGACAGTGTGGCCACGCTCTGGCTCGCCCGTTCGCCGGGGAAAAGCACCCGCGCCAGGTTCGCCCGGATCTCGTTGGCCGAGGCCTGCGGGGCGAACTGGGCGACGTTGCCCGCCACGCTCAGCGCCGGATCCAGCACGTCCAGCCGTTGCGGCAGCAGCCGGGCCGGCACGGCGAGCCGGACCGGTGATCCGGTGGCGGCCGGTGCCAGGCGGGCCGTTCCTTCGCCTTCCAGGCCGGCCTCGCTGGCCATCGCGGGCAGATCGCCGGTGATCGTGCGCAGCAGGGTGGTCTTGCCCGCGCCGTTCGGCCCCACCAGCGCGATCCGTTCCGGCCCCTGGATGTGCAGCGTGACGGTGAGCCCGCAGCGCAGCCGCACCGCGTCCACGTCCAGCACCGCCCGGCGCGGCGGGACCTCGGTGGCCGGCAGGTCGATGCGGACCTCGTCGTCGTCCCGGACCGCTTCCTCGACTGTGGCGAGCCGTTCCTGCGCCTGCTCCACGCGGTCGAGATGCAGGTTGCGGTGCTTGCCCGCAGACACCTGGGCCTGCCGCTTGCGCTCGGCCATGATGATCTTGGGCTCGCGCTTGCTGTCCCACATCTTGCGGCCGTACCGGAGCCGGCGGTCCAGCTTGATCCGGGCCTCGGCCAGCTCCCGCCGCTGCCGCCGCAGGTCGGACCCGGCGGTCCGGACGAGCCGTTCGGCGGTCTCCTGCTCGGCCGCCAGCGTCGCCTCGTAGTCGCGGATGTTGCCGCCGAAGCTGCGCGCCTCACCCCGGTACAGCTCCACCGTGGTGTCCACCCGCTCGAGCAGGTCCCGGTCGTGGCTGACCACGACCAGCACGCCCGGCCATGCGTCCACCGCCTGGTACAGCAGGCGCCGGGCGTCCAGGTCGAGGTTGTTCGTCGGCTCGTCCAGCAGCAGCACGCCGGGACGCCGGATGAGCAGGGCGGCCAGCGCGAGCAGCACCGACTCGCCACCGGAGAGCTCATCCACCCGGCGGTCCAGCGTGATGTCGCCCAGGCCGAGCCGCTCCAGGGTGGCCACGGCGCGGGCCTCGGCGTCCCAGTCGTCGCCGACGGTGGTGAAGTGCTCGACCGCGGTGTCCCCGGACTCGATCGCGCTCAGCGCGGCCCTGATGCTGGCGATGCCGAGCACGTGGTCAACGCGGCGGCCGCGGTGCAGCGTGATGTCCTGCGGCAGGTAGCCCAGCGACCCGGCCGCGGTGGCCGAGCCGCGAGTGGCGGTCAGCTCACCGGCCACCAGCCGCAGCAGCGTGGACTTACCGGAGCCGTTGGCTCCTACCAGCCCGGTCCGCCCGGTCCCGATGACCAGGTCGAGACCGTCGAACACCGCCCGGCCGTCCGGCCAGGCGAAAGAAAGGTCAGAAACAACGATCGGGGCAGACATAGCCAGCTCCTGAGGCACGAGGGTGCGCGCGGTGGCGCGCGGGGCTCGATGGCCTCAGATGCGCACGGCTTCTCCGATCGCAGGGGATGAGACGTCCGGAACAATACCCGCGGACCAGGATCCGAACCAACCGGATTTCACCCGGTCGCCGGGCCCGTGGGGTTCTCGGCGCCGCCGCCCGGGTCAGCGTGTCTGGTGAGGATGAGCGATCCCGGTGTTGCGCTGGGTAAGGGCACGCGCCACGGACAGGACGTCCTCCCGGCCCTGCTGGCAGCCGGCCGCCCATGCGGCGGTCTGCTCGGAGAGTTGCTCGGCCCGGGCCGCGGCTCGCTCGGCCTCGCCCTGCCAGTAGCCGATCTGTTCCTCGAGACGCACCCGCAGCTGGTTCAGGTCCGCGGCCGCGTATCCCCGGGTGATCTGCCAGGCGGCGGCGGCGCCGATGATCAGCCCGGCGAGCCAGCTCAGCATGTTCATCTCAGCCTGCCTTCCCTCCTGTGCTCGCGGGCGCGTTCATCATGGCCCGGACCGTGTCTTCCAGGGTCAGGCCGTCGCCGCCGTCGGCGCGCTGCACGGAGCCTGCGATCACCACGAGCGCGGCCGTCCCGAGCAGGCAGCGGCGCCGGTTACGGTCGATGATCCGGGCGTCGGGATCGGCCAGCGCGCGCAGGGCCAGGCCGTCGGCGATGGCGGCCAGCAAGGTGGAGCAGTCGTCGAGCGTGAGCCCGGGCCGGAGCCGCAGTCCCCGGCTGCTCAGGATCTCGCCGTAGAAGTCCTTCCACAGCGGGCCGTTCTCCTGATGCCGCCCCGATATCGCCGCGCCGATGACCGGATCGCCCTCGGCCTCGGCGGCCGCGATGAGGCCCAGCCGGAACATCGGGGTGCCCAGCAGCTTGGTCATGTCCCAGTAACACAGCCGATGCAGTCCGCGCACCGGGTCCTGCCCGTGGATCACCTCGTCCTTCGCGTCGGCCACCTCGTCCTGGTGTGCCGCGGGATAGTGCCACCCCCACAGGCCGAACCGCAGCACATCGGCGATGAAATCGGACTGCCGCTTCCACCGTTCCCGCAGCGTCGGGACCCTGCCGACACGATGGAACGGCGGGGGGTTACGGTTCACCTCAGCCGCCACCGCCCGCTGTGACAGGAAGCTCAGCAGCGGCCGTTCGATGGAATCGGCGTCGTCGGGGTCCGCGGGCCTGCGGACCGCACCCGGACCCAGATGCCGCTGGATCAGCCGTACCGCAGCGGCCAGGTAAGCGGCGGTTACCGGGTCGTTGGCCTGCCGGCGGCGGCCGATCGGGTTGCGCCGCTTCAAACCTCGCAGAACCTTCGACAAGTCCTGGTTATAGGGGTAGGGGAGCTGCTGCTTGAGCCGGCGGCCCCGCTCTGGATCGTTCCTCATGCCGTCCATCGTCACGTGACCCGTCTGCCCATGCATAGCCGCGCAGCTGCGCGTAATTTCTGCCGGCCAACCGGCACCGCCGCGAGGAGCACCCTGACCGGACCCATCGCGCCCTACCACTAACCTCAGGATGGGTGGCTGCCCTTACCTAATTGCTCCACTTTGCAGGCAAATGCGACGGCGGTACCTGCCGGAGCCGCAGGCGCCGACGAATCAGCGGGAGCCGGAGACCTGACAACAGGCCAGGGCCGGGCGGTCCGGATTGCCACCCGACCCGCGTTCGTGGGACCGGAGGTGGTGTGACCTACTTGGTGATCATCCTGGTGACGGCATGATCGTGAGCGACTGCATAGCCTCCAGCGAACGCGCCGACCAGCAGCAGAGCCCCCCGGCGCTCGCGCCGGCCGTAATAATCTGGCGGTTCATACCGGCCCCTGCGCAATTACGGCACGAGCACGCCAGTTGGCAACGGGCAGCAATTCTTCCCACTGACATTCCTCTGCTAATGGGACGCTTTAACCGCGTCCTGAGGTTTACCGCAAGCGGCAGATATGTGCCCAGACGTAGTTACCGATCAGTTCACGAACTAGGCCGGCTGTGATCTGGCGCCGCTGCCGCGGCGGTACCTCCGATGACTTTCACCCGCCAGCCGGGTCAGTATCGGCGCATAGCAGGAACTCATCGGAAGAGGGTCCATGACCGAGCAGAAGACACACACTCTGGACGCACCAGATGCCGTGCTGCACTACGACACCCGACGAGCACGCCGACGACCTGCACCGGCTGATCCAGGCGGTGGACGCGGGCCCGGTGGACGTCTTCGCCAACAGCGGCGGCGCGGTCAACGGGCTGGTCCTGGTGGCCAAGCACCCGGCGGAGGTGCGCACGCTCGTGGCCCATGAGCCCCCCGTCCTCCAGGAGCTGCCGGACCGCGAGGCAGCGCTGGCGGCGAGCAAGGACATTCACCAGACCTATCAGCTCAGCGGGTTCGGCCCGGCGATGGCGAAATTCATCGCGCTCATCAGCCTGGCCGGCCCGATTCCGGACGGGTTCGCCGACCAGCCCGCTCCAGAACCCGCCGCGTTCGGGCTGCCGGCTGACGACGACGGCTCACGGGATGACCCGCTTGTCGGGCAGAACCAGATCACCTGCACCCACTACCATCACGACTTCGACGCACTCCGCGCGGCGTCCACCCGCATCGTCATCGCCGGCGGGATCAAATCCCGTGACCTGATCACCGGCCGTGCGGTCACGGCCGTCGCCGCCCGGCTCGGCATCGACCCCGTCATCTTCCCCGGCAGTCACGACGGTTTCCTCGGCGGCGAATACGGTGCGATGGGGGAGCCGGACGCCTTCGCCGCCAAGCTGCATCAGGTCCTGGCGGGCGCCCATTAGCCCATCTGTCGTCAGCCACACGATCATCCGGTCTTGAGGCCCGGCCGCCCGCACGGGCAAGCTTGAGCGAGCGGACTGAGTGGACAGAAGAGTGGACAGAGCGGACAGGGAAAGGCGGGTGGCCATGCGAATCAGCCGGCTGATACTGACCGGGGCAGCGGTGGGCACGATCGTCGGCACGGGACGTGCCGACATCAACAGCACGCACATCCTCAACGACGAATGGACGCCGCACGCCCGCTTCCATAACGCCGCCGGGTGGGGCACCGTGACCGGCACTCAGCTTCTTGCCCTGTGGCTGCTGTGGCGGCCCGCCCAGCTAGCGGAAAGCCCGCCAGTGGACAGCCAGCCGGTGGACAGCCCGTCAGTGGACCGCCAGCCAGCGGCCGTGCGCGACCTGGCCGTGGCGATGGCTGCGCTGCTGCCCGCCGTCGCCTGGCTGCCGTTCTTCGGAGCCCTGGCCGTTCCCGGCACCGCGGTCGAGGACGAGCCAGAGCATCTGCCACGGATCGCGGGCGTTCCGGTCAACCTGGTGGCCGCCACGGTCATCCCGGCCATCTCCGCGCTCGGCTACGCCCTGCACCGCCGCGGCCTTTAACCTCGCGCCCAGCCCCGCGTCCCGCGCCGGCGGAACACACTAGGGTTGCGCCATGTCGGTTGCTCCTGGTGAAGAACTGCTCCCCGAAACCCGCCGAGCGCTCCTGCGCCGCGTGGCGACAGGACAGGCCGACGGCCGTGCGCCCTCGGTTACCGCCGGAGTGGTGCGCGATGGCCGTCTGACCTGGTGCGGCTCGCGCAGCATACCGGGCGGGCGCGAGCCTGACGCCGACACCCAGTACCGCATCGGCTCTATCAGCAAGACGCTCGTCGCCATCATGGTGATGCGGCTGCGCGACGAGGGTGTAGTGGACCTCGCCGACCCGCTGCGCAAACACCTGAGCCCACCCGCGCACCGCCCACCGGCGGGCAGCCCAGCCGCGGTCAGCGCGACCACCGGCGGCCAGGCCACGGGCGGTCTGGATCCGGCCGACGCGGCGGCCGTGCTCGATGTCGGCCAGGTGGGCGACCTGACCGTGGGCCAGTTGCTGTCACACACCGGCGGGCTGGCCGCCGAGGCCAGTGCCCCCTGGTGGGAGCGCACGCCCGGGGAACTGCGGCCCGGGCTGGCCGACATCTTCGCCGAGCGGCCGCACAAGCACCCGGCCGGGCGGACGTTCCATTACTCCAATCCTGGATACGCGCTGCTCGGCGGCCTCATCACCCAGCTGCGCGGCGAGGAGTGGGGCGAAGCGGTGCGGCGGGAGGTGCTGGAGCCGCTCGGCATGTCGCGTACCACCCTCGATCCCGAGGAGCCGTACCAGCGCGGCTGGGCGGTGCACCCGTGGGCGGACGTGCTTCAGCCCGAGCCGTTCCCGCACACCCGCCGGATGGCCCCGGCCGGCCAGTACTGGTCGACCACGAGGGACATGGGGCGGCTGGCCGCGTTCCTGCTCGACGGCGACAGCCGGGTGCTGGCCGACGGCACGCTGGCCGAGATGCGCACCCCCGCCTCCGCGCCGGAGGACGAGAAATGGACCGGAGGGTACGGCCTCGGCATCCAGCTGTTCCGCGCGGACGGCCGGACGCTGCACGGCCACTCAGGCTCGATGCCCGGCTTCGTCTCCTCAGTGGTGGCGAGCCCACAGGATCGCCTCGCCGCCGTCGCGTTCGCCAACGTCACCGCCGGAGCCAACCCCAATGCGATCGCCGGAGACCTGATCAAGATCGTGGCCGAGCGCGAGCCGTCGCTGCCCGCGCCGTGGCAGCCGCTGCCCGAGGTGGACCAGGCCCTGCTCGAGCTGACCGGCCTGTGGTACTGGGGGCCGCGGCCGTTCACGCTCCGCCTGCTGCCCGACCGCATGCTGGACCTGTCGCCCGCCGGCAGCCGGGGCCGGCTGTCCCGCTACCGGCCCGAGGCCGACGGCACCTGGACCGCGCTGGACAACTACTACGCGGGCGAGACACTCCGTCTGGTGCGCCGGGCCGACGGCACGGTCGATCACCTTGATGTGGGCACGTTCGTGTTCACCCGCGAGCCCTACCCACCGGGCGCGCCCGCCGCGGCACAGCCGGATCCCGACGGCTGGGCGGGCGGGCTGACGCACCACCCGTAAGTCCCGCACCCCGGAGCAGATGCGATGACAGCTTTCCTGGCGGACGTCCGCGGCACCATCTGGCAGCCGGACGCCAAGCACGGGCCGCTGCCCCGGGTGCTGCTCAGCATGACGCTGGTCACCGGCCTGGTGGATGCGTTCAGCTACCTGCTGCTCGGGCACGTCTTCGTGGCCAACATGACCGGCAACGTCGTGCTCCTCGGCTTCGCCCTGGTCGGCGCGCCCGGCTTCTCGATCGCCGCCTCGCTCACCGCGCTGGTCTCGTTCATGGCGGGCGCGTTGGGCGGCGGCTGGATCGCCACCAGGTACGCCGCCCACCGCGGCCGGCTGCACTCCTCGGCCGGTGCGCTGCAGGCCGTCTTCCTCGCGGTGGGTGTCATCCTGGCCGGCCTGAGCGGCAGCCCGGTGACAGCCGGCTACCGCTACCCGCTCATCGTGGTCCTGGCCGTGGCCATGGGCTTGCAGAACGCCGCCGCCCGCAAGCTCGCGGTGCCCGACCTGACCACCACCGTGCTCACCCTGACGATCACCGGCATCGCCGCCGACAGCAAGCTGGCCGGCGGGCCGGGATCGAAGGCCGGGCGCAGGCTCGTCGCCGTGGCCACCATGCTGGCCGGCGCCGTCATCGGCGCCGCGCTGGTGCTGCACGCGCCGATCTTCTACCCGCTCGCCGCGGCCTTCGTGGTGATCGTGCTGGGCGCCGCAACCACCAGCGTGCTGGGCAGGCCGGACCCGGCGTGGGTCCGCAGTTCGCCCTAATTCAAGAACGATCGATCTTGAAAACTCACCCGGGGGAGAGGATCAGTGACTACCACGAGGCCCGCCGGCCGCGGCAGCCCAGTCCGCGGCGCCGACCCGCCCGGCCGGGCCACACGCCGCGCCTTCGCCCTGCTCGGCACCGTGCAGGTCACGCTGATCTTCACGATCACCCTGGTCGCCGTGCCGCTGCCGGCCATCGGCCGGGAGTTCGGCCTCGGCACCTCCGGCCTCGTGCTGGTCAGCGCGGCCTACGGGCTGGCCTTCAGCGGCCTGCTGCTGTTCGGCGGCCGTCTGGCCGACCGGTTCGGCGGGCGGCCACTGTTCACCACCGGGCTGGCCGTCTTCGCCGTCGGCTCGGCCGTCGCGGCGGCGGCACCGGACACCGCGACCCTGATCGCGGCGCGCTTCACCGAGGGCATCGGTGCGGCACTGACCGCACCCGCCGCCATGACCCTGCTGCCCAGGCTCTTCCCCGACCCGGGCCGGCACGCCCGGGCCATGGCCACCTGGGGCGGGCTGTCCGTGCTCGGCGCGACCGCCGGGATCGTGCTGTCCGGCGTGGTCACCACCTGGGTGTCCTGGCGCTGGATGTTCGTCATCGCGGTGCTGGTCAGCCTCACCGCCCGGCTGCTGACCCCCCGCTGGCTCCCGGCCACCGGCCCGCCGCGCCGCCGCCCGGCACTTGACCCGCCCGGCGCGGTGCTCGCCACCGCCGGGATCACGCTGCTCAGCTACGGCCTGGTGATCTCCGGTGGGCACGCCTGGTCCAGGGCGTCCGTGCTGATCCCGATCGCTGCCGGGCTGGGCTTGCTGGCCGCGTTCGCGGTGGCCGAGTCGCGCCGCCGTGACCCGCTGCTGCCGGCGGCCTTCGCGGCTATGTCGCGACCAAGGCCGCGGTCAGCGCGCTGACCCGCAACGCGGCGCTCGACCACATCGGGGAAGGCATCCGGATCAACGCGGTCAGCCCGGGCGCGGCCGACACGCCCATGTCCATGCGGCCGGGGGAGTCGGCGGCCGACCGGGACGCCCGGATGCGCGAGCAGAATCCGGCCGGCCGGGTCGCCTCCCTCGCCGAGGTCGCCGCGGCCGTGCTCTACCTGGCCTCGCCCGAGGCCGCGGTCGTCGTCGGCACCGATCTCGTCATCGACGGCGGCTCCGCCGCCTGACCGCGAGCCGCCTTAGCCCGCGAGCCGCCTGAGCCCCGCGAGCCGCCTGATCCGCGGGTCGGCTGGCGTGACCGGCGGGCGACCGGAAATGATCTAAGCGTGCACCTCGCGGAGATCCAGCCATGAGCACGCTGATCACCAACATCGGCGAGCTCGTCACCAACGCGCCCGCCGACGCCGGCCCGGCCCCCGCCGACGCCGGCCCGCCCGCCCCCGGCGGCGCCCCCGTCCAGCATCACAGCCCGGGACCGTTCGCGGTCATCGAGGACGCGGCGCTGGTCCTGGACGGCGGGCGGGTGGCCTGGTCCGGTCCGGCCTCCCGGGCGCCGGCCGCCGACCGGATCGTGGACGCGCGCGGCCGTGCGGTGCTGCCCGGGTTCGTGGACTCGCACGCCCACCTGGTGTTCGCGGGGGAGCGCGGCGCGGAGTTCGCCGCCCGGATGGCCGGCCAGCCCTACCGCGCCGGTGGCATCAGGTCGACGGTGGCCGCCACCCGCCAGGCGACCGACCCGGAGCTGCGGGCCGGCCTGCGCCGACTGGCCGCCGAGATGCTCCGCCAGGGCACCACCACGTTCGAGTGCAAGTCCGGCTACGGGCTGACCGTGCCGGACGAGGCGCGCAGCCTCGGCCTCGCCGCCGAGGTCACCGAGGAGGTCACCTACCTGGGCGCGCACATCGTGCCGCCGGAGTTCGACGGGGACGCCGCCCGTTACGTGGATCTGGTCTGCGGCCCGATGCTGGAGGCCTGCGCCCCGTCCGCGAAGTGGGTGGACGTGTTCTGCGAGCGCGGCGCGTTCGGCGCGGACGAGGCCACCGCGGTGCTCGCCGCGGGCAAGGCCGCCGGGCTGCTGCCCCGGGTGCACGCCAACCAGCTCGGCCCGGGGCCTGGCGTGCGCGTGGCGGTCGCCGCGGGCGCCGCGTCCGCCGACCACTGCACCCACCTGTCCAGCGAGGACGTGGACGCGCTGGCCGCCTCGGACACGGTGGCCACGCTGCTGCCCGGCGTCGAGTTCTCCACCCGGCAGCCCTACCCGGACGCGCGCCGCCTGCTCGGCGCGGGGGTCACGGTCGCGCTGGCCACCGACTGCAACCCCGGGTCCTGCTTCACCTCGAGCATGCCGCTGTGCGTCGCGCTCGCCGTCCGCGAGATGCGGATGACCACCGCGGAAGCGGTCTGGTCGGCCACCGCCGGCGGGGCCCGGGCGCTGCGCCGGGCCGACGTCGGCCACCTGGGCGCCGGCGCCCGCGCCGACCTGGTGATGCTCGACGCGCCGTCACACGCCTACCTGGCCTACCGGCCGGGCGTCCCGCTGGTGGCCGCCGTCTGGCAGGCAGGCGAACTCGCCGCTGGTGACCCACACTGATTTTCCTGGACGGCTGCGCCCTCACCACCGGCGCCCCTCGCTGAGCGCCGCGCTGGATTCAGTCCTGGCCCGGCGTGCCGTCCGCCTCGGCGGGAGCCTCACCCGGGGCGTCCGTGCCGGCGGCCGGTGCCAGGTCCAGCAGCCCGGCCGGGCTGTCCAGCTCCTCGTGCGCCCGCACGATCTGCTCCGCTGCCTCGGTCATGTCGGCGAAATGGCGCCGCTCGTAACCCCGGCCGCCCGTCGTCCAGGACAACGTGCCAGACCGGCACCACACAGTGAGGTCGGACCGCACCGACAGCACCGCGATGTCGGCCACGGACTCTTCGGAGCGCACCAGCCTGCGGCCGATGCCGCGGCCGGACAGCATCTCGTCGAGTTCCTTGGCCGCCTGGCAGGAGCTCATCTGCTGGCTGCCCAGGTAGGCGGCGGCCCGCGCGGCCGCCACCGGGAGCGCGAACCAGACGACCTTGCCCTGCACCTTCCACCGGCCCAGCCGGGCGCGGGTCAGGTGGTGGCCCCACCGGCCGTCCGACAGTTCGGAGACCACCCGCAGGCCGCGGCCGTTCAGCGATTCCAGCGTCACCCGGGACGGGTCCGGCGGGGAGCCGGCCTTCCAGCCGCGCTGCGAGTCGAAGATCTTGCAGACCAGCTCGTAACCGGTGGGGCAGCTGCGCAGGTAGCACCACATCTCGGGCGATCCGGTGATCGGCCGTTGCCGGCTGCCGTCGAACTCCACGTTGCCCTGGGCGTGCAGGGTGTTCGCGGCCAGTTCGCTGACCATGGTGACCCCGTCGTGCACCATGTCGCCGTTCAGCCCCAGGTCGGCCACGACCTCGCGGAACAGCCGCCGGGCCGCGCCGGCGCAGGTCGCGTCGAGGGGGAGTGGCCAGGCCTGACAGCCGCCGGCCCGTGTGTCCGCCGTGCTGGCTGTCATGATGGCCCGGGCGTGAACCGCTGCCATCAGTTCGCCATCGGCGGGACGATGACGTGCAACGCAAACATGATGTTCAGCCTTCACGAGTCATTGATCTGTGAAACACAGATTATGAGTCTTGAGGTGCCCGCGCAATGGCATCTGCTGAAATCCCACGCGCGCCTTGTGTTGTTACTGGTCAGTTGGGTGACAGGGATCTAACCATTACGGAGGAAGCGCCCCACTTAGTTACGCGGGCAACCAGGGGTAAAGTGACATATACGGCGAGAAACCGGACGGTGGACCGCCGGGCCCTTGAGACAGGCCGCCTTTGAGATGAGGCAGGAACGCAGAAGGGTCCCCCGGGGTGCAGCCCGGTGGGACCCTTCCGCGTAAACGGGGCCTAAGCCCCCGTCAGATGTCGTAGCGGCCGGACTTCACGTCCGACACGAACGCGGCGAAGACGTCGCGCTCAACGACGTGCGCGCCCTCGTCGGGGCGCTTGCTGTCCCGGACGGCGATGACCTCCGGGAGGTTGGCTGCGATCTCCACGCAGCCACCGTTGTTCTGGCTGCGGCTGGCCTTCCGCCAGGCGGCTTGAGACAGGTCAGTCATTGTTTTACTCCAGTCGTTCGGCGAGTAGCCCGAGGTAGGCCACGGTGTCTATTGGTTCAAGAGCTCCGTCTCTTGCTCTGCTGAAGCCTTCGATGTAGCTGTCAACCTGCCGCGTGCTTTCCACCTCCTCGATCGTGTACTCGGTTTCTGCGAAGACGATGCTCGGTTCACCGTCTGGCAGGTCGAAGATGTTCACCGCCGACACGATGCCGGTGGGCGGGCCGTCGGCGAGCCGCTGGATATGCAGATCTATATTCGGCCGGCCGGCCAATTCGATAAGGTGCTCGACCTGCTCGCGCCGCTCAGCCCGGGTGCCCCACTGGTAGAGCAGGGATGCCTCGGTGATCACGGCGGCCAGCCGGGGCGCGGTGCTGTCGGTGCGTTCCAGCACCTCCTGGCGGCGTTGCCTGGTCTCCAGCACCTTGCGCCGCCAGGCCGGCGACCTCGCGCCGGTCCGCATGTACGCCTCGGCGTAGTCGCGCGTGGACAGCAGGCCGGGCAGCACCAGTGGCATGAAGACCCGGATCCGGGTCGCGTCGTTCTCGAACCCGGGAAACTCGTTCTCGAAGACGTCGGTGTAGTCACGCCACCAGGGCCGGACCCTGGCCCGGCTGACGAGGTGCATGATCTCGTCGTGCTCCGTGCCCTCGATGCCGTAGACGCGCAGCAGGTCGCGGATGTCGCTGGTCTCCGGGCGTTTCCACTGGTTGGCCTCCATCCGGCCCACCTTGCCCCGGCCCCAGTCGAGCATGTCGCAGATCTGGTTGGCAGTGTGATCGGTGGCTTTACGGATCTCGGTCAGGCGACGTGACAGCTTGCGCTTCGCCGCTGTGGCGCCGTACGCGTCGTCGCTCATTCGCGGTTTCCTCCTTGACAGGATCCGAGCTTCATTATAGCCCCGCTCAAGTTGTGATTCACAAAATTTGCAATTGTTCGCCAACTGGTAACCCACGGTCGGCAAGTCCTGGTGTTTCCGCAGTTGACGGCCCTGCGGGCCCGCTGGCGGGGCATTCACGGTCCGTCCCGGCGTGCCCGGTCAGTCGTCCGCGGCCCGATGACCGGGCTGTCCGGTATAGATAGCTATGTAACCATTGTCTGGTCACCCCGGGGGATTCTCATTTTCAGGCACTCACCAGGCCCTTTTCGTGGGTCCTGGTAACTCGGTGGCGTCGTCGAACTCGCCCTTCTTGACTCCGTCGAGGAAGCACTCCCACTCGAACCGGTCATATACCAGCACCCGGCCGGACGGGTCGCCCGCCACCCGCAGCAGTACCCACTCACCCGGAGCGAAGGCGACCTCGATGGAGCCATCCCGGCCGCCCGACCGGTGCCAGGCCTGCGCGCCCACGTCGATGCCGAGCTCTTCCACGGTGGGTTTGGCTGTCACGGTATGGCCTCCCACCGCCGCTAGACGCGCTTGCCGACCCCGGCGTAGAGCAGGCGCGACCCCTCGGAGTCCGCCAGTTCCGGGTCGTCGGCGCCCCACATGCCCACGTGGGTGATGCCCGGGGCCGCGCCCTCGTATGGCGGCATCAGCTGCAGGCCGTCGAAGAACCGCCGGAACTCATCCTTGTTGCGCAGGTAGGCACGTTCATTGGCGTTCTGGTAGATGTCGCTGATCGCTTGCGAAGCGCGCGGCGCCACCTGGTCGGCGGTTATGTGCGAGATGGCGATGAAGCTGCCCGGGGCGAGCGCGCCGGCGTACCGCTTGACCAGCCCCCACGGATCAGAACCGTCGGCCACGAAGTGCAGCACCGCCGACATCAGCAGCCCGGTGGGCTGGCTCAGGTCGATGAGCGAGCGCAGCTCCGGGTTGCTCAGCACCTCGCCGGGATCGCGCAGGTCGGCGATGATGAACTTGGTGTGCGAGTCGTCTTCGAGCAGGTCACCAGCCATGTCCCGGACCATCGGGTCGATGTCCACGTACACCACCCTCGCGTCCGCGGCATCCTTCCGCAGGGCCTGGTGCGTGTTCCCCTGGGTGGGCAGCCCGCAGCCGATGTCAATGAACTGGCGGACGCCGTGCTGGCGGGCCATCCAGCGGGCCGCCCGCTGGTGGAAGCCGCGGTTCGCCCACGCCGCATCGAACAGGTCGGGCATCGCCGCACGCAGTTGCTCGCCCGCCGCCCGGTCCACCTGGAAGTTGTTCGTGCCGCCGAGGTAGTAGTCGTACAGCCGCGCCGCGCTCGGGGTGGACGGGTCCACGCCCGGCGGGGTCGGCTCAGGCTCGGCCATGCTTATCCTCCATCAATACTCCGGGTTATAACCTACATGCCCCGTGTGATGCACAAGATGCGAGGAGCGACCGGGGGCTGGCGACCCATGATGTCAGCTACCGGAACGCAGCGCGGGGTAGCGGCCGCGGAACCTGACCAGCGGGCTCGCCCGTTCCGCCGTATAAGGAATGTCCGTAACCTCGGCGATCACCAGCAGGTGGTCGCCCGCCGGGATCAGGCGGCTGGTCCGGCAGTCCAGCGCGGCCACGCCGCCCTCCGGGATCAGCGCCCCGGATCGCGGGCCGCGCACCGTCGCCACCCCGTCGAGCAGGATCCGCGCGCCCGGCCGCCCGGCCGCCGCGAACCGCCCGGCCAGCACTCGCTGCCTGGCCTCCAGCAGCGTGACGGCGAACCCTTCCGGGCCGTCGTCCCTGCTCAGCACCTCCGCGGGGTAGGACTCCGCGCGCAGCGCGACACCGATGAGCGGCGGCTCGACCGACATCGGGCAGAACGCGCTGACGGTCAGCGCGATGTCGTCGCGGCCATCGGCGATGCAGACCAGGGTGACCCCGGCCGCGTAGCCCGCGAGTGCGTCCCGCAGGCCGGCCAGGCCAGCCCGGGACCGTTCATTCATCGGAGCTGCGGCGTCCAGACCCTGGCTTTCGGGCGGGGGGAACGCCGTGTCACCTCCTCTGGAGTGTCGGTGGTAGTCGATTGGTTTTTCGCATGTCCCGCTACCGCCTGGCACCTACACCTGCTCAGGAGGCGGTTCTGCGTGGTCATTGCGCGCACGCGCGGTACGTCTGGAACCCGCAGCGGCGGGCCCGTCTTGTCCGCCTGCAGCGGAGGCTGGCCCGGGCCAAACGCGGCTCGAACCGCCGGGCCCGCACGAAGCGTGCCATCGCCCGGCTGCGCGCCCGCGAGGCCGACATCCGCAAGGACTGGGCGGAGAAGGTAAGTACAGACCTCGCGCGCCGCTTCGACCTGATCCGGGTCGAAGACCTGCGCATCACGAACATGACCCGCTCGGCACGGGGAACGCTCGCCGCCCCGGGGGCGAATGTCCGGCAGAAGACTGGGCTGAACCGCGAGATCATGCGCTCGGGCTGGGGGCTGCTGGTCAGGCGGCTGGAGCAGAAGGCTCCCGGTCAGGTGGAGAAGATCAATCCCGTATTCACCTCGCAGCGCTGCAGCGCGTGCGGGCACGTGTCGGCGGACAACCGCAAGAGCCAAGCGGACTTCGCCTGCACTGCCTGTGGCTTCGCCTGTAACGCGGACGTGAACGCGGCACCCAACATCGCGGCAGGGCATGCCGTGACCGCGCGGGGAGGCCTGCCGCAGGGCGGGCCGGCGAACCGCGAACCTCAACTGCTGCCCCCATCGGCGTAGTAGCTGGAATCCCTCGTCCTTCAGGCGGTGGAGGATGTCAAGAGATCGTCCAGGCCCCCTGGAGCAGTAGCGGGCCGGCCGCAGGGAAACCACCGCGGGACGCGAGCGCCGCTACCGGGCCCCACGCCTCAGCTAGCCACGACTGCGTCAACCAGGAGCCTGCCAGCCCCGACTCGGCCAGCCACGACTGGGCCAGCCCGGCCGCGAACTCACCGGCGCCGGGTGGCCGCAGCCGGTCCAGTGGCCCCGGCCGCGGGAACAGCCGGACCGGGGCGTCCTCGGCCAGCCCGGCCCGGCGGCGGGCATGGCCGGCCGCGGTATCCAGCCCGCCCAGCTCGTCCACCAATCCACGGTCGAGCGCGTCCGCGCCGGTCCACACCCGGCCGCGGGCCACCTCCTCCACGTGCGCCGGGGTCAGCCTGCGCCCGGCCGCGACCTTGCCGGTGAAGTCCGCGTAGATCCGGTCCAGCCAGGCGTTGACCTTGGCCCACTCGTCCTCGCTGAACGGCCGGGTGGGCGCGAACATCGTGGCGTGCGCGCCCTCCGCCACCGAGTCCGTGGTGATCCCGGCCCGGTCCAGCAGCCCGCTCAGCACCGGCTTGGCCGTGATCACGCCGATCGAGCCGGTTACCGTGCCCGGCTGGGCCACGATCACGTCGGCTGCCATCGCGATGAAGTAGCCACCGGACGCGGCCACGTTGCCCATCGACACCACGACCGGCTTGCCCCGCGCCCTGGCGCGCACCACCTCGCGCCAGATCGTGTCCGAGGCCACGTACGAGCCGCCGGGGCTGTTCACCCGCAGCAGGATCGCCCGGGCTCGCTCGTCGGCGGCCGCGGCCCGCAGCGCCGCCGCCACGGTGTCCGCGCCCATCGCCCCGGACAGCGGGCCCCGGCCGCCGCGCCCGGACCTGATCGGCCCGGTGGCGTGCACCAGCGCGACGAACGGCTCCCGCGGGCTGGGCATCTTGCGCATCCGGCTGGTCAGCGCGTGCGCGCGGCGGTACCTGGCCAGCGGCTGCAGCGTCGCCTCCCGGCCGGCCCGGCGGCGCACCCAGCGGTAGGCCTCGTCCCGGTAGCCGAGCGCGTCCACCAGCCCCAGCTCGAGCGCCTCGGCGGCCAGGAACGGGCCGCGGTCGATGAGCTCCCTGGCCTCGTCGGTGCTGCCGCCCAGCCGGGCGGCGATCGCGTCGGTGAGCTGCCCGGCGATCGAGCCGGCCAGCCGCTGGGTGGCCTCCCGGGCCGGGCCGGTGAACTCGCGCTCGGTCATCATGTCGGCCGCGGACTTGTACTCGCGCCGCTTGGCCACCTGGTAGTCCACGCCGAGCCGGTCCATGGCCGAGCGGAGGAAAAACTGCTCCACCGCGATGCCGGTCAGCCCCAGGTCACCGGAGGGCTGCAGCACGATCCGGCCGAACGCGGTGGCCAGGTAGTAGGGCACGTTGCCCGCCGAGAAGTCGCCGAAGGTCTCGGACCAGGCCACGGTCAGCTTGCCGCCGCGGCCGAACTCGCTGACCGCGTCGCGCAGCTCCTGCACCAGCCCGAGCCCCAGCCTGCGGCCGCCGATCCGCACCAGCAGCGCGCGGACCCGGTCGTCGTCGCGGGCCCGGCGCAGCCCGTCGAGCACGTCGTCCAGCCGGGCCCGGTGCCTGCCCAGCACCGCGGACACCGGGTCGCCGGGCGGCTCCTCGGCCAGCCCCTCGGTGAGGTCGAGCTCCAGGACGATGGGTGTCTTCCACCGCCGGGACAGCTGGCCGACCCGGTCGCTGACGCTGGCCAGCCCGGCCTTCCCGGCCATGTCGGTGAGTTTCGCGTCGGCCATGCTGCCCAGCTTACGGCGGCGGGCCGGTCGGAAGCGGACGCACGCCGGGGTGCCCGGCGGTGGGCTATCGTCGCTGCTGTGCCGGGGCAGGACGGAGATGGCTGGGCCCGCTGTGGCCGGGGCCACCGGCACTGGGGGCGGTTCGGCGCGGTCGGGCTGCTGGCCTGGGACGGCCCGGGCGCGGGGGATGGGGCCGCTGGGCCGGATGCGCCGGATGCGCCGGACGGGGCGGACCGCGTGCTGCTGGTCGAGCGGAGCTGGTGGTCCCATCACGGTGGCACCTGGGGCACGCCCGGCGGCGCCAGGGACAGCGACGAGCCCGCCCTCGCCGCCGCGCAGCGCGAGGCCTGGGAGGAATGCGGCCTGCCGCCGGACGGGGTGACGGTCGCTGCCGTGCTGAACGACGACCACGGCGGCTGGTCCTACCAGACGTTCCTGGCGACCGCCGCTGGGCCGCCGCCGGTGCGCGCGGCCAGCGCGGAGATCACCGACGCCCGCTGGGTGGACGTGGCGGAGGTGACGTCGCTGCCGCTGCATCCCGGGTTCGCCGGGCAGTGGCCGCTGCTGCGCTCCGCGCTGGCTCCGGTGACGGTCGTCGTGGACGCGGCCAACGTGATGGGCTCCCGGCCGGACGGCTGGTGGCGGGACCGGGCCGGCGCCGCTGCCCGGCTGCACGGCCAGCTCGCCGGGCTCGCCGGGCGCGGGCTGCCCACCCTGCCGGTCGAACCGGCGCTGCCCGCGCTGACCCGCTGGTACCCGGACTTCGTGCTGGTGGTGGAGGGTGCCGCGCGGCGCGCGGAGCTTCCCCCGGCGCGGCGGGTGCGGGCCGTGTCGGCCCCCGGGTCGGGCGACGACGCGATCGTGGCCCAAGCGGCGGCGCTGCCCGGCCGGCGGCTGGTGGTCACCGCCGACCGGGAACTGCGCCGCCGCTGCCAGGCGGCCGGGGCGTCAGTGACCGGCCCCGGCTGGCTGCTCGGCCTGCTCGGCGGGAGCCGCGCCGGCTAGCTCGCCCGCGGCCCGCGCCAGGGCGGGCGCCGGGGTGGCCCGGCGCAGCGCGAAGATGGCGACCACGATGCCGGCCATGGTCAGCCCGATGGTGACCGCCAGCCCGGCGTGGTACCCGTCCAGGAACGCCGCCGGCGGGGCCACGTGCTGCCGCAGCGCGGCGCCCTGCCGGGAGGACAGCACGGCGCCGATCACCGTGATGCCCAGCAGGCCGGCCAGTTCGCGGGAGGCGTTCATCAGCGCGGACGCGACACCGGACCGGTCGGTGGGCATCGAGCTCAGCACCTCGGTCGTCAGCGGCGCGAACATCAGCCCCGACCCCGCGCCGAACAGCAGGAACCCGGGCATCAGCCCGGCGAAGCTGGTGTGCAGCCCCTGCTGGGCGAACAGCAGCAGCCCGCCGGTCATGATCACCAGCCCGAGCGCGACCGTCCAGCGCGCGCCGATCCGGGCGGCGACCGGCGCGGCGACCCCGGAGAAGACCGCCAGCAGCAGCGCCATCGGCACGAAGGCCAGGCCGGCCTTGACCGGCGAGAAGCCGAGGATGCCCTGCAGGTACAGCGAGGTGAAGAAGTAGATGCCGAACACGCCGAACGCCCACAGCATGATCACGCTGGTGCCGCCGCTGAACACTCGCGAGCGGAACAGCGACACCTGCACCATCGGCTGCGCCGACCGCGCCTCGATCACGCCGAACGCCGTGGCGGCCAGCGCGGCGAGCGCGAACGAGCCGAGGATCTGGCCGGACGTCCAGCCCCTGGTGTGGCCCTCGATCAGCGCATAGGTCAGCGCGAACAGCGCCACCGCCGAGGTGGCGAGGCCCGGCACGTCGAGGCGGCGGGACTTGGTCCGGCCGCGCGACTCGGCCATCCACATGATGGCCATCGCGAAGGTGATCACGCCGACCGGCACGTTGATGAAGAAGATCCAGCCCCACCGGAAGTTCTCGCTGATGAAGCCGCCGATCAGCGGGCCGAAGGCGAGGGCGAGCGCGCCGATCGCGGTCCATATGCCGATGGCCCTGGTGCGTTCCCGTCCGTCGTCGAAGGTGGCCATGATGATCGCCAGCGTGGTCGGCACCAGCAGCGCCGCGCCGAGCCCCTGCACCGCGCGGAACCCGATCAGCATGCCGCCGCTGCTGGCCAGCCCGGCCGCGAGCGAGGCGAGCGTGAATACCGTCAGGCCGGTCAGGAACAGGCGGCGCCTGCCGAACACGTCGGCCAGCCTGCCGCCCACCAGCATCAGGCCGGCGAACACCAGCACGTAGCTGCTGACCACCCACTCCAGCCCGGCCACCGACAGGTGCAGGCTGCGCTCGATGGTGGGGATCGCCACGTTGGTGACGTTGTTGTCCAGGTAGGTCATGAAGGTGGCGAGGCTTACCGCCACCAGGGTCAGCCATCGTCGTGGCATGCGTTCTCCTCGGGCCGGGGCCCGCTCCCGTGCACCGGAACCCGGTGCACCCTGTCCGCTGGGCCGTGTCCTGTACACCGCTCATGTACGGCGTTCTTATACGACGTACCTATACGTTGTACATGTACATAGCACAGCATGGCTTGTACGGCGTATAGTTGTCAACTGAGATGGCGGACACCCGGGCAGCAGACGCGGAACGGTCCCGGCTCAGCAAGAGGGCCGTGGTGGACCGGGGGCTTACGCTGGCCGACGCCAGCGGCCTGGACGGGCTGACCATCCGGCGGCTGGCTCAGGACCTGGGCGTCACCCCGATGGCGCTGTACTGGCACTTCCGCAGCAAGGACGAGCTGCTGCTCGCGCTGGCCGACCAGGTGTGGGGCGAGATCGACATCGCCCTGGACCCGGCGCAGCCGTGGCCGCGGCAGCTGCGCGGCCTGCTGGAGTCGCTGATCCGTGCGCTGCGCGCGCATCCCGCCGCCTCACAGCTGCTGCTGGAGACGGAGAAGCAGAGCGAGCCGTTCCTGCAGGCCACCGAGGTCACCCTGGGTGTGCTGCGCGGGGCCGGGCTCGATCCGGAGCATGCCACCGCCATCGCCCGCAGCCTCCTGTGGACCGGCCTGACCCTGGTGATGAGCGAACCCGGCACCCATCCGGGGATGGGCGAAGCGGAGCTGGCCGAGCAGAGCCGCCGCAACCGGGTGCGGATGGCGATGCTGCCGGCCGACCGCTACCCGTACGTGGTCGAGTGCGCTGGGCCGCTGGCCGACTGCGAGGACCCGGAGTTCCACTACCGGTTCGGCACTGACCTGTTCATCGCCGGCGTCGAGGCAATGGCCGCCCGGCTGACCGGGCCCGGCACGTAGTCAGGCGCCGAGCAGCACGTGCACCCGTTCCTCGCCGATGGCGAGCAGCAAGGTCGGCAGCCGCGGGCCGGTGTCCTTGCCGATGAGCAGCCGGTACAGCAGGACGAACCAGGCCCGCTGCGCCGCCTTCAGCTCGGCGGTGGGCGGTGCGTCGATCGGCATCCCGCGGGTCAGCTTCGGGATCCCGTACAGCAGCGTGGTCAGCCCCTCGAGCGACCAGTGCTCCGCCATCTGGTCGGCGAGCAGCTTCACCGCGTGCCGGTCCTGCTCGGTCAGGCCGGCCAGCATCCGGTGGTCCGGCTCCTCGCGGACCGTCGTGCGGGCCTCGTCCGGCGCGTATCCGAGCAGCCAGGCCCGGGCACAGTCCAGCCGCGGCTGCACCTCGCCGGCGCTGTTGATCGGCGCTTCCGGGGTCAGGGCGCGCAGAATGCGCAGCTCCTGCTCCTCGTCACCGGCCGTGATGTCATAGACCGAAGCCAGCGTGCGGAACGGCAGCGGCCTGGGCGTCTGCGGCAGCTTGCCGTCCGCGGTGGATGAAGCTCTCGTCCAGATGGCACAGGCACCCGGCGCGGCGGTGCCGTCGCCGACCTTGCGGGTGAGCGCGTCCCACTCGTCGTAGACCCGGCCCACCTCGGCGCCGAACGCCAGCGTGATGCTCTGTTCCGGGCGGCGCCGTGCGTACAGCCACCGGACCAGCGGCGCCTCGAAGACTTCCAGCGCGTCCCGTGGTGTCGGGGCGCCGCCGGCCGAGCCGCTCATCTTCGCGGTCCCTTGCGTGCCGACGAACGAGTACCCGAAGTGCAGCGGCATCTGCCCGCCGAAGATGTCCCCGACCAGGTGCTGGCCGACGGTGAAGCCCGATCCCGGTGTGGCGTGGTCCACGCCGGCCGGCTCGAACGTCACCCGCTCGTAGGCCCAGCGCATCGGCCAGTCGACCTTCCAGACCAGCTTGCCCGCGACCTGGCCGATGGGCACCGGCCCGACGCCGCCCCCGCACCTGCACGTGTAGCTGATCTCCGCGGTGTCGTCGTCGAAGGCGGTGACGGTCGTGTCGTCCCGGCCACAGGTCACGCAGTAGGGACGGAACGGGTAGTAGTCCGCCGGCGCGTCCTCGTCCGCGCCGGCCCGCTTGGTCTGGTACCGCCGGACGATGGCCGCGATGTCGGCGCGGCGGCGCATGGCCACGATGATCTGCCCGGTGTAGGCCCCGGAGGTGTACATCCGCGTCTGGCTGATCTCGGTGACCCGGATGCCGAGCCTGGCCAGTGATTCGCGCAGCGGGTCCTTGAAGTGCTCGGCCCAGTTCTCATGGCAGCCGCCCACCGGATCGGGCACCGACGTCAGCGGCCGGCCGACGTGCTCGGCGAAGGCCTCAGGGAACCCGGCCGGCACCCGCCGGAACCGGTCGTAGTCATCCCAGGACAGGATGTGCCGGCACGGGTGCCCCGACCGCCGCACCTCGTCCGCGACCAGGTGCGGGGTCATCAGTTCGCGCAGGTTGCCCAGGTGCACCGAACCGGACGGGCTGATGCCGCTCGCGCACGTCGGGGCCGCACCGGGGTGGCGCCGCTCGCCCTCGGCGATCACCTCGGCCGCGGTACGCGCTACCCAGTCCTCATTAGCTGCGGGCACTTCTCCACCTCTGCCGTCGCTCGTCGGCAGGGTAGCCGAACACGACCCCGGTGTGGTTACCGGTGTGTCCTCACCTGGTCAGGCCGCCCGGGCGGGGCTGGGCGGCTCGGTGGCCGGTGGGCGGGGCCGTGGCCGGGCCGGGCGCAGCAGCCTGACCACGAAGATCAGCAGCCCGGCCACGGTGGCGGCGGCGCCCAGGGCCAGCGCGGCCGGGTAGCCCGCCGCGCTGGCGACCGCGCCGCCGATGACCGCGCCGAGGAACCCCGCGATGCCGCTGGCCGCGTTGAGCACGCCCTGCGCCTCGCCCTCCGCCTGCGGGACCAGTTGCCCGGTCAGCCCGGGCGAGGCCACGCTGAGGAACGACCAGGCGAACAGGATCCCGCCGAACACGGCGAGCGGCAGCACCGCCGGCACCGACCCGGTCGCGGCCAGGATGGCCAGCAGCGCCAGCAGCACCACCCGGGCGCCGAGGCCGCCGGCCATCACCGCCCGCGGCCCGCGCCGCTGGCTGACCCGGCCGGCCAGCAGGAACAGCGGCAGGCTGACGAACACGATCACCGCGAAGGCCACCGAGGACGTCTGCGGCGCCACCCGGAAGGCATGCTGGAACAGCACCGGGTACAGCGCGAACACGATCGCCGATCCCGCGTAGGCGGGGATCCAGGCCGCGAGCATCCAGCCGAACCCCCCGGTCAGCAGCCCCAGCGCCCGGCGGAGCGTGTTCCTCGACGGACGGGTGCCCGGCACATGCGGCAGGCTCGACGGGCTGACCGGGCCCCACTCGCCGGTGTGCCCGGCGTTGCGCAGCCGGTGCCTGGCCGCGGCCCGGGCCGTCGACGGGGTGGCCTGGCCCGCCGTGGCGGTGCCGGTTGCGGCTGAGCCGGCCGTGCCTGGTGTCGCCGTACCCGCCCGGGCCAGCCGCGGCAGCAGCAGCAGGGACAGCGGCACCGCGGCCGCCGGCACCAGCGCGGCGATGCCCAGGCCGGTCTTCTCCGACAGCCCGCTCAGCCAGGCGGCGAGGAACAGCGCGGCGCCCTGGCCGACGCTGAGTGCGGTCTCCAGCCAGCCGAGCCGCTGGTTCCATTCGCCCTCCGGCCTGCGCTCCACGATCAGCAGGTTGGCGATCGTCACCGCGCCGGCGAAACCCGCGCCACCGACCAGCGCGAGCAGCAACTGCAGCGCGGAGCCGACGTAAGGGAACAGCCACAGCGTGACCGCAGACAGCGCCGAGCACACCGTGGCCAGCAGCCGGTGCGCGTGCAGCGCGTCGGCCAGCCCGCCGGTCACCGGGGCGGCGAACGCGCCCAGGTTGAACGCCCCCATGACCAGGCCGACGTGCCCCGCGCCCTGCCGGGCCGCCACCAGCGGCAGCAGGATCGGGGTGAGCCCCACCGCGGCCCCGTTCACCAGGGCGAACGGGATGAACCAGGGCTCGAAGAGCTGTCCGGGTTTACCCGGCTTCCTGGCCAGCATGGGCGAGATCGTAGCGTCCCGGCCGCGGCGGCCACCCGGGGTTTGACCGGGCCTTGCCGTGTCACGGCCTAGGCAGCATGCGCCACTTCCTGCCGTTCCACCACTCGGCCAGCGCCCGCCTGCCCGTGGTGTAGTCGGTCTTGCCGACGCCACCGTCGCTGTCGCCGACCGCCAGGCAGGCGGAGGGCGAGCCGCAGGAGACCGCGCCGAGCGTGCTGTTGAGGGCGGGCCGTGGCGCGCTGGGAGTGTGCCGGAGCAACCATGACCTGCCGTTCCACCAGGCCGCGAGGGTGACGTCGCCGCGATAGCCGTCATCGCTGCCCACCGCCATGCACGCCGTGGCCGACCAGCATTTCAGGCCGGAAAGCGTGGACCAGTCCGACGGGGCCACGACCGACTCCGATCCCCAGCTCCTGCCGTTCCAGGTCTCGGTCAGCCCCTGGTTGTCGTCGCCGCCCGAGTCACCCACCACGGTGCAGTCGGCGGCCGCGGGGCAGGACACCGCGTTGAGGTCGCCGGGACCGCCGCCACCGGACGACTCAGGCTGCTGCGTGGCCCATGCCGTGCCGTTCCACCGCTCCGCCACCAGACCGCCGTCGAGTTCGGTGCCCACCGCGGTGCAGGCGCCGGCCGACGAGCAGCTCACCGAGGACAGCTCGGTGAGCTGCGCTTCCGGGTTCGTGGCTGGCTCGAGCCGCCACGCCTGCCCGTTCCAGCCTTCGGCCAGCGCGTAGGTGGGCGGGACGTGGTCGCTCTTGGCCGTGGTGTAGCTGCCCACCGCCGTGCACGCGGTGGCCGAGCCGCAGTCGATGCCCGCCAGCCCGGACCAGAACGTGTGTGCCTGGTTGGGCACCGGCAGCACGGTCCAGCCGTAGCCGTTCCACTGTTCTGCGAGCGGCACGCTCCTGCTGCCCGAGGCGTTGCGGGTGGTTTCCCCGGCGGCCAGGCAGGAGGTCGCCGATCCGCACCAGATCGCGGCCAGGCGGTCGGTGGCCGGCCTGGGCACCGGCAGCTCCGCCCAGTTCCTGCCGTTCCAGCGCAGCACCGCGGTGCTCTTCGACGAGGTGTTGCCGATGACCATGCACAGCCGGGGCGACGCGCAGGAGACCGCGGTCAGCGCCGCTAGCCGTGGCAACCGGGCCGGGACCGGCGCACCGGCCGTGGCCGGCTCTTCGGTGCCCGCGCCGCCGCGCCCGCCGCCTCGTTCGCCTCCCGCGTTAGCCGCCGTCGCGGGCGCCAGCAGCACCGTGGCCAGCACGGTGGCCAGCGCTGTGGCCAGCGTTAAGGCCGGCACCGCTGTGGTCAGCGGCCTCCTGGCCGCCGGCCACCGGTCTGTGGACATCGGGCTTCCCTTCGCAGCGGGCAGGCGTTCCGGCCTTTACACCCCACTGTCCCACCAGGTAACTACGAGTCAGGGAGTTGGTGAGTTCCTGCCGGTGCCCGTGCAGCGAATGGAAGGAAGACACATGGCGGCGATCCTCGTGACCGGCGGGACCGGCGCGCTCGGCCGCCAGCTGGTGCCGCGGCTGCGTGCCGCCGGTCACGACGTACGGGTGCTCAGCCGCCGCGCCCGCCCGGCCGACGACCCGTCCAGCGCCTCCGGCGGCGGCGCCTCCAGCGCCTCCGGCGGCGGCCCGGCCGGCGATCCGGATGGCCCCGGCTGGGCGGTGGGTGACCTGGTCACCGGGGCCGGGCTCGGCGAGGCGCTGCGCGGCGTGCGGACGGTCGTGCACTGCGCCTCCGACCCGCGCCGGCCGCGCCGCGACCTGGCCGCCGCCGGCCAGCTGATCACGGCCGCGCGGGCGGCCGGCGGGCCGCACCTGGTGTACGTCTCGATCGTCGGGGTGGACCGGGTGCCGCTCGGCTACTACCGGATCAAGCTGGAGGCCGAGCAGATGGTGGCGCGGTCCGGGCTGCCCTGGACCGTGCTGCGCGCCACCCAGTTCCACGACCTGCTCTGCTACCTCTTCGGGCTGGCCGGCACGCTGCCGGTGCTGATGGTGCCGGCCGGCGTCAGCTTCCAGCCGGTGGACACCGGCGACGTGGCGGGCCGGCTCACCGAGCTGGCGGCCGCCCCCGCCGCCGGGCGGGTGGCCGACTTCGGCGGCCCGCTCGTGCAGGACACCGCCGAACTGGCCAGGGCCTGGCTGCGCGCGGCCGGCCGCCGCCGCCCGGTGCTGCCGGTGCGGCTGCCCGGACGGCTGATGCGCGGCTACGCGGCAGGCGGCCACCTGGCGCCGGACCACGCCGACGGCCGCATCAGCTTTGCCGGCTTCCTGCGCGAGCACGTCAGCCCGGGAACGCGGTCACGACGCTACGGCCGGCTCCGTTAGCCGCCCCGGGAGGATGGCACGGTGAGAGTGATCGCGCTGGCCGACACGCACGCGCCGCGGCGGTGGAAGTCCTGCCCGCCCGCGGTCGCCGCCCACCTGCGGCGCGCCGACCTCATCCTGCACGCCGGGGACGTGTGCAGCGCAGAGGTGCTGGACGAGCTGGCCGGGTACGCGCCGGTGCGGGTGGTCCGCGGCAACAACGACGACCTGGACGTGGCCTCGTGGGGCGCGCCTGACGTGGCCGAGTTCGGCCTGGACGGCCTGCCCGTGGCGATGCTGCACGACAGCGGCCAGGCGGCCGGGCGGCTGCGCCGGATGCGGCGCCGGTTCCCCGCGGCGGCCCTGGTCGTGTTCGGCCACTCGCACATCCCGCTGGACGAGTCGGCCGACGGGCTGCGCATCTTCAACCCGGGCTCGCCCACCGACCGGCGCCGCCAGCCCCGCGGCACGCTCGGCGTGCTGGAGATATCGGGCGGCCGTCTGCTGCGGGCGGAGATCTTGCCGGTGACCTGACCTGGGTCAGTGGCACCGCCGGCGCCACTCGGCGACCAGCCCGGCGAACGACTCCGGCTGCTCGAACGGCAGGTAGTGGCCGGCCTGGTCGAGCACCGCGTAGCTGCCGAACGGGTAGCAGCGCATCCGCCGGAACTGGTCGGCGTAGCCGACGATGCGGTCCTGCCGCCCGGTGATGACGCTGGTCGGCCCGCCGAACGGGAACGCGGACTGCTCGTCCCTGACCGGGTACCCGCCCGAGCGCAGCCGCCGCCGGTACTCCTCGTCGCCGGGTGTGGAGCCGGCTAGCACCCCGGCCACCCGCCCGGCCACGTCCCTGGTGCGGTGGCCGAGTGCCTGCCACAGGTGCTCGCGCAACTGCTGTGGCACGTCGTCCAGCCAGCCGGGCTCGTCGTCGGCGGCCCCGGCGCCCGGCAGGTCCCGGTCCGCCATGTTGATCGTCACGCCCGGGCAGACCAGCAGCATCCCGGCCACATCGGCGGGCCGCCGCCGGGCCAGCGCCGCGGCGATGTAGGCCCCGTAGGACCAGCCGGCCAGCAGGAACCGCTGGCCCGGCAGCTGCCGGTCGATGAACCCGCTGACCGTGTCCACCACGCCGTCGGAGGTCGGCGGCCCGGGCGGCGACTCACCGTGCCCGGGCAGGTCCAGGTAGCACCGGCGCAAGCCGTCCGCGGCCGCCAGGGCCGGGTCGAACGCGGCCTCGGTGACCTTGCGGTCGGTGCTGAACGAGGGCAGGCACACCACCGGGTAGCCGTCTCCGGCCCAGTGGCTGGCCAGGTCCATGCCGGTGAAGGTATCCACCATCTGCGCGCCTCCAGGGCTGGCCCGCGCCCGCGAGGCGGGCGGTTGCTTCCCTACATGATCGTCGGGCTCGCCGTCCTGTATACCCGACCCGGGCCGGGCGGGGGAGCGGGCTTAGCTGGTGGCGAAGCCGGCGATGAGGATGTCCAGCACCTGCCCGCGCAGGATGGCCAGGGCCGACTCCAGCAGGGCGAACGCCCCCGGCGTGTTCACCGGCCGGGTGGCCAGCACGGTCAGCTCACCGCGTAGCACCCGCCCGCCGGCCGCTCCCGGCCGCCGCGACTACAGTTGGCCCGGTGACCGATCGCGCGATCTTGGTGACCGGGGCTTCCCGGGGTATCGGGGCGGCCATCACCCAGGCGTTCGCCGCCCAGGGCGACCGGGTCGCCGTGCACTACCGGGCCGGCCTGACCGAGGCGACGGCGGTGCGGGCCGCGCTGCCCGGCCCCGGCCATCTGCTGGTCCAGGCCGACCTGGCCGACCCCGCGGCGGTGCGCCGGATGGTGGACGAGGCGGCGGACGGGCTCGGCGGGCTCGACGTGCTGGTGAACAACGCCGGTATCTATGTGCCGCACCCGATCACCGACGTCTCCTACGAGGAGTGGCAGTCGGCCTGGCAGGACACCCTGGACGTCAACCTGCTCGGCGCGGTGAACGCGACCTGGTGCGCGGTCCGGCACATGATCCCGCGCGGCGGCGGCCGGATCGTCAACGTGACCTCCCGGGGCGCCTACCGGGGCGAGCCGCGGCACCCGGCGTACGGGGCGAGCAAGGCCGGGCTGAACTCGTTCGGCCAGTCGCTGGCCCGCCAACTCGCGCCGCACGGCATCGCGGTCGGCTCGGTGGCCCCCGGCTACGTGGAGACCGACATGACCACCGAGGAACTGGCCTCGCCGCGCGGCGAGCAGATCCGCGGGCAGAGCCCGTTCGGCCGGGTCGCCAGGCCCGAGGAGATCGCCGCCGGCGTGCTTTACCTGGCCTCGCCGCAGGCAGAATGGGCCAGCGGCACGATCATCGACCTCAACGGCGCCTCCTACCTGCGCTGAACCGGGGCCACGACGGCCTTCGCCGACCGGAAGGGTATGGCTGCCATGACGCTGAGGTTCGGGCTCGTCGGCACCGGGCACTGGGCCCGCATCGCGCACGCCCCCGCGCTGGCCAGCACCGGGGGCATCGAGTTCACCTCGGTCTGGGGCCGCAACCCCGACGCCGCGGCCGCGCTGGCCGCCGACCACCAGGCCACCGCCTATCCGGACATCGGCGCATTCCTGGACAGCGTGGATGGTGTGGCCTTCAGCGTGCCGCCGGACGTGCAGGCGACCATCGCGCTGCGTGCCGCCCGGGCCGGGAAACATCTCCTGCTGGAAAAGCCGGTGGCCGCGTCCGCCGGCCGGGCCGGTGAACTTGCGCATGCCGTGCAGGACGCCGGGGTGGCGTCGGTGGTGTTCTTCACCGCCCGCTTCCAGCCGGCGGTACGCGGCTGGCTGGACCAGGTGGCCCGCCAGGGCCCGTGGGGCGGCGGGTTCGGGGTCTGGCTGGCCATCGCCTGGCACGGGTCAAGCCCGTTCAACACGCCGTGGCGGAGGGAAATGGGTGGCCTGTGGGACGTGGCGCCGCACGCGATCTCCCTGCTGTGGGCGGCGCTCGGCCCGGTGGCCTCGGTCACCGCCGACGCCGGCCAGCGCGACGTCACCCACCTCGTGCTGCACCACGAGAGCGGGGTGACCAGCACGGTCACCGTCACGCTGAGCGCACCGCCGGCCGCCGAGGGCTTCGAGCTGTGGCTGTGGGGCGAGGCCGGCCGGTTCGCGCTGCCCACCGTGGCCGAGGACCCGGTCCCCGCGCTGCGCACCGCGCTCACCGAACTGGCCGCCAGCGCCGCGTCCGGCGAGCCGCACCCCTGTGACGTCCGGTTCGGCCGCGACGTGGTCCGCGTCATCGCCGACGCCCAGCAGCAGATCGACCGCCTGGCCCGGGACCGACCGGGCGCGCCACCTCAGGGCCGGCGGCCGGCCTAAGGTTGGCAGATGACCAGGGAGCAGGTCGCGGAGTGGGTGACTGCGTACGAGCGGGCCTGGCGCGCGCCAGGGACCGCCGCGCTGGCCGGCCTGTTCACCCCGGACGCGGTCTACCGGCAGGGTCCCTACGACGAACCGGTGACCGGCCTGCCCGCGATCAGCCGCATGTGGGAGGGCGAACGCGACGGGCCCGCCGAGGTGTTCCGGATGACCAGCGATGTCGTCGCGGTCGACGGCGACACGGCCGTGGTCCGCGCCGAGGTCGCCTACGGCGATCCCGTCCGCCAGGAGTACCGCGACCTGTGGGTGATCCGCTTCGCCGGTGACGGGCGCTGCGTCTCGTTCGAGGAGTGGCCGTTCTGGCCCGGGCAGCCGCACGCCGCTCCCGTGGGCTGACTCAGCGCCGTGGCCGGTGTCACGGCGTGGCTGGGCCGCCGGGGTCGGCGACAGTCAGCTCCTTGAAGTCGATCAGCTGGAGCAGCGGGGCCGAGGCGGCGCGCAACCGGGCGACCGAGCGATCGATCCTGGCCTGCGAGTCTTCCCGCGCCCCGGAGGTCTTGCCGATCAGGCCTGCCACGCGAGCCATCTCGCCACCGAGATGCTGGGCCTGCTCCAGGAAGTCCCGTGAGACCGGGGTGTCGATCAGCACCGGCGCGCCCACCAGCAGCATGATCATGTAGGTTCGCACCTCGTCGGTGGCGGTGTCACGGTCGCCGGTGCCAGCCAGGGCCGCCGTCACCGTCTGTGCTGACCGCATGGCCTGCGCCATAACGATGGCCGCCTGGGCCGCGATGGCCCGGGACCGGTCGCTGACCTGGCGACGGGTCACCACCTGGTTCACGACCAGCACGGTGACCAGCACGACCAGCACGCCTGCGGCCGTGTCCGTGGTCAGTGGCCGTGCGGCCCACCAGTGGCGGAACCCGGTATCGGTCAGCTCCAGCACCACCAGTGTGATGGTCCCCAGCGTGACCGCGGCCGCGGCGAACCCGCCGTACCAGCGGGTCAGCACCGGACATCCCCTATGGGCCTCATGGGCAGGAGGATGTCAGCGGTCGGCCAGCCGGTCCAGCGCGGTGTAGATGCGTTTTTCCGAAACCGTCCCCCGGACGCCGAGGGCCTGCGCGAACAAGCTGACCCGCAGTTCCTCGATCATCCAGCGCACCGCGGTCACGCCGGGGTCGTGCCGGGCCGGTTCCGGCAGTTCCCTGAGCGTCTCCTGGTACGCCTGCGCGACCCGGTGCACGGCCGCCATCCGCTCGGCGTCCCGGGCCGGGCTGTCGGTGATCTTCTCCAGCCGGCGCGTGATGCCCTTCAGGTAGCGGGCCAGGTCCGGCAGCCGCGCCAGCCCGGTCTCCGCGATGAACCCGGGATAGATCAGTGCCGCGTACTGCGCCCGCATGTCCTCCAGCGCCGCGGCCGGCCCGGCCGCGTTGGCCAGCAGCGCGGTCTCCGCCTCGTGCGCCGCGGCCAGCACGCCCGCGGCGGCGTCGAGCACCTGTGCTGTGCTGACCGCCAGCCGCTCCCGCGCCGCCTCCACCAGCCGCCCGAACCCGGCCTCGTCCCACGCCGGGCCGCCGGCCTCGCTGATCACCACGTCGGCCGCGCAGGCGACGCAGTCGTCGAGCTCGGCGGCCGTGTCCGGGTAGGGGTGGCGGCTCATCGCCAGTTTCGCGCTGACCGGCAGCCGCCCGGCGATGGACCGCACGCCCGACGGCACCGCCAGCATGATCAGCCGCCGGGTGCCCCGCCGCATCGACTCCGCGGCTTCGGCTTCGGTGCCGAACAGCCGGACGTCCACCGTGCCGCCCGCGTCGGCCAGCGCGAGGTAGGCCCGGACCTCGCCGTGCGTGAACACCCGCGGCAGGGTGCCGATGTCCCAGCTCCGCAGCCCGGTGCGGGTCAGCCCCTGGGCCGCCTGGTTGATCACCGCATCCAGCCGCGGCTGGAGTTCGGCGCGCAGCGTGTCCAGGTCCTTGCCGGCCGCGAGCACCCGGTCGCCGTCCACCACCCGGAACGTCATCCGCAGGTGCCCGGGCAGCCGGACCAGGTCGAAGTCCTCCCGCGACACCCGCAGCCCGCCGATCCTGGTCAGCTCGGCCGCCAGCGCGGCCAGCAGATCCCCGTCGGCCGGGCCGAGCCGCCCGGACACCTCGCGGGCGGTGTCCGGGGCCGGCACGAACACGGTGCGCAGCTGCTTGGGCAGCGACCGGATCAGCTCGGTGATCAGCTCCTCGCGCAGCCCAGGCACCTGCCAGCCCAGTTCGTCGTCGCGCACCTGGTTGAGCACGCCCAGCGGGATGTCCGCGGTCACCCCGTCGTCCGGCTCGCCCGGCGCGAACTCGTACGACAGCGGGATCTCGCCCCAGCTCTCCGGGTAGTCCGCCGGGCTGATCTCTTCGGCGGCCGGGCCGACCAGGTCGTCCATCCGGAACGTCAGCAGCTCCGGCTCGTCCCTCCGCGCGCCCTTCCACCAGGTGTCGAAGTGCCGGGCCGACGTCACCTCCGCCGGGATCCGCTGGTCGTAGAAGTCGAACAGGGTGGCCTCGTCCACCACGATGCCGCGCCGCCGCACCTTGCGTTCCAGTTCTCCCGCCTCGTCCAGCAGGTCCCGGTTGTGACCGAAGAACGCGTGCAGGGTCTCCCAGTCGCCCTCCACCAGGGCGTGCTGGATGAACAGATCCCTGGCCGCGGCGGCGTCCACGTTCGCGTAGTTCACCGGCCGGGCGGCGACCAGCGGCAGCCCGTACAGGGTCACCTTCTCCGACGCCATCGCCGCGCCCCGGCGCGCGTCCCAGTGCGGCTCGCTGTAGCTGCGCTTGACCAGTTGCGGGGCCAGCGGCTCGGCCCACTCCGGCTTGATCGCGGCCGCCGTCCTGGCCCACAGCCGTGACGTCTCCACCAGCTCGGCGGCCATCACCCAGGCCGGCGGCTTCCTGGCCAGCGACGAGTCCGGAAACAGCGCGAACCGGGCACCGCGGGCCCCGGCGAACTCGGCCGGGCCGCGCCGCCTGGCCGGCGCCTGGCCGCGCGCGGTCTTGCCGCCCGGCGGCTTGCGGCCGGTGTCCTGTATGCCGATGTGCGAGAGCAGCCCGGACAGCAGCGATACGTGCACCCGGTCCGCGACGTCCACCGGGATGCGCCGTTCCGGTTCTGGCTGCCCGCTCTTGCGTGCCTTGCCCCTGGTGCCCGGCGCGTTCCGCCCGGCCTGCTCCGCCGCCTCTGCATGCCCCGGCTCGTCCTTGCGCCCGCCGTCCTTGCCCCTCTTGCCCGCGCCGCCGTCAGCTCCGCCCTTGGCGCCCCCCTTCGCACCGCCGACGCCGACCTCCCGGGCCGCCCGCCGCAGCTGCGCGTGCACG
Source organism: Streptosporangiaceae bacterium (assembly GCA_036501145.1). Taxonomy (GTDB): domain Bacteria; phylum Actinomycetota; class Actinomycetes; order Streptosporangiales; family Streptosporangiaceae; genus PALSA-505. Next base: position 30,809 of record DASYAV010000003.1, on the reverse strand, counting down.
TCCTGCCACTCGCGCACCCGCAGGAAGTGCAGGTACTCCCGGCGGCACATCCGCCGGAACGCCGATCCGGACAGCTCCCGCTGCTTGTCCCGCAGGTAATCCCACAGGATCAGGAAGGCGAGGAAGTCCGAGCCCGGCTCGGCGAACCTCCGGTGCATGGCGTCGGCCGCGTCCCGGATCTCGGCCGGCCGCTCCCGGGGATCCTGGATGGACAGCGCCGCCGCGATGATCAGCACCTCGCCGGCGCACCCGTTGCGGTCCGCCTCCAGGATCATCCGGCCCAGCCGCGGGTCCACCGGCAGCCGGGCCAGCTTGCGCCCGATGCCGGTCAGCCGGGAGTCGCCCCGGCCCGGCCGCAGCGCCCCCAGTTCCTCCAGCAGCCGCACCCCGTCGGTGACGCTACGCGCGTCCGGCGGGTCGATGAACGGGAAGTCCGCCACCTCACCCAGCCGCAGCGCCGCCATCTGCAAGATGACCGAGGCCAGGTTGGTCCGCAGGATCTCCGGGTCGGTGAACTCCGGCCGGGCGGCGAAGTCCTCCTCGCTGTACAGCCGGATGCACACCCCGTCTGAGGTGCGCCCGCACCGGCCCTTGCGCTGCTCAGCCGACGCCTGGGAGACCGGCTCGATCGGCAGCCGCTGCACCTTGGTGCGGTGGCTGTACCGGGAGATCCGCGCGGTGCCCGGGTCGATCACGTACTTGATGCCCGGGACGGTCAGCGAGGTCTCGGCGATGTTGGTGGCCAGCACCACCCGCCGGCCGCGGTGCGGCTGGAACGCCTTGTACTGCTCGGCCGCGCCCAGCCGCGCGTACAGCGGCAGCACCTCGAGATTGTCCCGGCCGGCCAGCGCATCGGCGGTGTCCCGGATCTCCCGCTCGCCGCTGAGGAAAACCAGGATGTCGCCCGGCCCCTCCGCGGTCAGCTCGTCCACCGCGTCGAGGATGCTCTGCTCCTGGTCGCGCGCCTCGGCCTCGGGCCGCTGGGGGTCGGCTAGCGGCCGGTACCGCACCTCCACCGGGTAGGTGCGCCCGGACACCTCGATGATCGGAGCGTCCGCGCCCTGCTTGCCTGCTTCGCCTCCGGCAAAGGCCTTGCTGAACCGCTCCGGGTCGATGGTGGCCGAGGTGATGATGACCTTCAGATCCGGCCGGCGGGGGAGCAGTTGCCGCAGGTAGCCGAGGATGAAGTCGACATTGAGGCTGCGCTCGTGCGCCTCGTCGATGATGATCGTGTCGTACCGCCGCAGGTCCCGGTCGCGCTGCAGCTCGGTCAGCAGGATGCCGTCGGTCATCACCTTGATCGGCGTCCGGTCGCTGGAGGTGTCGGCGAACCGGACCTTGTAGCCGGCCACCTCGCCCAGCTCGGTGCCCAGCTCGGCGGCGATCCGCTCGGCCACCGTGCGGGCCGCGATCCGCCGGGGCTGGGTGTGCCCGATCTGCCCGGCCCGGCCACGGCCCAGCTCCAGGCAGATCTTGGGCAGCTGCGTGGTCTTCCCGGACCCGGTCTCGCCCGCGATCACCACCACCTGGTGGTCCCGGATGGCCGCGGCTATCTCGTCCTTGCGCTGGCTGACCGGCAGCTCGGCGGGATAGCTGATCGCGGGCATGCCACGAAGCTCGGCAACGCTAGAAGTCAAAGTCGCAGTCTCCACGGGACGTCCGCCGCGCGCGGGCACACGCATCAGGATGGCCGGTAAGTCCCGCGAGATCTAACGCTTTTCCGGCGCCGGTGCTTCCGGGCGCCGGCCGGCGCCCGGGGCAGGAGCGGGCCGTTGCGGCTCGCGGCTGATTACGACCCGCCTGGGCCGGGGCCGCCGTATAGCAGCCCGACGCTGTCAGATTGGCCGTAGCCGTCGGGTGGGCCGTTTGGGTCAGGCGGGGTGCTGGTGCAGGTGTAGGAGCTCGAGTCGATGAGCACGGAGTCGGCCTGCTGTTCGCCCGAGGGGAGCTGGAAGTAGCCGAAGCTGAGCGCGGTGCGCACCACCCACGCCCGCGGAACTGGATGACGGCGGACCTTCCGCCACGACACCCAGGCCTTAGCGAACGCCTCCGCCACCTGGTCTTCGGCCAGCTGCGGGCTGCCGACGACCGCCACCACCGCGCGCAGGCAGGGCTCCCAGCTGGCCTGGAAGAAGTCCGCGAACTCCGTCTGCTGGCTGCTCACAACCCTTTAACTCCGCCACCCGCCGATCTGCATACCTCCTAGCGGAAATCTTCCGGAAACCAGACCTCTTTCGTCGGTTACCGCGCGGCATGCCGGGCCGCGCGGATGGTGATCGCGATGGTGAGCAGGGCGATTGAGATCCCGGCGATCAGCGGGGCGGATGGCCCGGCCGGGTGGCCGTGGACGAGGACGGTTCCCATGTAGTCGGCGGCCTGGACTTGGTTGACCGCGGCGTACCACAGGATGACGTAGAGGGCCTGGAACATGCGGTGGGTGCGGCTGGCCGTGCCGAGCAGGAGCGCGAGAGCCGGGATGAACAGGGCACCCGCGATCCAGGCGGCCACGCCGGGGCCGTTACCCGAGGCGGCCATCCGGAGCAGGGGCCCCAGCCCGGCCACGGCCGTGAGGATGAGTCCGGCCGTCCATTCGGCTGCGACCTGACGGTAGGTGCCGGGGTAGGCGCCGAGCAGTGTGTCCAGCCCGTTCTCGTGGCGCTGAGTGCCCAGCCGTGACCAGATCAGGGCTGGCCAGATCCAGGCCGCGGCCAGCAGCAGCGCGGTGCTGGCACCAGCGGGCTTGACGATGCTGGCGGGGACCGCGAGGCTGGCGACGTTGATCGCGGCGGCGACCAGCCACCACCAGCGAGGGGTTCCCTGCACCAGGATGCGCGCTTCGGCTGCCAGCAGCCGCCCGGCGGCCAGCACTGGCCGGGTCGCGGCCGGTGGCAGCGGCTGGTAGACAGGCGATGGCGCGCGGTGGGCCGCCCGGCCGGCCCCGGGCACGGTCGGCGCGGCCATGGTGGCTGGTGCAGCGGAGGTCATGTCCTTGCCGCCGCCGGGGGCAGGCGCGCCGCGGCGGCGCAGGGGGACGCGGGCCGGATCGAACCGCCCGAACCATATCGCTGGCACGGCCGCCAGGACCGCTGCTATCACGGCCAGCACCAGCCGGCCGGTGATGAACCCACCAGATGGTTGCACACCGTGCCAGATGAAGGTGTGCAGGGGATGGTCCACCTTGGTGAATCCCACGCTGAATTCCCCGGCGTACGGCAGGTCCTGGGCCGCCATAGCGGTGCGCATCGACGCCGTGGCGGCGCCCATCCCGCCCAGCGGCGCACCCCGCCCGGCTATGACGCAGATCATCCACGTGAAGAACCACGCGATGTTGCCCAGGCCGCCCCGCAGCGCGGGGATCGCGTCGAACAGCACCGCCGCGGCGGCGGTCACCGCCAGCACAGGCAGCGTGAACAGCACGAACGGGAGCAGCAGCGCGCTGGGGTCGATCGTCCGGGACTCGCCGCGCGCCAGCTGGAGGGCCAGCCCGGTCACCGCGACCACGCCCGCCATCGAGGCCAGCACCAGGAAGTTGCTGCAGAACTTCCCGGCCAGGTACCCGGCGTTGCGCAGCGGCGTGGCGGCGAGGATCTGGCCGACGCTGGTGCGCTGGTCGCGGGCGATGGCACCGCGCACGACATAGAATCCGCCGAACATCAGCCACAGCCCAGCGGCCAGCGCGGCGGCCGTCCCGGCGTAGGCGCTGTTGTAGATGCCCCGGTACCCACCCGCGTTCATGATCACATACAGCGAGGAGGCGGGGGGCAGCGCCAGGTAACCGAGAGCGACCGCGGCGCCCAGCGTGACCAGGTACCCGGGCCGGCGCGTGCGCTCCCGGAAATCGGCGACCGCCAGCGCGCCGAGGACCCGGGGCCTCATCACCGCGCCGCCGCGGCGTCGCCCAGGTCCGGCCCGGCCGCCTCGTGGATGATGGTGAGGTAGGCGTCTTCCAGGTCCGGCGGCACCGGCGCCGCGTCCGCGGCCGGGGCGCCCGACGCGAGCAGCCGGACGCGCACCCCGGTATCGGTGCGGATCATCCGGCTGATCAGGTGCCGGTCCCGGAGCTGGGCCAGCGCGGTGGGCGGAACCGTCATCTCCCAGACCCGGCCCTCGGCCTGCCGCAGCAGGTCTTGCGGGCTGCCGCGCAGCCGGAGCCTGCCGCCAGCCATGATCGCGATGTCGGAGGCCACCGACTCGACGTCGGAGACGATGTGCGTGGACAACAGCACCACCCGGTCACCGGCCAGGTCGGCCAGCAGGTTCCGGAACAGTACCCGCTGCTCAGGATCCAGGCCCGCGGTGGGCTCATCGACGATGAGGACCCGCGGGTCGGCCAGCAGGGCCTGGGCGATCCCGACCCGGCGCAGCATCCCGCCGGAGTACTTGCCCAGCTGTCGCTTGCCCACGCCGGCCAGGTCGACCAGCTCGAGCAGCTCGCCGATCCGGGTCCGCGCGGCCCGGGCCGGCAGGCCCTTGACGGCGGCGAGGTAGGACAGGAACTCCGGCGCGCTCAGGTGCGGGTAGACGCCGAAGTCCTGCGGTAGATAGCCGAGGTTACGGCGGAGCAGGTCCGGCCTGGCCACGGCGTCGGTGCCGTCGAACAGCAGCTGCCCGCTGCTCGGGCGGGTCACCGTCGCGGCGATCCGCATCAGCGATGACTTGCCCGCGCCGTTGGGGCCGAGCAAGCCGACCAGCCCGGCCCCGAGCCGCATCGTCACGCCGTCCACGCCCCGCGTGCCGCCCTTGTACACCTTGGCGACGTCCACGAACTCCAGCAACATCTCGGTAACGCCTTCCTGTTTTGCCCGCCTCGCCCGGTCCTGGGTGCCAGCCGCTGGCCGGGCGGCACCGGGCACTACCCCCCCGGGCACCGGAATGCGGGCCGGGCATGGCGGTAGCTTTGGCCGGGCTGACCGGGTACGGGCCGGGGACGCGGCCCAGCTGGCACTATGAGGTGGGGAGGACCTTCGCGGTGCCGTTGCCGGACGACACCTGCACGACGCTGCTGCTCTGCCGGTCATCCGGTACCTTTGACTGGGCACTGCCACCGCCGGCGGTGACCAGGACGTGGTACCGCTGCCCGGCGGCCGGCACCCGGACCGTGGCGTTCCCGTCCGAGGAGCTCACGGCGGCGAGCCGCGGCGCGGCCGCGAAGCTGATATCCACGTTCCCCTCGTTCGACGTCGCGCGCACGGTGGACGAGCGGATGGCCGACGCGGTGATATTGCCCGAGCCAGTACCGACCCGGAGCGGCCCGGACATGCCGCTGAGCTGGACGGTGCCGGCGCCGCCGTCGACGATCACGGAAGCAGACAAGCCGGACACGGTGTCGTTGCCAGTCCCCGAATGCACGACCACTGGCACACCCGGCGGCACGGCCACCTCGAATCTGGAGCCGCAGTGAAAGACCAGCCCGGAGCAGTTGATGCCGAGCCGCAGCGTGTCGCCGCTGAGCGTCCACGACGAGTGGCCCGGCTTGGCTGCGGTCCCGCTCAGCCACCGCTGGACGGCGATGCCGGCGCCGCTGCCGGGCACCAGCTGCAGATCGGACGTGGAGTCGTCAATCACCAGGCGGTCGCCGCTGAACCTGAAAACATGCTGGCCGTGAAGGGTGCGGGAGGTGCCGCAGGCGGTCAGGGCGAGCAACGCTGCGGCAGCGGTCGTGGCAAACAGCGGCATCCGGCCCAGTTTCACGTCGCTCACTCCCCACCTTGGGCGGCACTGATAGCAGGTTCCCGCACCCGCTCGCGCAGCAGGAACGCGCTCAGCAGCCCGAGCACGCCGCCGCATATCGTCAGCCAGGCGCCTGCCCGCAGGTCCGACCAGGCCAGGTTCGCCGGGTTGGCGTAGTGGACGTTCGGCAGGTTTGGCGTGTTGTAGTGGTGCGTGATCAGCCCGATCCACATCCCCGCCGCCACCAGGGCGAGCAGCGCCGTCAGCACCACCAGCGTCCGCAGGCCGGTCAGCGCGCCGATCACCATCAGCACACCGAGCACGAGCACCGCGAAGCCGGCCGACTTCCAGAACGAGCTCCCGTTCGCGAACGACCAGACCAGCATCCGGGACAACGAGGTGTGGCTCATTCCCATGCCCGGCCGCGCGCCGCGGGCGCTCACCCAGGTCAGCAGGGCGCCAACCGCCGCCGCCGCGCCACCGACCGCGGTCAGCGTTGCCACCTGCGGCCGGATTCGTGTCCGGGCACTCACTCGGCGTACTGACCTTCTGCCGATGCGTGGTCCCATGCCTGTTCCTCCGTGATTCAATGCGTCCCTTGCGTGGCGGGGCGGAATCGCGCTTGCCCGGCGTTCCGCGCCTGCTGCTGCCCGGCGACCGCGGTATCAGGTAACCGCCTGGCTGGCCGGGGGTCACTACGCCCAGGCACCGAAAAGGGGTAGGGCCAGGCATACCGGAGGGCTATCGTCAGGCTCACCGGCTCGGCCCGGGATGCGGGCTACCGTGATGGCATGCGCACGGGCAACCCGCAGACCGCGCTGCAGGCCGTCACCTGGCACCGGCTGCTGGCCAGTAGCTGGCCGTGGCGGTCTGCGCGTTACCTGATCACTACCGTGCCGGCGGCGGTTGCGGCGGCCGCGGGGCTGGCGATCTTGTCTGTGCCCTGGCTGGTGCTGACGGCAGGGGGTTACCAGGCCGGCATGCTCGTGCTTTTGACCCTGCTCGGCGCCGCGCTGATCGCCGCCCTCGGGCCGGTGATCGCGGTGCCGCTGGCCGATCTGGAGCGCCGGCGGCTGCGCATGGTGGACACCCGCCCGGTCGGCTCCGGCCGCCGGGACGCGGCGGCCGCCGGGCCGGTATCGTGGCTACGGGCCCGGTATGCCGAACCTGCGACGTGGCGCGAGGTCGGCTACGCATGCCTGCTGGCCACCGTGGTACCCGTGCTGACGGTCGCCGCGCTGCTGACCGCACCGCTGGCCGGGATCCTCATCGCCAGCCCGTTCCTGGTACTGGCCCAGCGGCCCGGCGGCAGCCCGGTAGCGCTGGCCGTCGGCCAGGCCACGACCGTGACGCAAGCCGTGCCCTACGCGATCATCGGCGTCGCGCTGCTGCCCATGGTCCCCTACCTGTGGACCCTGCTGGCAGGCGCGCATGCAGCGGTGGCCCGCGCGCTGCTGTTGCAAGGTGAGCCGGACGAGCAGTTGCTCGCCGAACTGGCCGAAGTGTCCCACTCCCGCGCCCGGCTGGCCGACGCCTTCGAGACCGAGCGCCGCCGGATCGAACGCGACCTGCACGACGGAGCACAGCAACGACTGGTCAGCCTCACCCTGCAGCTCGGGCTGGCCCGGCTCGACCTGCCACCCGGCTCGGCCGCCGCGCACACCATCACCGCCGCGCACGAGCAGGCCAAGCAGCTGATGGCCGAACTGCGCGAGCTCATCCATGGCATCCAGCCGCAGGTCCTGACCGACCTCGGGCTGCCCGCCGCCATCGGCGAATTCGCCGACTCCTCGCTCATCCCAGTGACTGTCGACGCTCATCTGGCCGCCAGGCTGCCCAGCCAGATCGAGGCCACCGCCTACTTCGTAGTGGCCGAGGCGCTCACCAACATCGCCAAGCACAGCGGCGCCACCAGCGCCAGCGTGACCGCCAGCCAGCACCGCGGCGTACTGGCCGTCGAGATCAGCGACAACGGCCACGGCGGCGCCGACCCGCACCGCGGCACCGGCCTGACCGGGCTGGCCGACCGGGTAGCAGTGACCGGCGGCAAGATGCTGCTGTCCAGCCCGCCCGGCGGGCCGACCCTCCTCTCCGCGTGGAGCTACCGTGCACCCACAGCCACCAGCCATCCGGGTAGTCCTCGCCGAGGACGGGGTCCTGCTGCGGGAGGGCCTGGCCGGGCTGCTCGACAGGTTCGGCTTCCAGGTCGCGGCCGCGGTCAGTGACGCTCAGGCCCTCAAGGACGCCGTCGGCGAGCACGCACCCGACCTGGTGATAACCGACATCAGGATGCCCCCCAGCTACACCGATGATGGGCTGCGCGCCGCCGTGGAGCTGCGCCGCGACCGCCCTGGGCTGCCCGTCGTCGCACTCAGCCAGTACGTCCAGCACAGCTACGCCGCCGACCTGCTCGACTCCGGCGACGGCCGCAGCATCGGCTACCTGCTAAAAGACCGGGTCGGCGACGTCGAGGAGTTCATCACCGCGCTGCGCCGCGTCGCCGGCGGCAGCACCGTCGTCGACCCCCAGGTGATACGCCAGCTGGTACGGCGCCGACGCGACCCGCTGGCCTCGCTATCGGCCCGCGAACGCGAGGTCCTCGCCCTCATCGCCGAAGGACACTCCAACACCGCGATCGCCCGGCATCTCGTCGTCTCCGAGGCCGCCGTCGGCAAGCACGTCGGCAACATCCTGGCCAAGCTCCGCCTCCCCCAGACCGACGACACCAACCGCCGGGTCCTGGCCGTCCTTGCCTACCTCAGAAGCGGCAACACAGAACAACAGGCCTGACGGCGGCCCACTCGCCAGATGGCGCAGGCTGGCCAGCCCATCGGCCGGGCAAACAGGTAACCGGTAGATGACGGCGCCGGTCCGACGAGCAGACCCCGCCCCGCGCCGGCACTCTCGGGTAGCCGATACCGCGGGACAGCTGCCGCGGTCACTGACATCTGTCGCTATCCGCCGGCCATGGCCCCGATGATAATGAACGGCTCCGCCCCGGCCACCACGACATCAGGCAACGGAGCGTCGGGTGACTCATGGGACAGGTCCTGCTCGCAGGCGAAGAACCTGATGAACGCCCGGCGCTGGCCGCTGTTCCGGTCGCGGACGGTGCCGCGCAGCATCGGGTAGCTGGCCTCCAGCGCGTCCAGCACCGAGCGCTGGGTGACCGGGCCGTCCACGCCGAGCCGCACCTCACCGTGCACCCGGGCCAGGGCCCGCAGGTGCGCCGGCAGCCCCACCCGGATCATGGCAGCGTCTGGGCCTCGACCGACAGCACGGCAGGCAGGTCGCGGACGATCGGCGCCCAGCTGTCCCCGGCGTCGGCCGACCCGTACACCTGCCCGCCGGTCGTGCCGAAGTACACGCCGCACTCCTCGAGCGAGTCGACCGACATCGCGTCGCGCAGCACGTTGACGTAGCAGTGCTCCTGCGGCAGCCCGGTGGTGAGCGCCTCCCAGTCGTCCCCGCCGGTGCGGCTGCGGTAGACCCGCAGCTTCCCCTCGGGCGGGAAGTGGTGTGAGTCGCTGGTGATCGGCACCACGTACACGGTGTCCGGCTCGTGCGCGTGCACGTCGATCGGGAACCCGAAGTCCGTCGGCAGGTTGCCGCTGATCTCGTGCCAGGATTCGCCGGCGTCGTCGCTGCGCATGACGTCCCAGTGCTTCTGCATGTAGAGCACATTGGGCCGGTCCGGGTGCTGGGCGATCCGGTGCACGCAGTGCCCGACCTCGGCGTCCGGATCCGGGATGCCCTCCGACTTCAGGCCCTGGTTCACCGGCTGCCAGGACTCGCCCGCGTCGTCGGACCGGAACGCGCCCGCGGCCGAGATGGCGGTGAATATCCGGCCCTGTGTGGCCGGATCCAGGATGATCGTGTGCAGGCACATGCCGCCCGCGCCGGGCTGCCAGGACGGCCCGGACCTGTGCTCGCGCAGCGCCGGCAGTTCCTGCCAGTGCTGGCCGCCGTCGTCTGACCGGAACAGCCCGGCGTCCTCCACCCCGGCGTACACCGTGTCCGGGGCGTCCAGCGACGGTTCCAGGTGCCAGACCCGGGCGAACTCCCAGGGGTGCGGCGTGCCGTCGTACCACTGGTGCGTGCCGGGGGTGCCCCGGTAGCTGAAGTCGTTGCCCACCGTGTCCCAGGTCTTGCCGCCGTCGTCGGACCGCTGAATGATCTGGCCGAACCAGCCGCTGGACTGCGAGGCGTACAGCCGGCCGGGATCGGCCGGCGACCCCTTGAGGTGGTAGATCTCCCAGCCGGGGAAGTGTGGCCCGCTGACTTCCCAGCGGTCCCGCTTGCCGTCCGCGGTCAGCACGAAGGCGCCCTTGCGCGTGCCGACCAGTATCCGTACTCCGCTCATCAGCGCTCCTCCATCGGTCACGGAAGTATCTCGTGGAGTACTGACAATTCGCACGGGCAAAAGTCATCGCCCCAGAAATTCATCCGACGGCCGCGATGCGCTGCTGACCAGGTATTCCGGCCCGGACTACTCACTATTCCGGATTGGACTACCGGCTATTCCAGCCCGGGCACCAGGTATTCCGGATTCGACTATTACCGTGCTGTTACCGACTAGATTCTGTTGTGCGTCTTGCGTCAGCACGACCAAGGAGCGACGTGATGAGCATCGTCAATCGGGGCTTCTCCGGGCGCCGCCGCGCGGCGCGCGCGGATCTGCCCCCCGGCCAGTACCTGGTGCACGACTTCCCCGTGCTGTCGGCCGGGCCCACGCCGCGGGTCCCGCCGGACCGGTGGCAGTTCCGGATCACCACCGAGGCCGGGCAGCTGCACACCTGGAACTGGGATGAATTCCTGGCCCTGCCGGCCGAGGACATCACCGTCGACATCCACTGCGTGACCAAGTGGTCGAAGCTGGGCACGTCCTGGCGCGGCGTGTCCCTGGACACCCTGATGACCGGCGTGCAGACCACTGCCGGGTACGCGCTGGCCCGGTCGGTGGGCGACTACACCACGAACCTGCCGCTGGCCGATCTGCTCGACGGAAAGGCCTGGATCGCCTACAGCTACGACGGCATGGCCCTGACCCCCGAGCACGGCGGCCCGGCCCGGCTGCTCGTCCCGCACCTGTACTTCTGGAAGTCGGCCAAGTGGGTCAACGGCATCGAGCTGCTGGATCACGACCAGCCGGGCTTCTGGGAGACCCTCGGTTACCACAACTATGGGGATCCATGGCGCGAGCAGCGGTACCAGGGCGACTGAACTGGCTGGTCGGCCGGCTGGCCGGCACCTGCCAGGAGACGGACACCGCCCGGACGCTGATCCTCGACGTGCCGGGCTGGCCCGGTCACCTGCCCGGCCAGCACGTGGACGTGCGGCTGACCGCCGAGGACGGCTACTCCACCGAGCGCAGCTACTCGATCGCCTCGGCCCCCGGCGGCACCCGGCTGGAGCTGACCATCCAGCGGCTCGACGACGGCGAGGTGTCGCCCTACCTGACCGAGGTGCTGGCCCCCGGCGACCCGCTGGAGCTGCGCGGCCCCATCGGCGGCTACTTCGCCTGGCGCCCGGCGCCGCCGCCGGCCCGGCCGGTGCTGCTGATCGGCGGCGGGTCGGGTGTGGTGCCGCTGATGGCCATGGTCCGGACCAGGGCCGCCACCGGCAGCATCGCGCCGATGCGGCTGATCTACTCGACCCGCCGTCCTGGCACCCTGCTGTACTCCGGCGAGCTGGCAGGTCTGGCCGCGAGCGGGGACGGCCTCGGCGTGCACATCGTCTACACCCGGCAGGCGCCGCCGGGCTGGGACGGCCCGGCGGGCCGGCTGGACGGCGACCGGCTGCGCATGCTCGCCGGCCCGCCGGCCGACGGCACGCAGTTCTTCGTCTGCGGCCCCACCGGGTTCGTGGAGAGCGTCGCCGACCTGCTCACCGGCCAGGGCGTGCCGGCCGGGCAGATCAGGACCGAACGGTTCGGCCCGGGAGGTACGTGATGAGTGACACCTGGACAGACGGCAACAGCATGGCCGGGCCGCTGCGTGAGGTGTTCGCGGTGGACATCACCACGGCCATCGGCCGCTGCGCGGCCTGCGGCAACACCGGCCCGCTGGCCGAGGGCCGGGTGTTCGGGCCCGCCCCCGGCCTGGTGCTGCGCTGCGCGCGCTGCGGGCAGCCACTGCTCCGCATGGTCCGCGGCTCCGGCCGCGCCTGGCTCGACCTGCGCGGGCTGGCCTGCCTGGAGGTGCGCCCCGGCCCGGAAGCCTGATGCCGGCCTGCGACCGGGCCCGTCAGCCGAGTGACTGCGCCGGGCGGGTCGGCAGCCCGGCAGCCCGCCAGGCCTGGAAGCCGCCGTCCAGATCGGTGGCTATCGGCAGCCCGATGCGCCGCAGGCTCGCCGCGGCCAGCGACGACGCGTAACCCTGCGAGCACATCACGATGATCCGCGTGTCCGGCCTGGCTAGCGCGGCGATCCGCGCGTCACTGCGCGGGTCCAGCCGCCACTCCAGCACGTTCCGCCCGATGATGATTGCGCCCGGCACCTCACCCTCGACGATCCGGGTCTCCAGCGGCCGGATGTCGACCAGCACCGCGCCGTCGGTCACCGCCGCTAGGGCCGCCTCCGGGCGCAGCCGCCGCAAGCCGCTGCGCGCCTCACCCAGCAGCTCGTCGATGCCGGGCGCGTCCGCGGGCAGCGCGTCGGAGGTCAGCCGGGCCGCGGACTCGGTGGCCCGGGCCAGCGCGGTGCCGGCGCCGCCCTGCCCGCGCCCGCCCTCCGGGCCGTCGATGGCCACGGTCTCCCTGGCGATCAGGCCGAAGTCCGTCGCCGTGTAGTAGGTCATCGCCATCAGCGGCGGGGAGTAGGCGTGGATGCTTGTGGCACCGCCCTCGCCTCGGTGCGCGACGTCGTGCACGTGCCCCGGCCCGAACGCCACCGCCTCGCCGGTGCGCAGCGTCCGCTGGCGCTGCCCGCGCCCCGCGCCTGCCCGGTACTGCTCGGTCAGGCTGCCGTCGGCGACCGCGAACGAGCCCGACGAGCCGCCATGGTCGTGCCAGTCGGTGTCTTGCCCGCGTTCCCAGGCCAGCAGCCACACGTCGCACGAGTTCGACCGGTGCAGCGGCAGGTACCAGCGCACGTCCGGGTCATGCACGACAAGGTCCGCCCACAGGTCGCGCCGGGCGGCCAGCCCGGCGGTTATCCGGCTGAGCTGCGGCCCGGACAGCCGCCCGTTGGCCGGGCCCATGCCCCGCAGCGTCTTCGAGATCTCCTGCTGGCGCTCCGGGCTGACGCCCCGCCCCGGCCTGAGCCCTGTGCCCTGTTCGCTGTCCGGCGGCCCGCCGGGCGGGGTGATCGCGGTTACAGACATCAGACCTCCCTCGGGAACATGCGGCTGGGCACACAGACTCGTGATCCCGGCGGGCGACCGGGGACCCTCCGGGCCGACCCGGGCCGGGCTGATGTCCGGCCGGTCGCGGCCAAGCAGCCTGCGCGGCGGCCCGTGCACCGGGCCGTCGTCACGCGAGACTGACAGTGATCCCAAAGCTGGGGAAGGTCCTCGCCCGGAAGCCGCTGCGGGCGTCGGCGAGCACTCTGAGCATACAGCGGACATGTTCCGTCCGCCCGGCCGCCCTCACCTCAGCCCGGGCCACAGACGGCGGACGCCGATCAGCACCGGCTTACCGCCAGCCCGCAGGGGATACCAGGGACTAAATGGCGTGCGATCTGGCCTTCCCGTGATACAAGATCGGCACGTGCGCACCCTGACCATGGAGTTCGTCAAGATCACAGACCGCTCCTGCCTGGCCCGCGCCCGGCGGCTGGACGGAGCGATGATCGAGACGACGGCGACGGCCCGGGACGGCCTGCCCCACGATCTGGAGCACTTGGTGGTCGAGGCGGCGCTCGAGTGTGAAAACGGGTTCTGGGGACGGGTGTGGCGTGGGGCCGAGTTCGCTAGCATCCGGGTCACCAGCAGCCGCCCGCGGCGCCGGCCCCGCTCCTGGAACCGCCAGTTGACCAGGGGCTACAACGGCTGGAACGAGGATCTGGTGACCAAGGTCGTCGCCGTGCTCGACGAGGCTGCCAGCCGGGGGTGGTTCCCTCCGGCCCGGTTGCCCGACGTGCCAGCCATGGCGGTCCTGCTCGACGTCCGCCGCCGTCCCCCGGCGCAGGCCATCATGAGCCGAGACCGGATCACCGCCGCGGTGACCGAACTGTTCGAGGCGAGGCAGGAGTGGGGCAGCCTGCCTGTCGGGGGCTCGCTCTGCCGGGCCTGGCCAGCGACCCTGGCTCGTCGCACCGCGGTCGGCCCGCGGCGCTGACCGGCGAGAGCATCGCCGCGTGACGGGATCTGGCTGGATCGTGGCGGCGCCTCCCAGCGATCAGGCTGATTGTCGGGCTGTACCCGGCCCAGCGGCCCGCCCCCGCCGCCCGCCTGGGGTGGCGTAACTTCCTCCCATGTCGGCATCAGTGCAGGTCACAGCCTATTTACTGGGTAGCGGGGTGGCGTAACTGCTGCCCTATTCCACTACTTCGATTGAATTAGTAGATTACCGGCATGAGCGGGCAGGTGCAGAGCGCAACGGAACCGGTGGCTCCGGGGAGCACACCGCACGCCGGCGAAGCGGTCCACGCCGGCAGAGCGGCCCAGGCTGGCGAAGCGGTGCACGCCGGCGGAACAGGCCACGGCGGCGATGCGGCCCAGACCGGCGGCGCGGATCCGTTGGCCGACGAGCGGCGGCTGCGGGCGGACCGGGCCCGGCAGGTGGCCGACGTGCTGCGCCGCCAGGTGCTGGCCGGCGCCTTCGGTGGCCGGACGCTGCCCGGCGAGTCCCGGCTCGCCGCCGACTTCGGCGTGTCCAGGAACGCGGTCCGCGCCGCGCTGGACCTGCTCCGCGCCGAAGGGCTGGTGGACCGGGTGCCCGGCGTGGGCACCATGCCGGCCACCCCCAAGTACCCGCACGGCCTGGACGGGCTGTTCGGCCTCGGCGAGGTCATGCGCGGGCACGGCGAGGTCGGCAACGAGGTCCGCACCACCGGCATCGTCACCCCGCCCGCGCCGATCGCGGCGCGGCTGGCCGTGCCGCCCGGCTCGCCCGTGGTCTACATAGAACGGCTGCGCCGGCTCGGTGGCCTGCCGCTGTCCCTCGACCTCACCTACCTCGCCCCGGACATCGGCCAGCTGCTGCTCGGCGAGGACCTGGCCCATCACGACATCTTCGGGCTGATCGAGCGGCTCAGCGGGCAGCGGCTCGGGCTGGCCGAACTGACTATCGAGGCGATCAGCGCCGACCCGCACTCCGCCGCGGTGCTCGAGACACCGCCCGCCGCCGCGCTGCTGATGGTCGAGCGGCTCACCCACCTGGCCGACGGCCGTCCCGTCGACCTGGAGTACATCCGGTTCCGCGGTGACCGGCTGGCCATGCACGGCTGGCTGCAGCGCGGCGGCTGACTCCGAGCCCGCCGGCCCCGAGCCGCCAGCCCGAGCCGCACCCACCAACCGCACCCCGCCAACCCACATCCGAGATCTCCCTGGAGAGTGGCATGCCCCTTGTCGAATCACGGGCCGACGTCCCGGTGACCATCGACGCCTCGCTGTGCGTCGAGGGCTGCACCCTGTGCGTGGACATGTGCCCGCTGGACTCCCTGGCCATCGACACCAGCACCGGCAAGGCCTACATGCACGTGGACGAGTGCTGGTACTGCGGCCCGTGCGCCGCCCGCTGCCCGACCGGCGCGGTCACCGTCAACATGCCCTACCTGCTGCGATGAGAGGCGGCACGAGAATGAAACCGATCAAGGGCTGGGCGGCCGCCGCGGCCGCCGCGCTGGGCGCGGCCACGCTGGCCGGCTGCACGGTGGCCGGCGCCTCGACGGCCGGCGGCAGCACCCAGGTGGTCATCGGCTACCAGTCGGAGACGATCAACACGGTGACCGCCGGCACGCTGCTGCGCTCGCTCGGCTACTTTCAGCGTGACCTGGCCGCGCTCGGCCGCAAGACCGGCAAGAAGTACACGGTGAACTGGCAGAACTACTCCACCGGCGCCCCCATCACCGCGCAGATGCTGGCCGGCAACATCGACATCGGCTCGATGGGCGACTACCCGATGCTGATCAACGGGTCCCGCTCCCAGTCGCTCACCGATGACCGCACCGAGATGGTCTCGGTGACCGGCTACAACCTGCGCGGCGCGCTCAACGGCATCGTGGTGGCCAGGAACTCCAAGGTGCAGACCCTGCAGCAGCTCAGCGGGCAGCCGGTGTCCACCAGCGTCGGCTCGGCCGGCGACGGCACCCTCGTCCAGGCGCTGACCAGGGCCGGTGTCAACCCGGCCAGCGGCGTCAAGGTGGAGAACCAGGATCCGTCGGTCGGCGCGTCCGCGCTGCAGGCGGGCAGCGTGGCCGCGCTGGCCCAGTTCGTGGACTGGCCCGGGCTGCTGGTCTACAAGGGCCAGGCCCGGCTGCTGTACGACGGCGGCGAGCTGAACGTGCCCACGCTGCACGGCGTCGTGGTCCGCGACGGCTTCGCCCAGCAGAACCCGGCCGTGGTCCGGGCCTTCCTGCAGGCCCAGCAGCAGGCCACCAGCTACCTGCACCAGCATCCGGTGGCCGCCGCCGAACTGGTGTCCAAGGCCACCGGGATACCGCCCGAGGTGGTGTACCTGTACAACGGGGCCGGCGGGGTGGCCACGTTCAGCATGGCGGTGAACCCGCAGCTGCGTGCCGCGCTCGGCCACGACATCCCGTTCCTGAAGTCGATCGGCGTGCTGAGCAGCACCTCGCTGGACCTGAACAAGTTCATCAACCCCAGCTACCTGCGGCAGGTACTCGGCGCCAGCCAGTACCGCGCCGAGGCGGCGTCGACGGTGAACCCGGCCGCCATCACCGGTACCGACACCGCCTGCCACCTGCGGGTGACCAACCCAGCCACGGCCGGCGAGGTCTGGCTGGCCGGGCAGAACTACACCCACCCGGCGGCCAGTCCCAGCTGCCTGCTGCGCAACATCAAGGCCGACCAGGCCGCCGGGCACAAGGTGCAGGCGGCCTACATCCCGGACGCGCTCACCGGCACCCGCTGGTTCGCCAGCCAGGACGTCTGGGTGCGCAACCCGGCCGCGCCGGCCAACAACCAGTTCCAGCCGTTCGCCACCCAGGCCAGCGCGGACAAGTACCTGACCGCGCACCCGGGCTCACGCGTGCTGAGCTACGCCGCGGCGGTGGCGGCGTCATGACGATCGGGTCCTCGCTCACCGCGCGGCTGGACGGCGGGCCGCCGCGCCGTACCGCCACCAGCGACGCCGCACCAGACCCCAGCCGGGCCGCCACCCGCTACGGCCGGGCCCGCGGCCTGCGCTGGCTGGTCCGCGCCGCCTCGCTGGCCGCCGTGCTGGGCATCTGGCAGCTGCTCACCTCCGCGCACATCCAGCTCTGGCTGCGGTTCACCAACTTCCCGACGCCGGTCGCGGTGGCCAGGGAGTTCGGCCGGCAGCTGCACACCGCGCTGTACTGGGAGGACGTCGCGCAGAGCATGGTCCGCATCCTGACCGGCTTCGCGCTGGCCGCGGTGGTGGGCGTCGGGTTCGGCATCCTCGTGTCCCGCTCCAGGCTGGCCTCGGACCTGCTGCAGCCGCTGTTCGAGGTGACCAGGCCCATCCCGGCGATCGCGCTGGTGCCGGTGGCCATCCTGCTGTTCCCCACCAACGAGCAGGGCATCGTGTTCATCACGTTCGCCGCGGCGTTCTTCCCGATCCTGGTCAGCACCCGGCACGCGGTGCGCGCGCTGCCGACCGTGTGGGAGGAAGCGGTGCGCACCATGGGCGGCGGGCGGCTGCGCGTGCTGCGCAGCGTGCTGCTGCCCGGCGTGCTGCCGGGGGTCTTCGGCGGCCTGTCGGTCGGCATGGGCGTGGCCTGGATCTGCGTGATCTCGGCGGAGATGCTGTCCGGCAACTTCGGCGTCGGCTACCGCACCTGGCAGGCATACACCATCGTCGACTATCCGGCAGTCCTGGTCGGGATGATCACCATCGGCGTGCTCGGCTGGCTCACCTCCAGTGCGGTGGAGCTGACCGGCCGCCGGGTGACCCGCTGGCTGCCGGGGGAGAGGGGCAGCGCGCGATGAGGCTCACCGCTCAGGACGTGTCGCTCGGCTACGGCCGCACACCGGTCGTCACCGGCCTGGACTTCGAGGTCGTCAGCGACGAGATCATGGTCATCGTCGGGGCGTCCGGCTGTGGCAAGACCACGCTGCTGCGTGGCCTGGCCGGGCTGCTGCCGCCGTCTCGTGGCCGGTTCCTCGCCGACGGCGCGGCCATCACCGCCACCTCGCCGGACCGTGCCCTGGTCTTCCAGGACGACGCGCTGCTGCCCTGGCGGTCCGCCCGGCGCAACGTGGAACTGCCGCTGGCCATCCGGGGCGTGCCGCGCCGCGAGCGGGGTCCCCGCGCCGGGCACTGGCTGGCCGAGGTCGGCCTGGCCGGGCAGGAAGACCGGCTGCCGCGGGAGCTGTCCGGCGGCATGCGCCAGCGCGTCCAGCTGGCCCGCACGCTGGCCGGCGGACCGCGCGCCATCTTGATGGACGAGCCGTTCGGCGCGCTCGACGCGCAGACCCGTGCCACCATGCAGCGGCTGCTCATCCAGGTCTGGACGGCCAGCCCCACCACCGTGGTGTTCGTCACCCACGACGTGGACGAGGCGCTGTTCCTCGGCGACCGGGTCGGTGTGCTCGGCCCGGACGGCATCGCCAAGACGATCACCGTGCCGCGCACCAGGGACGCCGCGGCCAGGTCCGCGCCCGAGGTCGCCGCGGCCCGCGCCACGATCCTGGGCCTGCTCGGCGCGGACACCGCGGCGTCCGGTGAGCCTGAGACCCTGGATAGGCCCGCCGCAGCCGAGCCGGCCGTCGCGACCGCGGGGACGGTGTGAGCCTCATGGAGATTCCCGCACTGGCCGACCGCCAGGAACTGACCTGCGACGTGGCCGTGGTCGGCGGCGGCACGGCCGGCACCATGGCCGCGATCACCGCCGCCGAGCACGGTGCGAACGTGCTGCTGCTGGAGAAGGCGCATGTCCGCCACTCCGGCGCGCTGGCCATGGGCATGGACGGCGTGAACAACGCGGTCATCCCGGGCAAGGCCACCCCGGAGGACTACGTCACCGAGATCACCCGGGCCAACGACGGCGTGGTGAACCAGCGGACGATCCACCAGACCGCGACCCGCGGCTTCGACATGGTGCAGCGGCTGGAGCGGTACGGCGTGAAGTTCGAGAAGGACTCGGCCGGCGAGTACAACGTGCGGCGGGTGCACCGCAGCGGCAGCTACGTGCTGCCCATGCCCGAGGGCAAGGACATCAAGAAGGTGCTCTACCGGGTGCTGCGGCAGCGCTCGATGCGCGAGCGGATCCGGATCGAGAACCGGGTCATGCCGGTCCGCGTGCTCACCAGAGACGGCGCGGTCGCCGGGCTGGCCGGCTTCAACAGCCGCACCGGCGAGTTCGTCACCGTCCGCACCGGCGCGGTCATCCTGGCCACCGGGGCCGCCGGGCGGCTCGGCCTGCCCGCCAGCGGCTACCTGTACGGCACCTACGAGAACCCGACGAACGCGGGCGACGGCCACTCGATGGCCTACCACGCCGGTGCCGAGCTGAGCGGTATCGAGTGCTTCCAGATCAACCCGCTGATCAAGGACTACAACGGCCCGGCCTGCGCCTACGTGGCCAACCCGTTCGGCGGCTACCAGGTGAACAACCAGGGCGAGCGGTTCGTGGACTGCGACTACTGGTCCGGCCAGATGATGGCCGAGGTAGCCAGGGAGATCGCCTCGGCCCGCGGCCCGATCTACCTCAAGCTGACCCATCTGCCGGACGAGACGCTGTCCGCGCTGGAAGGCATCCTGCACACCACCGAGCGGCCCACCCGCGGCACCTTCCACGCCGGCCGCGGCCACGACTACCGCACCCACGACGTGGAGATGCACATCTCCGAGATCGGCCTGTGCGGCGGTCACTCGTCGTCCGGGGTGTGGGTGGACGAGCACGCCAGGACCACCGTGCCCGGCCTGTACGCGGCCGGCGACCTGGCCTGCGTGCCGCACAACTACATGATCGGGGCGTTCGTCTTCGGCGACCTGGCCGGCGCGCACGCCAGCGGGCTCGCCGCCGAGGCGGCCGGCACCGGGGCGGCCGGCCCGGGCAGCAAGGCGGGATCCGCCGCCCCGCTGCCCGAGGACCAGATCGCCGCCGCGCACGAGCTCATCTACCGGCCGCTGCGCCACCCGGACGGCCCGCCGCAGACCCAGGTCGAGTACAAGCTGCGCCGGTTCGTCAACGACTACGTCGCCCCGCCCAAGACCGAGGCCAAGCTGGCCATCGCGCTGGAGACCTTCCAGCGGATGGCCAGCGAGATCGAGCGGATGGGCGCGCGCACCCCGCACGAGCTGATGCGCTGCGTCGAGGTCTCGTTCATCCGCGACTGCGCCGAACTTGCCACCAGTGCCTCACTGGTGCGCACGGAAAGCCGGTGGGGTCTCTACCACGACCGCAGCGACCGCCCGGCCCGCGATGACGCGGCCTGGTTCTGCCACCTGAACCTGCGCAAGACCGCCGCCGGGCCGGAGTTCGTCAAGCGCCCGGTCAGCCCGTACCTGGTGCCGGTGCCCGAGTTCGAGCCGCAGTTCGCCGGGCGTAACGGCACCTCCGAGGTGGTCGTCATCCAGCAGGCCAGCCGCCCGGCCGAGCGGGCCGAGCGCGCGCCCGCGGCCCGGGCCGCCGCCAGCCCGGTCGGCACCAGGTCACCGCGGATACTCGAGCTGCTCGAACTGGCCGAGGCGAACCCCTCGCTGGCCGACATGCAGCCCTACCTCACCGACAGCGACCCCCGGGTCCGCAGGGCCGCCGTGGTCACCCTGACCGAGATCGTCCCCGACGGGGCCGGCCTCGCCCTGGCCGTGGCCACCGCCGACAAGCACGGCACGGTCCGGCACGCCGCGGTGACCGGCCTGCGGGAACTGGTCGAGGTGCTGCCCCCGGGCGACGCGCTCAAGGCCGCGCTGACCGGCGCGCTGGACAACCCGGACGCGGTGGTGCGGTCCGCCGTGCTGGACGTGCTCCGCCAGCTCCGGCTGGCCGACCCGGGCACCTTCACCCGGGCGCTGGCCGACCCCGATCGCCGGGTCCGGCTGGAAGCCGTGCACGGCCTGGTCTCGCTCACCGATGCCGTCGCGGTGGCCGGCACCGCGGGCGACGCCTCCCGCGAGGTCCGGATCGCGGTGGCCGAAGGGCTGGGCACCGTCGGCGGCGAAGCGGCGCCAACCGCTCTGCGCACGCTCGCCGCCGACGGTGACCCGCTGGTCCGGGCGGCCGCGTTCGCCGCGGCCGGCCAGGCCGGCTGCCCGCCGCCGCTGGACGGCCTGGCCGTGGCCGCGCTGGCCGACGAGGCATGGCAGGTGCGGGTGGGCGCCGCCCAGGCGCTCGCCGCGGCCGGCCCGGCGGTGGCGCTCGGCCCGCTCACCGGCGCCGTCGCCGACCCGCACGCCGACGTGCGCAAGGCCGCGGTGATCGGCCTCGCCGCGCACGCCCGCGACCCGCGGGCGCAGGACGCGCTGCGCGCCGCCCTGGACGACGGCGACGCCGACGTCCGGGCCTACGCCAGGCACGCTCTGGCACCCAGCCGTCCCGCACCCGGCGGGCCCGCACCCGGCGAGACGGCGCCCGGCCATGAGGACCCAGTGACGGTGTAAATCCCCTGGGCGGCCGCTACCGGTCCAGTCGCGACCGGTCGGGCCGCTACCGGTCCGACCGGTCGCGGTGGAATGTCACGGTCTCGAACAGCGTGTAGTCCGGGTTCGGCGCGCCCTTCTGCCCGGTGCCCGGGTTGGTCGGGTCGGCGCCCAGCGCCTGGTAGTAGCGGTAGGTGATGCTGGTCTGGTCGCCGCGGAACCGGCCCGGGTCGACGTCGAACACGCCGATGCCGTAGCCGGTGGCCGGGTTCCGTTTGGCCGACCAGGTCGCGTCCTCCAGCGCGTCCGCGAACGGCCGGGTGAAGGTGCCGGGCGCCGAGCCAGGCTCCGGGGCGTTGTGCCGGGTGAACACCTGCGCCTCGGGCGACCCGTCCTTGCTGTCCACCAGGTAGGTGTCGGTGTCGTCGCTGGTGCCGCCGCCACCGAGCACCAGGTGCACGGTGCCCTGGCTGGTGTCGAACGAGCCGGAGTCCGCCGTGGTCACCGGGTGCGGGCGCATCGTCTGCACCGCCGCGCCGGTGGCCGACTCCCAGCCCACGTCGCTGTCGTAGCCGCGGGTGGGGAAGGACCGCTCGTAGTCGTGGTCGTGCCCGTTGACCACCAGGTCCACCTGGTATTCGTCGAACAGCGGCGCCCACTCCTGCCGGATGCCGAGATCCGAGCCGTTGCCCAGCGAGGACGACGCGATGCTCATGTGCATTTGCACCACGATCCAGTCGATGAACGGATTCCGCCTGGCCTCGGCCAGCGTCCGCTCCAGCCAGCGGGTCTGCGCCCCGCCGGAGTAGCCGCGCACGTAGTACGAGGTGCCGGCCGCGACGGGCGGGTTGCCGGTGCGGCGGGCCGGCGTCAGCGGTCCCGGGCCGCCCACGAACGGCCCGCTGTCCTGGTAGACGACGTCGCTGGCGTCCAGCGAGACGAACAGCGCGCTGCCCACAACGAACGAATACCAGCGGCCGCCGAAGCCCGGCTCGCCGTTGTCCGGCAGCTGGTAACGGGTCAGGTAGGAGCCGTAGCCCTGCGGGCCTTCGTACCACTCGATCTCGTGGTTGCCCGGGCACGGCATCCACGGCCGGTTCGCCGCCGACGTCTGGTTGTTGTTGCCGAAGTCCCGCCACACGTCCGGCTGGCTCGTGGGGTTCAGGTCGGCGTAACACAGGTCACCGTTCAGCAGGTGGAACAGCGGCTGGAACCGTTCGACCGCGGCGACCGCGTAGGCGGCCTGGCCGTAGGACAGCACCCAGTTCGTGTTCGGGGTGGCCAGGTCGCCGAAGCTGGTGAACCGGAACGGCACCCGGCCGAACGGGGCGGTGCGGAACTCCGCGCGCAGCGGGTCGCGCCGCCGGGAGTCGTTGTCCGCGGTGACCGCGTACCCGTACCGGGTGCCCGGCCGCAGCCCGTATACCGTGGCGTGGTACGTCCACACGGTCTGGCCGTTCAGCCCGTCGGTGTAGGTCTGCTGCTCGGCGTGCACCGCGCGCGGCCAGCCGCCGCCGAGGTCCAGCAGCACCCGGGCGCCTTCGGCCCGGCCGGGGGAGGCCCAGGAGATCGTCACGCTGGTCGCCGGGTCAGGGCCCCAGGTCAGGTGCAGCTGTTCGGGGGTGCCGTCGGCGGAGGTGCCGCGGGCAGCGCCGGCCGTCGCCGCCCGGCGCCCGGTGACCGGGGCGGCCGCGGCGAGCAGCCCGATGCCGCCCGCGCCGGCCAGCACCTCCCGCCGGGACAGCGCCCCGGCCGGACCGGATCCGTCCGGCGGGCCGCCGGGCTCGTCCTGTGCGCCGCTGGCAGATGGCTTGTTCGGTGCGTCTGGCATGGGCAAACCGTCCCGTCGGGGGTGAGTTCCGGGTAACCAGGGGGGAGCGCAGCGCCGCTCAGCGGCTTACCTCCGCACCGCTGCGCGGGTCAATTTTCAACGCGCCCACGCCCCCGCTGTCAAGACACACCCCCCGGGATGGCGCACACCCGCCGCGCCGGTCGCGCCGCCCGCTTGCCCCGCGGGCCGGCCACGCCCGCCAGCCCGTCGCTCCTCGCTCAGCGATCCGAACGGCGCCGGTGGAACCGCACGGTCTCGAACAACGTGTAGTTCGGGTTCGGCGCGCCCTTCTTGCCGGTGTTCGGGTTCGTCGGGTCGGCGCCCAGCGCCTGGTAGTAGCGGTAGGTGATGCTGGTCTGGTCGCCGCGGAACCGGCCGGGGTCGACGTCGAACACGCCGATGCCGTAGCCGGTTTCGATGTTCCGCTTGGCCGACCAGGTCGCGTCCTCGCGCGCGTCCGCGGCCGCCCGGACGAAGGTGCCCGGGCTGGAGCCCGGTTCCGGGGCGTTGTGGAAGGTGAACACGATCGCCTCCGTCTGGCCGTCCTTCGGGTCCACGCCGTAGTCGTCGAGCGGGGCGCTGGTGCCGCCGCCGCCCAGCACCAGGTGCACGGTGCCCTGGCTGGTGTCGAACGACCCGGTGTCCACGGTCGTCACCGGGTGCGGGCGGTTGGTCTGGACGGTTGCGCCGGTGGACGCTTCCCAGCCCACGTCGCTGTCGAAGCCCCGGGTCGGGAACGACCGCTCGTAGTCGTGGTCGTGCCCGCACACCACCAAATCCACCCCGTAGCGGTCGAATAGCGGCGACCACTCCTGCCGGATGCCGGCGTCGGATCCGTTGCCGGTGCCCGACGACGAGGCGATGCAGTAGTGCATCTGCACCACGATCCAGTCGATCAGCGGATTGCGCCTGGCCTCAGCCAGCGTCCGCTCCAGCCAGCGGGTCTGCGCCCCGCCGGAGTAGCCGCGGATGTAGAACGAGGTGCCGGCCGGGATCGGTGCGTTCCCGGTGGACGAGGCCGGCGTCAGCGGGCCGGGCCCGGACACCAGCGGCCCGACGTCCTGGTACGCCACGTCGCTGGCGTCCAGCGAGATGAACAGCGCGCTGCCCACGACGAACGAATACCAGCGGCCGGCGAACCGCTGGTCACCATTGCCGGGCAGCTGGTAGCGGGTCAGGTAAGAGGTGTAGCCCTGCGGCCCGTTGTCGAACTCGATCTCGTGGTTGCCCAGGGCCGGTATCCACGGCCGGTTGCCCGCCGACGTCTGGTTGTTGTTGCCGAAGTCACGCCATACCTCCGGCTGCACGGTCGGGTTCAGGTCGGCGTAACACAGGTCACCGTTCAATAGATGGAACAGCGGCTGAAACCGTTCGACCGCGGCGACCGCGTAGGCGGCCTGGCCGTAGGACAGCACCCAGTTCGTGTTCGGTGTGGCCAGGTCGCCGAAGCTGGTGAACCGGAACGGCACCCGGCCGAACGGCGCCGTGCTGAAGCTGCCGCGCAGCGGATCGTGCCGCCGGGAGTCGTTGTCCGCGGTGACCGCGTACCCGTACCGGGTGCCCGGCCGCAGCCCACACACCGAGGCGTGGTAGGTCCACACCGTCTCACCGTTCAGCCCGTCGGTGTAGGTCCGCTGCTGGGCCGGCACGCTGCGCGGCCGGCCGCCGCCCAGGTCGAGCAGCACCCGGGCGCCCTGCGCCCGGCCGGGGGAGGCCCAGGACACCGTGACGCTGGTCGCCGGGTCCGCGCCCCAGGTCAGGTGCAGCTGCTCAGGGGTGCCGTCGCCGGAGGCCGACGTGCGGGCCGTGCCGAGCGACGCGACCTGCCGGGCCGCCGGGGTGGCCGCGGCGAGCAGGCCGATGCCGCCGACGCCGGCCAGCATCTCCCGCCGGGACGGCGATCCGCCCGCGCCGGATTCGTCCTGCGGACCGGCGGGGGATTCGGGGTTCGCTGCGTCAGACATGGCCAAACCGTCCCGTTGCCGGATGAATGGCGGGTGACCAAGGCGCGAGAGCCCTCCCGCCCCGTGGTGAACTTCCGGCCGCGCCCGCGACGCCTGACCCGGCTGCCTGACCCGGTTGCCTACCCCGGCTGCGCGGCCTCCCTGATGATCGAGAACCGCTCGGCGGCCTGGTCGAGCTGGCCCAGGATGCGCGCCTTGGCCGCCTCGCTCAGCGGGGTGTCCGGCCGGGTGATGAGTTCCCGCAGCACCGGCACCACCGGCTCGTACTTGCCGGCCAGCCGTTCCATCCTCGCCCCGGTGGTGTGGATCAGCCCGACGCCGTTGTCGGTGAAGTCCGACGCCTTGATCACCCGCGCCCACGGGCTGGCGGCCAGGCTGTCCGCCACGTGCTCCAGGTACTGCTGGTGGCGGTCCTGGCCCGGCACCGGCTCGGGGTTGGTGACCGCGCCGACCAGGTCGGCCACCCGCGGCCCGAACTGGCTGGCCAGCTCGGCCAGCGCCGCCCGCTGGACCCCGCCCTGCTCGCCCCCGCCCTGCTGGCCACCGCCGGGCGCCAGCTCGCCGGGGTGGTCCTCCACCGCGTCGTGCAGCAGCGCGGCGCATATCACGTCGGCGTCCCGCACGCCGTAGTAGGCGATGATCCGGATCGCCACCCGCAGCAGGTGGTTGACGTACGGCTCGCGCTGCCTGCGGTCGCCGGCGTGCAGCCGGGCGGCCAGCTCCAGCGCCCGCTCCAGCCGCTCCCGGTCGGCGTCACCGAACCCGGCGATCTCCGTGGCGAACCGCAGCCGCAGCCCGTCCTCGCCGTACGTGCTGGTGATAGCGTGCAGCGGCATCGTGGCCAGCAAGCGCTCGTCGGGCAGCTCCATCCCCCACCATTAGCACACCGGGCAGACGCCGGAGCAAAGCCGGAGACTTTGGCTCGCTCGCACGAGCCTGATCCTCCAGCTAACCGCCCGGCCCCGGCGCCCGGCTAACCGCCCGGCTCCGGCCCGCCGCCGGGCTCGGCCATCAGCCACACCACGCCCAGCGGCGGAACGGCGATCGTCGCCGAGGCCGGCCGCCCGTGCCACGGCTCGTCTACCGCCTCGACCCCGCCCAGGTTGCCGACCCCGCTGCCGCCGTAGATGCCGGCGTCGGTGTTGACCACCTCGCGCCACCGGCCGGTCCGCGGCAGCCCGAGCCGGTAGTCCAGGTGCGGCTCGCCGGAGAAGTTGGCCACGCAGGCCAGCGCCGGAGCGGCCGACCCGGGCTCGGGCAGCCGCAGGAACGACAGCGTGTTGCCGGCCGCGTCGTTGGCGTCGATCCAGCTGAACCCGGCGGGCGAACTGTCCGCCTGCCACAGCGCAGGCGCGCTGCTGTACGCCGCGTTCAGGTCCTTGACCAGCCGCTGCACGCCGGCGTGGTAGTCGTCGTCCAGCACCCACCAGTCCAGCCCGCGGTCGGCCGACCACTCCGCCCCCTGGCCGAACTCCGATCCCATGAACAGCAGCTGCTTGCCCGGGTGCGCCCACATGTAAGCCAGCAGCGCACGCAGCTGGGCGAATCGCCGCCAGTCGTCACCGGGCATCTTGCCCAGCAGCGATCCCTTGCCGTGCACCACCTCGTCGTGCGACAGCGGCAGCACGAAGTTCTCACTGAACGCGTACACCAGCGAGAACGTCAGCTCGTTGTGGTGGTAGTGCCGGAAGATCGGATCGCGGGCCAGGTAGGCCAGCGTGTCGTGCATCCAGCCCATGTTCCACTTCAGCCCGAAACCGAGACCGCCCAGGTGCACCGGCCTGGTCACCCCGGGCCACGCGGTGGACTCTTCGGCCACCATCGCGATCCCCGGCGCCCGCCGGTAGCACACCGTGTTGACCTCCTGGAGGAACGCGACCGCCTCCAGGTTCTCGTTGCCGCCCATCGCGTTCGGCGCCCACTCGCCCGGCTGCCGCGAGTAGTCCAGGTACAGCATCGACGCGACCGCGTCCACCCGCAGCCCGTCGATGTGGAATTCCTCCAGCCAGTACACGGCGTTGGCGACCAGGAAGTTGCGCACCTCGTTGCGGCCGTAGTTGAAGATCAGCGTGCCCCAGTCCGGCTGCGCGCCGCGCCGCGGGTCCGGGTGCTCGTACAGCGGCGTGCCGTCGAAGCCGGCCAGCGCCCAGTCGTCCCGCGGGAAGTGCGCGGGCACCCAGTCCACCAGCACACCGATGCCGGCCTGGTGCAGCCGGTCCACCAGGTAGCGGAAGTCGTCCGGCGAGCCGAACCGGGCCGACGGCGCGTAGTACGAGGTCACCTGGTAGCCCCAGGAGCCGCCGAACGGATGCTCGGCCACCGGCAGGAACTCCACGTGGCTGAATCCCATC
Source organism: Streptosporangiaceae bacterium (assembly GCA_036501145.1). Lineage (GTDB taxonomy): Bacteria > Actinomycetota > Actinomycetes > Streptosporangiales > Streptosporangiaceae > PALSA-505. The sequence goes on along the minus strand of DASYAV010000003.1, from coordinate 3,324 downwards.
TCGGTGACGTAGGCGGTGAGCTGGTCGGCGAGCTGCCGGTAGGACAGGCCCTTCCGCCACGACCCGATGTGCACCTCGTACACGCTCATCGGCGAGGCCACCGGGTTCCGCGCGCCGCGCCCGGCCATCCACGCGCCGTCCGCCCACTCGTGGTGCGTCTGCGTCACCACCGACGCGGTGGCCGGCGGCGGCTCGGCCAGCCGGGCCATCGGGTCGGCCTTGGCCCGCCACGTCCCGTCCGGGCCGCAGATCTCGTACTTGTACCGGGTGCCCTCGCCGATGCCGGGGATGAACAGCTCCCACACGCCGGCCCCGCCGAGCGAGCGCATCGGGTGCCCGCGCCCGTCCCAGTGGTTGAAATCGCCGATGACCCGCACGCCCCGCGCGTTCGGCGCCCACACCGCGAACGAGGCGCCCGCCGTCACGGCGAAAATTTCAATGAACGGCTGACGCCTGCCTTGCCCGCTCCCGCTGTACACCCGCAGATGGGAACCGAGGACCCGCCACAGCTCCTCGTGCCGGCCCTCCCCGATCAGGTAGAGATCCATCTCGCCCACCGTGGGCTGGTGCCGGTACGGATCGTCCATGATCGTCTCGGTGCCGTGGTCGGCGGCGCCGGCGGCGGCGCTGTTTGCGGCACTGTCGGTGTAGCTGACCGCCAGCCGGTAATCCGGCACCTGGCCGGGCGCCCCGGCCACGTCGGCAGGCAGCAGGCAGGCGAACACGCCGCCGTGCACGTGCTCCATGCCGAACCGCCGCCCGTCCGCCAGCAGCACGGTCACGCTGGTGGCCAGCGGCTTGAGCGTGCGCACGGTGATGCCGTCCGGGCCGGGGTGCGCGCCGAGCACCGCGTGCGGGTCGTGATGCGTGCCGGCCAGCACCCTGTCCAGTTCGCCCGTGCTGATCGTGGTCATGGCGGGTCTCCTTCTGGCTGGGAAGATGCGGCCAGCGAGTCCAGCGGGATGGGCAGCCAGGACGGCCGGTTCCGTGCCTCGTACATGACCTCGTACACGGCCTTGTCGAAGGTCAGCGCGCGCAGCAGCGTCGCCTGGCCGCGCGGGTCGGTGCCGCCGGCCTCGGCGTAGCCGGCGCAGAAGGCGCCGGTGTTGCGGGCCACCCAGTCCCGGGCGGCCAGCTCGAGGCTGTCCCGGCCGGAGTGGCTGAGCAGCTGGTGGCGGGCGGCGTAGTCGAACGAGCGGAGCATGCCGGCCACGTCGCGCAGCGCGGAGAACCGGCCGCGCCTCGTCGCCAGCGGCGCCGCGGGCTCGCCCTCGAAGTCCAGCACCACCCAGCCGGACTGGGTGCGCAGCACCTGGCCCAGGTGGTAGTCGCCGTGGATTCGCTGCACCCGGATCGGCTCGCGCAGCCCGGCCAGCTCGGCGTATGCGCCGGCGAGCAGGCCGGCCTGCGCCCGCAGCGCCGGCACCGCGATCAGCGCCTCCTCCAGCCGGTGCCGCATCCCGGCGGCCATCTCGGCCGCCGCGCCGGGCGGCAGCAGCCCGGCGCCGAACGCGCTGGCCAGGCCGGCGTGTACCTCCGCGGTGGCCGCGCCGAGCCGTTCCGCCTCGCCCGCGAAGTCGCCGCCCGCCTCGCCCGCCCCGGTGACCTGGCCGTCCTGCTCGGCGTACAGGTCCCGTACGCTGGTCGCGGCCAGCGACCAGCCGTCGGTGGCGGCCCGCAGGTACTGCGACAAGATGGCCAGCACCGTGGTCTGCCCGCCGGTGCCGGTCTCGATCCAGCCGAGCGGCGCGGCCACGTGCGGCGAGCCGAGACGGCTGAGCGCGATCGACACCTCGAGGTCGGGGTTCGGCCCCGGGGCGACCCGGCGGAACGCCTTGAGTATGGCTTCCTCGCCGTACACCAGGCTGGTGTTGCTCTGCTCCCCGGTGAGCACCAGGCTCTCGATGTCCTCGCTGGCCAGCGGCCCGTGGGTGAACGGCTCGGCGGCCAGCCGGCCGAACCGCAGCGGCCCGCGGGCCTGCTCGCCGGCGATGCCGCGCAGCAGCACCCGGGCCAGTTCGTGGTCGTGCAGCGCGTCGTAGGCACTGCGGCCGCCGGGCAGCGCGCCGATCCTGACGTGCTCGAGCCGCCCCGGCAGCTCGCCGCGCAGCCCGACCAGCACCTGGTAGCAGTCGGTCACGCTGCCCGGCGCTCCCGCTTGGCCAGGCGCTCCCGCTTGGCCCTGGGTGACGTCTACCAGCAGGTGCCACAGCGCCGGGTCCGCCCCTGGCGCGGTCAGCTCGGTCTGCTCGGTGATGGCCAGCCCGCTGATCGGCCGGCCCTTGCCCGCGAACCAGCGCCGCGTCGGCAGCCATTCGGCCAGCGCCTGCTCCAGCGCCTCGCGCTCTGGCTTGGCGACTATGCCCAGGTCCTCGGTGCTACGCACGTCAGTGTCCGGGCTCTTCCCTCGGGGAGGGCAACTGGAACCAGTAGAACCCGTGCCCGGGCAGGGTGAGCAGGTAGGACAGCTCACCGATGGGCGGGAACGACACGCCGCCCATGCACTCCACCGGGGTCACCCCGCGGAACCGGCGGAGATCCAGCTCCACCGGCTGCGGGAACCGCGACAGGTTGTTCACGCACAGGATGCGGTCGCTGCTGTCGGCGCCCGGGTCGCCGCTCCTGGTCTCGGTGTATTCCCGGACGAAGGCGAGCACGCTCGGGTTGGAGGAGGTCAGCTCCCCGTATCCGCCCAGGCCGAAGACGGCGTGCCGTTTGCGGATCTCGATCATGCGCCGGGTCCAGTGCAGGAACGACGCCGAGTTGCGTTGCTGCTGCTCGACATTCAGTGCCTGATACCCGTAGATCGGATCCATAATCAGCGGCAGCGACAGCCGCTGCGGGTCACAGCTGGAGAATCCGCCGTTGCGGTCCGGGGTCCACTGCATCGGGGTGCGCACGCCGTCCCGGTCGCCCAGCCAGATGTTGTCGCCCATGGCGATCTCGTCGCCGTAGTAGAGCACCGGCGAGCCGGGCAGCGACAGCAGCAGCGCGGTGAACAGCTCGAGCTGGTTGCGGTCGTTCTCGAGCAGCGGGGCGAGCCGGCGGCGGATGCCGATGTTGGCCTTCATCCGCGGGTCCTTGGCGTACTCGGCCCACATGTAGTCACGCTCTTCGTCGGTGACCATCTCCAGCGTGAGCTCGTCGTGGTTGCGCAGGAAGATGCCCCACTGGCAGCCCGCGGGGATCTTCGGCGTCTGGGCCATGATCTCCGAGATCGGGTAACGCTGCTCCCGCCGCACGGCCATGAAAATCCGCGGCATCAGCGGGAAGTGGAACGCCATGTGGCACTCGTCGCCGCGGGTGGCCGGGTCACCGAAGTAC
>DASYAV010000002.1:0-2854 GCA_036501145.1 Streptosporangiaceae bacterium | reverse complement strand
TGTCGGCGACGACACCGCCGGTGCTGTCGAAGACGTGAGTAGCGCATTTCTCTTGCTGTCGCGCAACCGCGGTTGTTGGCGCCGTCTCGGAATACTGGTCCGCCTGTAGGGGGCTTCCCGGCTGGCCGGGAAGGTCTACCGCACTCTTGGACTCTGGATCGTTTGACGTGGGCGAAGACGGTGACATAGTGTCTTAGCATCCTAAGACACTATGGAGCGTTGGGATGATCAGATTCCGAGTAGACGGGCGGTCCGGGGTGCCGCCGTACCAGCAGATCGTGCAGCAGGTGCGGCAGGCGCTGCGGATGGGCGTGCTTTCCATGGGCGACCAGCTCCCGAGCGTGCGGGAGGTGGTCGCGGTGACGGCAGTCAATCCCAACACGGTGCTGAAGGCCTACCGCGACCTGGAGCGCGAGGGCCTGGTCGAGGCGCGGTCCGGGCACGGCACGTTCGTGCGCGGTCGGCCGCCGGGTCCCCCGCCCGGCACGCACACGCGGCTGGGCCGGACGCTGGCGGCGTGGGTGCGCGAGGCACGGTCCGCGGGTCTTGACGACGACGCGATTGAGTCGCTGCTGCGGGTCACGCTGCAGGCGGCTGATGAGGAGGACATCGCATGAAACCTGCGATTGAGACCAGCGGGCTGACCAAGCAGTACCGCCGGGTCACCGCGCTGAACAACTGCACGATCAGCGTCCCCGAGGACCGGATATCGGCGCTGGTGGGGCCGAACGGCGCGGGCAAGACCACGCTGCTGCGGCTGCTGGCCGGGCTCGCCGCGCCGACCGGGGGCCGCGCCGCGGTGCTCGGTAGCACGCCGCGCCAGGACCCGGCTTACCTGGCTGAGGTCGGCTTCCTGGCCCAGGAGGTCCCGCTGTACCGGCGGCTGACCGCCGAAGACCACATCGGCATCGGCGCGCACCTCAACCCCCGCTGGGACGGGGAGTCGGTGCGGGAACGCCTCGCGGGCCTGAGGATACCGCTGGACCGGCCGGCCGGCACGCTGTCGGGAGGGCAGCGCGCCCAGCTCGCGCTCGCGCTCACCCTGGCCAAGCGGCCCCGGCTGCTGCTGCTGGACGAGCCGCTGGCCGCGCTCGATCCGCTGGCCCGGCAGAGCTTCCTCGCGGCGCTGGCCGAGGCGGCGGCTGGCGGGGGCCTGACCATCGTGCTGTCCTCGCACCTGATCGCGGACACCGAGCGGGTCTGCGACCACCTGATCCTGCTTGCCGAGTCCGAGGTACAGCTCTGCGACGACACCGAGAGCCTGCTCGCTCAGCACCGGATCCTGACCGGCCCGCGCAAGGACACGACCGCCATCGCACGGACGCACTCCATCGTGCGCGAAGACACCACCCCGCGGCAGACCACGCTGCTGGTCAGGCTGAACGGCCCGGTGATCGACGCGGCCTGGGCCGTCGATGAGCCCAACCTGGAGGAGATAGTGCTCGGCTACATGAGCGCCGGCCAGGCCGGCCACGACGCCGGCCCGGCAGGCGCCCGCCTGACGGCGATCGGAGGGGACCGATGACCTGGGTCACCTGGCGCCAGTACCGCTACCAGGGCGCCCTCGCCGCCGCACTGCTCGCCGTACTGGCTGTCGTGCTCCTGGCCACCGGCCTGCACGCAGCCCACGTGTGGCACTCCGCCCTGGCGGGGTGCGCGAGGAACGGCACCTGCGCCAGCCTGGCCGGATCAGGTCTTTCCCTCAGCAGCCCCACCTTCCTGACGCTCGTCGTGGCGACATCCGCGGTGCCGCTGCTGCCCGGGCTTTTCTGGGGCGCCCCCATGGTGGCGAGCGAACTGGAGGCCGGAACGCATCAGTTCGCCTGGACGCAGAGCATTACCAGGCGCCGCTGGCTGGCGGTCAGGGCCGGATGGCTGCTGCTGGCCGCGGCCGTCCTCGCAGGCGTGGTCTCGGCCGTTGTCACCTGGTGGTCAGGCCCGGACAACGCGCTCCACGCCGGCGCCTTCCAGGCCAACCGGTTCGACATCACCGGCATCGTGCCGGTCGGCTACACGGTCTTCGCGATGGCCCTGGGCATCTGTGCCGGCGCTCTGCTGCGGCGCACCCTGCCGGCGGTGGCCGTCACGCTGGCCGCCTTCACCGGTCTTCGGGCGCTGACCGCGCTGTGGCTCCGGCTGCACTACATGACCCCGGTCACCGTGTACTACAAGCTGACCGCCCCTTTCATCCCGACCGGGTCCTACCTGGGAATCGCCCAGGGCATCATCGGCCCGGACGGCCAGACCGTGGTGCTCAACGACGGCGTGCCCAGTTACGACGGCGTACCGATCCCGGCCGCATGCCTGCACGCCGCGGCCACTCCCAACCCTCAGGCGCCCCTGCCCTGCCTGGCGGCGCACGGCTACCGGGGTTACGTGACCTTCCAGCCGGCTAGCAGGTTCTGGGCTTTCGAGGGCATCGAGGCCGGCATCTTCGTGGTACTCGCCGCGATCCTGCTCGGCGTCACGTTCTGGGTGCTCAAGCGACAGGACGCGTAACCTGGCCAGCGACGTCCGCGCCCGGCCGCCGTCGGCCAGCTTGTGCAGGCCGGCGGCGAGCCGGGCAACAGCCAGCGGGCTGGCCTTCCGGCGGCAGACGACGCCTGGGCTAGAAGCAGGCGGTTACCTCCGGGCCAGGAGATCTAACCGGCGAGCTGGGCAGGGCTGATGCGCGGCGAGCCGTGAAAGCACGGAGGCCGGGACGGCAGTCCGCGCCGGCGTGTGCCGGGGCCACGCAGCTTCGGCATCACCGAGCGGAGGAGAATCTGCCGGGTCGGCGTCCAGCACCGGAGGAAGACCATGTGGGATCAGGTTGGCCAGCTGTATGCCCATCACGGGGATGTCCCTGCCGAGG
>DASYAV010000001.1:0-12485 GCA_036501145.1 Streptosporangiaceae bacterium | reverse complement strand
CCTGGTGATCGCCACGCTCAGCCGCTGCGCCGCCACCGCCGTATCCTGGCTGGTCCCCTCCGTCACAAGCCCACCCTAACAGATTAACAAGTAGCTTGGCCAAATTACTTGATCAATAACCTTGGCCAAGCTACTTGTTTTTACCTCCCTGATCGACACGATGTGAATCTGTCCCGGTCGTATGCGGGACGGTGGTATGGGTGCGGCTTTTCCGCCGTGGGCGCCTGATCGCGTTCCGGTTTCCGGGGGCCGGGGCTGCTGACCACGACGCCGCTTGGCTTGTGTTGATCGTGGACGTCGATGCGGCGCCAGACGCAGCCGGTGCGGCACCAGAGACAGCCGGTGCGGCACCAGAGACAGTGAAACCGGGCTTCCAGTGCGTTCTGGCGCGCTCGGACCCGGGTTTCATGTCGTCCTGGGCTGTTCCGGGATGCCCGCCTGGCGGTGCTGGCGGTGCCGGTGTTACCCGGGTTCAGCCTGGGGGTTTCTGGTGCCCGTCCGCGACCGGCAGGCTAAGCGGCATCGGGTCCCGACCACGACGATGGAGCATTGCCGTGGTTGCGGCGGTCCGGGACCGCGCGGGAAGCTGGTACCTGTGATGCGGGAGCGGCCGCTGAGGCGCGCAGCGTGGCTGGCCCGCCTGCCAGGCCGGGGTCAGGCCGGGGGACCAGCTGGCCGGCTCACTCGAGAAAAGCCGCATCGTCCCGGTTGCGTGGCCCGGAACTGGATCCGAGCTGATCCGCGGCGGGGTGGCTATGCTGCCATGACGGTCGGCTTGCCCGGCAGCCACGAATACGATCATCTGGACGTCCGCGTCCGACCCCGATATTGGAGGAAGCCTCGATGGACTCTGAGCGCGCACGCAGCCTGCTCATCGCCGAGCGTGACGAGGTGCAGGGCCTGCTGAAGGACGCCGAGGCTTCCGGCCAGCAGGACCGGGTGGCGGAAGTGGACAGCGAGGCGGGCGACACCGGCGACGCCGCGCAGCCGCTGACCGCCGAGGGCATGGACGACGCCATCGCGGAGAGCCTGCGCAACCGGCTGGACGCCATCGAGCGCGCCCTGCACCGGCTGGACGACGGCACCTACGGCCGGTCCGTCAGTAGCGGCGAGCCGATCCCCGACGAGCGCCTGGAGGCCGACCCCGCCGCCGAGCTCACCATCGAGGAAGCCCGCGCCGCCGAGCGCGGCTGACCCGGGATTCCCACCCGGCTCAGTGGCGGTGGCCGCCTGCCCGGTACGGGGATGCCCCGGGTCTTAATTCGATCCGGGCGGCCCGGCCGGATCGGGGGGCTGAGCGGGGCTGACCGGCTCCGGGGCGGGCTTGTACGCGGAGGCTTTCTTGTCCGGCGGCGGCCAGTCGGGGCCGGCTGGCCAGGAGGCGACGCAGGCGGGGGTGTCCGAATGCGGATTGCGGCCCTGGGCGACGAACCGTTCCATCCTGGTCGCCCCGGGCAGCTCGACCCGGGCGGTGACCAGCTGCGCCTGCTCCCCGTCGATCTCCACCCAGCAGATCTGCTGGTTCCGCACGTACGCCGGGGGCAGGCCGAGCCGGCCGCCGATACCCTCCACGACCGACGTGCAGGACCCGGAGTTCGCGTAGAAGCCGGACGCGACCGCGCGTAGCTCCGGATGGTGCGTGTGGCCGGAGACGAAGCCGTAGTAGCCGTCCGCGACCAGGTCGATGGCGCGCTGGACCGCGGCGTGGTTCTGCTCGTAGCCGCGCCGCTCCAGGGCCAGCGCGCTGACCGAGACCCAGGCCCGGCGGGCCAGGATGCCGACCACGACGGCCAGCATGATCAGGTCGGCGAGCGCGCCCCAGCCGAGGATCTCGCCCCGGTGCACCCACACCTGGGTGTCGGGGTAGCGGGAGCGGAACGAGGTGACCACGGGGATCCGGACCGCGATCAAGATGGCCAGCGGGATCACGATCAGCCACCATAGCCGCCGGCCGAACTTGCGGTAGACGAGCCGGGATCCGATGAACGAGGGGAAATCGGTCGGGTCGGCCATCTCGTGGGCGCCGTCCACCCAGCCCTTGCCCAGCCGCTCGATCCGCGGGATGACCTCGCGGACGATGTGGTGGCCGAGCGGGGTGTCCAGCGAGTTGCGCGGGTCGCAGAAGCAGTTGTACGGGTCGAGCTGATGCCCGTGCTCGACCCGGATCTTCCGGCCGCCGGGCAGGATCAGGTCCGCGGACAGGCACAGCCGGGCCCCGGTCATCTCCCGCACCGCGTCCGCCGCCTTGACGTCCCAGGCCAGGTCGCCGTCGTGGTTGCCGATCGCGTAGATGACCTGGCCGCCGCGCGCGGTCACCGTGATCAGCGCCGCGCACAGATCCTCGTGCGCGCGCAGGACGTCCGTGGCCGTGGCCTCGGGGAAGGCGAGCAGTTCCACGACGTCTCCGGCCAGCACCACGGTCAGCGGCCCGGCTTCGCCCTCGAGCTGGCGGGCCAGGGTCTCGGCGGCGCGCCCGGACACGTCGGTGCGGGTCGGCGGCAGGTGCAGGTCGCTAGCGGTGATCACCCGGCTGCCGGGCGGGATGTCCACCTCGAGCAGGTCGGCGATCTCGGGTCGCGGCGCGGGCATGACGGTAGGGCTTCCTTACGGCCGGGGTCCTGCCGGTGTCCTTCCCCCGGCACCTAGTAATGATGCCGCAGCGCGGGGCCGCAAGCGCGCAGGCCCGTTCGTTGAAAAAGAATTTAGGCAGGTGGGGAGGGAGCGGATACCTTCCCTTCGTATGGAACTCGGCGAGTATGACCACGGGGCGGTAGAGGCCGCGTCCCGGGAGCTGTGGGAAGCTCACGACGTCTACCGGTACGACCGGGACGGCCAGGCACCCGTATTCAGCGTGGACACGCCGCCGCCCTACGTATCGGCCGCGCACCTGCACGTCGGCCACGCGATGAGCTACTCGCAGCCGGACTTCATCGTCCGCTACCGGCGGCTGCGCGGCGACCGGGTGTTCTACCCGATCGGGTTCGACGACAACGGGCTGCCCACCGAGCGCTACGTCGAGCAGGCCTACGGGGTCCGGGCGGTGGACATGCCGCGGGCCGAGTTCACCGCGCTCTGCCTGGGCGAGACGCGGCGGGTGGCCGAACGGTACGAGGACCTGTGGCGGCGGCTCGGCTTGTCCGTCGACTGGTCGCTGCGCTACTCCACCATCGACGCCCGCTGCCAGCGGACCGCGCAGACCAGTTTCGTCAAGCTGCACGAGGCTGGTTACCTGCGGCGGGCCCAGGACCCCATCTTGTGGTGTCCCGAGGACCGCACCTCGCTGGCTCAGGCCGACGTCGAGGACCTGGAGCGGACCAGCAGGCTGCACACGATCAGGTTCGGCGGGCCGGAAGGCCGGGACCTGCTGATCGCCACCACCCGGCCCGAGCTGCTGCCGGCCTGCGTGGCGCTGTACCACCACCCCGATGACGCCCGGTACGCCGGGCTCGAGCGGGCGGTCGTGCCGCTGTTCGGCTACGAGGTGCCGGTGCGAACCGACGAGTCGGTGGACCCGGAGTACGGGACCGGGCTGATGATGGTCTGCACGTTCGGCGACAGCGAGGACGTGCTGAAGTGGCGGCGCGACCAGCTGCCGCTGCGCCTGGTGGTGGAGCCGGACGGCCGCCTCGGCGAGCTGGCCGGCGAATTCGCCGGGCTGCAGCTGACCCAGGCTCGTTCGGCCATCGTGAAGGCCCTGGACGAGGCCGGGCTGCTGGTGAGGAGCGAGCCGGTGCGGCAGGTCGTCGGGGTACACGAGCGGTGCCAGACGCCAGTGGAGTTCCAGATCAGGCCGCAGTGGTTCATCGCGGTGCGGGAGAACGCCGACCGGTTCCTGGCGCGAGCCGCGGAGATCGAGTGGATCCCCGCGTTCATGCGGCGGCGGCTCGAAGACTGGATCGACGGGCTCAAGTGGGACTGGAACATCACCAGGCAGCGGCACTACGGGGTGCCGTTTCCCGTGTGGTTCTGCGACGGCTGCGACGCTCCGGTACTGGCCCGGCTCGACGACCTGCCGGTCGACCCGCTGACCGACAAGCCGCCGGTGCCGGCGTGCCCGTCGTGCGGGTCGGCCGGGCTGCACGGCGATCCGGACGTGATGGACACCTGGATGACCTCGTCGCTCACCCCGCAGATCAACGACGGGTGGGCGTGGCGGCCCGAGGGGCCGGATCCGGCGCTGGCGCCGATGTCGATGCGGGTGCAGGCGTTCGAGATCATCAGGACCTGGCTGTTCTATTCGGTGGTGCAGTCGGAGCTGCACTTCGGCCGGGTGCCGTGGCGCACCGCGCTGATCTCCGGGTGGGGGCTGAACGAGCAGGGCCGCAAGATCTCCAAGCGGGACCTGGAGCGGCACACCGGGGCGGACGGGTTCAACCGCTACGTGCCCGACGACGTGCTGGCCAAGTACGGTGCGGACGCGCTGCGGCTGTGGGCCGCCAAGGGCAGGATCGGCACCGACCTGCGGTACAACGAGAAGGACGTGCGGACCGGGCGGAAGTTCGCCGTCAAGCTGTGGAACGTCGGCAGGTTCCTGTCCCTCAACCTAGAGCCGGCCGGGCAGCCGGCCGGCCCCCAAATCCCGGTGGCCGACCGCGACATCGTCGACCGCTGGCTGCTGGCCCACCTCGCGGAGACTGTCGACTTGTCGACGGGCTTCTTCGAGGAACACGACTACATGCAGGCGTACGCCACCGCGTCGCGGATGTTCTGGTCGGTGTTCTGCGACCGGTACCTGGAGATGGTAAAAGACCGGCTAACCGGCGACGAGCAGGGCGCGCGGAGCGCGCGGCAGACGCTGCGCGAGTCGTTCCGCGTGCTGCTCGGGCTGTTCGCCCCGTTCGCCCCGTTCGTCACCGAGCACATGTACCAGCGGTTCTACGCGCCACTCGAGGGAACGCCGTCGCTGCACCTGACGAGCTGGCCGGCCGCCGGTCCCGCCTGGCGCGCCGACCCGGCGGCCCGCGCGGCGGTCGACCAGCTGGCGGTCATCCTCGATGCGGTCCGCGCGCAGCGCAGCGGGCTGCGGCTTGGCAACTCGGCGCGGCTGGGGTCGCTCACGGTGCAGGCGCACACGACGGCGGCGGCCGCGCTGCTCGATGAGATCGCCGAGCCGCTCCGGCTGGCCGCCCGCGCGGACGCCGTGCTGCGCGGCGACGCCGGGCACCCGAGCGGAGTAGACGGCGTCACCGTCGCCGTTACCGTCTGACGTCGCTGCCGTCTGGCGTCGCTGCCGTCTGAACGCGAGCTCACCCCGGGCGGGTGAGGCGCGGCCGCGCCGCTGCCTGAAGCATTGGTGTCATTCCAGAGGAGGGACGCCATGACGAATAAGCGGGTCACCGCGAACGGGTTCCGGCCGGACGCCACCGGGTTCCAGGTGCCCTCAAAGCACCTGATCATCGGCGGCACGCTGTTCGGCGTCGGCTGTGCCATCTGCATGGCCGGCATCGCCGTCAGCGGCTCCGGGCTGCTGGCAGCGGTCCAGCGGTGGGTAGCCGATCTCGAACGGCCCCCGTCCGAGATCGCGAAGGGCACCTGGGCGCAGGCCAAGGCGGCGTACGCCGCCGGCTCCCGCGCCTGGCAGGACGAGAACGCGACTCAGCCCGCCAACGCGGAGAGCTAGCCCGTCGGGTATCGGACGGATTATCGTGTACGTGCCAGCACGGGCCACTTTTGGGCGGCCCGGAAAGGGGCGCGCATGGCGGAAGGGTCCAGCGGCGGCCGGATCCCGTTCTGGTGGTCCGTCGAGGTCGTCGTAACCTTGCTCGCCCTCGTGCCAGAGCGCGCGGCCGCGCTAGCCCGGCGGGCGGATGACTGACAATGCGCTCCGGTCCCGGGCCAGACCTGCAGCCTCCGCCCGAGGTCGCCGTTCCCGGTGCTGAGCGGAGTCTCGTGCGCGACTGGCGTTCGGCCCTGCTGGCTCCGGCCGGCGACGGCCGGCGACGCCGCCGCGGGACCGACGGGATGCGCCTGGCCGCGTCCGTCGTGGCCCTGGTGTGCTGCCTGCTGATCATCCACTACGACTCCCGGATCGACCGGGCCATCGTCGCCGTGATCCATCCGCCGCCATGGAGCATTACCTGGCTGGTGACGGTGGTATACCAGGGTGGTTCGTTCGGCGTCGTGATCGTGCTCGTGGGGCTGGCCCTGCTGGCCCGCCGGTGGGAGATCGCGCGCGACATCGGGCTGAGCGCGGTCGGGGCGGCGGCGGTCACCGGCCTGCTGCTCCTGTGGCTCGGCAGTCACGGCGGACGGCCCGGCGGGGTGGTGATCGGCGACTACGACCTCAGTTTCCCGGTCCTGCGGATCGCGTTGTTCGCCGCGGTGGCCACGGCGGCCCTGCCCTATCTGGCCCGGGGCCTGCAGGTCATAGTCGAGATCTTCATCACCCTGGTCGCGCTGGCCACGGCGGTCGGGGGTCACGGGCTGCCGCTCAGCGTCGTTGGGAGCCTGGTCATCGGCTGGGGCACGACCGCGGTAGTCAGGCTCGCCTTCGGCTCGCCGCTGGGCCTGCCGTCCGCCGATGACGTGCGGCGGCTGCTGGCCGAGTTCGGCGTCAGCGTGGGCCACCTGCGGCCGATGCCGCAGCAAGCCTGGGGGGCGGCGAAATACGAAGCCACTGAATACGAGGCCACTGAATACGAGGCCACTGAATACGAGGCCACTGAGACGGCCTCCGGCGATTCCTCCCGCCGCCTCGCCATCGCCGTCTACGGCCGGGATGCCGGCGACGCCCGGCTGCTGACCAAGGCGGGCCGGTTCCTGCTGTACCGGGATTCCGGCCCGGCCCTCACGCTGACCCGGCTCCAGCAGGTCCAGCGCGAGGCCTTCTTCGCCTTGCGGGCCGGTCAGGCGGGCGTGGCCGTGCCCGAGCTGGTGGAGGCGGGAACCGCGGGGCCATCGAAGGACGCAGTGCTGGTGTACCGCCTGCCGAGCGCGATCTCCCTGGCCGAGGCCGGGCCGGACGACGTCGGCGATGGCGCGCTTGATGACATCTACCGTCAGCTGCTGATCCTGCGCAAGGCCCGGATCGCCCACGGCGCCATCAGCGGGGACGCGCTGCTGATCGACCCGGCCGGGCAGACCGCTGTGCTGGCGGACTTCCGCAATGCCACCGGGAGCGCGTCGGTCGATCAGCTTGACCAGGACCTGGCCGGCGCCCTGGCCGCCACGGCCGTGACGGTCGGTGCGGAACGAGCCGGCGACGCCGCGGCCCGATGCCTCGCACCGGAGGTGCTCGCGGGTGCGCTCCGGCACCTGCACAAGCCGTCCCTCGACCCGGCCATCGGCAGGCGCCTGCGAGGCAACAGCGGGCTGCTGGACGAAGTCCGCCAGCAAGCCGCCCGATCCGCCTCGATCGAGCTGCCCGAGCTGGCCCAGCCCCGCCGGGTGAGCTGGCCGACGCTGATCTTGGTCATCGGCACCCTCATCGGCGGCTGGGCCCTGATCGGCGTGCTCATCGACGTCTCGAAGTCCTTCGACACCGTGATCGGCGCCGACTGGCTCTGGGTCATCATCGCGCTCGTCCTGGCCCAGCTGGCCTACGCGGCCTCCGCTGTCGAAACCCTCGGCAGCGTGTCCGGCCCGCTGCCGTTCGGCCGGGCGCTGGCCGTCGAGGTCGCCAACGCCTTCAGCGGCCTGGCAGGCGGCGCGCCCGCGGTCTTCGCCACCCGGGTGCGCTTCTACCAGAAACAGGGCTACGACGCGACGGTCGCGCTGAGCTCGGGCGCCATCATGACCGTGGCCAGCTGGATCGCCACCACCGTGGTGTTCGTGGTGTCGCTGCCGTTCGCGTGGGGATCCATCCACCTGCAGGCAACTCCCGAGTCAGGCGGGGACTCCAAGCTGGTGTGGATCATCCTGGCCGTCGTCGTGCTGGCGGGCGTGGTGGTCGGCCTGGCCCTGGCCGTGCCGCGGCTGCGCAGGCTGGCCGCCGAGAAGCTGCGGCCCAGGGTGCGCGACGTCTGGGGCAACCTCAGGCAGGTCGCCAGCTCGCCGCGCAAGCTGCTGCTGCTGCTGGGCGGTGCGCTCGGGCGCGAGCTGCTCATAGCCATGGCCCTGTCGGTCTCGCTGCGGGCCTTCGGTGATCATCTCCGGCTGCCCGTCATCATCGTGGTCATCGTGCTGGCGGCGATCGTCGGGGCCGTCGCGCCGTCGCCCGGCGGCATGGGCGTGGTCGAAGCCGGCATGATTCTCGGCCTCACCGCGGCAGGGGTGTCCGAGGCCGACGCCACCGCCGCGGTCTTCATCCAGCGCCTGTTTACCTCCTACCTGCCGCCCATCTGGGGCTGGTTCACGCTGGTGTGGCTGCGCAAGCGGGATTACCTGTGAGCACCGAGGCCTCGCTGACCGCGGCCATCGAGGACCAGAAAGAGCATCCGCTGGCGTGGAAGACGCTGGCCAAGCGGGCTGCGATGGCGGTCATCGCCGGCCTGGCCATCTACCTCGTCTTCCCCGCCATCACCGAGGTGTTTGCCTCCTGGCCGCGGCTGTCGACCCTGCAGCCCTGGTGGCTCACGCTGGCCGTGGCGTTCCAGGTCGCTCACTTCACCTGCACGTTCGCCCTGCAGCGCCTCGCGCTCCGCACCCGGGCCTGGTTCCCTGTCGTCACGTCCCAGCTGGCAGGCAACGCGGTCACCCTGATTATGCCGGGGGGAGCGGCGGTGGGCGCCGCCGTGCAGTTCCGCATGCTGGCGGTCAGCGGCGAGAGCACTGAATCAACCGTGGGCGGGCTGGCGGCGTTCTCCCTGCTGGGCGTGGGCAGCCTGCTGGCCCTGCCGGCCTTCGCCCTTCCCGTCGTCCTGCTGGGTGCGCCGGTCAGCCGGGGACTGGTGAACGCCGCGGCCCTGGGGGCGGCGGGATTCGTGGCCTTCGCCGCGCTCGGCGCGGTCATCCTTGTCTATGACGCGCCGCTCCGCTGGATCGGCCGGCTGGCCCAGCGGCTGAGGAACCGGCTACTGCCGAAACGCCCGCCGCTGGAGGGGCTGGACGAGACCCTGCTGGCCCAGCGCAACGACATCCGGGCCGTGCTGGGCCGGCAGTGGTGGCAGGCGCTGCTGCTGTCCGCGGGCCGTCTCGCGTTCGACTACTTGTGCCTGCTCGCCGCGCTGAAGGCCACCGGGAGCAGCCCGCGTCCCTCGGTGATCCTGATCGCCTACGCCGTAGCTGGCGTCAT
Source organism: Streptosporangiaceae bacterium (assembly GCA_036501145.1). Classification (GTDB taxonomy): domain Bacteria; phylum Actinomycetota; class Actinomycetes; order Streptosporangiales; family Streptosporangiaceae; genus PALSA-505. Next base: position 3,313 of record DASYAV010000001.1, on the reverse strand, counting down.
CGGGATGATCCCCATCACCCCCGGCGGCCTGGGGATCGTGGAAGCCAGCCTCACCGGGCTCCTGGTGCTGTCCGAGGTGAACTCGAGCCAGGCCGTGCTGGCCACACTGACCTACCGGCTCGCCTCGTACTGGCTCCCGCTGTGCGCTGGGCCGATCGCCTACGCCCTGTTCCGGATCAGGTACCGGAGCCATCCCCCGTCCACGGCGCCGCAGCCCGCCCCCCAGGACGCGACGTCCTGAGGGTCAGACCCCTTCGACACATGTCAGTCGGCCCGACTTGATCGCGGTGGTGAACTCCTGGTAGTCGCGCTCATTCTGGTCGGCGTACCGCTCGGAGAAGTCGGTGATCGCGCGATCGAACGCGTCGCCGCGGCCGAGGTAGGCGGCGATCGCGACCGGGTCCCCTGACCGGGCGTGCGCACGGGCCATCGTCCAGCCGCAGAGCCGCGCGTACAGGGTGAGCCCGAGCGGGGTCATCTCCTCGATCGGCACCGATCCCTTCATGTCCCGCAGCTGGCGCCAGTAGAAGTGCCTGTTCACGTCCACGCCGCGGGCCCAGCCGAGGTAGATGTCGCTGGTGGCCTGCATCAGCCGCTGTCCCTGCACCACCCGCTGGCCGTGCTGGCGGTAGCGGCTGCGCGGCAGGTGTTCCTCCAGCACCGACGTGGTGGCCTCCTTCACCTGGAGGAAGAGCGGGTCGCCCGCGTCGCGGCCCTGGAGCAGCACGATGAAGCAGCGGGTGCCTACGCTGCCGACGCCGACGACCTTGCGGGCGAAGTCCACGACTTCGAAGTGCCCCAGCAGGTGCCGCATGTCGGGCTGCAAACTCGCGCGGTAGGCCGCGAACTGCTCGCGGATCAGTTTGCTGAGGCGGTCGGGAGTCAGCTCAGGCGCCAGGTCACGCACCGGGATGACGACCGGCGGCTGGTTGACGATCCGGTACCGGCCGTCGTCCAGCTCACCGAGCTTTGACAGCGCCTGAAGGCTGTCGCGAGTATGCGCCTTAGCGGCGGCCTCCCCGACCCGTTTTTCCGCGAGCTTGGCCATCTTGGCCTGGCGGCCGGTCGCCTTGCTCTTGGTCACCGTCTTCCCGGCATCCCGGACCGCGGCCTTGATGGTGTCCTCGTCGAGGCTGGCGTACCAGATGTCCATCGTGCCCTGCTGGGCGAACGCGGCCATGGCCTCCCGGTAGGCGGTCACCGAGGCCAGCGCCGCGGCGCGCCCCTCCGCCGGGGTGAACCCGTTGTCGCGGGCCGCCACCGCGAAACTCGCCGCCATCCGCTTCACGTCCCACTCGAACGGCCCGGGCAGGGTTTCGTCGAAGTCGTTGAGGTCGAACACCAGCCTGCGCTCCGGCGAGCCGAACACCCCGAAGTTCGACAGGTGGGCGTCGCCGCACAGCTGGACGCTGAGGCCGGCTGTCGGGGTGTCCTTCAGGTCCTCGGCCATGATCCTGGCCGCGCCCCGGTAGAAGGTGAACGGCGAGACCATCATCCGGCCGCGCCGGACCGGCACGAGATCGGGCTCCCGGTCGGTGTTCTGGTCTTCGAGCAGGTCCACTGGGTGTCTGCGGCCGGGCGCAGGCGCCCAGCTCGCGTGCGACGTCCGCGGGGTGCTGGTGCGGGAGCTGGTGCCCTGCGCTTGCCGCTCGTCTAGGGTGGTCATGGCGTCACCACTTCCTCCATAGTGATCATGGCGTTACGATCGCAAACTTGGGGTAGGCGCCAGCTGCGGAAAGTCGGTCATCGTTTGCCCCCTGTTCATCAGCTGGATCGTGACTCGGGAGGCCGCTGGCTGGCGTCACCCGCAGCGGGTGATCACGCCATCACATCGATGATGCACATATGAAGGTGCGGCGGCAAGGCGGAGCGGGCTGGAGCGCTTCGTCCCATCGCGTACGCGAGCCTGGCCGGGCTTCCGCCGCAGGCGGGGCTGTACACCCTGCTGGCGTCGCTAGCTGCCCAAGCTCTTCGGCCTGAAGAAGGGGTCGGGAGACGCGATCAGCCAGTTCGTCCACCTGGTGGCCACCTGGGCAGCGCGAGCTGGACCACCGTCGCCGTCGGTGCGGTCGCCCTTGTCCTGCTGTTCACACTCGGCCGGGTGCCCTGGGTACCTGGCGGCCTGGTCGTGCTCGCCGCGGCCATCGTGGTCAGCTGGGCGCTGAACCTGGACGCCCACGGCGTGAGCACGGTGGGCAAGGTGCCGGCCGGGCTGCCGTCGCTGCATTGACTGACCCTCAGCGCGCACGACTTGTGGGTGCTGCTGTCCAGCGCGGGCGGCATGATGCTGGTGATCTTCAGCGAGGCGCTCGGCGCGGCGCAGAACTTCGCGGACAAGCACGGCTACCGGCTCGACCCCAGCCAGGACATGATCGCCCTCGGCCTGGCGAACCTCGGCTCCGGGCTGCCCGGCGGGCTGGCGGCGGGCGGGAGCCTGTCGCCAGCCGCGGTCAACGACGGCGCCGGCGCCAGGTCCGAGCTGTCGCCGGTGATCGCGGCGGTGCTCATCTGGGTACGGTGCTCGCGCTGACGCCGCTGTTCACCGACCTGCCTGAAGCGGTGCTCGCCGCGATGATCATTCACGCCGTCTCGCACCTGATGAGGGTGGCGGAGATGCGCAGGTTCTACCAGCTGCGGCCGCGCGAGTTCTGGCTGGGATGCTCACCTTGGCTGGCGTCGTCGTCCTCGACGTGCTGCCCGGGCTGGTCATCGGCGTGACGCTGTCCATCCTTGGTGCTGGCGTTCGTGGCGAGCCGCCCGGTGTCCTCCGTGCTCGGGACCCGTCCCGGAGTGCCAGGCGGCTATGAGGACCCCAGGCGGTCACGGAGCTGGTGCGCGCCGCAGGTCCCGGCGTGCACACGGTGATCCTCGACCTCGACGCCAACGACGACCTGGACATCACCAGCTCGGAGGTGCTGGAGAAGCTCGCCGCCGCGCTCGGCCGCCAGCACGTGCGGCTCGCCCTCGCCCACCTGCACGCGCCGGCCAGGGACATGCTGACCCACTTCGGGCTCACCGGCGAGGGGGCAGCTGCCGCGTGTTCCCGACGCTCGAGTCCGTGGTCAGCTGGGCGCTGCGGCTCCCCGGGCCGTAAGGCCGCCGCCGGGCGGATAACGCAGCGGAAGCCGAGGTGGGCGGTGGACGTGTCGACCGCCTCGCCCTGGCGGGCCGCCGGCCGGTAGCGCAGGCAGTAGTTCGGCGCGCACAGGTGCGAGCCGCCCTTGATCACCCGGCGCGGGATGTGCGCCCCCGGCTCGCCGGGAACGAGGCTGCCGCCCGGGTCGGTCACCCGCGGGTTGCGCGGCACGCAGCA